>JAFIFU010000064.1 GCA_020831885.1 Ectothiorhodospiraceae bacterium
CCCCCCGCCGGGGGGGACCCCCGGGGCCCCGGGCGCCCCGGGCCGGCGCGGGCCCCCCCGGGCGGGCGGAGGGTATCAGAGTGAATGCACCAGGTGCCCGCCATCCACGGGCAGCGCCACACCATTGACAAAGGAGCCGGCACCGGAAGCCAGCAGCAGCAACGGCCCGGACAGCTCCGGCAACTGACCCAGCCGGCGACTGGGAATGCTGCTCCGGATATAGGCCTGCCCCTTCTCGCTGGCAAAATAGTCCCGATTCATCTCGGTCTCGAAATAGCCCGGACACAGGGCGTTCACCCGGATGTCATAGCGCATCAGTTCCAGGGCCATGGATTTGGTCAACTGCACCACGCCGGCCTTGGAGGTGGCGTACAGACTCTGCCCCACCTGAACACCAAGCCCAAGCATGGACGCGACGTTGACAATGCTCCCGGGCAGCTTCGCCTCCACCATGCGGGCGGCGCCCTCGTGGGCCACCCGCCAGGCGGCCTTGAGATTGGTGTCGACGACGAAATCCCAGCTCTCCTCGTCCGTCGTGAGAAACAGCCGGGCATCGGCAACACCGGCGTTGTTGATCACCACGTCGACTGTCCCAAAGGCCTGCTCGGCGGCATCGAAACCCGCCTTGACACTGTCCCCGTCGGTCACATCCATGGTCACGGCCACGGCCTCGCCGCCGGCCTGGCGGATTCCATCCACCAGCTCCCGCAGGCGCTCGGTGCGGCGGGCGGCCGCCACCACCCTGGCACCGGCATCAGCCAGCACCCGTGCGAAATGGGCACCCAGGCCGCTGGAGGCCCCGGTCACCAGCGCCACGCGCCCGTTCATATCGAACAACGTCGGATTCATGCTCTCCTCACTCAGATCAGTTTGACCGCCATCTCGCTGATGGGCTTCGCCATACGGCCGTAGTCGAAAGCCTGGTCACTGGAGGCATTACCGTCCAGGGCACGTTTGAGAATGCCCTGGAGAATGGCCGCCAGCCGGAAATAGTTGAACACGATGTAGACGTTCCAGTCGGGAATCCCGTCGATACCCATGCGGCGGCAGTACTCCGCCACGAAGGCCTCCTCCGTGGGAATGCCCAGCGCCTCCCGATCCAGATCACCCAGGCCGGGGATGGCCGCATCCTGGGGCAGGCGCAATTGCATGCACTGGTAGGCCAGATCCGCCCAGGGATGCCCCAGCGTCGAGAGCTCCCAGTCCAGCACCGCCAGCACACGGGGTTCCTGTGGATGAAAGATCAGATTGTCGATCCGGTAATCACCGTGGATCAGGGAAACCCGGCCGTCGTCCTCGGGGATATTCTGCTCCAGCCAGGCGATCAGACGATCCATGGCCGGGTTTTTTTCCGTCTCCGAAGCATAGTACTGCTTGCTCCAGCGGCTGAGCTGACGGGCGAAGTAATTGCCGGGCCGTCCGAAACCGGAGAGACCGGTACGCTCCAGATCCACGCTGTGGATGGCGGCCAGTACACGGGCCATCTCCCGGTACATGGCCCCCCGCTCCTCCGGCGTGGCATCGGGCAGGGCACCGTTCCAGAAGATGCGCCCCTCCACGAATTCCATCACGTAGAACACGGAGCCGATGATGTCCTCATCCTCGCAGAGCAGGAAGGTACGCGGCACCGGCACATCGGTGTGCCGCAGAGCGTGCATGACCCGATACTCCCGATCCACGGCGTGGGCGGACTTCAGCAACTGACCCGGCGGCTTGCGCCGGAGCACATAGCGCCGCCCGTCATCCGCGGTGATCAGGAACGTGGGGTTGGACTGCCCCCCCGCGAACTTGCGGCTCTCGGTGATCCGCCCGAAGCCGTCGATCCGCTCCGCCAGATAGGGCTGCAGTCGGCCGGTATCCAGCTGATCCACTGACTCATTCATGCCTGTCCGTCTCCTTTGTCGTCAGGGCAGCCTATCACAGCGCGTATTGCCGGATGACCTGCTTGCCCAGGGCCATCATGTGCACCTGGTCCGGACCGTCCGCCATCCGGCACCAGCGGGCGTAGTTGTACGCCTCGGCCATGAAGTAATCGGCGGTGAGGCCACCGGCGCCGTGCATCTGGATGGCCATGTCCAGCACCTCCTGGGCCAGTTGCGGCACCATGATCTTGGCCATGGCGATCAGATCCCGGGCCTCCTTGGTCCCCACGCGATCCATCTTGTCCGCTGCCTTCAAGGTGAGAAGCCGCGCCATCTCCACCTTGGAAGCCATCTGCGCGATGGATTCCCGCACGGATCCCTGCTGACTCAGCTTTCCGCCGAAGACGTGCCGCTGTTCAACGCGCTGGCAGGCCGCTTCCAGGCCGCGCTGGGCGGCACCGATCAGGCGCATGCAATGATGGATACGCCCCGGCCCGAGCCGGCCCTGGGCCACCTCGAAACCCCGGCCCTCGCCCAACAGCAGATTTTCCTTCGGTACCCGCACGTTCTCGAACACCACCTCGGCATGACCGCCCGGCTCCTCGAAATAGCCGAAGGTGCTCAGGGGACGCACCACCCGGAGACCGGACGCATCCCTGGGCACCAGGATCTGGGTCTGCTGCAGGTGCCGGTTCGGGTTATCCGGATCAGACTTGCCCATGACGATGAATATCTCGCAACGCTCGTGCATGGCATTGGTGATGAACCACTTGCGCCCGTTGATCACGTAGTGGTCGCCGTCACGTTCAATCCGCGTTTCCACGTTGGTGGCATCGCTGGACGCCACCGCGGGCTCGGTCATTGCGAAGGCCGAACGGATTTTCCCTTCCAGCAGCGGCTTGAGCCAGCGCTCCTTCTGCTCCGCCGTGCCGTACTTGACGAACACCTCCATGTTTCCGGTATCCGGCGCATTGCAGTTGAACACCTCCGCTGCCCAGAACACGCGGCCCATGATCTCCGCCAATGGGGCGTATTCCAGGTTGCTCAGCCCGGGACCGTAGGCGGGATCCGGCATAAACAGGTTCCACAGACCGGCGTCCCGGGCCTTTGCCTTGAGCTCCTCGAGCACGGGTGGCGACTTCCAGCGCTGGGCCTGCACCTGTTCCTGGAAGACGTGTTCATTGGGGTAGACGTGTTCTTCCATGAACGCGGTCAGGCGTTGCTGCAATTCCTGCACGGGCGCTGAATGCTGAAAATCCATGCCGGTTACTCCTCCGGGTTGCTTGCTGGTGTTGACCGGCGGCGCCGGCCCTGTCTGTTAGTGATTCCTCAGAACGTGTTGCCACGCCCTAGTCGAGCACCGCCTGATAGCCAAGGGTGCGCAGCTCCCGCCGCAGCGGATAGGTGCTGGACGGCAGCAACTGCGTCATCAGGATCACGATCATCTCTTCCTGGGGATCGATCCAGAAGGCCGTACTGGCCGCGCCGCCCCAGCCATATTCTCCCGCGGAACCGAGGATCTGCGCCCGCACCGGATCCAGGGTGACCGAAAATCCCAGGCCGAAGCCGATGCCCTCGAAACTGGCCTCGCTGAAACGTGGTTGACCCATGGAGGCCATATCGCCCCCCAGGTGGTTGCGGGTCATGAAAGCCACGGTTCGGGGGCCCAGCAGTCGCTCACCGTCAAGCGCACCACCGTTGAGCAGCATGCGGCAGAAGCGCAGGTAGTCGCCAACGGTACCCACCAGACCGCCACCACCGGAACAGGCGCGGGCCGGGTGCAGGAACGGACTGTCCAGCGCGCCCTCCAGCAGGGTCAGGCCTCCGGGGCGCTCCGGCGGCAGTTCGGCGGGGGATCGCATGGTATTCACATCCGAGAGCCCCATGCCTCCGCGCGGCCCGTACAAGGCGGCAAACCGGTCACGGCCGCGCGCCTGAACAGAGAAATCCGTGTCCTGCATGCCCAAAGGCTCCAGGATCCGGCGCCGGAAGAAGTCCGCGAGATGTTCCCCGGAGAGCACCTCCACCAGGTGCCCCAGCACATCCGTCGCCACGCTGTAATTCCACGCCGTCCCCGGCTGGGCAATCAACGGCAACGCCGTCAGGCGCTCCACGAGTTCCGCCAGCGTCTCGTGACGGCGGGCGAAATCCACCGCATGTTCCCGGTACAGGGCATCCACCGGATTGGCATGCATGAAGCCGTAGGTCAGGCCACTGGTATGGGTGAGCAGTTGGCGGATGGTGATCAGCGAGTCGGCGGGGACCAGCCGCGGCTTTCCCACGTCCACCCCGGCCATCACCTGCATATCCCGAAAGGCGGGGATATAGCGGGCCACAGGGTCATCCAGCTGAAAACGGCCCTCCTCGTAGAGCATCATGAGGGCAACGCTGGTCACTGGCTTGGTCATGGAGTAGATACGGAACACGGTATCGGCAGTGACCGGCTGTGCACGCTCCACGTCCCGGTAACCGCGGCATTCCAGGAAGGCCACCCCACCCCGGCGCCAGATCAGCGTACACAGG
This sequence comes from Ectothiorhodospiraceae bacterium, assembly GCA_020831885.1. Taxonomy (GTDB): domain Bacteria; phylum Pseudomonadota; class Gammaproteobacteria; order Nitrococcales; family Aquisalimonadaceae; genus LSCE01. The sequence goes on from JAFIFU010000064.1 coordinate 4,386, forward strand.
CCGGGCAGCCGCTCCCGCGCCACCTGCTCCTCCATCCACGCGGACACCCTTTCCAGGCGGCGGGCACAAAGCCCGACCGACTCGGGAACCACCTGATCCTCCATACCCAACATGCCCACCTCGACGCGTCCGGACCGGGCATAAAGACTAGGCGCTTTGCCCCCCGTTCCACAAGTTTATGCGTGAAATGATAGCTTCCGCTGGATTTTCTCCCTCCAGGGAAAGGGAAGCGCTGAAGTATTCGCGCCGGACAGGTAGGATGGCTCTGCACGGAATATGATCCTGAACACACCGTCCAGTCACCGGAGCAACCCGCGCTATGTTCAAGTCTGTCCTGCTGATGGGGCATCTGCACGGAATCCGCATCGAGCTGCACATCAGCTGGCTGATCATCTTCGTCCTGTTTCTGTTCGGCATGACCACCGGACTGCTGCAACAGTTTCCGGACTGGCCGCTGGGGGTCGCCGTCGCCACCGCGCTGCTCACCGTCCTGGTCTTCTTCGCGTCGATCCTGGCCCACGAGCTGGGACACAGCCTGGTGGCCATCCGGCGCGGCATCCCCGTGCACGCGATCACGCTGTTCATCTTCGGCGGCGTTGCGCAGATGGGCGGCGACAGCCAACGGCCCAACGACGAATTCTGGATCGCCATCGCCGGCCCCCTGGTCAGCCTGGGCCTGGCGGCGGGTTTCGGCCTGCTCGGCCTGGTCACCGCCGGCCTGTACGAACCGCTGACCGTCGCCCTGGGTTGGCTGGCGCTGATCAACCTGGTGGTTGCGGTGTTCAACCTGATACCCGGTTTCCCCCTGGATGGCGGGCGCGTGTTTCGCGCTCTGATCTGGAAGATCACCGGAGACGCCCGCAAGGGTATGCGGGCCGCCGTGGCCGGCGGGCGCCTGGTGGCCTACGCATTGTTCATGCTGGCCTTGCTGAACATTCTGCTGCTGGGCAACGTGATCGGCGGGCTGTGGATGACGCTGATCGCCTGGTTCCTGCTGAACATGGCCGAAGGCCAGGGCCGGGCCTTCGATATGCAGCACCGGCTATCCGGCGTGCGGGCGCGGGATCTGGCGAATCCGGACATTCCCCGGGTCGCGCCGGATCGGACGCTGCACGACTGGATCCAATCCCAGGTTCTGCCCACGGGTCGGCGCGCCTGCCTGGTGGGGGACGGGGACACACCGCTGGGGCTGATCAGTCTCAGCGATGCGCGCAGAATACCCCAGGAGCAGTGGTCGCAGGTCCGGGTGGACGAGGTGATGACCGGACTGGATCGTCTGGTACAGGTGGACGCAGACACGGGTGCCCACGCCGTCCTTCAGCTCATGTCCCAGCAGGACCTGAATCAGGTCCCGGTAACCGACGGCGGTCGCGTGATCGGCTGGATCGATCGTCAGCAGCTCCTGCGCAGCATCGAACTTCACATGGAAATCCGCTGATACTCACCTGTCGGGACCTATCAAATGGGACGTCATTCGCTGCCGGTACGCTGTTCACGGGGAACCACCCGGAACGGCCCGGAAGCCCCTTCCACATCCAGCAGGTAGAGCGCGCCGCGCTCCCGCCCCATCAGGCACTGCACCCGGCTCCCCATGGGCACGATCAGCCGCATCGTGGTACCGAACTCGGTCCTCAGCACCAACTCCACAGGCTTGCCCCGATCGTTGACGAAGTCCACGCTCTCCTCGGGGTTCAGGTGCCGGATACTCGCATTTCTGGTGATCATCTCCCGCCTCTGAGCATTGCCCCTCATTTGCAGCATAGTCCAGTGAGCGCAGCGTGCGAGTCCGATCTGTCAGTACCTGCCCCTCCCGGCTCCCAACCCGCCGGCAGCACCGGATACCGGCCGGGCGCAGGAGCATGGCAATCCTCATCGGAAGCTGCGTAAGATAGGGGCCGAGCGGTACCGCCACGCATGGACAAGCCACCCAGGGGGTGGCAAGGAGATAAACACCCATGGTATCCGTGAATACGCTGATCGTCGCCTGTGATGGTTCACCGCACGCGGCCCGCGCTGCGGAATACGCGGCCTACCTGGCCAATGCGACCGGTGCCCGGATTCATCTGGTTCATGCGTTTCCCAGCACACCCTTGGAGCTGATCGGCCTGCCCGGGGCCTCGCCGCACATGGTGGGCGTGGAGCGTTTCGACGAAAAGACCTTCCGCAGCCTGTGGGATCAGGCTGCCAAGGAGGCGTTCCGGGTCGGAAAGGCGGCAATGGGAGAGACGGCCAATGATGCGGTGACCGTGAAGCTGAGCGGAGACCCGGCGGAGGAAATCCTGGAATACGCCAGCAAGCAGGAAAACCCGATGATCATCATCGGCCCCCGAGGCCTGGGGCGCGTGCGTGAAGCCTTGCTGGGCAGCGTGTCGCAGCGGGTGCTACACGGCGCCCGTTGTCCGGTGGTGTTGGTCCGCCACTGATCCCCGCGGCGCCGGTTGGGCCCGGTCTCACCCACCGCCCGCCACTCAGGCCGGATCCAGCACTTCCGACAGCGCCGCGGTTTCGCCGGTGTCCTCGGTCCAGGTGAAGCGCAGCTCCCCCGCCTCGGGCGCCAGATAGAAGCGGAGAAACGGATTGGCCGATACGGCCTGAAACAACCGTGCCTCGAACACCGGCTGGTCATCCAGTTCCGCGCGGAAATGCTCGATGATCCGGCGGGGAACAGGCTGGCCGTCATTGCCCTCCCGCAGCCCGGTCTCCATCGGATGGTTGATCAGTGTCAACACCTCCGCCGGCCCGTCTCCGTTGGCATTGGTGGAAACCCTGACCCGGGGCTGCTGCATCGGAGCCACATCGGCGTCGTCGTTACGGGTCAGGCAGCCGCTGACCGTGACGCGGACATCCCGGGAGGTGGCCAGAATCTCACCTCCACTGGTGCGCGCCACCGCAATCACGGCCTGGGACTCGTTCAACCGCACCCGGGTGGCCACCTTGGCCCTGCCGGACCGGGGACTGAAGCGGAATTCGGCGATTTCCGGATTCGGATTACCCGAGGCAAACAGATAGATGGACTCCACATGGTCATCCGCTGCCATGGGACTGTCCACCGATACCGTGAGGGGAACGGAGGATCCATCCTCTGACACCAGCGGCAGTTCCAGGCGAATCCCGTCGCTCCGGGGCGTCCGCTCACCAATCACGTCCCTGGCCGCCTCCAGCCGCTCCCAGGGTTCACGTGCCAGCACCAGTCCCGGCACCAGAACCAACAGGCCTCCGGCGGCGACCAGAGCGCCGCCCCGGCGCAGGAACCCGCGGCGGCCGGCGTCGTGATCAGGAAGAACGGACTGAATCATCATATTACCCGTGTCAGTGGCATTGCTTCGTACCAGAAAGACAAGTTCAAATTGAAATGGTTTCAGAGTGAAGGCAGGCGCAGAGGCCCACGGAGGCCCAGTACCGCCCCGAGAAGGATCCCCGCCACCGCCAGAAACGACCCCAGGGCCAGTGTGGACAAGCCGGTGAGTCCCTGGCCGATGGAACATCCCAGGGCCAGGCCACCGCCGACGCCCATCAACAAGCCGCCGGCCATGGACCGGAGCATCCGTTGCGGCGTCGTGAACCCCTCAAGGCGGAAATTCCCGCTCAGCACCGACGCCAGCAGCGCCCCGGCCAGCACGCCGGCAACCACCACCACGCCGAAATCCAGCGCTGTTCCGGTGGACAGCATCACGTACTGCATGCTGTCCCCGATGGGGGCGACGAAGGTCAGCGAAACCAATCGCACCGGTTCGAAGTCATCCGCTCCGAGCCAGCCCGTCACGAACCAGCCAGCCGGTATCAGTGCCCCGATCATCAGGCCGCCCAGCCAGTCACGCACCGAACCCCGGAAAGCGCGGTTGCCCACGGCGAACAGCAGAAGTGGCAGAACCACAACCGACGCCGCCAGTCCACGTGCGACGCCGCTGGACAGCCCCTGGGCGAACAGGCCGTGCAGCGAAGGCGGCGCAACCCCCGGCGCCACGGATGTCAGGCCCGCGAGCCAGAGGCGCAGCGGCGCCAGCAGCCCGGAAAGCACCATGTACGCCCCCATGCCCAGACAGAGCAGGACCACGAAAGACCGCAGATTTCCGCTGCCCAGCAGCACCAGCGAGCGCGCCCCGCAGCCATTGGCCAGTATCATGCCGTAGCCGAACAGGGCTCCGCCAAACAGAAAGAGCAACCAGGAGAACTGGGGCTGCAGATACAGCGAACGGCCGAGACCCACCACCCCGGTCAGCTCCAGCGTCTGGGCCCCCGCCACCGCAACGGCGGCGGCCAGAGCGAAAGCCCGGATCCTGCGGCCGTCCCCGTCCAGCAACCAGTCCCGCAGCCCGCCGGTGAGGCAGAACCGGGTACGCTGCCCCACGACGCCGAATACCAGGCCCACGGCCAGCGCAGCCCACAACACCTGGGAAACGTGACTCATACCCACGTCCCCCGTTCAGCGGAACCGAAACTGTCGTCTCGCATCGTCAGGCGGGTTGCGTTCCCCAGGTGTCCTGGCAGATGGCATTGTACCAGCCAACCGCATGCCTGGCCTCGCGCCGACGGAAGTCGGCACCGACATCCCGCGGACTGATCCCGCCGGAGCCCTCCACCTCTGCGATAGCACCGTCCTGCACGCTGTAGACACCGGCCACGGAAATGCCGTAATCCGGCGCAATGAGACTGTAGCAGGTATTGGCCCAGGAGGCCGGCGGCATTGGGCGTTCGGCCAGGGAACTCACGATGGCCATCGCCGCGACCTTGGCCTGGGCGTTGGCACAGAAACCGGATTTCGGCATGGGTGCCGCCACGGTGGCGTCGCCGACCACATAGATATCCCGGACCTGGGCGGACTCAAAGGTTTCCGGCTTCACCGGCACCCATCCGGACTGATCGGTGACACCGGCACGATCCGCGATCCAACCGGCCTTCTGCGGCGGCACCACGTTCAGCACCGAGGCCTGGTGCCGCTCGCCGAACTCCGTCTCCACCTCGAGTCGGTCCGCATCGACCCGAACCACACGGCCGTCATTGGACAGGCTGACCCATTCGATCATGTTGCCGTAGACCTGCTCCCAGCCGTCCATGAACAGCCCCTGCTTGGAGAAGGCGTCCTTGGAATCCAGCAGCAGCACCTTGGACCGGGGTTTGTGGTTCTTGAAGTAATGCGCCACCATGCTGACCCTTTCGTAGGGCCCCGGCGGACAGCGATAAGGATTGTCCGGTGCGGACAGCACGAACAGGCCGCCGTCCTCCATGGCTTCCAACTGACGCCGTAACAGCCGTGTCTGGTCGCCGGCCTTCCAGGCATGGGGCGCCTTTCCCGCGGCCGCCTCGTCATATCCCGCCAGTGCATCCCAGCGGATGTCGACCCCAGGGGAAAGCACCAACCGGTCGTAGCGCAGCGTGGAACCGTCGCCAAGCCGCACCGTGTGGTTGGCGCCGTCGATATCCTGCGCCGTGGTGTGGATCACGTTCACGCCGTAACGGCGCTTGAGTTCTTCGTAGTCATGGCCCACTGACTCGAACGTGCGCAAACCGCCCAGATAGAGATTGGTGAACGGGCAGGTGTAGAAACGTTCCACCGGCTCCACCAGCGTCACGTTCAGGGACGGGTTGTAGCGTTTCAGGTACTTGGCCGCTGTGGCGCCGCCGAAACCGCCGCCCACCACCACGACGTGGCCGGCGTTCCCGTTGGACCGGGCGGGAATGGACCACGCCCCCAGTGCGGCTACCGTTCCCGTGGCGCCCAGCAGCTTGAGTGTCTCGCGCCGACTGGTGATGAAGGTCTTCATTGCAGCCCCCTAGTCCCTGATGGACGAAAAATAGTCGGCCAGTGCTTTCAGCTCGGCCTCGCTGTAACCCTTGGCGATGCGGTTCATCACCGTGGTGTCCGGTGTCTCATCCCGCTTGAAGGCCTGCAGCTGGGCCAGCAGTACCTCTCTGGAGTTGCCGGCAATGGACGGGATGCTGTCCTCACCGTACCGGCCGTCGGTTCCATGACAGTTGAAGCAGCTCCCCGCCAGCATGGCGGCATGATCGTAGCTGATCTCCTCGGCCTGGGCGCTGGAGAACACCAGGCCGGCCAGCAACAGCAGACCCGGTGTCAGGTAACGCGTGGTATTCTGCATGATGTTGATCATCTTTCCTGCTCCACCATCCTGTTGGACGCGGGACGCCGTACCTCCCTGCCACGTCGCGCCCGCCGCTGCGATTCGTTGTTTTTCCGGAACTTGGTAACTTAACGACAGGTGATACCGGTTCACCAATAACGGTTGGTTTTAACCTTATTCCTTAACCCGTGAAACAACCGGTTCGGTGGGCGCTTGCCCGGCACGATCCGCCAGCGTGAGGTTGAGCAGGCCGACCAGGATCAGCACCAGCCCCACCGAATTGGTCAGGGTCAGTGGCTCGGCCAGTGCCACTGCGGACGCCAGCAGGCCGAATACGGGAACACCCAGGGATGCCACCGAGGTGGTGGAGGCCGGCAACGCCCGGGTGATGGAGATCATGGCCCAGAAACACAGGGCGGTGGCCAGCGGGCCGTTATAGAGCAGCACCCATGCCAGTTCAACGCCCCAGTGCCAGTGGCCGGAACCCTCCATGACGACGGCCACCGGCACCAAGACCATGCTGGCCACCAGAAACTGCCACGGCGCCAGCGACAAGGGTGAGCCCTGCATGGGCGTGCCGCGGACCTGAATGATCAGCAGGGCCCAGCAGAACGCCGCCACCAGGAGCAGGCCGTTGCCAATGATCACCTGGGGGTCACTCCAGTCGAAACCGAACGGGTTGAACATGACCAGCACGCCCAGCAGACCGAGCAGAAACCCCGCCAGCTTCCGCGCATCAACGCGCTCGCCCAGGAGCAGCATGGCCAGGGGGACCACCCACAGGGATGTGGTGTACGCCAGAATCGCCGAACGGCCCGCCGGCACGTACTGTAATGCAACCGTGACCAGTCCGAGAAAGGCGGCCATCTGCAGAAGCCCAACGGACAACACCACGGGCCAGTCGCCGCGGCGCGGGAACTCCAGTTTTCCGAGCGCAGCGGCGACCAGCGCCATGGTCAGCGCACCAAGCAGCATGCGGGTGGCGGCGAACCACAGCGGACTGATATACCCCAGCCCGTATTTCATGACCGGCCAGTTGGCGCCCCACAAGACAATCACCACGGCCAGCAGACTCCACGCCACCGGCCGGGTGACCACCGCGCTCGAGGTTACGACTGGCTTCACGGCAGCCCCCTGAGTCCCCGTTGTTCCGTCTCAACGCACCTGACTGGTGCAATCATCGCATGAATGCACCCCCGACCGGGCGCGGACACCATGCCCATGGCACGGTACAGAATGTGTCCGGGCCCGTACGGCGCGGGGAACGACCCGCGCGGCACCGGTTTTGCAACCCATTGGTACGGAATGGGAGCGAAAGCCGGGAACGATACCATGGCAACACGCATCATGCTGGTGGACGATCGCGCGGAACGGGCCCGCTGGCTCCAGGACGCCCTGGACGACGCCGGCTACGAGGTGGTTGTCACCGTGCAGGGTATGGACGACCTGTATCAACTCGTACAGGACACGCAGCCGGACGTGGTGATCGTCGAGGCGGATTCCGCCAAGCGGGATACGCTGGAACATCTTGGTACCGCTGGCCAGCAGTACCCCAAGCCCATCGTGATGCTGGGCGAACACCGGAACCCGGATATGCTGAAAACCGCCATGAAGGCGGGCATCAGCGCCTACGTGGTTCAGGGTCTCTCGCCGGACGGCGTCCGTTCCATCATCCAGGTGGCCATCGCCCAGTTCGCCCAGTACCGGGCGCTGCAACAGCAGTTGGCCAAGGCCCGGGAACGTCTGCAGGAACAGAAGCTGGTGGAACGCGCGAAATGTCTGCTGATGGAACGGCATGGCCTGTCGGAACAGGACGCCCACGACATCCTGAGAAAAACCGCCATGGATCACAGCACCCGCCTGGCAAGCGTGGCCCGGCGGGTATTGCGGCGCTACGGATGAAATCAGGAAGCGCTGAGGTATGCGCGCCCCGGTGGTGCACCTGATGCACCAATACCGGGCACCCGCCGGGGCCATTCCCGCCGTCAACGCCATCAATGAACCGTAACAAACTGAACTAAAAAACAATACAGACCTGGCACAGAGTGTGCATATCACTTGATAGCGAAGGCGCCGTGGATCGCACATGCGATGCCCAATGACGGGAGGACGGCGCCGGGCAACCGGAACAAGGCAAGGGCGTCCCGTCGACCACGGTCGACCTGGCGCCCTTTTTCGTTTCACGCAGGGGAAACAACCGCCGGAGGGCATACCATGAGCAGCAAATCCTTGAGTGATCCCTATCAGCCCGAATCCGATCTCAGCCATGGTGCGGGATGCGGCTGTAGCGGCTGTCATTCCAACGGGCGCCAGGGGACGGACAACGCACCGGCCGCCTCCCTGGACCAGGAGGCCATGATGGACCGGGCCATCGAGAGCGCCGTGGTCCGGGCACTGTTCAATGGTCACGACGCCAGCCGGCGCCGCTTCATGAAGCTGATTGGCGGCGGCACCTTCGCCGCCGCCCTGGCGTCCGTGTTCCCCATGGATGCCGCCAAGGCGCTGCTGAAGGATGAGCTGGGGAAACCGGAGAAAACCGATCTGCGGGTGGGTTTTGTCCCCATCACCTGCGCCACGCCGATCATCATGGCACACCCCATGGGCTTTTATGCCCGGCACGGTCTCAACGTGGAGGTGGTGAAAACCGCTGGCTGGGCGGTGGCGCGGGACATGTCGCTCAATCGCGAGTACGACGCATCCCATATGCTCACCCCCATGCCGCTGGCCATGACCATGGGTGTGGGCTCCGGTTCCACCCCGTTCATCATGCCGGCGGTTGAGAATATCAACGGTCAGGCCATCACACTGCACAACCGACACAAGGACAAACGGGACCCCAGGGACTGGAAGGGGTTCCGTTTCGCGGTCCCATTCGATTACTCCATGCACAACTTCCTGTTGCGCTACTACGTGGCGGAACACGGGCTGGACCCGGATCGGGACATCCAGATCCGCGTACTGCCGCCTCCGGAGATGGTGGCCAATCTGCGCGCCGGCAACGTGGACGGCTATCTGGCACCGGATCCGTTCAACCAGCGCGCCGTCTGGGACAACGTGGGTTTCATCCACTTGCTGACCAAGGAACTCTGGGACGGCCACCCCTGCTGCGCCTTCGCCACCAGTCGCGCCTTCGCCCAGGAGTACCCGAACGCCTTCGGTGCCCTGTTCAAGGCCATCGTGGAGGCCACCCACTACGCATCAAAACAGGAGAATCGCGTGGAGATCTCGGAAGCGATCGCCCCGCGCAACTACCTGAACCAGCCCGTCCCCGTGATACAGCAGGTGCTCACGGGGCGCTACGCCGATGGCCTGGGCAACGTCAAGGAAGATCCGCACCGCATCGATTTCGACCCCTTCCCCTGGCATTCCATGGCGGTCTGGATTCTCACCCAGATGAAACGCTGGGGATACGTGGACGGGGATGTGGACTACCGGGGTATTGCCGAGGAGGTCTATCTGGCCACGGAATGCGGACAGCTCATGCGGGAGCTGGGCTATGAGCCGCCGGAGGTCACGTACAAGAGCCACATGATCATGGGCAAGGAGTTTGATCCCGCACAGGCCGAGGACTACGTGAAAAGCTTCGCCATCGGGAGGGCCTGAGCCATGGTCACCAACATCAACCTCAAGGCAGCCATCGTCAGCGCGCTCATGCTGGCAGGCCTGCTGATTGTCTGGGAGGCATCGGTCTACACCGGGCCCGGCGCTGCCACCGGCGAGATGAGCGAGTACGAGATGCTCACCGGCGGGGCACAGCCGGACGATAGCGGCATCCCGGCCCCCTCGGCGATCATCTCCCACGCCATCACCGAACTGTCCGATCCGTTCTACGACCGGGGCACCAATGACAAGGGCATCGGCACGCAGTTGCTGTACTCGGTGGGCCGCGTGCTCACCGGCTACGGGCTGGCGGTACTGGTGGCGGTGCCGCTGGGCTTCGTGGTGGGGATGTCGCCGGTGATGCAGAAGGCACTGAACCCGTACATCCAGGTGCTGCGGCCGATCTCGCCGCTGGCCTGGATGCCGCTGGCCCTGTTCATCATCCAGGACTCCGTCAAATCGGCCATCTTCGTGATCTTCATCTGCTCCATCTGGCCGATCCTGGTGAACACGGCTTTCGGTGTCGCCTCGGTGAAGCGGGACCTGTTGAACGTGGCGCGCACGCTGGAACTGTCACGCCTGAAGACCGCCGTCACCGTCATTCTGCCCGCCGCGGCGCCGACGATTCTCACCGGCATGCGCATCGCCATCGGCATTTCCTGGCTGGTGATCGTGGCGGCGGAAATGCTCGTGGGCGGTACCGGTATTGGCTACTACGTGTGGAACGAGTGGAACAACCTGGACCTCACCAGTGTGATCTTCTCCATTCTCATGATCGGCGTGGTGGGCATGGTGCTGGACAGCATGCTGGCTGCGGCCACCCGCGCCGTGCAGTACGCCGACTGAATCTGAGGGCCGGCCCAATGCCGGCCCGGGAGACTGAACAATGACCAAGCCATTCCTGCAGGTCGAGAACCTGAAAAAGACCTTCCCCGCCCCCCGGGGGGAACCACCATTGACCGTGTTCGCGGGGGTGAACTTCAGCATCGAGAAAGGCGAGTTCATCTGCGTCATCGGTCATTCGGGCTGTGGCAAGTCCACGATCCTCAACATCATGGCCGGCCTGGACCAGGCCAGCGACGGCTACGTGTTCATGGACGGCAAGGAAATCCGGGGCACCAGCCTGGATCGCGGGGTGATCTTCCAGAACCACAGCCTGCTGCCGTGGAAATCCGCCCTGTCCAACGTCATGTTCGCCGTGAAATCCCGATGGCCGGGCTGGTCCCGGGAAAAGGTCCGGGAGCACGCCATGAAGTACATCGCGATGGTCGGCCTCAAGGGCACCGAGGACCGCAAGCCCAGCCAGCTCTCCGGCGGCATGCGGCAGCGGGTGGGCATCGCCCGGGCCTTTGCCATCGAGCCCAAAATGCTGCTCATGGATGAACCCTTCGGCGCCCTGGACGCGCTGACCCGCGGCACCATCCAGGACGAGTTGCTCAGCATCTGGAGTCAGGCCGGCCAGACCGTCTTCATGATCACCCATGACGTGGACGAGGCCATTCTGCTCTCCGACCGCATCCTGCTCATGACCAATGGCCCCAATGCCAGTGTGGCAGAGGCTGTCCAGGTGGACATTCCGCGCCCCCGTCAGCGGGAAACCCTGTTCAAGCACGAACGCTTCTACCAGATCCGCAACCACCTGGTGGACTTCCTGGTGCGTCGGTCCAGGGAACTGGCCGGCACCGGGGGCGGCGAGACCCGGACGGTTCGCCTGAAGGCCGTGGGCGGTGATCTGGAGGACGGGGACGGCGAGCCGTCCCGCCGTAGAGCCGCCGGCGGGACCTGAACACATCGATTCATCAACAGCGAGGTAACCATCATGGACAAGAATGCAATGCGCGAAGCCATTATCGCCGCCAAGACTGAAAAGGGCATGAGCTGGGAGGAACTGGGCGCCGCCATCGGCATGAGCCCGGTCTTCGTCTGTTCCGCAGCGCTGGGTGAGAACAGCATGCTTCAGCCGGAGGCGGACAAGCTCTGCGAGGCGCTGGGGCTTCCGTCGACGGTATCGAAGGCGCTACAGGCCTACCCCATCAAGGGCCGGCGTGCTGCCACCATGATCACCGATCCCCTGGTGTACCGGTTGAACGAGGTGGTCATGGTCTATGGCGAGACCCTGAAGGAGGTGATCCAGGAGAAGATGGGCGATGGCATCGTCAGCGCCATCGATTTCACCATGGACGTGGAAAAGGTCCCCGACCCGAAGGGAGACCGGGTCAAGCTCACCCTGAACGGGAAGTTTCTGCCCTACAAGCGCTGGTAGGGAAGCGTTGGCCATCCAGGCGGCAAACCCGCTGCGACGGGTTTGCCGTCAGGGAAGCACTGAACGAGTCCCATGGCACGCTGCAAAGCCCCGCGGGGCGGGCCCTTCGAGCACGCTGAGCTGCATTTACGTTCTTGACAAGGACCACGGCCATAGCGGCTTCGGGGGTCCGGATTCAGGCCAGCAGCTCCGAATAGGCCAAATACATGAGCTGATCGCCTTTCACCACGTCCCGGTCCGGGGGCACCTCCACCAGACCGTGGGCCCAACTGGTGGAGTACATCACGCCGGACCCCTGGTGGCCGTACAGCTCCGCCCACAGCTCCCCGCCCTGCTCCGCCACCCGGGCCCGCAGGTAACGGGTCCGGCCGTCCGATTTCAGATCGAACGCCGCATTCACCGGCACACGCAGCGTGGAAACCTCCTGTTCCCCCTGCATCCGCCGCACCAAGGGCCGGCCGAACAGGCAGAAGGTCACGAACACCGAGACCGGATTTCCCGGCAATCCCAGGAACGGCGTCTGGCCCACCCGTCCCAGCGCCACCGGCTTTCCGGGTTTGATGGCGATGCGCCACAGGTCCAGGGTTCCCAGGGCCTCCACAGCCCCCTTGACGTGATCCTCATCCCCCACCGACACACCGCCGCTGGTGATGATCAACTCGGAACAGGCCGCCGCATCGCGCAGGGCCTGCTTTGTGGCGGGCAGGGTATCGGCCACCACCGTTTTCAGGCTGACCTGGCAACCGAGCCGCTGCAACAGGCCCAGAAGAACGAAGCTGTTGGAATCATAGATCTGTCCCGGCCCCAGCGGCTCGCCGGGGGCCACCAGTTCGTCACCGGTGGCCAGTACCGCAACGCGCAGACGGGGCCGCACGGCCAGCACGCCGTGACCCGCCGTGGCCGCCAGCCCGAGGTCCTGGGGGCGCAGCCGCCGTCCGGCCCGCAACACGCACTGCCCCTGGGTCATATCCTCACCCGCCCGGCGTATATTGCTGCCCTGGCGAATCGCTTCGGGCAGTCGCACGCCCTCTGGCAGACGTTCGCAGACTTCCTGCATGACCACGGTATCGGCACCGGCGGGAACGGGTGCCCCGGTGAATATGCGAACGGCCTTCCCCGCAGCCAGTGGGGGCGCCGCCGCCCCCGCCGGCACCACGCCGCTGACCGGCAGCGTCACCCCCGGGGAAAAATCCGCATAACGCAGCGCGTAGCCGTCCATGGCGGAATTCGCCGCCGGCGGCACATCGATCCGCGCATGCACATCCTCGGCCAGCACCCGGCCAAGGCACTGCTCCAGCGGTACCGGTTCGCTTCCCTCGGCGGGCCCGACCGCGGCGACAATACGCTCCAGCGCTTCCGGCACCGTCAACAGACGTAGACCGGGCCCGCAGCAGTCGTTCATTGCGGACGCTCCTCGATCTGCAGGACCACCGGGCTGCCGGCACGATCGAACACCGCGTAGCGGGACAGATCACGGCCCCGCATCACGGCCTCGGCCATTTCCTGCAGATAGGGAGCGGCCTCTTCACTGGTGGCCAGCCGGCCGCCCTTCCCGCTCAGGCTGGACACCAGAATCAGATCCCAGGGATGCCCCAGGCTGTCGGCCTCCTCAGCCAACGCATCCAGCCGCACCTGGTCGGTCAGCTCGATATCCGTGGCCATGACCGGTGCCAGGGTTCCATGACCGTGGATCACGTCCTTCTCCGGCTCCTGGGCATCGCCCTCGGGCTCGGCACGCAGCAGCACGAGTAGCAACCGCTGGGGTGTGCCCTGGGCCAGACCGGTGCGGACCAGGTCATCGAAACTCCGGATATTCGTTCGGTCACTGCTTGACATTGTTGCCTCAATTCATTGAATTAACATGGATTCTGCTGCCTCAAGGTCGATTCCCTTGATCTCCGCCTCGGCGGCCAGCAGCCGGATATACTGGCTCAACGCCCGCCGGCGGGAGCCTTCCTCCAGGTATTCGGCGATACGCGGATGTACGGCATCGAACGGCAGCAGCATGCCCTCCACCCGTTGCAGCACTTCCACCACATGGAACCCGTATCGGGTTTTCACCGGCAGTTCGGCAAGCCCCACGGGGAGACGCATCACCGCATCCTCGAACTCCGGCACGGTCTCACCCTTGCTCACCTGCCCGAGCAGACCCCCGTCCTTCCCGGAGGGGCAGCGGGAATAGTCCCGGGCCAGACGCGGGAAAGCGTCCGGATCCCGCTGCAATCGGGCAATGAGTTCCTCGGCGGTGGCGCGAGCGGCATCGCGTTCCTCGAGAATATCCGGTGGCGCCGCCAGCAGAATATGGCGTACCTCCGTCAGATCCGGCGTCCGGAACTGATCGGGATTCTGCAGGTACCAACGGCGGCAGGTCTCCACATCGGCCTTGGGTACCGCGACTTCCCGCTGGATCAAGGCCTCCAGCGCTGCATCCAGCGCCGCCTCGTCGCCGGCGGTGTCGATACCGAGTTGCTCCGCCCGCTGGCGCAGCAATTCCCGGACAGTCAGCGCCACGGCGGCGCGTCGCAAGGCGAAGCGGGGATCGGCACCCGGCTCCTGGTGGTGGGCGGATTCGACATTGATGTCGCCGCTTTCAATGGTGACGCCGTTGACGTGGATACTCATGGTGAACCTCTCATTGAACGTGCTCCAAGCGCGAGGCGGTCTGATAGTCCCGGCTTCCGTGTCCGAGTCCGGGCAGATGGGACGGCTGGCCGCGAAGCGTTGCGGAGCCCCGCTGTCCAGGCCGCCCGGCCCGCAGGGTGACCGCATGAATGCGGTCACCCG
>JAFIFU010000065.1 GCA_020831885.1 Ectothiorhodospiraceae bacterium
CCCCGAACACGCTGCAAAGCCAGAGCACCATGGGAATAGATCAGTGTTTCCCTAGATCCGTTTTTCCGCCGGGAGTTCCCCGGGGGAGCGCCGGATGAAAGGAGGAAGGCGGGCATGCATCAACGCGCCCCTGGGACACGGTCGGCAGCCTGAGAGATGGCTTTACCTCCTGAAAGGTGAGTACCATGCCGCCATGTCTGATACGCCGACCCAATCGAACACAACCGCCGGCCGCGTGGTCCTCTCGGTGTCCCAACTCAACCGGGAAGTCCGCGAGCTCCTGGAGACCGGGCTCCCCATGCTGTGGGTCGAGGGTGAACTGTCCAACTTCTCCCGCCCCGCCTCCGGACACTGGTACTTCTCGCTCAAGGACGCACGGGCCCAGATCCGCTGCGCCATGTTCCGACCCCGGAACCGATTGGTCCGGTTCCGGCCGGACAACGGAACCCAGATCCTGGTTCGCGGACGCATCAGCCTGTACGAACCCCGGGGCGACTACCAGCTCATCGTCGACAGCATGGAGGAGGCCGGTGATGGCGCGCTGCGCCGGGAATTCGAGGCACTGAAAGCGCGCCTGCAGGCGGAAGGCTTGTTCGATGCGGCGTGCAAGCGGGAGCTGCCGCCCCTTCCCCGCCGCATCGGCGTCATCACATCCCCCAGCGGCGCCGCCATTCGCGATGTGCTCCACGTGCTGCGCCGGCGTTTTCCCGCCATAGGCATACTGGTCTACCCGGTACCCGTACAGGGACAGGGGGCGGGACAACAGATCGCCGACATGATCCGCCTGGCCGATGCCCGACGTGATGTGGACGTCCTGCTGCTCACCCGCGGTGGCGGCTCACTTGAAGACCTCTGGGCCTTCAACGAAGAAGCGGTGGCCCGGGCCATCGCCGAATGCCGGCTCCCCCTGGTCAGCGCCGTCGGTCACGAAACCGATACCAGCATCGCCGATTTCGTTGCGGACCGGCGCGCCCCCACCCCCTCAGCGGCGGCGGAGCTCCTGAGCCCGGACGGCGCGGCCCTGACCGGCCGGCTGGAACAGTTTGGACTACGCCTGGCGCGGCAGATGCGGGGAAGGCTTCAGTTCCACGGGGACCGCCTGCATTCCCTGCGGCGGCGCTTGTCACGCCAGCATCCGGGCCGCCAAGTGCGGGACCACGGTCAACGGCTGGACGAGTTGGATCTTCGGCTGCGCACCGCCTGGACCCGCATCCGGCAGCTTCAGGAGCTGCGGCTGGCACAGTTGCATCAGCGCCTGCAGCACCAGCATCCGGCCCGGCGACTGCGTGCGGCACAGCAGCAACTGGAGCACCTGGAACATCAACTGCTGACCGCCCATGGGCGGGGCCTGGAACGTCGCCGGCAACACCTGGCCGCACTGGCCCGCGCCCTGGATGCGGTCAGTCCGCTGGCGACGGTGAGCCGGGGTTACGCCATCCTGCAGCGACCGGACGGGAGCGTGGTCAGAGACGCAGGGATGGTGACACGCGGTGAGCGGCTGTCTGCCAGGCTGGCCCGTGGCCGGATCGACTGCCGCGTGGAGGACATCGACGACGCCACCTAAGGACGCGTGAAAGGGGCTTCACGATGGCTGCCTTCGGGTGTATATAGAGGCCGTAACCGGCGTGGTTACGCTCCGTCCGTGAAGGTGGCGCCATGGGGCAGAAATTCGACGACGCCTCCGATCTGTTCGAGGGGCTGGAGGCAGAGGAAATCGAGGAGTTGAGCCGCTGGCTGGATGAACCGCCGGTACCCACCCGTCGTACCACGGGGGTCCGGTCAACGGCCCGCAATCATCGTCGCGCCATAGAGGAGCTCCAGGAGCAACGCCTGCTCCGTTCACTGCTGACGGATGACCTGAATGTCGAGTTCCCGGACCTGTGAGCGTGACGCGGCTTCAGAGCCCCTCACGATCATCAGGGAAGCGGTGAGCTATGCGGGCCCGTGCCCCACTCCATCCAGTCGATCACGATCATGCGGTCCATCCAGATTCTGTCGCGGTGCCCGTGCCACAATCCCGGTGGGATTGATGAACGGGTGACTGCGGTAGTAGTGCTGCCGGATATGATCCATGTCAGTGGTGTCGCTGAAGCCAGGCCGCTGATAGAGGTCCTTGAGGTAGTTCCACAGATTGGGGTAATCGCTGATCCGGCGCTCGGAGCACTTGAAGTGGACCGAATAGACCGGATCGAAACGGACCAGCGTCGTGAACAGGCAGATATCAGCCTCGGTGATGCGTGAGCCGCAGAGAAACCGACGCTCGCCCAGCAGGGCATCCCAATGATCCAGAGCCCCGTAAAGGGCTTCCGCCGCTTCGTCGTAAGCCTGCTGGGACTGGGCGAAGCCGCACTTGTAGACCCCGTTGTTCACCGGCTCGTAAATCGCATCGATGGTGTCCTCAACCTGATCCAGGAGCGCGGGAGGCGCGTAATCAGCGACGCCGGCGCCCACTGACCGGTTCCAGGCGTGATCAAACATCCGGAGGATCTCCCGGGACTCATTGTTCACGATGGTCCGTTCCTGCCGGTCCCAGAGCACGGGAACGGTGACCCGGCCGGTAAACCGGGGGTCGGCCGCCGTGTAGACTTCCCGCAGGTAGCGGGCACCATGGACGGTATCCCGGGTACTGCCGGGGTAATCACGGAACTCCCAGCCGTTCTCCAACATGAGCGGATGGACCACCGAAACCGGGATCGCCTCCTCCAACCCTTTGAGGCGGCGCATGATCAGCGTGCGGTGGGCCCAGGGACAGGCCAGGGATACATACAGGTGGTAACGTCCGCGCTCCGGCTGAAAACGAGCGGAGGGATCGTCCCGGATCCAGTCGCGAAAGCGCGATTGCTGGCGGATGAAACGGCCCTTGTCATCCGGCTCATACCCTTCTTCATACCAAACACCATCCACCAGTCGCCCGCCCATGCATCGCCTCCCGCTGCCGCCATGGCAAAAAGTCCGATTTCGTACAAAATAATAGCACAACACCCTGCCAATGCCGAATCCGACACTGCGCCACGCGCCGCTCTCGGTGACGCAGGCATGAAAAAGGGCGTTGCCACCTGAATGACAACGCCCCCATCCGGCGGACCATGCAGCCCGCGATTATTGCTGAGGCTGCCCGCCCCGGGGCATCTGCTGCATCATCTGCATCTGCAACTGCTCAAAGTTCTCCAGCAGCTGATCCGTCTCCGGATCCTCGGCGCGCATGGCATCGAGCAGGTTATTCTCGAAACGCTCCTGGGCACGGACCACATCATCATCCTGCATGGCGAGCTGCTGCCCCTCCTGCAGTTCCCTCTGAATGTCCTGGGCTTCCTCCAGAATCGCGCGCCGACGATCATCGTCGATTTCACCACCCTGGAACTCATCCTGGAGCTGTTCCAGACGGGCCAGGCCGCCCTGGGCATCGAACCCGGCATCCTCCATGGTGCCGATCACCAGATCTTCCAGCGCCTCCGCCTCGTCCTGCAACTGCGGATTGTTCTCAATGGCCCGCTGTTGAATCGTGAGCAGCCGCTCCTGAAGCTGCTGCAATTGCATCTGCGGGTTCTGACTCTGCTGCGCCTGGGCAAGACCGACACCCCCCGCCAGCAGCACAGCGGCGGTGATTACAGCGGCGAACCCACGCATCGTGGAGAGGAAATTCATGAGTAACGGGATCTCCTATGGGCAACCATGCGGTTGCGTTGCAAGAATCTCAGGCGAACACCATAGCAGCCATCACGGCATCGATGTCAACCGGAAGTCCGGGGACGCACCAAGGCATCCACGCGCTCCCGGGGCCACCTGTACCGAACGCTCACCGCTTCTCTGGGGAAGCACTGATCACTTCCCTAAGCAGCCTGTTGGTTCAGTCGGTGGGACACATACAGGGTAAAGAAGTTCGACACCCGGCGGCTTGTCGCCGCGGAACCGGCGCCGGTAGACTTGTGCGCTTCCCGGCAGCCCGCCGGTGGCAAGGTAGGCAGCATGAAGGCGCTGACGCTCGAGCACCTGAACAAGACATACAAAGGCGGCGTAGTCGCACTACGGGACGTGAACCTGACCGTGGACCAAGGCGATTTCTTCGGCCTGCTGGGCCCCAACGGCGCAGGTAAAAGCACGCTGATCGGGATCATCAGTTCGCTGGTCACAAAGACCAGCGGCCGCGTGGCTGTGTTCGACCACGATCTGGACCGGCATCCCTGGGAAGCCAAGGCGTCACTGGGCCTGGTGCCGCAGGAATTCAATTTCAACAATTTCGAGACGGTGGAGCAGATCGTCCTGAATCAGGCCGGATACTATGGAATCCGTCGCGGTGTGGCGCGGCAACGGGCAGAACGCTACCTGCGTGAGCTGGGACTTTGGGAAAAGCGTCGTGCCGTCTCCCGGACGCTCTCCGGCGGCATGAAACGCCGGCTGATGATCGCCAGGGCACTGGTCCACGAACCCCGGCTGCTGATTCTGGACGAACCCACTGCCGGGGTGGACATCGAACTGCGCCGCTCCATGTGGCAGTTCCTGCGCGACATCAACCGCGCCGACGGCGTCACCATCATTCTCACCACACATTATCTGGAGGAGGCGGAAAACCTCTGCCGGAATATCGCAATCATCGATGAGGGCCGGATCATCGAGCATACCGATACGCAGTCCCTGCTCACGCGGCTGAACACCCACGAGTTCGTACTGGATCTCACCGCCCCTCTGGATTCCCTCCCCGCCGGCTTTCCCTTCCAGACCCAACAGATCGCCCCCCGGCAGTTGGAGGTTCAGGTCGGCAGAGATCAGACATTGACCGAGCTGTTCCTGGAACTGGAGCGGACAGGCATTCAAGTCAGCAGCATGAAAAACAAATCCAATCGCCTGGAGGAACTGTTCCTGCGGCTGCTGCGCGGGGACAGTGACACCGGCACGGCCTCGGGAGGATGACCGGATGTACCAGCAACGCACCCTGATCGCCCTGGCCACCATTGCCCGCAAGGAAGCACAGCGCTATTTGCGCATCTGGGTCCAGACGCTGCTGCCGCCGGCCATCACCATGGCGTTGTATTTCGTTATTTTCGGTAATCTCATCGGGCCACGTATCGGCACCATGGATGGTCATACCTATATCGATTTTATCGTGCCCGGCATCATCATGATGGCCGTGATCACGAATTCCTATTCTAATGTAGTGTCATCATTTTTCGGTGCCAAATTCCAGCGCCACGTGGAAGAGATTCTGGTCTCTCCAACCCCGAACTCCGTCATTCTGCTGGGCTACATCAGCGGCGGTGTCAGCCGTGGCCTGCTCACGGGGCTCATTGTGACGCTGGTCTCCTTGATATTCACCCGCCTGCCGATACACAGTATTCCCGTCACGGTGTCCGTGGTCTTCCTGACCTCAGTGCTCTTCTCGCTGGGCGGATTTATCAATGCGGTCTTCGCGCGGAAGTTCGACGATATTTCCATCGTTCCGGTTTTCATACTGACACCGTTGACCTATCTCGGGGGCGTGTTTTACTCCATAAACCTACTACCCGATTTCTGGCGAATGGTCTCCATGGCCAACCCGGTACTCTACATGGTCAACGCGTTCCGCTACGGGTTCCTGGGAGCCTCCGACATCGATATCTGGCTTGCCTATGGCCTCATACTGATCTTCATCGCAATACTCGCCGGCTTTGCGATGTACCTGCTGCACCGGGGCGTGGGGCTGCGCAGTTGACCAAGGCAGGCGTGACTACCTCAGCGCCGTGGTCATTTCGCGGTCAAGCGCCACAACAACGCAGCGCCAACAATCTGACCGTGACCCCTTGGGGCCCGGCCGCCGCATGATAAAGGGGCTCCACCGTGTTTCCGGGGAGCCCCTTTTCCATGACGTGATAAACGAATGGCTCAGTCGACGCGCAACTCGTCCAACGAGCGTCCGGACTGTTCCCATTCCTTGATCCAGACAGGCTTGCGGCCCCGCCCGGACCAACTCTTGCCGGGGTCATTCGGGTGGCGGAATCGAGTACCACCGGCCGGCTTGGCCGATTTCGGAGCCACCCCGCTGACCAGATCCTGCACCGTCAGCCCATAACGTTCGGCGATGCTTTTCACCTCTTTTTGAGCTTCCTTCACATCCTGCTTACGACGGCGCTTCAGCTCTTTGTCAATGTCTTTCTTGAGCTGCTGCAGCTCGGACGATTCGTACTTTGTAAGGTCCATTAGTACTCCTAAGAGAAAAAAACACAAAACCAAGGAACGGAACGACGGCAGTACACCACAAACCCGGACCCGTTCCTACCCGATTGTCATACGGAAGGACAGACCTAACGCCATTCATCTATCCAATCACTTTCAACGTCGAAAAGATAAAACAATTGAAATTACGCTGCAATACTAAACCCTAAATATTCACGTACCGCAGTGAACATCATTATCGGATTAGACCGATAATCGGGCCATCCCAAATGTCACCAGAAGCCCATCACCGTCATCCACCCACCGGGCTTTGGCAGAATGACCACAACCGGTATAGTGCCCCACACCCGAGCATTCGCTGGAGCCAATCCCATGCAGCAAGGCATTTCCGCAACCCCGGCTGTACTGACCGTGGAGCTGGATCTGGAGTCCGTGAGTCAGGGGGCCGTTCCGCCGCCACCCCTGAACCGTGAGGAGGCAGAGATCCTGGGCTGGACCCTTGCCGAGGATCTGCGCCGCATGCTTGGCAGCCTGGACGACGTCGGACTTGTGGTGCTGGCCGGACTGTATGACCTGACGGAACTCCTCCAGCCAGGGCTGACCGTCGTGGACGTGGCCCTGGAGCTCTATCAGCGCAGCCTGCCGGACACCCGCTTCCAGCCCCGGCTCATGACAATCGGAGCCCACGGCGAGGACTTCCCCATCCCCGCCATCGCCCCGTCCAGACAACCGGGAGCCGGACCACTGCTGGCCATTCCGCTCGTTTTCGTCGGACCCACCGAGGCAATCGACCGGCTAGGAGCCCGTATGGAGGAAACCTTGCTGGAGAAAGGGCAGGCATCGCTGAAAACCGCCAACACCATTACCACACGCTTCGGCGTTCGGCCCCTGAACCTCAGCTACGCCACCTTCAATGACCTGTGCGCCCTGCTCCGCATACAACTGGAACACAACGGCTTCGCCGGTCTCTGGCAGTTGCTGGAGGCGACTCTGTTCCCGGGCGCCGCACCCGTGCGGGTCGAACTGGAGGCGGGGAACCTGTTCCTGGTGCACAATGCGGTCTGCTATACCCGCTTCCTGGATTACGACGGGTGGGTGGCACGCAATCCCAGTGTGGAGAATCGCCTGGCGGGCTATGAACAATGGCAACGGCAACAGCGTCAGTATTGCGCTGCCCTGAGCGCACACGGTCTCACCGTTCTTCCCTACCAACCGGAACCGGATCAGGACGATGACACCGACGAGATATCCGAGGTTTACGCCCGATCCCAACAGCAGGCCCTGCCCGTGGATAGCGATTTCGCCCAACAGGTGATCCGGCCCGCGGATTCACTGGAAGGGGCCACGCACATCTCGATCACCGAGCACAGCCTGCCGGCCCTGGGCCCGGTGGCCTACTCGGTCATGGCCACCCGGGGGGACGGTTCTGTGCTCTTCCTGGCCCATGAATACCCGGTGATTCCCCAGGCCGTCCGCACCGTGCCGGAGCGCTGGCGGATCATCGCAACGGAGCTTGGTGCGGAACTGACGTTATCGCGACCCGGGACCATGCTGGTGAGTTCGGATGGAAGGCATCTGATGGCCGCCGGGCAGGAGCCGGATACCCCGAAGCACTGACTGATCCTGTTTGCCTTCCGGTGGGCTTATCCGTTCAGGGATTCAGCCAGAGATGACGCCAGGCGCCGTCGAACCGGCGTTCGTAGCGCTCCCGGTCATGCAGTCGGCCATCGCCAGCCTGCCAGAACTCGATCATATCGGGAACAACCCGGTAACCTGACCAGTAGGGCGGACGCGGCACCGGTTGTCCGGCGTAGCGGCGCTCCAGCGTCTCCACCCGCTGATCCAGTTCCTCCCTTCGTTCCAGCGGTTCTGACTGCTGCGATGCCCAGGCACCGATCTGGCTCAACCGTGGCCGGGAGGCGAAGTAGACATCGGCCTCCGCGTCACTGACCGCCTGCACGGCACCCTCCACCAGCACCTGGGCACCGATCTCGTACCATAGAAAACACAGGGCGGCGCTGGGATTGACCTGCAACTGGCGGCCCTTGCGGCTGCGGCGATTGGTATAGAACACGACCCCCTCGCGGTCCACACTCTTGAGCAGAACGGTACGCGCTGATGGGCGACCATCCTCCCAGGCCGTTGCCAGCGTCACGGCCGTCGGTTCCGCCAAGCCCGCGTCACGGGCCTGGCCAAGCAACCCCTGAAAACGCTCAATGGCCTCGTCGTACAGCGTCATTCACGAACTCCCTACCGGGTCTCTGCGTCGTCCATGGGCTTCACATGGAGCTTCAGACCATCCATGCGCACGATGCGGACTGTCTCGCCGCGACGCACCGGGCCTTCCGACTCCGCGTTCCACAATTCACCTTGCAGCCGCACCTTGCCGTGACCGGCAACGAAATCCACCGCCGCCACGCCCTGTTGATCCACCATGGCTTCGCGCCCGAAGGTAACACGGCGCTGATGCGCGCGCAGCGCCATGGTGGCAATGCCGAAAATGATCACCGCGCTCACCGCGGAAAGCGCAAGCACCAATGTCAGGGACAACTCATAGGCCTCCACACCCGTATCGAACAGCAGCAGGGAACCGAACGCGAAGGCCACCAGACCGCCGATTCCGAGTATGCCAAAGCTTGGCATGAATGCCTCGGCAATCATGAACGCAACTCCCAACCCCATCAGCGCCAGACCGGCGAAATTGATGGGCAGGGCCTGAAACGCAAACAGCGCCAAGAGTATCGAGATCCCGCCAAGCACGCCAGGCACGATGGCTCCCGGGTTCGCCAGCTCGAAGAACAGACCGTAAATGCCGACCAGCATCAGGATATAGGCCACATTGGGGTTCGTTATGATGGCCAGCAATTCGTTCCGCCAGTCCGGATCCACCGCCCGCACCTGCAGGCCCTCCGTCCGGATCGTCACTTCCCCGGCGGAGACCTTCACCGTCCTGCCGTCGATCTGTGCCAGCAGATCATCGATATTGTCGGCGACAACGTCGATGACATTCTTCTCCAAGGCCTCTCGGGAGCCGATGCTGGCGGCGTCCCGGACCGCTTCCTCAGCCCAATCGGCATTGCGGTCCCGCATCTCCGCCAGCGAACGGATATAGGCGATGGCATCGTTCAGCACCTTGCGCTCTGTGGCGGACCGGTCATCGCGACGGCGTTCCCGTTCCTCCCGTTCATCGCCGTTCTCCTCATCGTCGGCTTCCGACTCGTCATCATCAGCCCCTGGCAGACGGGGACCTTCCCCACCGAGCTGCACCGGGGTTGCCGCTCCCATGTTTGTTCCCGGCGCCATCGCCGCCACATGGGAGGCGTAAAGAATATAAGTGCCGGCACTGGCCGCCCGGGCACCGCTTGGTGACACATACGTCACCACGGGTACCGGACTGTCCACGATCAGCCGGATGATATCGCGCATCGAGGTGTCCAGCCCCCCCGGCGTATCCATCTGGATGATCACCAATGGCGCGGCCCCGTCCCGGGCCTGACGGAATCCGCGGTTCAGATAATCCACTGTGGCCGGGCCGATGGCACCTTCCACCTTGAACAGCAGCGCCTGGTTGTTGCCGGCAGCCAACTGGCTTCCGCCCAGTCCAGCGATCAGAAGAACGATCAACAGGAACAGATATCGCTTCATGCCGACTCCACCCCACTGTCCACGACCCCGGAGGGCGCATGCATGTCATCTGGTTCGACCCTACCCAGAGGTATGGGTTCTGCCGCGGGCACATCAAGCCCTGGCCCGTGCAGGAGGGCGATACGCAGAAGGGCGCTGCCAGACCGCCGCAACCAGCCGGGGTCTGGCGACGCCCTTCATAAAGACATCATACACCAATCACCGGATCCAGCCGCGAGGGCAGGATCCATCAGGAGACGGCCGTGACTCACTCAGGTAAAGCCATGACGCAGCGGCGTGGAGTTCACGGAGACCGGGCTTAACTCCATTGCCTGGCCAGCAATCAGTCGTGAATGGCCGCCTGGATCCGCTCGCGTACCGCCCCCACGTCTCCCAGGCCGTTCACCGCCACGTATTGCGGCGCCGCCGGCTCACCGCTGGCAGCCAGTTTCCGGTAAAAGTCCACCAGCGGCTTGGTCTGCTCATGATAGACCTGAAGCCGCTTGCGCACGGTCTCTTCCCTGTCATCCTCCCGCTGCACCAGGGCCTCGCCGGTCACATCGTCCTTACCATCACGCTTCGGCGGATTGTGCTCCACATGGTAGACGCGGCCGGATCCCGGGTGCACCCGACGGCCGCTCATGCGGCCCACGATTTCCTCGTCATCCACCTGCAGCTCGATGACGTAATCGAGCCTGATACCCTCGTCCTTCAACGCCTCCGCCTGCGCGATGGTGCGCGGGAAACCGTCAAACAGGAAACCGTTTTTGCAATCGTCCTGGGCAATGCGTTCCTTGACGAGCCCGAGAATGATATCGTCGGACACCAATCCGCCCGATTTCATCACCTTGTCGGCCTCACGGCCCAAGGGGGTACCAGCCTTCACCGCGGCACGCAGCATGTCTCCGGTGGAAATCTGCGGAATACCGAAGGTTTCGCAAAGATGAGCGGCCTGCGTACCTTTGCCGGCTCCGGGCGGGCCCAATAGAATGACTCGCATGCGTGAAAATCCTCCCAAGATGACAAACGTGAAAGAAACTGTTTCAGCGGCACGGCCCGAAGCCGGTGCATGCGAGCCGGGGTGCAGCCAGGTACGGGACAGTCAGTCCCGGTTCCGGCGCAGCTCCCGCCGCCCTTTTCGCGGATCACCGATCTTGTTGACCACCGGATTTTTTTTGGCGCTGAGCGTATCACCTGCCCTGGCCGACTGCAACGCGCCTCCGGAGCCCCGTGTCAACTGGTTCAACTGCACGCTGGAGGACCGTGACCTTTCCGGTGCCGACCTGGGCCGGGCGCTGATGGGGCGCGTACAGGCCGATGGCATACGACTGGATGGCGCCAATCTGGAAAGCGCCGTGATCACCAATGCCAGCCTGAACGGTGCAAGCCTGGTGGACGTTTCCGGGCGGCGGACGGATTTCGGTGCCAGTTCCTTGCGGGACGCCGACTTCCGCGGAGCCCGCCTGCAGGGTGCGCGTTTCACCTCAGCCCGCCTGGAGGGGGCGGATTTCACGGAGGCCGATTTGCGCGAGGCGCGCCTGGACAGCGCCAACCTGGACGGTGCGATCCTGGATCACACACTGATGTCCGGAAGCCGGCTGTACAACGCGGAGCTGCGCGGCGCCAGCCTCGCCAACAGCGTTCTGCAGGACGCCAACCTGTCCCAGGCCAACCTGCAGGGCGCCAATATGGAGGGGGCTGACCTGCGCAATGCGGATCTCAGCCGCGCCATGCTTGAAAACGCACGCCTGGCGGGTGCAAACCTCCACGGAGCCAACCTGGACCGGGCATCGCTCGCCGGGGCGGACTTCACGGACGCCGACCTGAGCCGCGCCAACCTGCGGGGCGCCGATATCAGCGGAACGGACTTCACGGGAACGCGGCTCGGGAACACGATCTGGATCGATCGCCGCCCCTGTCGGCGAGGCTCAGTGGGCACCTGTGACTGAATGCCTGGAATCAGTCCTGGCCGACCACCCCCGCGTGAGCCGGAACCGGAACACCCGTTCCGACACCACACCACCGTCCGGCCGGTACGCGCGTTCCGCGAACGTTGCCGTCCCGTCGATGCGATGCAGCACCACGCTGGTACTGCGTGTCCCATAGCGGCGGTCCACGATAAAGGGTGTCGCCAGCAGGCGCTCCCATTCCGCCCCGATCCCGGTATCCGGTAAGGCATGCTCCGGCGGCTGACGCCGATCACTCATCAGCTCGAACAGGACATGGGGTACCGGTTCCCCGCGCTGCCGCACCAGTTCCCGCAATCCTTCCCGCACCCGGAGCAGTTTGGGCCAGGGGGTATCCAGGACCCCATTGCTCAGCCCGTAAATCCCCGGGGTGAGCCGGGTCACGCCACTGGCCGTCTGATTGTTGTAATACCAGACCGCACCTTCCCGGGCCCACAGCAGATTGAAGCCGTTATAGTCACGGCCGTGGCCGGTCAGATGCGTTTCCAGCGTCTCCTGCGGATCCACAAGCGCCCGCACCACCAGCCCACCCCGGGAGGGTGCCCGGGGACGATGGCGCTCCGGATCACGGAAATTGGTAATGGTGGCGAGACCGCCGGCGCGGGTCACCCCCAGCCAGGTGCCACCCGCCCGCAGATCCCTGCCAGCGAGAATCCTCGGCGCCTTCCACCAAGCCGCCGGTTCCGCCGGCCGTTCATGGAACTCATCCCGATTCGCTGCCACGATCAGGGGATAATCCGGATGGACGCCGACGGCGAAGGCAAGCAGGCACATGAGGCGATGGACTCCCCCGTTCAGGGTCTGCTGACGGACAGCCTCAGCAGCCGCCCGCCGTCGCTGAGCACGATCAGATCGCCATTGGCGACGGCACCATGACGGGAAAAACCGGCGCGATGATGCCGGGTTCTGGCAAGCAATTCGCCGTCCTGGGCATCCAGCCAGGTGAGGCGTCCGCGCTCGTCACCGAACACCACGACGTCGCCAAGGACCATGGGCGCCGTTGCCTGCAGGCCTTCGGTCTGATCCTGCCGCCAGATAGCGGCGCCCGTGCGGCGGTCCAACGCCCACAGCCGGCCGTTGCTCTCCGCGACGTAAACCCGTTCCCCATCCGCCGCCACGCCCTGGGTGGAGGACAGCTCCCGGCGCCAACTGCTCCGACCTTCCTGCAAACCAAGCGCAACCACCTCGCCCTGGTAGGCCGCGGCATAGATCTCGCCGCGTTCAATCACGAAACGCCGGGCGACGTCGCGCATCCGCTCCAGGTCGGAACCACCGCGCGGCTCACCGACTTGCGCTTCCCACAGCAGCCGCCCGTCGGAACGGCCCAGGGCAACGATCCTCCCATTGGGCAGACCGGCAAGAATCCGGCTGCCCACGGCCCGCGGGTCCGCTCCACCGCGCAAGGTCAGTGGCGGCATGCTCCGATCGTAGATCCAGCGCCGGCTACCGGTGTCGGTGCGCAAGCCGAAAACACGGCCATCGGCCGCCTGAACGATCACCGTATCACTGGAGATCAGCGGCATGGCCAGCACCTCGCTGGTCACCCCGCTGATCCAGAGCACCTCGCGGTTGCGGCGGTCCACCCCGATGACCTTGCCCTCCCGGCTGGCGACTACAATGAGTTCATCGCTCACTGCGGGGCCGGCGGACACCGGGCTGCCGATCCCCATGCGCCAGAGTCGATTGCCCGTTTCCAGATCGAAAACGCTCAGCCGGCCCCGCCGGTCAACGACGAACACCTCGCCATCAACCACCACCGGCCCGAGGGCATCCCCGGGCGCATGCGCCCCACTGCCCGCACTGGCTCGCCAGACGGTCTCCACCTGCAACCCGTCCCGCGTGTCCTGCAGCTCATCCGCGGGCAGTTCTCTCTTGGGAGCGCTACTGCAACCGGCGAGCAGCAGCACCATCACCAGCAGGGTCAGGCCACGCCTCACGCATTACCTCCGCGCTTCAGGTCATTACGCTTCAGTTCCACGTGCTCCCGGCGCTCCCGCCCCAGTTCCTGACTCCCGAGCACCGCTTCGTAAGCGGCCATGGCGTCATCATGACGCCCCAGGGCAGCATAGGCATCACCGAGACGCTCCTGATACTGAACCCGGAACGCGCCCTGATCACTCACCTGTAGCAGGCTGACCGCCTCGTCGGCGCGCTCCGCCGCCACCAGTACCTGGGACAGCCGCAGCCGCGCCATGTGACGGAAGGCTGAATCCCCCGCATTGTCCACCACCCACTGGAGGGCGGGAATAGCCTGATCCAGCTCTCCCCGGGCGGCGTGGTACTCCCCGAGCTGCAGGCCGGCCATGGCCGCATACGCAGTGCGGGGGAAGTCATCCATCACCGTTCGTCCGCGACGGTTCACGGTATCGGTGTCGGCATCCGTCTGGCGGGCCTCCAGTAACTGGGCGTATGCAACGGATGCCGCTTCCGCCTGCCGGTCCTGGTAGGCGTTCCACTGCTGCCAGCCGACCACGCCGCCCACGGCGATGATCACACCTGCCACCAGCGCCTTGCCGTTTTCCCGGAACCACTCTTTCAGTTTTTCAATCTGTTCGTCATCACTGTATGCGGCCACCTTGCCTCCTCGCTATTCGTCCAGACCCGTGGCCAGCAGCCCGGGCAGTTCTTCGCGGCCCACCGCGTGTTGTTCTCCGCCATCCCGCAGATCCTTCAGACCCACCTGACCGCGGGCGAGTTCATCCTCGGCGAGCACGACGGCGAAGCGTGCTCCGCTGCGATCCGCCCGCTTGAACTGGCTCTTGAAGCTCCCTCCGCCACAGTGCATCTGCAGGCGTAGCCCCGGCAGCGCATCCCGGAGCCGCTCCGCCAACACCAGCGCCGCTTCCTGGGCCCGGTCACCCGCAACCACCATGTAAACATCCAGCTCCCGTTGCTGCGGTGCAAGCCCGAGTTCCTCGACCAGTGCCACGATCCGTTCCAGCCCCAGGGCAAAACCAACCGCCGGCGTCGGCCGGCCGCCCAATTGCTCCACCAGGGCGTCATAGCGTCCCCCGGCGCAAACGGTCCCCTGAGCGCCGAGCCGGTCGGTCACCCATTCGAACACCGTGCGGCCATAGTAATCCAATCCCCGGACCAGGCGCGGATTCACCCTGTAGGCTACACCGGCCCGATCCAGCAGGGACTTCAGACCCTCAAAATGCTTCCGCGACTCATCATCCAGGAAATCCGACAGCACAGGGGCTGCGTCCAGAAGACGCTGGGTCTCCGGATTCTTGCTGTCCAGGATACGCAACGGGTTGGTGTCCAGCCTGCGCTGACTGTCATCGTCCAGCGCTGCCCGATGTCCGCCGAGAAAACCCACCAGTGCCTCCCGATAGCGGCGGCGACCCTCGGCGGTGCCCAGGGTATTGAGCTGCAGCTCCACATGGTCAAGTCCGAGTTCACGCAACATGCGGGCCGTCATGATGATCAACTCGGCATCGATGTCCGGCCCCGACAGCCCGAACACTTCGGCACCGATCTGATGGAACTGACGCAGCCGCCCTTTCTGCGGCCGCTCATGGCGGAACATGCTGCCCGTGTACCACAGCCGCGGCTGCTGGTTGTGCAGCAACCCGTGTTGCATACAGGCCCGCACGCAGCCGGCCGTACCCTCGGGTCGCAGGCTGAGGCTGTCGCCATTGCGATCCTCGAAGGTGTACATCTCCTTTTCGACGATGTCGGTGACCTCACCGATGGTGCGGGCGAACAGTTCCGTCTTCTCAAGCTGTGGGAGGCGGATCTCACGGTAGCCGTAACGGTCAAGCACACCGGTCAGAATGCCTTCCACATGGCGCCACAGCGGCGTCTGATCAGGCAGCAGATCGCTGAATCCGCGAACGGATTGAATCGTGTTACCCAAGACAGTCTCCCTGGTTCCTGGCCACGCGCCACCGTCAGAGGGTGAGCCAGGCCTCAGTCATGCATTGATTCAATTGGGAATGCGGGTGCGGACGACGCGACCGGGACGCACCTGGCCGAGATCCACCGGTTCGCCCTCGTAGACCAGGGCCACATGATTCGCATCGCCGATGACCACGGAGAAGGGCGCCGAACCGCGCACCCGCTCACTGCCCCGGCGCTCCACCAGCCCGTACATCAGCCGTTCACCGTCCGCATCATACACCTCGACCCAGGATGGCCCGCTGAACTCCAGCCGCAGCTCATGGCCGGCCACATCCGCAGGCGCCACCTCCTCGTGAAGCTCCGGAGGCAGGGAGTCCTCATCCCCGGGGGCGGCGCTCGCATCCTCCGTCTGCCCATCACCCCCGGTGGCGGCCAGATGGGTGTCCGTCTCCAGCGGCAACTCCAGCGCGGGGATCTCCTCAGGGGTCGCCGGCGTACTCTGAGACGTTGCCGGCTCGTCCCGGTCCCGGGGCTCGGCGGCGGCAACGGACGGACCCTCCGCCGGCCCGGCCAACGCATCAGAGAAGTAGCGCTCAGGATCGGGTTCGTCAGCCTGGTCAAGTACCGGATCCGGATCGACGGAACCCGACACCTCCGGCGTCCGGGGGGTATCCGACGGCTGCACAGTCGGTTCCGCTACGGGGGTCTCTGGCTCGGAGCCTTCCGCCAGGTGTTCCCCATCGGAAGCCGGGTCGAATCCCGCGTAGAACCAGTAGCCTCCGCCCACAATCACGGCCAAAACCGCCCCGGCCAGGAATCCGCGCACCAGCCCGGGAGTGATGTCGGGGGACGTTTTCACCGGCGCCGACACCCGCAGCGGGCGGGTGCTCTCACCCCGCGCCGGACACCGGCGGAGCACCGTGTCCGGATCCAGCTCCAGCAGCCGCGCGTAGGCACGGAGATAACCGCGCGTGAATGTGGCCGGCGGCAACCCCTGGTAATCGTCGGCTTCCAGTTTTTCGATCACCGTCACCGGGATATGCAGCGCGGCGGCCACATCAGCCACAGCCATGCCCCGCTCCACCCGGGTGGACCGCAGGAGCGTGCCCGGCCCGGCGGGTTCGTCCCGCTGCTGCGTCTTGCCCTGGAGCCCGGTATCGGTCATCAGTGCCTCGTTCGCAGGTATTCGCTGGTTTCTTCGGAGTCCGGATAATCCGCGCGCAACCGCAGCCCGTAGCTCGCAGCCTCGTCCTCGTTGCCCAGACCGCGCTCGATCAGCACACCCAGCCACAGCATGGACGCATCCATGCTGGCCACATCACGGTAACGCTGCAAGTAGCCACGGGCCGACAGGTATTCGCCCCGTTCATGCTGGAGCTCGGCCATGCGCCGCAGGGCCGGCGGGAACGTGGGTGCGTGTTCCAGGGCACGCCGGAAATAGTCTGCCGCCTGCTCCGGCTCTCCCGCGCGCAGGGCGCAGAGGCCGGCGTTGGTAAGCGGCAACTCGCGGCGGTCATACAGCGGATTGCGCAAGGCCTGACGGAACTGCTCATCGGCTCCCGCGTAATCCCCCCGGTTGCACAGGAAGCGCCCGTAATTGTTGCGCAGGGAGGAATTATCCCCATCGAGCCGCAATGCACGACGGAAATGCCGTTCGGCGTCGTCGTACTCCTCCAGGCGCTCATAGAGCACCGCAAGTGCACTATGTGCCGAGGGGTTGCGGCGGTTCTGGTCCACCGCCTTCTGCAAGGATTCCATCGCCTGGTTGAGGTTGTTCTCCTGCATATAGGCGATACCGAGCTGGGTGTTGATCTCCGAGGCCCGCTCCAGATCGGTGCCATGGCGCTGTCCGCTGCTGGCGCAGCCAGCCAGCACCAGCACCAGCACCAGCACCAGCAGGACATACAGGAAATGCCGATAACGCCGCATGCTCACTCCATGATCTGCTGCATACGCTGCTCCCGCTTGAACCGGCGCTTGGTGCGATCAGCCACCTTCCCCACCAATTGACCGCAGGCACCATCGATATCGTCACCACGGGTTTTCCGCGTGGTGGACACCAGGCCGGCACGGCTGAGGATTTCGCTGAAACGCTGGATACGCGCGTCGCTGGAGCGGCTGTAACGGGCCTGGGGGAACGGATTAAACGGTATCAGATTGACCTTGGATGGAATATCGCGGATCAGCCGAACCAACTGACGGGCATGTTCATCACTGTCATTGACACCGTCCAGCATGACGTATTCCCAGGTGATGCGGCGATGGGGCTTGTCGGCAATGTAATGGCGACAGGCCTCCAGCAACTCGGCAATGGGATAACGCTGGTTGATGGGCACGAGTTCGTCCCGCAGCGCATCGTTGGGGGCATGCAGCGAGACAGCAAGACTGATGTCACTGACCTCAGCCAGACGATACAGATAAGGCACAACGCCGGAGGTGCTCAGAGTCACCCGACGCTTGGACAAGCCGTACGCGTGATCATCCTTCATCAGCTCCGAGGCCGGCACCACCTGCTTGAAGTTCAGCAGGGGTTCGCCCATGCCCATGAACACGACATTCGTGACCTGCCGCCCCGGGAACTCCTCCGCCAGCACCTTGTTGACGTACCAGAGCTGGCCCACGATCTCCGCCGTCGAGAGATTCCTGTTGAACCCCTGGACTCCCGTGGAACAGAAACTGCATTCCAGCGCACAACCAACCTGGGAGGAAATGCAAAGCGTATCCCGGCTCTTTTCGGGAATCAGCACCGTTTCCACGGCGTTGGCCCCGTCCAGCCGCAGCAGCCACTTGCGGGTCCCGTCAGCGGATCGCTGATCCAGCACGGCTTCCGGAACCCGGATCTCCGCCACCTCCTCCAGTTTCTGCCGCAAGGCCTTGCTGAGGTCGGTCATGTGACCGAATTCGGTGATCCGCCGGGCATGTACCCATTTGAGTAGCTGAGACGCACGGAAGGGGTTTTTGACGAGGTCGGGGCAGAAAACAGCCACGCCCGGGGCGGGGCGCGCGCCCCCCGG
>JAFIFU010000128.1 GCA_020831885.1 Ectothiorhodospiraceae bacterium
TATCTGGCGGCCGCTTTGCTTCATACCGGAGGCCTGCGCGATTTCTCCGCCGCCATGGCGCTGATGCGCGGTCTCGTGGAGGCGTTCTGGGACGACGTCTACCCGCCGCTGGACGAGGACGGCGACGCCATGGAACGTGCCAGCGCCGTATTCAATCTCACCAACTTTCACAAGGTATTGCGGCCGCTGCGGACCGCGCCCCTGGTCAATGACAAGCGGGCGGGCCGTTTCAGCCTGCTGGATGTGGAGCTGGCCCAGGGACGTGCCGAGCCGCCTGCTGATCACGAGGGTGAGATCCCCCGGCTTGATGTCGTGGACGGTGCGTTGCAGGCCATGGACGCCGAGGAGCGCCGCGATCTGCACGCCGTGATGAAGCAGGCGCTGGACGATGCGGCTGCCATCGAGTCTGTATTCAGGGAAAAGGTGGGTGCCGAGCAGGCACCCGATCTCGGGCGGCTGAAGGACGGGCTGCACCGGATTGTCCAGGTGCTGGCCCAGTATCTTCAGGAGGAGGCGATGAGCAATTCGGAATCGCCGGCGGCGCAGGCGGATTCCGCCACGGTGCCGGCCGAAGCTGCCTCGCCGCCCCCCGCTGGGGCGGTCGCCGGAAGCGGTGGCGAAATTCGCTCGCGCCAGGATGCAGTGGCGGCGATGGACAGGATATCCGCGTATTTCCGTGCCCATGAACCCTCCAGTCCGGTACCGCTGTTGATGGCACGTGCCAAAAGGCTGGTGGACATGGATTTCCTCGACATTCTCCAGGACATAGCGCCCGATGCGGTGGAGCAGGTCCGCAAGCTGGGAGGCGTCAGTGCGGACTAGGGCGGCGTGGATCCGTCGGTGATGGGGCGGGGGCAACCTGATCGGCTTCGGTTATCTGATGGGAGTGGCAAGTCATGGCCAAGGCAAGTTCTCAGAAGTTCATCGCCCGGAACAGGGCACCTCGGGTGCAGATCGAGTACGACACGGAGCTCTATGGCGCCGAAAAGACAGTCCAGCTGCCGTTCGTGATGGCGGTGATGTCCGATCTGGCCGGCGACAGCCAGGAGCAGCTGCCCCCGGTGGATGGCCGCAAGATGCTGGAGATCGACGTGGACAACTTTGACCAGCGCATGAAGGCGTTGCGGCCAACCCTGAAGTTCGCCGTCGAGAACAGGCTGACCGGGGAAGGGAACATGGAGGTTGATCTGGAGCTGGAGAGCATGGACGACTTCTCGCCGGCCGCGGTGGCAAGAAAGATCGAACCACTGCGGAGGCTGCTGGAGGCGCGTCAGCAGCTCGCCAACCTGGTCACCTACATGGACGGCAAGTCCGGCGCCGAGGAGCTGATCGCGAAAGTACTGAACGACCAGGGCCTGCTGGAGACCCTGGGCGCTCGTCCCAATGACGACGCTGAAGAGAAAAGCGAGGGCTGAGCCATGGCTGACACGGAAAAGGAAACTGAAGGCCAGACCGAGGCCGAGGCGCTAAGCGCGGACGATTTTGCCCAATTGCTGCAGAAAGAGTTCCGGCCGAAGTCGGATCGGGCCCGGGAAGAGGTGGAATCTGCTGTGCGTACGCTCGCCGAGCAGGCGCTGCGCGAGACCACCGTGATTTCCGACGACGCTGTCAGCACCATCAATGCCATCATCGCCGAAATCGATGAGAAGCTGACCGACCAGATCAACGAAATCCTTCACAACGAGAAGTTCCAGTCGCTGGAGGGCGCCTGGCGCGGTCTTCACCATCTCGTCAACAACACCGAGACCGATGAGATGCTGAAGATCCGCTTCATGCCCCTGAGCAAGAAGGAATTGCACAAGACGCTGCGCAAGTACAAGGGCACCGCCTGGGACCAGAGTCCGATCTTCAAGCGCATCTATGAGGAGGAATACGGTCAGCTCGGCGGCGAACCTATCAGCTGCATCGTCGGCGACTACCATTTCGACCATGGTCCCCAGGACGTGGAACTGCTCTCGGGCATGGCGCAGATCGCAGCCGCCGCCCATGCGCCTTTCATCGCCGGCGCCGCACCCGGTTTGTTGCAGATGGATTCCTGGCAGGAGCTGACCAACCCGCGCGACCTGGCAAAGATCTTCTCGACGCCGGAATACGCCGGCTGGCGGTCGCTGCGCGAATCGGAGGATTCCAAGTACCTGGCGCTTGCCATGCCACGCTTCCTGTCGCGGCTACCCTACGGTGCCGCCACCGAACCGGTGGAGGAGTTCAATTTCGAGGAAGACACCAGCGGTTCCGATTCCACCAAGTACACCTGGGCGAATTCGGCCTACGCCATGGCGGTGAACATCAATCGCTCGTTCAAGCAGTACGGCTGGTGCACGCGCATCCGCGGCGTCGAATCCGGCGGTGCGGTGGAAGGGCTGCCGGTGCACACGTTCCCCAGTGACGACGGCGGCGTGGACATGAAATGCCCCACCGAAATCGCCATCAGCGACCGGCGCGAGGCGGAGCTGGCGAAGAGCGGGCTGATGCCGTTGATCCATCGCAAGAACACCGACATAGCCGCGTTCATCGGTGCGCAGACGGTGCACAAGCCGGCGGAGTACGATGATCCGGACGCCACCGCCAACGCCCAGCTCGGCGCGCGGCTGCCCTATCTGTTCGCGACTACGCGCTTCGCGCACTACCTGAAATGCATCGTCCGCGACAAGGTGGGTTCGTTCAAGGAACGCGAGGACATG
>JAFIFU010000124.1 GCA_020831885.1 Ectothiorhodospiraceae bacterium
GCCTCCCTCCGCCTACTGCACCACCTCCCGGCTGAGGCGGCGGATGGAATCATAGAGTTCCGGCCCCACCTGCTGGAAGCCGTCTAGGTTCAGCGCCTCCAGCAACTGACGACCACGCTCCGACTCCGCCATGGACAGCAGCACCCCGAGCACCGCCTGCCGCATGGCTGAATCCGCGGCGGGCGTGGCCACCACCGGCGGAAAACCGAAGGCGTCGGAGCGGCTGACAATCCGCGTCCGCCCGGTCAGCTCCGGCTCGACCCGGGCAAGGGTTTCCCATACGTACCCGTCTACTGCCCCACCCTCGGCCAGACCGTGTGCCACCGCCTCGATCACGCGCCTATGACCCCAGGTGTAGAAGGTCCGGTCGAAGTGCTGCTCGGCCGTGGTCCCGTGACGACGCAACACGGCCTCCGGATAAAGCCAGCCGGAATTGGAGTTGGGATCAGAGAAAGCAAAAATCCCGCCTTCCAGATCCATCAGATCCCGTGAATCGGTATCGGATGCCGGAACGATGAGATACGACTGGTAGCGTGGCGCCCCATTGAAGACGGGCGCCACCAGCAGATCCAGCGCCCCGTCGTTTCGTACATACGGGAATCCGCAGAGCCAGGCGAAATCCACCTGCCCGCGCAGCGCCAGATCAACGATCTCCCCGTAATTGTTACGCCGCAGGAACTGCACTTCCCGGCCAAGTTCCTCTTCCAGGTACTGACGCCAGCTCTCAAGGAAGCGGACCTGATCTTCCAGTATCACCGGCGTGAGACCCACGCGGATCGGCCGCTGGTTGGCGGACGCCTCACCAGTGATGACCAGCCCGACGACTGTAAGCACCAGCACCCGCAGCAGCATGGACAGCCGTCGCCGGGCCCCGGTAGCGTTACCATAAGGTAACTCTCTCGCGGTCCTGTTGTTACCAGCTCGTAACCTCATGCAACCCTCCAAACCGCCGCAGCCCCGCCCTTGCGGTTCATGCGGCTGCTGGCCCCGTTCTTGCTGCACCCACATGGCACGATTCGAGCTCGTGCTGAACAGAAAAACCGGTTGCCAGCCATATGATGCCAGAGAAGCACAGGGGCAAGCCGGGGCCGGAGGAGAGATTTCAGGTCATTCACCCGTCCGAGCCTCGCTTGCGCGTCGACATATCCGCCTGCCTGCCGGCACGAAGTCCGCTTGCCGATTGTACGGCATGTGCCGATGCTTGCCCCGCCTCCGTGCTCGCGGTATCGGAGCGGGGTCCGCAGTTGGAAGGCGACTGCCTTGGGTGCGGCCGGTGCGCGGCCCACTGCCCCAGTGATGCGCTGCGGGTAAGCGGCTTCCCGGATCTTCCACTGCCGGATGAAACGGTTCCCCGAATCCGCGAGGTGGACTGCTGGCGGGTACCGGAATCGGAGAGCCGGGGGGACACGCTGCGTGTCCCCTGCACCGGTGGGCTTGATGCAGCGCAGTTGCTGAGCCTGAATCGCCTGGCGGGCAACCAGGGAATCTCCGTTCTGGACCGAGGCTGGTGCAGCGATTGCCCGGCTTGCGGCCGTGAAACCCACCCCGCGGAAGCGGCCATGCGGGAAGCCAGGCATATCCTGAATGAGGCTGCTGTGCCCGAGCATCGCCAGCCACGCATCAGCCTGGAGCCACTGTCCGCGCGCCTGGCGGCAAAAACCATTCCCGAGAGCAAGCTGGAAAGCCGTGTCAGCCGCAGGGGATTTCTGCGCCGCCTGGGTGGCGAGGCAATTTCCGCGCGGGCGCGGATCAACGGAGCGCCCTCCCCGGCGGTGAGCTCACCCCTGATCGAGAGGATCCGCCCGCGCCGCCGGCTCCGCCTGTACGAAGAGCTGAGGGCCCTGACCGGTCATGGGCACAGCCCGGCCACCCTACCCCGGCTCTCCGTCAGCGAAGCCTGCCAGGGCCACGGTATCTGCGCGGCGCTCTGCCCCACCGGCGCACTGGAACGGCGGGCCGACAGCGGTATCAGCACCCTGTTCCTGAAGGCCGAGCTGTGCATTGCCTGCCGGCTTTGCGAGCGGGGATGCCCGGAGCAGGCCATTCGGATGGAAGCCGCCGTTGGCGGCGAGGCGCATACCGAACTCCATCGCCTGACCGAACGCCGATGCCGCGACTGCGGACGGATGTTCGCCACTGCCAACGAAAGCGAAGCGCACTGTCCCCCCTGCAGGAAATCACGACACCTCATGAACGCGGAGTTCGGATCAGCGCCCCGCGTCGAATCGACCACAGGAGAGGGTTCACGATGAACGTACTGAACGCCCTGATAAGCCGTCGGCGCTTCCTCCAGGCCACGGGCGCCACTGCCGCGGTGGCCGCCGGAGGCGTCGGCCTGCAAGGATTCAGCCCCACGGCCAAAAGCCAGACAGGACGAGGGGCATCCGGCGAAACCGTCGTCACCAAGAGCATCTGCCATCAGTGTCCGGCACGCTGCGGCATCAACGTCTACACCACCAACGGCCGCGTCCACGCCATCTACGGCGACCCGGGCAACCCGATTGCCAACGGCAAGCTCTGCCCCAAGGGACACCTGGGAACCTACCTGCTGTACGATCCGGACCGCTTCAAGGGCCCCATGAAGCGGACCAACCCGCGCAAGGGGCGCG
>JAFIFU010000066.1 GCA_020831885.1 Ectothiorhodospiraceae bacterium
GCGATGGGTTTGGTTGACGTCGGTGATCCGCGCTGCGCGCGGCTACCGACCTACGGGTGGAGGGGTTGTAGGTCGGAAGCCCTGCGAAGCAGGGATCTCCGACGATGCGGCGGTGAATCGGCTTGACGTTTCCCCTGGGGCCGGATCTGCTATTCTGCCCGCGATTCCAACAACATGACCGAGGCGAGGCCGTCCATGCAGTCAGCCACCGTGCTCATCAACCACCCACTGGTCCAGCACAAGCTCACCGTGCTGCGCAAGCAGGAAACATCCACATCCAAGTTCCGAGGCGTGCTGCGGGAAATCGCCCTGCTGCTGACCTATGAGGTGACCCGGGATCTGCCGCTGACCACGGTGCGCATTCAGACGCCGATCCAGGAGATGGATGCCCCCAGGCTGGACGGCAAGAAACTGTGCTTCGTCTCCGTGCTCCGCGCCGGCAACGGACTCCTGGAGGGGATGCTGGATCTGGTGCCCTCGGCCCGGGTGGGCCATATGGGGCTTTACCGGGATCCGGAGACCCTGGAAGCGAAGGAATACTACTTCAAGGTGCCTTCGGATCTGGATCAGCGGCTGCTGATCGTGGTGGACCCCATGCTTGCCACCGGGCATACCGCGGCGGCAGCGGTGAGCCGGCTCCGGGAAGCCGGTGCGGTGCATATCCGCTTTCTCTGCCTGCTGGCGGCGCCGGAGGGCATCCGGGCGTTCCACCAGGCGCACCCCGATGTGACGGTATACACGGCGGCCGTGGATCAGGGACTGAACGAGAAGGCCTACATCGTGCCGGGCCTGGGCGATGCCGGGGACCGGATGTTCGGCACCAAGTGAGCCCCTGCCGGTCCTGTCCTGCGAGCAAACGGAAAAGGCGCCCGGTAGGCGCCTTTTCTGATGCGTGAGGTGATCGGGGATTACGGCAGCAGGTGGCTCACCGCATCCCGTTCCTCGACCAGTTCCTGCTCCGTGGCCTTCATCTTCTCGCGGCTGAATTCGTCCAGCTCCAGACCCTGCACGATGGTGTATTCGCCGTCCTTGCAGGTCACCGGGAAGGAGTAGATCAGCCCTTCGGTGATGCCGTAGCTGCCGTCGGAGGGAATGCCCATGCTGGTCCAATCGCCTTCCGGGGTGCCCAGCGCCCAGGTGCGCATGTGGTCGATGGCGGAACTGGCGGCGGAAGCGGCACTGGAGGCGCCGCGGGCCTTGATAATGGCGGCACCGCGCTGCTGCACGGTGGGGATGAATTCCTTCTCGTACCAGCCGCGATCCACCTTGTCGGCAGCCGCCTCGCCCTTGATCAGCGCCTGGCTGATATCCGGGTACTGGGTGGCCGAGTGGTTGCCCCAGATGGTCATCCGGGTGATATCGGTGGTGTGGGATCCGGTCTTGCCGGCCAACTGTGCCAGCGCACGGTTGTGGTCCAGCCGGGTCATGGCGGTGAACTGCCGGGGATCGAGATCCGGGGCATTGCGCTGAGCGATCAGCGCGTTGGTGTTGGCCGGGTTGCCCACCACCAGCACCTTCACGTCACGGCTGGCCGCATCGTTCAGCGCCTTGCCCTGGGCCGAGAAAATGGCCGCGTTGGCCTCCAGCAGGTCCTTCCGCTCCATGCCGGGGCCCCGGGGGCGGGCGCCCACCAGCAGGGCGTAGTCGGCATCCTTGAACGCTTCTTCCGCCTTGTCGCTGGTGGTCACGCCAGCCAGCAGCGGGAAGGCGCAGTCTTCCAGCTCCATCACCACACCGCCCAGAGCCTCCAGAGCCGGGGTGATCTCCAGCAGTTGCAGGATCACGGGCTGGTCCTTGCCCAGCATATCGCCGGATGCAATGCGGAACAGCAGGCTGTAGCCAATCTGGCCTGCCGCACCAGTGACCGCTACGCGTACGGGTGCCTTCATCAGAGATCTCCTGTGAGTTTGCCTGATTCCCGGGGGATTCCCGGTGGGCGGTAGCCGCCTACCCCTGGACAGCACAGCCCGGGGCCTCGGTCCGGCGGACACCGCCGATGTCGCTGCATGTTGCAATGCAACGACAGTAGCGGAAACGCTGATCGATTGCCACGGCGCTCTGACTTAGCAGCGTGGCAATCGATCAGCGTTTCCTTGAGCGCCGGTATTGTAGCAAATGCGGCTCCACGGGCACACTCCGCAGGGGCTCAGGAACGCTTGCGGCCCCCGCGCCCGCCGGACTCATCACCCGCCTCTTCCCGGCCACCGGTGTCCGACTGCGACAGCGCGCTCCAGAACGCCCGCTGCAATGCCTCCATTCCCTGCAGATGCGCCGGAAGCATGGGCCGCACCAGGCTGAGCGGGTCGTAGCCCTCCTTGCCTTCCAGCATGCGCTTGCGCAGTTCCTCCATGAGTTCGTCCTGCAGGCGCTGCACGTCCGGCAGCCCCAGGAATCGCCGCAGTTCCTCCGGCGTGGCCTCCAGATCCACCTTGATTTTCATGCGCTCCTCCCAATTTTCACGGCGCCAGCAGGCGCACCTGTCCCCCGCCTTCCAGACCCAGAACCGTTACGGCGGCCCCGCCGTTCACCGCCAACTCAACCAGCCCACTGGAATTGCGGAACCAGAAGGCGGTGCCCCGGGGCATGCGCGAGAACGTTTCCGCGTGGCGGAGTTTGTAATCCCCAACCTGCAGGATGGCACGATCCGACAGCAGCTCGCCACGGATACCGGTCATCGCGTTGCCGTAGTCATCAATGAACAGGATCAGCGGGGTGTCGTCCGCCCAGTCCACGGTCAGCCGGTCCTCCACCGTCATGGGCAGGAACGCATCCAGCGCACCCTCAGCCACCGAAACCGCGCTGCCGGCGAAAACGTCGCGGCCATGAAAGGTGGGGGATGCCTCCGGCGGCGCCGGCGGGAGCCGCCAGGCGCGTGTCTCCCGGGCCCGGCGGACCACCATCTCCATGAGCCCGTTGTCCGGCCCCACGAAGTACCGGCCGTCCGCCTCCAGCACCCAGGCCGGCCGATCGGAACCCACGCCGGGATCCACCACGGCGATCACCACGGTGCCCACGGCCAGCGGGCCACTGAACGCCGCCAACAGGTAGCTGCTGTTGCGCGGATCGAATCGCGGCGCTTCATGACAAAGATCCACCACCGGCAGATCCGGTTTCCGGGCCGCCAGTACCGCCTTCAACTGCCCCACGTAGGGACCGCGGTAGCCGAAGTCCGTGAACAGTGCAAACATGGCGCTCCCTTACTGCCCACCAGGTCGCCCGGCGGGCTCCCAACGCAAAAAGGCCGGGCTATGCCCGGCCTTCCATCGTAACCCGCGAACAGCGGCTCGCCCTACTCGGCAGCGGCCTCTTCGGTCACTTCCTCCGGGCTTGCCTGGGGCCGGTCCACCAGCTCCACATAGGCCATGGGCGCATTGTCCCCTGTGCGGAACCCGCACTTGAGGATGCGCATGTAACCCCCCGGGCGCTGCTCATAGCGTGGGCCAAGCTCCTGAAACAGCTTGCCCACGGCAGCCTTGTCCCGCAGGCGGGCAAAGGCCAGCCGCCGGTTGGCCACGGAGTCTTCCTTCGCCAGGGTGATCAGGGGTTCCGCCACCCGGCGCAGTTCCTTCGCCTTGGGCAAGGTGGTCCTGATGGCTTCGTGCTCGAACAGCGAAGCCGCCATATTCCGGAACATCGCCTGGCGATGGCTGCTGTTCCTGTTCAGTTTCCGACCGGACTTGCGATGACGCATGGTTCTCTACCTTTCACTTGGAGTGGCCGCCCACGTCTGCCGACGTCAGCCCGCCGCGTGTTCCCTATCACCAAGACCCGCCGGGGGCCAGTCTTCCAGCCGCATGCCCAGGGACAGACCGTGGGAGGCCAGCACCTCCTTGATCTCGGTCAGCGATTTCTTGCCCAGGTTCGGCGTCTTCAGCAACTCCACTTCGGTGCGCTGCACCAGATCACCCACGTAGTGGATGCTCTCGGCCTTGAGGCAGTTGGCCGACCGCACCGTCAGTTCAAGATCGTCGATGGGGCGCAGCAGCACCGGATCCACCTCAGGCTGCTGCTGTTCCGGCTCCACGGCCAGTTCGCCGCCCTCCAGCGACACGAACACCGAGAGCTGGTCCTGCAGCAGGCCGGCGGCGAAACGGATGGCCTCCTCGGGCTCGATCACGCCGTTGGTCTCGATGTCCATGACCAGCTTGTCCAGGTCCGTGCGCTGCTCCACACGGGCGCTCTCGACGTTATAGGCCACACGGCGCACCGGGCTGTAGCTGGCATCCAACTGCAGCCGACCGATGGGCCGGTCCTCCTCGGACTGGCGCTGGGTCACAGCTTCGTAACCACGGCCCCGGGCCACCTTCAGCGTCATGCTGAGGGACCCGTCCTTGGTCAGGTGCGCGAGCACCAGCTCCGGGTTCTTGATCTCCACGTCATGCCCCGCCTGGATGTCACCGGCGGTCACCACACCCGGCCCCTGCTTGGACAGGGTCAGCATGGCCTCTTCCTTGGCATGCAGGCGCACGGCCAGTTGCTTCAGGTTCAGCAGGATGTCGACCACATCCTCCTGCACACCCTCAATGGCGGTGTACTCATGCAGAACGCCTTCGATCTCGGCTTCCACCACGGCGTAGCCCGGCATGGAAGAGAGCAGGATACGGCGCAGCGCATTGCCCAGGGTATGGCCGAAACCGCGCTCCAGCGGCTCGATGACCACTCGGGCCCGGCGGTCAGTGTCCGCCTGCACGTCCACAACGCGCGGCTTGAGATAATCTTTGAACAGAGCCTGCATTCGCACGTCCTCTCTGCGCTTCCTGTCAGTGGCGCGCTGTACCCGTTACTTGGAGTAGAGCTCGACCACCAGGTGTTCGTTGATGTCGGCGGACAGGTCGTTACGCTCAGGTACGGCCTTGAATACGCCTTCGAACTGCTTGGCATCCACCTCGACCCAGTCCACCAGACCGTTCTGCTGGGCCAGTTCCATCGCCGCCTGAACCCGCTCCTGCTTCCGGGACTTCTCGCGGACCGCGACCACATCCCCGGCCTTGACCTGATAGGACGGGATGTTGACGCTGGAACCGTTGACCAGGATGCCGCGGTGGCTCACCAACTGCCGTGCCTCGGCGCGGGTTGACGCGAAGCCCATGCGCCAGACCACGTTGTCCAGCCGGCACTCCAGCAACTGGAGCAGGTTCTCGCCGGTGGAACCCTTCCGACGAGCCGCCGCCTTGTAGTAATTGCGGAACTGCCGTTCCAGCACGCCGTAGATCCGGCGGAGCTTCTGCTTCTCGCGCAACTGGAGCCCATAATCGGAGAGGCGGGTGCGGCGCTGGCCATGCTGCCCCGGCGGGGTATCCAGCTTGCACTTGCTTTCCAGCGGACGCACGCCGCTCTTCAGGAACAGATCAGTCCCTTCGCGGCGGGACAACTTACACTTCGGACCGATATACCTTGCCATTGTTCAGCTCCCTGGTTCAGACGCGACGCTTCTTCGGCGGCCGGCACCCGTTGTGCGGGATCGGCGTCACATCCGAAATATGGGTAATCTTGAAACCGGCGTTGTTCAGCGCACGCACAGCCGACTCACGCCCCGGCCCCGGCCCCTTCACCCGGACTTCCAGGTTCTTCAGGCCGTAATCCTTGGCAGCCTGGGCCGCACGGTCGGACGCCACCTGGGCCGCAAACGGCGTGCTCTTCCGGGAGCCCCGGAACCCGCTACCACCGGAACTGGCCCAGCTCAGGGCATTGCCCTGACGGTCCGTAATGGTGATGATGGTGTTGTTGAAGGTTGCGTTGATATGGGCAATCCCATCGACAACCGTTCGACTGACG
Organism: Ectothiorhodospiraceae bacterium; assembly: GCA_020831885.1. Lineage (GTDB taxonomy): Bacteria > Pseudomonadota > Gammaproteobacteria > Nitrococcales > Aquisalimonadaceae > LSCE01. The sequence goes on from JAFIFU010000066.1 coordinate 5,776, forward strand.
CGCTTGCGCACGCGGCTGGTCGCTTTCGCCATAACCGTGATCTCGTATAAAGCCTTTAGCGTTCAATCGCAGCGCACCTTACGGCACCCTGCCTGAATCCCTATTTCCGGACAGCCCGCCGCGGCCCCTTCCGGGTCCTGGCGTTGGTCCGGGTCTGCTGCCCCCGCACGGGCAGGCCTCGCCGGTGGCGGATCCCGCGATAGCAGCCCAGGTCCATGAGACGTTTGATGTCCATGGCAACCTTGCGCCGCAGATCCCCTTCCACCAGATACTTGCCCACTTCGGCGCGCAAGGCTTCGATCTCCTGCTCGCCCAGTGAACCCAGCTTCGCGTCCGGAGCAACACCGGTCGTGGCGCAAATCTGCTGCGCCGTGGAGCGGCCGACACCATAGATGGCGGTCAGCGCGATCACGGTGTGCTTGTTGTCCGGTACGTTGACGCCAGCAATACGCGCCATGTATCCAACTCCCCAGATGTGCGGAAAACCCGCAATGTTAGCGAAACTCTGTCTGACGCCGCAAGCCCTGCCCGGCCGCGACGCTTACCCCTGCCGCTGTTTGTGCCGGGCGTCCGAACAGATCACCCGGACCACCCCGCCGCGTCGGATCACCTTGCAGTTGCGGCAGATCTTCTTGACCGAAGCGCGTACCTTCATCTTCGTTCTCCGATTCCCGAATCGTAAACGCGAGGGCGGCGAAGGATAGCAGATTTCTGCAACCTGTGCGCCCCCTCGCATGGATTTTCTTCAATTAGCGTGGCTGGCCGCTCCGCCCCCAGTTCTTGAGGTTGGCCTTTTTCATCAGCGGCTCGTACTGGTGCGACACCAGGTGTGCCTGGAGCTGCGCCATGAAGTCCATGACCACAATGACGATGATCAGCAGGGACGTGCCGCCGAAATAGAACGGAACGTTCCAGTACAGGATCAGGAACTCTGGCAGCAAACACACCGCCGTGATGTAGATGGCCCCCACCGCGGTGAGCCGGGTCATGACGCCATCGATGTACTTTGCGGTCTGCTGCCCCGGCCGGATGCCCGGAATGAAGGCACCGGAGCGCTTCAGATTGTCAGCCGTGTCCTTGGAGTTGAACACCAGCGCCGTGTAGAAGAAGCAGAAGAAAATGATCGCAATGGCGTAGAACAGCACATACAGCGGCTGCCCCGGGCGCAGCGTATTGGCAAGCTGGGAAACAATGCCGATGCCTTCCGGATCGCCAAGCCAGGTTCCCATGGTCGCCGGGAACAGGATGATGCTGGATGCGAAGATCGGCGGAATCACCCCGGCCATATTCAGCTTCAACGGCAGATGCGTGGTCTGCCCCGCGATCATGCGCCGCCCCTGCTGGCGCTTGGCATAGTTCACCGTGATCCGGCGCTGACCGCGTTCCACGAACACCACGAAGGCGGTCACGGCCAGCATGCCGATCACCAGAAACACCACCAGCGCGTAGCTCAACTCGCCGGTACGCGCCAGCTCCAGGGTTCCGCCAAAGGCACTGGGCAGCCCGGCCACGATGCCGGCGAAGATGATGATGGAGATGCCGTTGCCGATGCCCCGCTCGGTGATCTGCTCCCCGAGCCACATCAGGAACATGGTGCCGGTGGCCAGCGTCACCGTGCCGGTGAAGATGAACCCGAAATCCAGTCCGACGCCCGCGCCGCCGAAGGTCACACCCTGGCGCTGCAGCGCCACGGTGACGCCGATCCCCTGCACCACCGCCAGCACCAGGGCGCCATAGCGGGTGTACTGGGTGATCTTCCGTCGCCCGGCTTCACCTTCCTTCTTCAGCTTCTCCAGGCTCGGCACCACCGCTGCCAGGAGCTGCATGATGATGGCCGAGGAGATGTACGGCATGATGCCGATGGCGAAGATGCTGAGCCGCTCGAGGGCGCCACCGGAGAACATGTTGAACATGTCCAGGATGGTCCCCGCCTGCCGATCGAACATCTCCTGCATGGCCTGCGGATCGATGCCCGGGATCGTCAGATGTGAACCGATACGGAACACGACGATCGCCAGCAGCACGAACATGAGCCGCTGGCGAACTTCGGTCAATCTGGTCAGGCCCCCAATGGACGACATATGCGCTCGCTACACCTTGAAGTGTCAGTCCTCGATTCTGCCGCCAGCCTGCTCGATGGCAGCGCGGGCGCCCTTGGTAACCCGTAGCCCCTTCAGGGTGTAGGCCTTGTCAACTTCACCGGACAGGATGACCTTGGCCGCCCTGGACTGTGCAGGTATCACATCGGCCGCCTTCAGGGCGTCCAGATCCACCACATCGCCCTGCACCAGACGCAGCTCGGAGAGACGGACCTCGCCCACGGTCCGCGCCTTGCGCGAACGGAAGCCCACCTTGGGCACACGCCGCTGCAACGGCATCTGTCCGCCCTCGAAGCCCACCTTGTGGAACCCCCCGGAGCGGGCCTTCTGGCCCTTGTGGCCACGGCCACCGGTCTTGCCGTTGCCGGAACCGATGCCGCGACCGACCCGGAAGCGCTCCTTGCGGCTGCCTTCCGCTGACTTCAGCTCATTCAGTCGCATGTTCAGACTTCCTCTACCTGGAGCATGTAGGAGACCTTGTTGATCATGCCCCGGTTCTCCGGAGTGTCGATGACCGTCACGGTCTGATGCATGCGCCGCAGCCCCAGTCCGGCCACGCAAGCCTTGTGGCTCGCCAGTCGGCCGTTGGTGCTGCGCCGCAGGGTAACCTTCAGCTTCTTTTCGTTGCTCATGGCTTAGCCCTGGATCTCTTCAACGCGCTTGCCGCGCTTCGCCGCCACCTGCTCGGGCGCCTGCATATCGGCCAGCCCCTTGATGGTCGCGCGCACCACGTTGATAGGGTTGCGGGAACCGATGCTCTTGGCCAGCACGTCGTGCACGCCCAGCACCTCGAACACGGCGCGCATGGCACCACCGGCGATGATCCCGGTACCTTCCGAGGCCGGCTGCATGAACACCTTGCTGGCACCATGCTCGGCGGTGAGCGGATACTGCAGGGTGGTGCCCCGCAGTTGCACACTCACCATGCTGTTGCGCGCCTTCTCCATCGCCTTCTGGATGGCGGCGGGGACTTCCCGGGCCTTGCCGTAGCCGAAGCCCACCCGACCCTGACCGTCACCCACCACGGTCAGCGCGGTGAAGCCGAACTGCCGGCCGCCCTTGACCACCTTGGCCACGCGATTGACGGTAATCAGCTTTTCCTGCAGGCCGTCGGTGCTGCTGTCGTTCATCGCCATGCTTCTTCGCCTCAATTAAAACTGCAAACCGCCCTCACGCGCGGCGTCAGCCAGCGCGCGGACGCGACCGTGATAGCGATAGCCGCTGCGATCGAAGGCGACCCGCTCGATACCGGCGGCCTTGGCCCGTTCCGCGATCAGCTTGCCCACTTCGCCGGCGGCCGTGGCATTGCCGGTGCCTTCCAGCTTGCCACGGAGCTCCTTGTCCAGCGTGCTGGCGGCTGCCAGCGTGCGGCCGCCATCCGCCTCCACGATCTGCGCATAAATGTGCCGTGGCGTGCGATGCACGGTCAGGCGAACGGCGCCGATCTCGCGGATGTGCTTCCGGGCGCGACGGGCCCGACGCATACGTGCTGCATTCTTGCTGCTGCTCATAGACCCTTACCCGCTACTTTTTCTTGGCCTCTTTCATGACCACGCGCTCATCGGCATAGCGCACACCCTTGCCCTTGTAGGGCTCCGGTGGGCGATAGGCACGGATCTGCGCGGCCACCTGACCAACCAATTGCTTGTCGATACCCTTCACCAGCACTTCCGTCTGGCTGGGGGTTTCCACCGTGATCCCTTCCGGCACGGCATAGTTCACCGGATGTGAAAAGCCCAGCGTCAGGTTCAGGCTCTTGCCCTGGGCCTGGGCCCGGTAACCCACACCGCGCAGCTCCAGCTTGCGCTCGAAGCCGTCGGTCACCCCGGTCACCATGTTCGCGACCAGCGCCCGGGTGGTGCCCGCCAGGGCCACGTCCGCCGACTTGTCGGTGACGGCCTGGCACCGCAGCTCCCCGTCTTCCTGGGTCACGCGCACACTGTCGTGCACGGTGAAGCTGAGCTCGCCCTTCGGGCCCTTCACCTGGATCTGCTGTCCATCCAGCGTCACCTGGGCGCTGGACGGCACCTTGATTGGTTTCTTTGCAACTCGAGACATGACCTCAACCCCGCCTTAGAAGACCTCGCAGATGACTTCACCACCGATACCGGCGGCTCGGGCGGCCCGGTCGCTCATGACGCCCTTGGATGTGGACACGATGGCCACACCCAGGCCGCCATTCACTGTCGGCAGCGAGGCAGTATCCTTGTAAATGCGCAGGCCCGGACGACTGATCCGCTTGAGCCGCTCAATCACGGGCCTCCCCTGGTGGTAGCGCAGCTTGACCACGAGGCTCGGCTTCTTCTCATCGCCTTCCACACGATAGTCGTCGATATAGCCCTCCTCCTTCAGCACGGCGAGAACCGCCTGCTTCTGACGGGAGGACGGCATGGCCACTTCGGCCTTGCCGGCGGTCTGTGCGTTCCGGACTCGGGTCAGCAGGTCCGCAATGGGATCAGTCATGCTCATGGATCGTTACCTGTTCGCTATCACTGGCGCGCGGTGCGCTCACCAGCTGGACTTGGTCAGGCCGGGAATCATGCCCTGCATGGCGGCTTCCCGCAGCTTGTTCCGGCCCAGGCCGAACTTGCGGTAGTAGCCCCGCGGCCGCCCGGTGACACGGCAACGGTTGCGCTGGCGCACCGGACTGGAATCCCGGGGGAGCGCCTGCAGTTTCGCCTGCGCGTCCATCTTCTCTTCCGGGCTCGCGTCTTCACTGACGATGATCGCCTTCAACGCGGCGCGCTTGGCGGAGTACTTCTTGACCAGGCGGGCCCGCTTCTCTTCCCGCGCAACCATGGAAACCTTTGCCATAACCGACCTCTGTTATTTCCTGAACGGGAAGTTGAACGCTTCCAGCAGCGCCTGACCTTCCTCGTCCGACTTCGCGGTGGTGGTGATGGTCACATCCATGCCGCGAATCGCGTCAACCTTGTCGAACTCCAGCTCCGGGAAAATGATCTGCTCCCGGACACCGAGGTTGTAGTTGCCCCGCCCGTCAAAGGACTTGGGACTGAAGCCGCGGAAGTCGCGGATCCGGGGCGCCGCCACGTTGATGAATCGGTCCAGGAACTCCCACATCCGATCCCGGCGCAGCGTGACCTTGCAGCCGATGGGCCAGCCGTCACGGATCTTGAAACCCGCGATGGACTTCCGCGAATAGGTCACCACAGGCTTCTGCCCGGCAATGGTGGCCATGTCCGACGTGGCGTGCTCCAGGACCTTCTTGTCCTTGACAGCCTCACCCAGACCCATGTTGAGGGTGACCTTGGTGATCCGCGGCACTTCCATCACGTTCCGGTATCCGAAACGCTCCGTCAGCTGGCCGATCACCTCCTGTTTGTATTGCTCCAGCAACCTGGCCATGAGCACACCTTACGCGTCGACGAGTTCGTTGTTGGACTTGAAGAACCGGACCTTCTTGCCGTCGACCAGCTTGATGCCGACACGGTCCGCCTTCTCGGTCTTCGGGTTGTACAAGGCCACGTTGGAGATGTGCAGCGGCGCTTCCCGTTCCAGGATGCCGCCGGACTCACCACGCTGCGGATTGCCACGAACATGCTTTTTCACCATGTTCGCGCCTTCCACCAAAACCCGGTCCTTGTCGCGCAGCACACGCAGCACGGTGCCACGGCGACCCTTGTCCTTTCCGGCGATGACGACGACGTCATCACCCTTCTTGATCTTCTGCATCACAGCCTCCCGCCTACAACACTTCCGGCGCCAGCGAGATAATGCGCATGAACTTTTCCGTCCGCAGCTCACGGGTCACCGGTCCGAAGACCCGGGTACCGATGGGCTGCAGCTGGTTGTTCAGCAGCACCGCAGCATTGCCATCAAAGCGGATCAGCGAACCGTCCGGACGCCGCACCCCATGACGCGTGCGCACCACCACGGCGTTGTAGACCTCGCCTTTCTTGACGCGACCGCGCGGGATGGCATCCTTGACGCTCACCTTGATGATGTCGCCAATCCCCGCATAACGGCGCTTGGAACCGCCCAGCACCTTGATACACATCACTTGGCGCGCGCCGCTGTTGTCGGCTACGTCCAAAAGGGTTTGCATCTGAATCATTGCGTACTACCCGCTCGTAATGTCAGCGCCCGCCGGGGCACACCGGCTTATCGCCGGGCCCGTTCGATGACTTCCACCAGCCGCCAGGACTTGGTCTTGGACAACGGGCGGCACATTTCGATCGCCACCACGTCCCCTTCCTGGCACTGGTTCTCTTCGTCGTGCGCATGCAGCTTGGTTGAACGGCGGATGAACTTGCCGTACAGCGGGTGCTTGACCATCCGCTCCACCAGCACCGTCACCGTCTTGTCGGCCCTGTTGCTGACCACACGCCCGACCTGGGTGCGGGAAACCTTGTTCTGCTCACTCATGACGTTTCACCCGCCTTGCGCTTCTCGTTCATCACGGTCTTGATGCGCGCAATGTCACGACGCGCCTTCCTGATGAGGTCGGGACGCGGCTGCTGACCGGTCGCCGCCTGCATCCGGAGGTTGAACTGCTCCTTGCGCTTCTCCAGCAGTTCGTCCTTCAGCCCGTTCAGATCCTTTTCTCGCAGCTCGTTCGCGTTCATCACAGCACCGTCCGACTCACAAACCGCGTCTTGATGGGCAGCTTGGCCGAGGCCAGCCGGAAGGCCTCGCGGGCGACCTCCTCGGACACGCCTTCGATCTCGTAGAGCACGCGGCCGGGCTGCACCTTCGCGGCCCAGTGATCCACATTGCCCTTACCCTTGCCCTGCCGCACTTCCAGGGGCTTGGAGGTGATCGGGGTATCCGGGAAAATCCGGATCCACAGCTTGCCGCCGCGCTTCACGTGACGCGTGATCGCCCGACGGGCCGCTTCGATCTGGCGAGCAGTCACCGGACCACGCGTGGTGGCCTTGATGGCGAATTCACCGAAGCTCACCTTGTCGCCCCGGGACGCCAGGCCGTGGTTGCGGCCCTTCTGCTGCTTGCGAAATTTCGTCCGCTTCGGTTGCAACATGACTCAGTTCCTTACTTGCCAGCGGCGGCGCGCTCGCCCTTGCCATCACCGCCCTGAAACACTTCGGGCTCCAGGATCTCGCCCTTGAAGACCCAGACCTTGACACCGATGATGCCGTAGGTGGTCTTCGCTTCGGCGAACCCGTACTCGATGTTCGCCCGCAGGGTGTGCAGCGGCACGCGGCCCTCGCGGTACCATTCACTACGGGCAATCTCCGCACCGTTGAGGCGGCCGCCCACGTTGATCTTGATCCCCTGGGCGCCGAGACGCATGGCGTTCCCCACGGCCCGCTTCATGGCGCGACGGAACATGATCCGGCGCTCCAACTGCTGGGCCACGTTCTCGGCAACCAACTGGGCATCGGTTTCCGGCTTGCGCACCTCTTCGATGTTGATGTGCACAGGCACACCCATCAGCTTGCTCACTTCCCGGCGCAAGGCCTCGATGTCCTCACCTTTCTTACCGATCACCATCCCCGGGCGAGCGGTATGAATGGTCACCAGGGCGTTCTTCGCCGGCCGCTCGATACGGATCTTGCTGATGGACGCGTGGGAGAGCTTCTTCTTGATGAACTCCCGCACCTTCAGGTCCGTATTCAGGTAGTCACCGAAGTCGTTGCTGTTGGCGTACCACATGGAACGCCATTCTTCGGTGACACCGAGCCGAAAGCCGGTCGGGTGGATTTTCTGTCCCATTACAGCCCCCGTTACTGCTCAGCCACTTCGACAGTGATGTGGCTGGTGCGCTTGAGAATGCGGTTCGCGCGGCCCTTGGCACGCGCCTGAATCCGCTTGTAAGTGGGCCCTTCGTCCACGAAGACCCGGGACACCTTCAGTTCGTCGATGTCCGCACCGTCGTTATGCTCGGCATTGGCGATGGCGGACATCAGTACCTTGCGGATGATCCCGGCGCCCTTCTTCGGGCTGAACTCGAGAATCTGCAGGGCGCTGCCGACGCTCTGACCGCGAATCTGGTCCGCCACCAGACGGGCCTTCTGCGGCGAAATCCGCGCAAAACGGAGTTTGGCTGCAACTTCCATTGGGCACCCTACCTCTTCGACTTCTTGTCGGCCGCGTGCCCACGGTACGTGCGCGTAGCAGCGAACTCGCCGAGCTTATGGCCGACCATGTTCTCATTGATCAGCACGGGCACGTGCTGGCGCCCGTTGTGCACCGCGATCGTCAGCCCCACCATGTCCGGCAGGATCATCGAGCGGCGCGACCAGGTCTTGATCGGGCGCTTGGAGTTGGCTTCCAGCGCCGCTTCCACCTTCTTCACAAGGTGGCTATCGACGAACGGTCCCTTTTTCACTGAACGTGGCACGGGTCACGACCTCTAGCTGCGTTTGTTCTTCCGACGCGAGCGCACGATGAACTTATCGGTGCGCTTGTTCGACCGGGTCTTGAAACCCTTGGTCGGCATACCCCAGGGCGACACGGGATGACGGCCACCGGAGGTCCGGCCCTCACCACCGCCGTGGGGGTGATCCACCGGGTTCATCACGACACCGCGCACCGTGGGACGAACACCGCGCCAGCGACTGGCACCCGCCTTCCCGAGGGAACGCAGGCTGTGTTCGGAGTTACCCACTTCGCCCACCGTGGCCCGACATTCCGCCGGTACCTTCCGCATCTCGCCGGAGCGAAGGCGAAGGGTGGCGTAGCCCCCTTCCCGGGCAACCAGTTGCACCGCGGTGCCCGCGGAACGGGCCAACTGCGCACCCTTGCCGGGGCGCATTTCCACGCAGTGCACCTGCGTACCGACCGGAATATTCCGCAGCGGCAGGGTGTTGCCCGCCTTGATGGGGGCATCGAAGCCGGAACGAATCTCATCCCCGGCCTTCAGGCCGCGGGGCGCGATAATATACCTTCTCTCGCCGTCCGCATAAAGTACTAATGCAATATGCGCGCTGCGGTTCGGGTCATACTCCAGACGCTCGACCCGGGCGGGCACACCGTCCTTGGTCCGCTTGAAGTCAATCACACGATACCGCTGCTTGTGTCCGCCGCCCCGATGGCGCGTGGTAATGCGGCCCGCGTTGTTGCGACCACCCGTCTTGGTCTTCTTCTCGACCAGCGGGCCGTAGGGCGCACCCTTGTGCAGATCCTCACCGCGGACCTGGACAACGAAGCGGCGCCCCGGAGATGTCGGTTTAGCCTTGAGCAGTGCCATGGTTCTAGCCCGTCGCTATCAGCGTGTCTTCACTCGCCACCCAGGAAATCGATTTCCTGGCCGGCCTCGAGGGCCACGTAGGCCTTTTTCCAGTCGGAGCGGCGACCGCGGAGACGGCCGAAGTTCTTACGCTTGCCCTTGACCAGCGCTGTCTGCACACCGGTCACCTTCACGTCGAACAACTGCTCCACCGCCTGGCGGATCTCGTCCTTGGTGGCATCCCGGGCTACCCGGAACACAACCTGGTTGGCGACCTCCGCCAGCACCGAACTCTTCTCGGAGACGTGCGGGCCCAGCAGGATGTTGTACATGCGCTCCCGGTTCATGCCAGCCACTCCTCGATGCGCTTGACCGCGTCCACGGTGACGACCACCTTCTCGGCGCCCACCAGGGACACCGGATCCAGTCCGTCCACGTCCCGCACATCCAGATACGGGATATTCCGCGACGCCAGGTACAGGTTCTCACTGACCTCGGTGCCGATGATCAGCCCCCGGTCCACGCCCAGCGCCGCCAGTTTCTCCATCAGCGCCTTGGTCTTCGGCGAATCCGCGTCGAAGGATTCCACCACCACCAGCCGTTCCTGCCGCGCCAGCTCGGAGAAGATGGCCGCAACACCCGCCCGGTAAGCCTTCCGGTTCACCTTCTGGCTGTAATCCCGCGGCTCGGCGGCAAAGGTTCTGCCGCCGCTGCGCCACAGGGGGCTGCGGATGGTGCCGGCCCGGGCACGACCGGTGCCCTTCTGGCGCCAGGGCTTGGCGCCGCCGCCGCTGACGGCGGAACGGTTTTTCTGGGCCTTGGTGCCGGCGCGGGCACCCGCCAGGTACGCCACCACCACCTGATGCACCAAGCCTTCGTTGAAATCACGACCGAAGGCCTTGTCGGAGACGGAAAGGGTGCCCGCCTGGCCGCCGCTCGCGTTCTGGATTGCGAGTTCCATCAGCTATCCCCCTCTTCACGGTGCTTCACCGAGGGACGCACCACCACATCGCTGCCCGTGGCACCGGGGACCGCGCCCTTGATCAGCAGCAGGTTCCGCTCCGCATCCACACGCACGACTTCCAGGTTCTGGACGGCGGTGCGGACGTTACCCATCTGCCCGGCCATCTTCTTGCCCTTGAGCACCCGACCCGGGGTCTGCGCCATACCGATGGAGCCCGGCGCACGATGGGACAGCGAGTTACCGTGGGTGGCGTCCTGGGTGCGGAAGTTATGCCGCTTCACGGTGCCGGCGAAGCCCTTGCCCTTGCTGGTGCCACGCACATCCACCCGCTGCCCGGCCTGGAACGCCTCCACCTTGATCTCGGCGCCCACTTCCAGCCCGCTCAGGTCCTCGGCGCCGAGGCGGAACTCCCACAGACCGCGGCCCGCATCCACGCCGGCCTTGGCGAAATGTCCGGCCAGCGGCTTGGTCACCCGCGAAGGCCGACGGCTACCCGTCGTGACCTGCACCGCGCTGTAACCGTCCGTGTCGTCGGACTTGATCTGGGTAATCCGATTCGGCGTGGCCTCGATCACGGTCACCGGGACGGAAACGCCCTCCTCGGTGAAGACCCGCGTCATGCCGCGTTTACGACCGACGATTCCGATAGCCATCGTTACTTCCTCAGAGACAAAGAGCCCTGATCACGCCGGCGGCGTGACCGGGCTCGTCTTCGCATCACGCGTTTAGTAAAGCTTGATCTGGACGTCGACCCCGGCGGCCAGATCCAGTTTCATCAGCGCATCCACCGTCTTGTCGGTGGGATCGATAATATCCATCAGCCGCTTGTGCGTCCGGATCTCGTACTGATCCCGGGCATCCTTGTTCACGTGCGGCGAGATCAGCACCGTGTAGCGTTCCTTCTTCGTCGGCAGCGGAATCGGCCCGCGCACCTGGGCGCCGGTCCGCTTCGCGGTCTCGACGATCTCACCGGCGGATTGATCGATCAGCCGGTGGTCGAAGGCCTTCAGTCGAATTCGAATCTTCTGGTTAGCCATGGCGCTTTACTCGATGATCTTGGAGACGACGCCGGCACCAACGGTGCGGCCGCCCTCACGA
>JAFIFU010000067.1 GCA_020831885.1 Ectothiorhodospiraceae bacterium
TGAGGTCGATTCCCCCGTATCAGGCCGGCGAGAGGCCTTATTCAGAATCGACTATTCAGCGGTAAAGCCGCTCACCCACGACCGGGCGTGGTCAATGTCGGCGAACCGGCGCGGGTAGCCGGGGCTGTATTTCAGGGTCTTGAACTGCGACTCACTGAACGGGTTGTCGTTGGAGACCCGGGGCCGGGAATAGCTTCGGCGCACGCCGAAGCTCTCCAGGAAATCCCGGTAGCTGTGCGCAATCATCGGTGCGCCCCGGTCCTGATGAACGACCAGGGTGTCGGGCTCAATGCCATGGGCATTGAAGGCGTGTTCGAACAGGTGTCGGGCCAGCGCCGCGTTCTCTTTGCGGCTGATCATCCAGGCCACCGGATACCGGCTGAAGAGATCCAGCACCTGATAGAGATTGAGATAGACCCCGCGCTGGAGCGTCGGGAGCCGGGTGATATCCCAACTCCACGCCTGATTGGGAGCGGTGGTGATGATGCGCGGCACCGCGTGTCGCTGGGACGGGCGCTGTGGGCGCCGCTCCCGGGAGAGGCCCTGCTTGCGCAGGATCCGGTAGATGGTGGAAACCGACGGCATCATCCGGCCATGGTTGAGTTCCGTCGCGTGGATCACCCGGACGCTGGCATCCTGGTAGATTTCACTGTTGACCCGCTCCAGCACGGCTTGACGCTCGGGTTCACTGAGTGCGCGGGGCTGGGGGCGCGCACAGCGCAGGGGCTGTACACGGCGCGCACGCCGATAGGTGCCGGTGCGCGACAGTCCCAAGGCTTCACAGGCACGGCTGCGAGAGAGAGTGGCGGGGCGCTGCGCGAGCACGCTCATTGCGATCGCTCGCTCTGTGCGTCCTCGAGCAGCGCGAAGAGCTTTTTTTGCAGATCCACCATGTCCTCGGCGACACGGGCACGCTGCTCCAGGCGCTTCTTCTCCCGTTCCAGCTCTTCGATACGCTGGTCCCGGGGATCCTTGGGCTTTCGGCCCCCTTTGCCGGGCTCCAGCCCTGCCATGCCGGTCTCGGCCAAGGTCTTCCGCCAATTGGCCAATTGGGACGCATACAGACCATTGCGCCGCAGCCATGGGCCCTTCTCGCCACGATCCAGGGCTTCAAACTCAGCGACCAAACGCTGCTTCTCGGCCCCGGAGAATTGCCGGCGGGTGCGCCGCTCAAGGCTCGGCTCGGTTTGCACTTCGTTGTTCTCGTCCACGATCCGCTGCTCCTCTACAGTGCCCTACGTTATACACGTTTCTCCTGGGTCACTGTCGGCAGGCAGGTTGACACGTAGGGAGACGGTCCGTCAGCATGTGGGGGGTGTTCAACACATACCCATACAAATTCGTATCCCCACCCGCAAACCCGATGGGGTCCCGGGCCGTCCAGCGGCCGGTTTCGGGGTCGTAGTCCCGGTAGCCGAAGCGGATCGGGCCCGTTTCTGGGTTAACCGGCTCAAATTAGTCACAACGCGTCGCTCATAAAGAACTCCAAAGGCATCTCTCTAGCACTCTAGAATCCGGATTTTATTCGTCTATTGAAACAACGTTTTTAGCCATCTATATAGAATATTGATCGGTTCACCAGGAAGAATAACATCAACAAAAAACAACACAATAGAAATAAAAATAAAGAACATCAAAAGGACCAACATCACGCCGAGATAAAATAGAATTTTATCTAACAAATTCTTTAATTTCTTTCCTAATATGGCCATAAAACCCTAAAACTTAGCACATCGATTGAGACACGAGGCGCCACCGACAACAGTGGCCGCGGTAGAAACGCGAGAGCCTAGCCTGATAGCATTAAAAGCAAGCTGACGACCTCGATTAACACAACTTCCTACGAACGTGTTCGAGCCCTGCTTGACTCCCTCGCTTGCCAACTGTTCGGCACCACCACGGGCCAGACATCGCGAAACACAGCCCGCCAAATCAAAACCGATATCGAACTCTGTTTCCACGGATCCGTATTTACTCATTACAGGGTCAGGCTGGCCGGCAGCAGGTGGTCGAACCCAGTACCCATCACTAGGGTGGGCCATTTGCTGCCCATCTAGATCAATCCAATTAACCGGATCATTCAACACATACCCATACAGGTTCGTATCCCCACCCGCAAACCCAATGGGGTCCCGGGCCGTCCAGCGGCCGGTGTCGGGGTCGTAGTCCCGGTAGCCGAAGCGGATCAGGCCTGTGTCCGGGTCGTGCAACCCGCCGGCAAAGCCGAACGGGATCGTAAAGTCCGGGTTGCTGTCCCGGATGATGTTGCCGTAGGCGTCGTAGTCCATGGCCCGCACCACCGCGCCCTGGGCGTCCGTGATGATCCGCGGGCTGCCCAGGTGGTCGCTGAGGAGGTAGTAGGTCGCCCCATCCTGGGTGAAGCGGCTCGGCACGTGGCCCAGGACGTACTCGAAGCGCTGCCTGAGGTTCCCCTCACCGTCATAGGTGGCCAGCAGGGTCGTCTTGTCCTGCCACAGGTACATTTCCACCACATCGCCGTCGATGAGCTTGGCCACGCGATTGCCCAGGGCGTTGTGCCGGTATTCGACAGTGCGACCGGGCAATTCCACCCGCTCCAGGCGGCCCAGGCTGCTGTAGTGGTAGCGCGTGGTCTCACCGGCCGTGGTGCGGCTGCGAAGGCGGCCGTTGTCATCATAGGCGTAGGTGCTACCGCCGCTCTCCACGAGCTGATCGCCCGCGGTGTAGCTCGCGGTGACATCGTGGCGGCCGCGTTCGGTGCTGCTGTACCGCTCGCGGTTGCCGTTGGCGTCGTAGTGGTAGCGCTCGACCAACTGGCCGTTGCGGTACACGGCAGCCAGGCGGCGGCGTGCGTCGTACTCGTAGACGTACACGTGCTCGCTGCCGTCCGGCAGGGTTTCGCGCTTGCCGACAATCTGGCCTAACGCGTTGTAATCCAGCACGTAGGCGAAGACGTCCTGCAGGTGCAGTTGATAGCGGGCTTCCTCCAGTTCGCCGTAGCCGTTATGGCGCCAGGCCTCGGTGACGGCGCCGTCCGCCGCCTCGACGGGCAGGCCGTGCCCGGGGTCGCGCTGCAACACGTAGCCGTGGATGCCGGTCAGCAGGTCGTCACCGTCGTACGCCAGGCTCGTGCCGGCGCCGGCGTAGCTCAGGCCGCTGAGCCGGAAGCGGTTGTCGTAGTCGAAAGCGATGGTTTCGTTCAACAGCCCCTGGTAGGTCTTCCCGGTCAGCAGCGTGCCGTTCCAGCCGTAGTGGAGGCTTTCGCTGCCTTCCCGGACCGATTCGGTGCGTGAACCGCAGAGGTACGTGTAATCGATCGGCCCCTCCGGGGTGTCGGTGCGCACGCGCTGACCGCCAACGTACATGTGCTCGATGCGCTGCCCGGAAGGCAGTTGGATCGCCGTGAGGCGGCGATCACGGTCGTACTCGTACCGGGTGGGCTCGCTGAGCGGTGCCCGCTCTTCCGTTACCCGGTTGACGCTGTTGTAGTCGAACCCGTGCTCGGCCTCGGTGGGCACGACGATGGCGGTGTGGTTGCCGTTCTCGTCGTAGTCGATGAGGGTGCTGTGGCTGTCGGGATAGCGGATCTGGATGACCCGGCCCAGCGGATCGTAGCGGTAGTGGGTTTCGCGCTGATCGGGCGCGGTGGTGGTCGCCACATGGCCGTGGTCGTCGTAGGTGTAGGAGGTGACGCGCTCACCGGTGGTCTGCCGGTGCAGACGCCCCCGCTCGTCGTAGTCGAAGGTGGTTTCCAGCAGGCCATCCGTCACCACGCTGTTGAGCAGCAGCGTGTCGGGCGCCAGGTGCTCGACGCGCTGGCGCCCTTCCGGCGAACGGTGGATGATCTCGCCGGCGCGGGCGTCCACGCTCACCATGCTGACATCGCCGAAGCGGTCGCTGGTGACAGTGTAGCGCGTGGTATCGGCGCCGTTTTCGGCGTAGGTCTTGGTCAGGGTGGTGACGCTGGTCAAGCCGTCCGGCTGGCGCACCGTGATGACGTTGGGAATTTCCTGGCGGGTTCTGGCGTCCAGTACGTTCTCGACTTCGGTGGTGACACCGCAGGATTCCCGGGTTTCACGGAGCCTGTCGGCCTGCTGCAGGCGGACGACTTCGGTGCCGTCCTTGCGGGTAATGCGGCGGCGGACATCACCACCACTCAACACCTGACGTTCGGTCTGGTAATGATTGCCCTCGATGGTGGTGTAGCCGTAACGGTTCCGCCCCACACCGACGCGCTGGTCGAAGAACGCCCACAGCCCGCCTTCGGGGTCACCCGTCTCGAGAACCCGGCCGTGGATGTCGTAGCTGCGCGTGAAGGTATTGCCCCGGGGATCGGCTTTCTCACGCAGCAGGCCGCCGTTCCGGTAGGAGAAGCGGTAACCGGTGTCGTCCTCGTAGGCCACGCGCTCCAGATTGTTCCTGTCGTCGATCTCCAGACGTGTCACCTGCCCGTCGGGCGCCAGGATCCGGGTGGGGATGCCGCCGGCATCGCGATGGATCTGTACGCGGTTCTGGAAACGATCGACGATTCCGACCAACTGGTCCCGGTCGTTATAGTCAAACTCAAGCAGGGTGACGCCGCTATCGAGGTCGATGGTGGCGATATGCTTGCCGTCACTGTCGAACCGGTACGGCATGCGGGATGCCGATGACGCGTCGCGGACGCAACGGACATGGTAAGCGTCGCCCTTGAGGAACAGATCGCGGTGATAGCTCGCGCTCTCGATAGCCCAGGCGAGGTCGTCGTCGCGGAAGTTGCTGGTGGAGCTCCAGTAGGGCCGGCGGAAGCTCGCCGTATGGTCCCAATGCTGGCCCGGGGGAAACACCAGCTCCGTCTGATGGGCGAAGACATCGTTCGGCAGGACATACAGCAGTTCATTGATATTGGGCAGCCGCCAGTCATCATAGTCGGCGTGATTTGACGCCTCGCAATGGGCGATGCTGCTTTCCCAGTCCAGCTTAAGACTTGCGTTGACCGGCGCATCCTGCCACATCAGTCCGTTGCCCTGGTCGATGACCACCTGTTGAACGGTATCCCGCTTGAGGTTCCGGACGTAACGCTGGTCAAGAGGCTCGCCGCGCACGCAGACCACGGGCCGTAGGCGGTCGTCGGGATTGACGGCCCACTGGTGCCATATGTCCCGCGCCCGGGTCAGGTTGTAGATCATGGGGCCGAGATTGGCGCCCGATTTCTCGATGGTGTAGCCGAGCTCCTTCGCCGAGGGCAGACGCCAACCCGTCCCCCTCGGCTCCGCGGTCTGGGCGCAGTATCGGCTGGCGGCCTCGCGGGTACGCACTTCATGGGGCGTATCGCTGTACTGCCACTCCAATCCGGTTACCCGGTCCACCAGTATGTTTTCGTCATTGATGGAGTAATCGATGGTGCTACCGCCGCTCTGGTAATAGCCATCGTCGCCATCCACAAGGCTGTACGTCAGCCCCGTTCGGAGCACCAGCGATCCGGTTGCCACGTTCTCGACGCCTCCGCTGCCCAGATAGACGCGGCCAGCCGGATCATATTCATGCACGACGGACAGTGACCAACCGTTCGCGATCTGCCGGTCGTAGCTGTTCTTGAACGAAACGCCCTGGGTCTGCCAACTGATGAAAGCCTCTCGACCGGGGACCGCTGTTGCGTTGTTGCCCACCGTGGCCCAGGCCACCGGAAAATCGCCCGGGGCTTGCTCTTCTTCGGCGGCATTGCCGGAACTGAGATAAACCGTGGGGTATTCGTAGCCGATACTGACCCGGCCGTGGATGATACCAGGCGGGCGAGTGCCGCCCGCATCCTTGCCGTCCCAGACGAACTCCACCTCCTGGTTCGGCGCCGGGTCGAGTTCCCGCTGGAACACGTGCCCGGCCACTTCCAGCCTGGCGATCATCCGCTCCAGGGAAGGCGAGATCTCCTCCCCGCTGACACGGACGCGCAGGCGGTGTCGATAGCCCTCGGCGCGCCCGCTGGCGTAGTGCAGAACCAGGCCGGTACCGGCGATGAGTATATCCTCGTGGGAGGTCTGCCGGTACGGCTTGGCATAGGAGCCCGTACAGGCCAACTCGTCGTTGTCGGGGTCCTCACGGTCCAGTTGGGCATCCAGGCTCGTGGGCGCTTCGGCATCGGCGGCGGACCAGTTGTAGTCGAACGGGGTGAAGTGGTTGAAGCTACCCCACCACAAGGTGTCTCCCGGCTGATAGCCGGTGAGGCCGATGGCGTCGTCCCAGGTTACACCGCTGCCGTTGAGGTCGTTGGCCATGCCATCCCCGGTGTAATCGATGCCATCGACCACCCCGTCTCCGCTCTCATCGATCAGCCGCACCACAACGCCGTTGGGGGACGCCACCCATTCATTCGCCAGGCGATCGAAATAGCCGATGGGGACGATCTCCCCCACCTGGAAGCCGAGAAAGTTGTCGACGAACATCACAACATTGCCATCGAATTCAATGGTGTCGCTGTAGTGCAAGCCGGCCACGTGGAGATCGCTGGCCCAGGTGAAGGCGGTCTCCGCCGGCAATTCGCCGGGCATGGATTCCGGGGTTTCGAAATCCGTGGCGCTGAACCAGAACGCGTCCAGCGGCCGCTGGGAGCCGTCCGCCGAGCGGACGGTGCCGGCCGTGATGTCATTGAACACCACCGTGGCCCGACGCTCGCCAGACCCGTCTCGGATCACCGACGATTGATGTACCTGGGGCTCGCCGCTGGTGAGGTCGATGAAGGTCTGTCTGCCATCCCTGGCCAGGAGCATCACGTCATCCACAACCGCCCAGCCATTGGATGCGCCGATGGTGGTTCGCTGGACCACCACGTGGCCGCGCTTTTCGTATACCAGGGTCTGGCGCCCGGCCGGAGCGGTCACCATGAACCTGCCCTGGCGGTCGGTTTCCACCGAGCCGAGACCGGGCCTGTTCAGGAAGGAGATCTGGACGCCTTCCAGCGGATCACGCTGGCGATCCACCACCCGGCCGGCATAAACCGCCACGGCTTTCGGATCAAATGCCTCGCCGGACGCATTGTCAGGAAGGTAGCGCAGCAGCGGTTCGGCGGATGTTCCCCGGAGATTGCCGGTATCCATCGCCGGGCCGACCCGGACGTGGAGACGGTTCGATTCAATGCCGTTGAC
The DNA here is from genome assembly GCA_020831885.1 of Ectothiorhodospiraceae bacterium. Lineage (GTDB taxonomy): Bacteria > Pseudomonadota > Gammaproteobacteria > Nitrococcales > Aquisalimonadaceae > LSCE01. Next base: position 7,098 of record JAFIFU010000067.1, read on the forward strand.
CCGCGCCAGCACCCGGGCAATGCCGCTTCTCTCCGCCGTGACGGAACCCTCCGCCACCGAGACCACCGACTGGTGGTCGGCCACAAAGCGCGCATGGCGGGTGAAATCGAGGACGCTTCCATCATCGTAACGCCCCGTCACCCGGATGGGCCGGGATTGGCCGGGAACCATGTGCAGCGTGGACGGGTGCACCTCCAGTTGAATCAGGCCGTCCGTGGGGATCTGTTGCCGGTCGATCTCCAGGAGATGGGCCGTGTTGCACCCCTGGGCACCCCTCACGTCGACCTGCGTCAGACGGGCGGGATCCCAATCCGGGCCCTGATCAAGGGTCTTGAATACGGTCACGTGACCGTAGGCGCTCTCCCGGTCCAGACCGGGAGCGTAGTGCCCGAGCGAAACACCGAAGCCCACCAGCCCTTCCTCGTGGGTTTCACCATGGTTCTCCTCCAGGCCGGTCTGTAACACATGATCCCGATGCCCCCAGGCCGGGCCGTCCGCCCAGTCGAAATCCTCGTACCAGTCCTTGTCCTGGTACAGCCATCCGAAGATGCCGTGAATCAGGGCGTATTCTTCCGTGGGCAATGTGCCCGAGCTGCCGGAAGCCAGGGACTCGGCCTTGGGAACGGAACTGTCCCGGTGCTCCTGGATATAGGGCTGGGCGTCCATCCGTTGCATGGGTGAGCGGCCATCCGCGTAATGATCGATCACCAGGTTATTGCTGCGGATGTAGGCCGCATATTCGCCGGCAGCGGTGACCAAGGCGGGATCAAAGCCCGTATACGGCTTGATGCCTCGCGCTTGCCGCTCCGCATTGACCAGGTAGAGCCCTTTCGCCTGCAGGCTCATGGCGTCCCACGTGGCCTGATCGGGCATGATGAGATACTGGGAAACGGACGGATCCTGGGAACGCGCATGATTGAAGGCCCGGGCAATTTCTTCCACCGTCTCCGCCTGATTGCCCCGCCACTCCAGGTTCCGTTCCGGGTACGACGGCCGGTAGTGCCTGTCGTCCTCCACCCGGACCACCGGGCAGCCCACCAACTCCCGAGGCGGCTCCACCGTCAATACCATGGTGGCCGCATCGGCGATTCCCAGCGCGGTGCTGACTTCGAGCCGCACCTGGTAGTCACCGGGCTCCAGTTCATCGATCTGCGCAACGGGGGTGTCACCCAACCAGTTGTCGTCCAGCGTCCAAGTAAACGTCAGTTCAGCCTCGTCGGCCACGTGGCTCCCGCTGCCGTCCATCAGGATGGCGGTATAGGCGTAGGCGAAATGCCGTTCCGGCAGATCCGCCACGGGGCGGTGGCCAACCCGGACGACGATCTCTTGACTGCTGATTTTCCCGGCGGTGGATTCCACCTCCAGCCGGTACCTCCATGTGCCCACGGGCAGACCTGGAAGCTCCAGTTCGGCTGCGCTTCCAATCACCTCGGGACTACCATCCTCGAACCAGCGAAACGCCTGGACCTCGCCGTAGGGGACGTGGGTTTCGCTGGCGTCCAGGGAGACCGGGGCGCTCTCGGCAACCACCCGGTGGGCCGGGAGGACGATGACGGGAGCATGATGGTCGACGGTGAACTCGATGCGTTCCTGATGGTTCAGGCCCATGGAATCCGTCAACGACAGAATCACGGCATGGCTGCCGGCGGGCAGGCCCTGCAGCGTCAGCCCGGACTGCTCACCGATCACGTCGCCGGTGTCGGCATCCAGCCACTGGATCCGGACTATCAGGTTGCTGCCGGACGATCGGCCTGCATCGAGAACGATGTCGTCCCCCACCAGCACTTCCCGGGAACCTTCAACCACCACGTCCGGGCGCTCAACCGCCCTGATCGCAATCACCTCGCTTGCAGTCAGCCCCTGCCCGTTGGTGACCGTCAGCTCGATCAGCCACTCGCCGGCGGCAAGGGCATCCAGCCGCAGTAGCGGCCCCTGGCTGACGATATCCCCGGTCTCCACCATGCGCCACTGGAAACCGGCAATGCCGGACGCATCCGAACTCCCGCTCGCGTCCAGCTCCACGTCCTTTCCGGCCCACACGACGCGCTCACCCTCCACAACGAGTTCCGGCGGACCGTAGACGAGGATCTCGATGGGCTGGGGCAGCCCCTGGGCAAGGCCGTGCTGATCCCATACGGTGAGCTGGATTTCGTGGACGCCGGGGGTATGGAACTCGACGTCAACGACGGCATCTTCACCCAGGACCCTTTCCGATGTCAGATCTTCCCAGCGGTAACGCAGAATCTCGCCGTCCACATGATGGCTCGCCGATCCATCCAACCGGACCGGCTCGCCGACAACAGCCGTTTCGGGAAGCGCACCCTGGATTGCCGCAGTGGGCTCCGCATAGCTTCTGATGCAGCGGTAGGGCCACTCGCTGGTGACGGGCATCGGCTGGAAATTCAGGTTGGCATACCAGCTACCGGCGTAATTCGCTTCCGGATCGTACTGGTATCTGAACCGAAAGTTATCCAATGCCCCGGAGGGACGCTGGGCCCGGTGATTACCGGTATGCAGTATCGAGGAATGCCAGAAACGGGGGTCGGGCACGTGGACGAAATATCTGGAAGGCCAACGGTGATCCTCCTTGACGAAATACTCGAACTCCCGCATGAGCAACTGGGACTCATTGAAGTTCGGCAGCCGCCAGTCATCATGGCCCGCGAGTTCCAGGGCATCACAATAATCCAGGGCCTCCTCCAGCGGACCATTCAATGCGAGCACCGCGGGATTGTCCTGCCACATCAGACGGTTGTTGCGATCCACTACGAGGTCGGGCGATTCCTCGGGTTTCAGGAGCTCCGGCAAAAATCGTTGCTCGCCACTGACACACCGGATGTTCGCTTCCCTGGCGCTGTCGGCCGGCAGGACTTCCCCTTGGAAAAATCGGACCATCGTATTCCAGTCTTCCTGGATACGGGGCCGGCTGGTGACGTTCCGGGCAAAGAATTCACTGTTGTCGAAGCGGTGGCCGACGTGCTCAAAGACATCACTGATCAGGTGGGCACGATCGGCTTCCCTGAAATGCTCCATCAGGTAGACCAGTTCCAGGCGGTTAGGCAGGCGCCAGGTGTCGATACCGCCCAGTTCCAGGTTCTCGCAATAGGTCCCTGCCCAGGGATAACGGGTCTGGTTGGCAAGCACGTCACTGTTGTCCTGCCAGATCAGGCCGTTCACCCTGTCGATGACGGTTTCCCGCTCAGGATCCCGCTGGAACGCCCGCGGCGTGCCAATGCGCAGCGCCGCATCGTCCAGCGGATGAGCCGAGTACCGCGCACCGGTTCGTGGCACCCGGGAGAAGCCTTCCGGAAGCTCGTCAAGGGTGATGAGAGGAAGAACCCGGACGTTAAAACGCTGGGTGTCCGCCAGACCGTACCGGTCGATCACTTCCACAACCACCGGGTGAGACGCCAACTGATCATTGCCCGGTGTCCAATGCAGTGCCCGCCCCTCCAGGTGCATGCCATCGGGCCCTGACACCAACCGGTAGGTCAGGGTGTCGTCAGCCACATAGTGGTCAGTAGCCGTGATTGCGTAGCGGTACGACTGGCCCACCACAACATCCAGCATCGGCGTGGACGTGATAACGGGGGGTTCATTGGGGTCACGAACCTCAAGCTCCACCATCCCCCGCGTGCTGCCGCCACGGGCGTCTGTCACCTGGATTTCGAAAGCCTGGGGACCGATCTGGCCTCGCGCGGGCGTCCACCGGATCAGCCCGGTATGCGGGACAATCTCCGCGCCGACGGGGGCGGATACCAGAGAAAAGCACAAATCGTCGTTATCCGGATCGGTGGCCCGGACCTGGTATTCATAGGGACGGGCATACCAGGCGTCGTCACCGGGCGCGCTGATGATGTCCGGCGCTTCATTGGGTACGGCGAGCTGGGCCTCCGTGAGGCCGAACCCTCTCTCTCGAACCGATGCCGGGGCCACGTAGCAGGAATCCAACTCCGCCCCCTTCAGCAGTACATCAAAGGAAGCGGATAGCGCGGGGGGTGCAAGCCCGAAACGGTCGAACACCTCAGAGGCTGAGAGTTCCTCCCCGTCATCGAACAGGAACCTGGTGACGGTACGGGCTCGCGTGAAGAACTGATGCACGGTCACTTCAACGTCGTAAAGGTCGCTGCGAAGCACCAGATCATCACCGGCTTTCCACAACTGCGATGCGATACCCTGGAACGTGATGCCCCCGGCAAACATCAACGTACTCCCGGCACCGGCGGTGATGATGGTGGCGACCCCGTCACCGGGCCGGACTTGGAACACGATGGCTTCCTCGTAATCCGAGCGGCTGCCGAGCAGATAGTCCACGCCTGGTCCCCCGCGCAGTGTCCGCGCCCCCATCCGGGGAACCACCAGATCAGACCCGGGTGTCCCCACCAAGGTGTCTGTGTCGCCCCTGCCAACGACCAGTTCAGGATTCTCGCGGACGCCGGAGGGCGCAGGCGAACCGAAAATCCCGAATATCTGTTCACGGGTCAGACGTTGCCCGCTGTCCAGTCGGAACTCGGCGATGGTGTCGGTTAGGGCGAAGAAATCCCGGATGATGAGGCGGAGATCCCTCTGATCCATGCGGAGAACAAGGTCGTCACTTCCATGAGTTCTCATGAAGCTGCCGGAGACATCGCCGTAACCAATACCGGAACCGAACTGAACGATGTTATGGCCGGCCACCTCCACGATGGTGTTCCGGCCGTCGCCGGCATCGAGAAAATAATGATTGTTTCCGGGCCCGCCGAGCACGAAATCATCCCCGGCCCCGGGGAGCACCAGGTTATCCCCTTCGCCGACGAAAATGACTTCGTCCCGATCGGAGCCGATCAGGCGGTGGAGCCCCTCCGGAAACCCGGGCTCATCCGACCCTTCCCCGTCCCCATCACCGCCACCGCCGTGCTCACCTCCCCCATCGCATTCCGCATCCGGATCATCACAGGGCTCTCCAGGCCCGGGCGGATCACCGCCGTCCCCCTCACAGTCAGTCGGGAAGCCGTCGGGGTCCGTGCACTCCTGCGAACCGTCTTCACCATCACCGGAACCGTTTCCACGGTCGTCGATGGGCACACCATCAACAAGCACCCTGAATCGCGGAGCATCCACCGGTTCCGGAACGCCGAACAGATCGAACAGCTCCCCCGCGGTGATTTCCAGCCCGCTTTCAAAGCGAATGGACGCCACCGTGTTCCCGTGGGAGAAGAACCGGTAGATTCGCACCTCGTCCGGTCCGGCACCGATCCGGAGAATCAGATCATCACCCGCCTTGATCAGATTCGAGGCGACCTCACCGAACGTGATGCCATCAACGAAGAGAATGACGTTCTCACCCTCGTAGGCGACCACCAGGTCCCTGCCATTGCCCCGGCCGATCTCGAAGGTCACGCCGGTACCGCGCCCCACCAGGATGTCGTCCCCCTGGAACCCCCGGACCGATTCCGTCTCCTCAACGGGTATCAGCACATCCCCTCCCGGCGTACCGGCAAGCAGGGGCGCATCCGCTGCCCCCACCCGAGGGATTTTGGCCGTCTGCGTTGCCGACGGGGGGCTTACGCCGAACAACTGAAACAGCAACGACGCGGAGATGTATTCACCGGACGAGAACCGGAAATCGCTGATGGTTCCTGAAACCGAAAAGAAGTGCTTGATGGTCAGGGCCTGGCCCTGGTGACCGATGCGCAGAACGAGATCGTCGCCCGATTTCGTCAATCCGCTGGCAACATCCGAATAGGAAATGGTGGCGTCGAACTCGACGACGTTGTTCCCCGCGACGTCATGGATGGTGGTCTGCCCGGGATCAGCGGCGATCAGGTAGCGGTTGTCCCCCGCGCCGCCGATGATGAAGTCGTTTCCCCCGCCCCCGGCAACCCATGCGCTTTGCGGGCCAACGACAATCAGTTCATCCCGGTCCGTCCCCTCAATGGCCCTCTGGTCATCCGCCGTCACCGATAAAACCAACCAGGACGTTGCAGCCGTCAATGCGGCTGCGGCCGCCAACAGGCGAGATCGGAATCTCATGTTCTAACTTCCTTGTCATTGGGGCGAGGACGTGACGGCCCCGCGGCCCAACACCGTGCCGCGGGCGTCAGGATAATTGGCGGGAACCAGGGCCACCGGACGCCGGCCTATCGGCCTGGAGTCATATCAAGGGGTAACGCGTTCGCGCGGTGGACAGACGCCCCCGGGAGGAGATGGGGCAAACGGGACAATCAAGAGCGGGGAAACGCACATGCGGGAAACCTCCATGTCCTTGATTTAAGGCGAGGGCAATCCGGCCCTTCACCGGCTGAACACAGAAACTATTAGCCTACCGGAGAATTGATGTCAAATCACTATTGTGAAAGCGTGCTGAGGCGACAGGCAGTCAGCCTGCCAAGGGCATGACACCCGACGATGATCCGCGGTCAGTCGTCCCTCCGGGCATCGACTGGCCTCGCGCCACTAATCCTCGGCCTTCCTGCCGCGACGGGCCACATCTTCGGCAAGGAATTCCAGGAACCCATCAACGGACATGGTCCCCAGATCCTCTCCCGAGCGAGTGCGCACGGCCACGGAACGGGATTCCAGTTCCCGGTCGCCGAGTACCAGCATGTACGGAACCTTCTGGAGGGTGTGCTCGCGGATCTTGAACCCGATTTTCTCGTTTCTCAGGTCCGCCGAAGCCCGGAAGCCGCGCTGCCTGAGCACTTGTTCCAGCTCCCTTGCGAACCCGGCCTGACGGTCCGTGATGGTCAGCACCACCACCTGTTCCGGGGCGAGCCAGGTGGGAAGCGCACCGGCGTGCTCCTCGATGAGGATGCCGATAAAGCGCTCGAAGGATCCGAGTATGGCCCGGTGCAGCATCACCGGTTCGCGGCGGGAACCATCCTCGGCCACGTAGCTGGCACCCAGTCGCCCGGGCAGCGCGAAATCAACCTGGATGGTGCCGCACTGCCAGACCCGGCCCAGGCAGTCCTTCAACGAGAACTCGATCTTGGGCCCGTAGAAGGCGCCCTCTCCCGGCTGCAGCCGATAATCCAGCTCCTTGTTCTTCAGCGCAGTCTCCAGGGCTTCCTCGGCCTTGTCCCAGACCGCGTCCGAACCCACCCGCTGCTCAGGCCGGGTGGAGAGGGCCACGATCACTTCGTCAAAGCCCAGCTCCCGGTAGGCGTGATAAAGCAGATCGATGAAATCCGACACCTCGGACTGGATCTGCTCCTCGGTGCAGAAGATGTGGGCATCGTCCTGGACGAAATGGCGTACCCGCATGAGACCGTGCAGGGTTCCGGAAGGCTCGTTGCGGTGGCATGAGCCGAATTCGGCCATGCGTAGCGGCAGATCCCGGTAGCTTCGGAGCCCCTGATTGAAGATCTGCACATGACAGGGGCAGTTCATGGGCTTCACCGCATAAGTCCGGGCCTCGGATTCGGTGTAGAACATGTCGTCACCGAATTTCTCCCAATGCCCGGATTTCTCCCACAGGGTCCGGTCCACCAGTTGCGGGGTGTGCACTTCCTGATAGTCCCGCTCCTGCAGCAGCCCGCGGATGAAATTCTGCAGTTCCAGGTAGATGCGCCAGCCCTTGTCGTGCCAGAACACCATGCCCGGGGCCTCTTCCTGCACATGGAACAGGTGCTGAACCTTGGCGATCCGCCGGTGATCCCGCTTCTGGGCCTCTTCCAGCCGCTTCAGATAGGCCTTGAGCTGCTTCCGGTCAGGCCAGGCCGTACCGTAGATGCGCTGGAGCATCTCGTTGCTGGCATCGCCACGCCAGTAGGCCCCCGCCAGTGAAGTGAGCTTGAATGCCTTGCAGAAGCGCGTGTTGGGCACATGCGGGCCCTTGCACATGTCCACGTATTCCTGGTGGTAGTACAGGCCCATGGATTCCACCTCGGGCATGTCTTCCACCAGACGTACCTTGTAGGTCTCGCCCCGCTCCCGGAAGATGCGCAGCACCTCCTCCCGGGGGGTGATCTCCTTGATCACGTCGTATTCCTGGTCGATCAACTCGCCCATCCGCTTCTCGATTCTTTCCAGATCGTCCGGATGGAAGCCCGGATCATAGCGGATGTCGTAATAAAAGCCGTTCTCGATCACCGGGCCGATGGCCATCTGGGCTTCGGGATAGAGTTGCTTCACCGCCTGGCCCAGCATATGGGCACAGGAGTGGCGGATGATGTCCAGCCCCTCCGGGTCCCGCGGTGTGATGATCTGCAAGGCCGCGTCCTGCGCGATCAGATCGCAGGCATCCCTCAGCTCGCCATCGACTCTGCCGGCCAGTGTGGCCTTGGCCAGACCGGGGCCAATGGATTCCGCCACCTGCATGATGGTCACGGGCTGATCGAATTCACGCTGACTGCCGTCGGGGAGGGTAATGATGGGCATGGCATCGCTCCACAGTGGTGACCCATACGAGAGGCCACGTGCTTTGGAAAATGAGAAAGCCCCTCGCGGGAGGGGCTTCCTGACAGCCCTGGGTGGGCCGAATCTGGTAGGCGCGATTGGACTCGAACCAACGACCCCCACCATGTCAAGGTGGTGCTCTAACCAGCTGAGCTACGCGCCTGTCGTTACCGAGGCAGGTATTCTAACGTCTGCGCCTTTCTTGTCAAATGACTGCCGACCCCATTCGAGCCCGGAATGTGCCCGTGTTCGATCCGGTGATCAGTCGGCCATCAGGGAAATCCGGAACTCCAGAATCTCGGATTTCCTCAACAGGGCTTTGACCAGGTGCTGGAAGCCTGCCGGCTCGATGGTCCCCACCACCATCCGATACGCGAACACCCCTCCCCAAGGAAGCATTGTCCAGCCTCCTGTCGACTGGATCGCACAATGCGCATGCCGACCCAGCAACCGCTTGTTGAAATGCGACGGAAAGGGCAGACTATCGAGCTCCAAATATGCATTTTATTTACTTGTTTTATTCAAAAAATTGATTTAATTATATTTTTTGGATAACCAACCACTTCCCGGCCGCATACAGAATCCGGCAAGGTGGAGGCACCATGGATCCAATGGGGTGGCTGATCCTCTCTCTGGTACTCGCTGTCCAGGCCGCCATAATCATCAGCCTTATCGCCGGATTTTTCTGGTGGCGCTACCGGAAGACCTCCACGTCGCTCATCAGTCTGGCTGCCGAGAAGGAACACCTGGTTCAGCAACGCGACGCGTATCTGAGATTTCTGGAGCAGCATCTCCGCGAACTCGGGACCGGCCGCCGTCGCGGACAAAAGGAGGACCCGCAGCAAGCCCTGGCACGGCGCATACTGGAGACGGAGAAGCGCCATACCCTGGCCGCCCGGGACCGCCATCTGGACATCTGGGACCTGCGCAAGGAATCCACCCGGGGCCTGATCGATCTGCTCCAGGGTGCACCCGAAGGCGCCATTCCGGAATCACCCCAGTCGGGCCTGGCGAAAACCGCCAGCGAGGGTGAGCTGCGCCGTCAGCTCGCCGACCGGGAGAAGACCATCGAACGGCAGCGGGAACAGATCGCGCTGCTGCATCCCCTGCGAGATACCTGGGTCCGCCTGCACGGCCGGGCACGGCGGGAGAGTGCGGCCAATGCCACCTTCCGGGATCAGATCAACGCGATTATTCAGGATCCGGACGACCGTTTGGCACTGGAGACAGCACTGGAAGCCTATGCGCCCCTTCGGGACGCCCTTGATGACTATCTGCAGGTCACCGCCGCGGCCTACGAGGACGCGGAACCGCAGCAGCGCCGACTGGCCCAGCGCCGGCTGAGCCGCATGCAGACGGTGATCAACCGCTCGGCGGCCCGGATGACCGACGCGGTCGGCGGCATGCCGGCATTGTTGAAGGATCACCGCAACGTGATCACGCAATTGGAAACCAAGCTCAAGCAGGTCCGGGATGCCCGGGAGATCCAGAAGCTGAATTAGTCGATTCTGAATAAGGCCTCTCGCCGGCCTGATACGGGGGAATCGACCTCAG
>JAFIFU010000068.1 GCA_020831885.1 Ectothiorhodospiraceae bacterium
ACATCAGCCCGGCGATCAGTCGCGGCGGTGTTGCCGGGCGCCCAGTGGTGGATTCAAACAGTGCACTCCACTCGTCCTCGAACACCTGCCAGTCGATGCGTGAACTGGTCTAATAGCAGCGGACACCTCACTTGAGCCACACTGGCGAGATTGGAGGTGTCAGATGACGAAACGGGTACGGCGCGACTATACAGAGGAATTCAAGCAGGACGCGGTGAGGCTAGTTGAAGAGCAAGGTTATGGCCTCACGGAGGCGGCCCGCAGTCTTGGGATCAACCGGAGCAATCTGGAGCGCTGGAGGCGAGAGCGCCGTGGCCAGAATCTGGACCAGGGGAGCGCGACTGAGATGGACAGGGAACTTGCCAGGCTCCGGGAAGAAGTTCGTAAGCTTCGGATGGAAAAGGATATTTTAAAAAAGGCGGCGGCCTTCTTCGCCAAGGAATCGAACTGAGGTATCGGTTCATCCACGCGGAGAGGGCGAACTATCCAGTGACGGTACTCTGTCGGGTGATGCGGGTTAGTCGCAGTGGGTTTTATGGCTGGACGGGCCGTGCACCCGATCAACAGCGCCTGGCGTTGTGTGATCGCGTACTGGCGATCCATGAGCGGACCCGTGGCAGCTATGGGAGCCGACGGATGGCTGCGGAGCTACGGCGTCAGGGCTTCGCGGTGGGACGCTACCAGGCCCGTCGTTTGATGCGTGAGGCCGGTGTGGTGGTGCGGCAGCGGCGCCGCTGGGTGGCGACCACAGTGCGGGAGGACCGTGACCCGGTCGCCCCGAACCTGCTGGCCAGGGCATTTGAGGTTGCCAGGCCGAACACGTGCTGGGTGGCGGACATCACGGCGATCTGGACCGCTGAAGGTTGGCTGTACCTGGCGGCGGTTCTGGATCTCCACAGCCGGGGAACTGGCGTATCCGCCGGTCACCACCGAGAACATCAATTAGCAATACGATGACTCACTGTCGGAAAAAGGTTGACACATTCCGCGATGTCGAGATCGCTGTCCGGCCTTGTTGCACCCCTGCCCATTGAACCAAACACCGTCGCGAACAGAAGATCGCTCTCGCCGGTCAGAATGCCAGCCAACTGCCTCAGTTCATCGGTGTGCTGATGCATGTTTCATGCGAGCAGTATACGGTAGGCCTTGCCATCCGGACGACTACGTCAGCTCGCCCTTATACCCCGAAACTTCGACGGTTACGGTCTGCGAGAGGAGTTGCGTGCCCTGGCGGCGTTTGAACGGATGCGCCCTCGCCCCTGTTCTGACGACGGATTCAACGGATTGGATAGGGATTTAGGCCGGTCAAGCGTAGTCTTCTGACGGAGACTGCTCGATAGAACGAAGAGAAGAAGCGACCTGGGGTGAAAGGACAGATGCTGTACTCGTGACCTAATTGTTTCATTTGCGCTCCACCGCGTTTCATTTAGTGAACGCAGACATGGTTCATGATTTTGGTGAATACCTACAGCCCAATAAAGAAAGCCATTTTTTCCTTTTAAAAACAAAATTATCGGATAAACCCTCGTTCGCAAGAATGCGCTGGCACTGGTCTTGCAGTCCCTCCTCATGCTCATGCTGCGTACGGTAACCCGACGTTGCGACGGATCAGTCCGCCGTCGCCCTTTAATAACAATGGAGAGAGGATGAAGAGAATGTTGACGAAACGATTGACCCTTCTGCCTGCAACGCTATGCATGTCTGCAGTACTGATGGCCGGGGGTGTGACCCAGGCATCAGCGGAAGACTGGCCTACCATGAACATCACCTTCTCCAGCGCGCTCCCAGAGGGGGGGCTTAATCTTGCGTTCGAGTGGTGGGCCGACGAACTGGAACGCCGCACCGATGGCGCCATCACTACGTCGCGCCATTACAGTGCCTCGCTAATGGGAGCCGGGGCCACCTTGCCAGCGCTGTCACGGCAGCGGATCGAGGCGGGTTACATGGCGGCGGCGTACTTCCCAGGTGAGTATCCTCTCTGGAATGTGGCGGGTGTACCGTTCCAGACTGATGACCCGGTTGCTCAAGTTCGGGCCTTCTACGAGCTGTACCACGAGAACGAGGCATTCCGCGCGGAATGGGAGCGTAACGGCGTCCACCTGTTGGTACTTCAGCCCCTGCCCCACGGAATCATGGGCAGTCGCGAGCCTATTAATAGTGTTGATGATCTGCAGGGCAAGCGTTTGCGTATGGTGGGCTACGTCGCGGCCGCCTTGGAGGAACTCGGCGTAGAAACGGTTGGGCTGCGACCTGAGGAACTGTACGAGTCCATCCAACGGGGTGTGGTGAGCGGTTATGGGGCCTGGCCGTTCGACCTGATTCCAGTGTCTGCGCTGCATGAAGTGGCTCCGTACAAGTACGATTTGGGCTTTGGACACTATGCGTCTGCTGCGATCGGAGTCAGCAAGCGTTGGTGGGATTCGCTGGACCCGAAGGTCCAGGATCTGATGACGGAGATCGCAGAGGAATTCATGTTCGAATCCGGCCTGCCACTGATCGTGCAGATGGAAGAAGACGCCTGTGACCGGATATTGGAACACGGTGGAAGTGTTACGGTGTTCAGCGATGAAGATATCGCGACCATGGAGGAGCTTGTCGGGACGGCGTCAGTGGACCGCTGGCTCGCCGCTGCAACGCAGAGGGGTATTGACGAGCAGGTAGCCATCGAATTCCGCGAGCAATTCCTCGAGAAATACGAAGACTACAAGGGCCAAGTACCTTACGAGAGTGGGGCTCAGGCGTGTGCTGCACGCTAGGGTTCAAAGATTTCCCCGGCCGCGGACGCGGCCGGGGAAGTCCTAACCGGGCGGGACTGATTCTCTAGCATACAGGCCGGCCTGATCTTGATTGCGATAATGCGTTGTGCGGGGGAGCCAGGGTGACCATTCGGACCGCTATTGAAAGCACCAGTGTCCTCTTGGGCATCGTCGCCGGCTTGCTACTTTTCTACTTGGTACTCGGCATCGGGACAGACGTCACATTGCGCGGCATGACCGGCCGTGGCATTCCTTCAATCGCCGAGTATGCGGATATCGTGCTGGTGGGGCTGGTTTACCTTAGCCTGGCCCGCACCCAGTTTGATGGCGGTCACGTTACCAGCGATCTCATTGCCATGCGCATGCCACCGCGTGTTCGCTGCGGTGTCGAGCTGGCCGGCATGCTGATCGTCCTCGTCATCCTCGCGGCGATCACCTGGTACACCGCCCATATCGCCTATGAGTCCTACCTGCGTGGAGAGTACCGCCTGGGCTTGACTGGCGCGCTGATATGGCCTGCGCGCTGGGCCATCGTTATCGGCCTTATCGCCTGGCAAATGCAATTGTGGCTCCGTGTTTTCGACCTTTTTCTAGGGATTCGCAGAGGAACCGATGTGGATGATCCTAGCAGCACGGATACGTTGCTCTAGCGTAATATCCCTCTCGCCATCCAAAGCAATGATGCAGTACCGACGCATTATTGCTTTCGAGCAGGAATTCACTGATTCATGGATACCCTGACCATTGTACTAATCGCTCTTGCAGTGCTGTTCGCGCTGATCGTTATGCGCATTCCCATCGCGCTTGCCTTACTCACTGCAGGCGTCACCGGACTGTTCTTTTTGCGCGACGCCGATTACAGTCTCGAAACAGCCGCCCATATCGCGTTCGACACTCCGGCACGCTACGTGCTCATCGTCATTCCACTGTTTATCGCGATGGGCATCTTCGCGAAGCACGGTACCTTCGCCCAAGATGCCTTTGACATGGCCGGAAGACTACTCCGCAAGGTACGTGGCGGGCTGGCTATGGCGACTGTCCTGACCTGTGCCGGCTTCGCCGCTGTCAGTGGATCCAGTGTCGCAACCGTCGCCTCAATCGGTCCGCTGGCCATTCGCGAAATGCGTCGTAATGGCTATTCCGTCACGCTCGCCGCCGGCGTCGTGGGTGCGGCGGGCACGCTGGGCGTCCTGATACCCCCCAGTGTCGTTCTGGTGCTTTATGGCATTGTCAGCGGAGAATCCATTGGCGCGCTGCTGATCGCGGGGATTATTCCTGGCATCCTGTCGGCGATCATGTACTTTGCCGCCATCTACTACTGGGGATTCGGTAACTCTGCGCTTTTTGTTTCAGAAGGTGAGGCACAAAGCGAGGCAACAGACGAACCGGTAACGCCGCCCAGGGAGAGGCTCCGCTGGACTGTTGGTGCCTATACACTTGCTCGTATTCTCTCGCTAATGGCAGTGGTTGTCGGTGGCATCTACACCGGAATTGTCACCGCCACCGAAGCAGCGGGACTTGGCGCCATTGTCGCCTTCATTTTCTTCCTCATCGACACTATGCGGGGACGCGATGGGTTCTGGCGTCCGTTCCGGATGGCAACACTGGAATCGATTTCGTTGACGAGCATGGTCTTCGCGCTACTTGTAGGCGCGGCCGTTTTTACGTTCTTTCTAGTGCTTGCGGGCGTTCCCGGTATGCTCACGAACTGGGTCGTCTCCTTGCCCGTACCCGATGTGCTGATCGTCATTGTGATCCTTCTGGCCTTTATCCCTCTGGGAATGTTTCTTGATCCGATCTCAATGCTACTCATCGCCGTACCCCTGGTGCACCCGATCGTGACAGAGATGGGGTATGACGGGATCTGGTTTGCAATACTGGTGGTGAAACTGATTGAGATCGGGCTGATCACGCCACCATTCGGAATGAACGCGTTCGTTGTTGCCGGCGCATCACGTCACGTCACCGTGGAGCAAAGTTTCATGGGAATCCTGCGATTCCTGCCGGTGGACCTGCTGACTATTACGCTGCTGTTCGTGTTCCCGTCTCTGGTCCTGTGGCTGCCGAGCCTGATGATGTGATGTGACATGGCGAATACGTTGTGGTGGTGGCACTGCAGAGAATCGCACAACCACTCGCTCTAAGACGCATCGTATCGGTGCCCTACGGCCGATTGAGAAAGATTCTTTGTGCGATCAGCACTGACGCTGGCACCTACGAAACCGTGGAAACGCCGGACTACTAGCGGTGGCGCAGTTTACGCCAGAGGGTGGTCCGGCTTACGCCGAGTTTGCGTGCAGCCTCCGCAAGGTTTCCGTCACACTCGGCAACGGCCCGTTGAATACGATTGATTTCCGCACGCCGTTGCTCAGCCTTCAATGTTTCCGACTCATCCTCTGGTCCGCCCATCAGCAATTCAGGAAGGATGGAATATAAGGCCTTGCGCCCGCTGGCTGATAAGGGATCATCGTTCTGCGTAATGAATACAGCCAGGCGCTCCATGAAATTCTCCATTTCGCGGACGTTGCCGGGCCAACCATAGGAGAGTAAACGGCTCTCAAGCGTGGAAAGCAACGGTTCCGGGTCCGATGCACTACCTGCCTCGCGCAGCAGACGCTCTAGCGTTTGTCGCGCCAACAGCAGGATGTCCTCGGTACGCGCGCGCAATGGTGGGACTTGTATGGCAAGGATATTGAGTCTGTAGTACAAATCCTCACGCAGCTCACCGCGTTGAATCCGCTCGCGTAAATCGACGTTTGTTGCCGCAATCACGCGGACATGGACCGGTGTGGGGACGGTCCCCCCCACGCGCGTCACCTCCCGCTCCTGCAACACGCGTAAAAGCCGCGTCTGCAGATTAACTGGCATATCGCCGATCTCATCGAGAAAGAGGGTTCCACCGTGCGCGGCCTCGATTAGACCAACCCGCCCGCCCTTGCGTGCACCCGTGAATGCACCTTCCTCGTAGCCGAAGAGTTCGCTCTCGAGCAAACTTTCCGCAAACGCGGCACAATTGACCGCAACGAAGCGCCCGGACGCGCGCGAACTCGCATTGTGAATACCTTGCGCGAAGAGCTCCTTCCCGGTACCACTCTCACCCACGAGCAGCACCGTGGAATCGCTTTGGGCATATTGCCCGGCCAGAGTAATCATTCTCTGTATAGCGGGGGATTTGCCGACGATATCCCCCAAATGGTATCGGGCGGTGTATTCGCGAGTGCGCCGCTGGATTCTGATACGCCGATCCGCCCGTTCGATGGCGGCGGAATCCTGTAAAGTAATGACGAACCCTGCATCCATACCGATTTCGTGCAACGGCACACAAGTGGCCATGACCAACCTTGCGCCGATTCGGAGCACCTGCGGTTGCGGCTCGGCATCGACATCGAGCCCGCTTTCAACGACAAGCCCGGGTACCAGGTCAAGCAGCGGTCGCCCCAGCATCGGCTCTGACTCGACGCCTAGTATCCGCCGTGACGCCGGATTGAAACATTGCACACGCTGGTCCTGATCGACAGCGATGACGCCCTCTTGCAGGTGCTGGATAACCTGGTTCAGCCACGCTTGCCGCCCCTGTTCTATGCGCTGCGTGCGCGTGACCTCGATCGCCATATCCACCGCTTGGTGGATCGCCTGCTCGGAATACGCAAGGATTCCGGTCAGGCCCTCGTTCTCGGAGAGGTCGGTGACAAAACTCGACCCCACTACGACCCGGTACCCAAGTTCCTTGAGTTCGCGAAACTGCAACCGTGCATCCTCAATCGTGGTATACGAGCGTTGCTCGATATCGACGTTGATCAGATGCTTAACCTCTTCAAGGTTCGGGTCGGTTTCCCGATAGTTGATAAGCGCGACCTTGTCCGAGAAGCGGCTTGCCTTCATCAGTGCCCGGAGGATGTCGAAACCGGAGACATTGATGCGGATCACCGGGATATCCACCCGATCACGCAGGTAAGTCGCATTCGCCCCGGCGCTGATGATGACATCCACCGCGTTACGGGCAATCAGTTCACGTGCGGCGGTGATTGCCTCTTCGAAGACCTTGTCCACTACGAGGAACCGCGCGCGCCCGGCATAGCGCGGCGTCACGCTCTGGATGAGTCGGCTCAGGCCCTTGTAGCTGATAACCGCAATCCGCGGCGGTTCATTGGGTGCCACCGGCATACGCTCAATCAGGTCAGACAACGCCACGTCGGATCCTCTCTTGTCCGAGTCTGTCATCCGACGCATCCCCTTCTTGGTGGCTCACGGCGTACAGGCAGTTCAACCGCCATAGTAGGATGCGCGGGGAATTCCCCGCAACGCGGTTGGGCTACGTACACCGAAGCTCAGCGATACAGCCAGGGAAACCGCTCGGCACGACGGTGCTCGAAGGCTCGAATTGAGTCGGAATGTTCCAGCGTCAAGCCGATATCATCGAGTCCATGGAGTAGTCGATCCCGCACATCCGGCTCCACTTCGAACACAACGGATCCACCAACAGGAGGAACCACCTGTTGACCGGAGAGATCCACCTCCAGTGTGTAACCAGGGTGCGTCTCGCACGCACGAAATAAAGCATCCACCGTCTCTCCGTCGAGAGTGATCGGCAGCAGACCATTTTTGACCGCATTCCCGTGGAAGATCTCGCCGAAACTCTCGGCGATGATCACCCTGAAGCCTGCATCGACCAATGCCCAGGCTGCATGTTCACGGGATGAACCGCAGCCAAAATTCTCCCTGGCCAAAAGAACGCTCCCACCCTGATATCTGGGTTGATTCAGAACGAAATCCATGTTCAGGGGACGGATGGAACAATCCTGACCAGGGAAACCGCCGGCGTCGTCATAACGCCAGGCGTCAAACAGAAACGGGCCATAGCCTGTCCGGGTGATCGCTTTCAGGAACTGCTTCGGAATAATGGCGTCGGTATCCACGTTGGACCGGTCAAGCGGCACAACGAGACCGCGATGCTGGGTGAACGGCTGCATGGGAATTCTCCTTCAGACGTTGTTGCCGAATTGCCGAACATCCACAAAATGCCCATGGACGGCAGCGGCCGCGACCATCGCGGGGCTTGCCAGATGCGTGCGCCCGCCAGCACCTTGGCGGCCCTCGAAGTTCCGATTGGAAGTCGACGCGCAACGCTCACCGGGACCCAACTGATCCGGGTTCATACCGAGACACATGGAACAACCCGGCTCGCGCCACTCGAAACCGGCGTCCCGGAACACGCGATCGAGACCTTCGGACTCCGCCTGGGCCCTAACCAGGCCCGACCCTGGCACAACGAGCGCCTGGCGAATCACCGGTGAGACATGACGCCCACGGACAATGGCTGCCGCATCCCGCAGATCCTCTATGCGTGCATTTGTGCAGGAGCCGATGAACACCTTATCCAACGGAATATCCGTCACCGCGGTACCGGGAGTGAGGTCCATATAGCGCAACGCCTGTTCCATGGACTGGCGCCGCACTGGATCGACTTCCGTGGCGGGATCGGGAACCCGTTCGTTTACGGGCACCACCATTTCGGGCGAGGTCCCCCAACTGACTTGGGGCGCGATTTCGTCGGCATGCAGCGTGAGTTCACGATCAAAAACCGCGTCTCGATCACTGACAAGGGTCGTCCAATACCGAACGGCCTGCTCCCAATCCGCGCCACTGGGTGAATACGGACGACCACGCAAATAGTCGATGGTCTTTTCATCAACTGCCACAAGACCAGCGCGGGCACCTGCTTCGATGCTCATGTTGCACAGTGTCATGCGGCCTTCGATGGAAAGCGTACGAATCGCCTCACCGGCATACTCCACTGTGTAACCGGTGGCCCCGGCCGTACCAATACGGCCGATGATCGCAAGGATCACGTCTTTCGCCGTCACCCCAGGTGAGAGCTGCCCATCGACGGTGATGCGGAAGTTTCGGGATTTCCGCATCACTAACGTCTGCGTCGCTAGCACATGCTCGACATCCGAGGTGCCGATACCGAAGCCAAGCGCGGCCAACGCGCCATGTGTCGCCGTATGGGAATCGCCACAAACAATCGTGATACCGGGTTGGGTGAAACCCTGTTCAGGCCCGATGATGTGCACGATGCCCTGACGCCGATCATGAAGCGGGAAATGATCTAATCCGTAGGCGGTAACATTTGTATCCAGTGCTTCGAGCTGATTTCTCGACACCGGATCCAGTATCCGTTCCCGGTTGATGGTGGGGACATTATGATCCGGCACGGCGAGTATACTGTCCAAACGCCAGGGTAGACGGTTCGCGGCGCGAAGCCCGTCGAAGGCCTGAGGCGAGGTCACCTCGTGGATCAGATGCCGATCGATGTATAGCAGCACCGTGCCATCAGGGTTCTCCCGGACCACGTGCGTATCCCAAAGCTTGTCATACAAAGTTCTCCCCATGGGGCTCCTCCTCACTTAGTGACGGAATCGGTCCTGCCCGAATCAGCAGGAATCCATTCCCGCGTGCGCCTCCCGCTGCGCCCAAGCAGCCATCCCGCGCCGATCACGACGGCAAACCCAAACCATTGAATCGCCGTCAAGCGCTCGCCAAGTACCGCCCAGGCGAGCAGAAAGGTGAACATCGGCCCCGCGAGATTCAGTACCGCCGAAGTCTCCGTCGTAATCCGGCGCATCCCTTCCAGAATCAGAATCATCGGCAACACGGTGACACCCACGGCCAATGTAGCGGCATAACCGTAGACCGCGACTGGCTGTGCCAGTATTACGGCTCCGGGATGCAATAGGACGTGATGCGCCACCACTCCAAGTCCAGCCGCCGACATGGCGAACGCCGAGAATCGAAGCACACCGAGGCGCCGCGAGAGGTCACCGGCAGTTATGTAGTACCCAGCAAACAGCAATGCGCTGATCAGCATGAGCGAGGCCCCACTCCACGTTGCGCGGAAGGCATCGAAGCCACCGCCAAGCAACGCCGTGCCCAGTCCCGCGTAACACACCCCCATCGCCAACAGACGCTGCGGTTGCGGTGGCCGCCGGTCGATCAACGCCATCAGCAACACCACGAAACAGGGATACGTGAACAGGATCAATCGACCCAAAGTCGCCGATACTGTCTGCAGCGCAACCAGGTCGAGTAGCTGCGCAACGTAGTAACCAAGAAAGCCGGCTACCAGCACTCGCCCCAGGTCACCCCGACGCCACTGGACCTCGAATCCTGATGGAACGAATAGCAAAAGTAGCCAGAACAAAGGCACTGCAATCAGCATGCGCAGTGTCATCAACGTGATCGGCTCGACACCGTGGGTGTACGCCAGCTTGGCGATAATGCCCTTGGTGGAGAAAGCGACCACACCAAAGAGAGTGAGAAGCACCCCTATTCCGGCTGCTGCCCGGCGATGCTGATCACTGGCCACACGCACGGCCGTATTTCGAGGCGCACCGACGGCAGACCTGGCGCCGCGCCTGTTTACTGCGCGAGCCGCGCAAGCGTCTCCTCCAATGACAGTACATCCGCGTATTTCGCATCCAAATCATGCAGATTGGCCCGATGGGCGGCTGCATCCCTGTCTGCCACTGCCTCACGGGGTACGATCACCCGGTAGTCATGTTGTAGTGCATCGACCGCGGTGGCCCGCACACAGCCGCTGGTGCTGAAGCCAGTAACAACAACGCCATCCACGCAGGTGGCCGTCAGTCGCTCAGCGAGATTGGTTCCGAAAAAACCACTTGCTGCGGTCTTGACAATCACCTCGGCTGGAGGCGAGGTATCGAGCCGGGGATCAATTTCGACCAATGCCGAGCCGGAAGTAAGCACTTCGAGCGCCGGCAGTTTTTCCCGAAACACAGCTTGTTGGGCCGGGGACTCATACGCCACAGTGGTGAAGAATACCGGCCAGTTGCGCGCCTGAACTGCCTTTTGCACTCGCCGGATCGCAACAATGGTGTCATCGGCGTGCACGCCGAGTGGGCTGTGATCCGGATCGGTGAAACCGAGACTCGCGTCAATCACCAGCAGCGCATAACAGTTCGCCGGCCTGATGCGATGACTGTCCAGTGCCATGTGGATCACCTCTGTTATCCGGTATCGTCACAACCGTTCGGTGCAGGGCGAGTCTTAACGGCGCGGTTTGCGTTGAGATAAGCCATGCTGCGACCGCCGAGATCACGACCGGTGATTTCTTTTGCCAATTCCACGGATTTCAGCAAGCTCTCGAGACTCACGCCGGTTTCATAGCCGCACTGGTGCAGAAACAGCACCAAATCCTCGGTGGCAAGATTGCCGGAAGCGCCCGGCGAGAACGGACAACCACCCAGGCCGCCCACCGAGCTGTCGAACCGCGTCACCCCGGCCTGCAGCGATTCCCACACGTTACAGAGGGCAAAAGCCCGGGTATCGTGAAAATGGCATGCAAAAATCTCCGGGGCATTCCGGTTGAGAAGAACCTTGAAGAGGCTCCGGACCCGGACCGGATCGGCCGCACCGATGGTATCGGCAATGATTACCCGTCCGGCGCCGGCCTCCAGCATCTCATCCGCAAGCTCGGCAACAACCTGCGGTTCCACCCGCCCCTCGTATGGGCAATCGAAGGCGACGGCAATATAGGCATTGGCCTGCAGGCCCTTTGCCCGGGCCTCACGAACGGTAGCCACGCAGGTCTCACGCGTTTTGCTGAGCGACATACCGATATTCTTTTCATTCATTGTATCCGTCGCCGAGAGTACCAGGTTAACGGCCTGCGCACCGGCCGCCACGGCACGCGCCAGGCCCTTCTGGTTGGGAACGAGCACGGAGTACTCGACATCCTCAGTACCAGGCAATCCGGCCATCAGCTCAGCGGCATCCGCCATCTGGGGAACGGCCTTGGGTGAAACAAAGCTCGTCGCCTCCATGGCACGCAATCCCGCTTCGACCAACGAACCTGCGAGGCGCAGTTTATCCTCAACCGGAACCAGTGTCCGGTGCATCTGCAGCCCATCCCGCAGGCCGACCTCATTGATTGTTACCTGCTGCATCAAAATCACCTAATGATTGACTGCTGCCGGAGCCGCTCAAGTTCACTGGAGTTCAGCCCAAGTAGATCACCGAGCACCTCATCCGTGTCCTGCCCGAGTTCCGGGGGCGGCGAATAAGTCTCCGCCGTGGTGCGGGAGAGCTTGACCGGATTGCCCGGCATCTCCGTGGACCCCCCACGTGGATGGTCCACGGTAACCACCATGTTCCGGTAACGGACTTGAGGGTCGTTCAAGGCTTGTTCGAAATTGTTTACCGGTGCAACCGGAATCTGCGCTTTATTGAGTTCAACAATCCAGTCCTCGGCAGTCCGCGTGAGCAGCACCTCTTGAAGGCGTCGGTTGATAAAATCGCGATCCTCGAAACGACCTGGCTGCGTTAGGTACTTCCGGTCGCGGAACTCAGGAACATCCACGATCTCAACGAGTTTCTCCCAGAAACTGTCGAAAATGACGGCAATAATGATCGGTCGTGTCGCAGTATCGAAGGAGTTGTAGGGGACGTGCACGAAATGCCCATTACCGATCGGCCCCGGGTTTTTCCCCGAAAGCGAATACATGGTGGCCATGTAGTTAAGCATCGAGATCTGGCAATCCAGCATGGAAATATCCACATGCTGACCGACCCCTGTACGCTCCCGGGCGAGCAGTGCCGACTGAATCCCTATGGCCGCAAACATGCCGCCACCCAGATCACCAATGGGGATCCCGGCTCGGAGCGGGCGCCCACCATTCTCGCCCGTAATGGACATCCCGCCGCCCATTGCCTGCACCACCTGATCGAAGGCCGGGCGGTTCGGGTCGGGCCCTTCCGAACCGAATCCCGTTACGGAACAGGTAATGATGCGTGTATTGATCTCACTAAGCGTGTCGTAATCAACTCGTAGGCGCTTCGTCACACCCGCACTGAAATTGTCGAACACCACGTCCGACTGCCGTACAAGCCCGTAGAACAGGTCACGCCCCTCATCACTCTTCAGATCAATGCAGACGCTTCGCTTGTTACGGTTCAAAGTCAGGAAGTAAGCCCCCATCCCATGCATCGAATAGTCCGGATTTTTTGCCAACAGCTTTCGGGTACCCTCGCCTGCCTGGGGGGGTTCAACCTTGATCGTCTCCGCGCCCAGATCGGCGAGCAGCATCGTTCCGTAAGGCCCGGAGAGCATGTGCGTGAGATCAAGAACCCGGATACCTTCCAAGGGTTTCATCACTGTCATAATCCTTTCCTAAATCGAGATGAAGCCCGCGCTCCGCAGGCGGACACTGTCCAGGAAGGGGAAAGCAAGAACGTTGCCAACCCATGGCTTGAAAAGCGATAGGCGAGGTAACAAATTGAAATTAAACCAGTAAATCTGGAGCCCAGCGAAAGAACCAATCCGCTGATGGAATGTGAGAAGCACAAAGATGTTTCAACGAGGAATGGAAAAATTCCACAACTGAAACATGCGTCAATTGCAACAGCATCACAAAACAGCAACGGCCGGCGAAATGCCGGCCGTTGCGACGCCGTGACTGAAAGGAGGTGTGGCTAGGATCCGCCGCCGGCACCGGGATTCCGTGGAACCGCGGTTCCAATCATGCAGTCACGCGTCACCAGACCTGCCAGCGCCTCCGCGCTCCATCCTTCCGTGCCTGCCGGACGCTGCGGCAACACCAGATAGCGCATGTCTGCCGTTGAGTCTGAAACACGCACCTCCACATGATCCGGCAACTCCAGGCCGAATTCGCGCAACACTGCACGCGGCTCGCGTACCACCCGCGAACGGTAAGCTGTGGCCTTGTACCAAGCTGGAGGCGGCCCGAGGAGCATCCGCGGATAGCAGGAGCACAGGGTACATACGACCACATTGTGAACTTCAGGCGTGTTCTCAAGCACTTTCAACTCGACAGGACCGCCCATTGGGAGCTCGAATGCCTGCTCAATCGCCTCCAACGGCGCGCCCAACAGCGCGCGCTTAAACATCGGATCGGTCCAGGCACGGGCCACGACCCGTGCGCCCAGCGCCGGGTTCCGGCTTTCCATCGCGTCAATCTGCTGATGCACGGCGCCCGCCGACAACACCCCCCGCTCAATCAGCAACTCACGAAGCGCGATTTCCAGGAGTTCATCCTCGGCAATAGGCCCCTGCGGGTCCTCGATTGGCGCATGGACGTGATGGTGGTCATGGTGGTGATGCTGTTCACCCATCGGCATTGTCCTCGCTCGGAATCAGCCAGTGTTCGTAAAGATCGGCAACCACGCTTGCGGCCCCGCCTTCAGAGGACTTGGGCCAGAGTGCGCGCTGTGGAAAGCGAACACGATAGAGTCTCAGACGGGGCAGGCCGGGCTTGTTGAATGCGAGCAGCGACGGATTCCGGTACACCCCGAGCAATTCGATAACCTCACCCTCCTTGCCGCGAAGGTAGGCGGGTGTTCGACAATGAACTTCAGGGGGGCCAAGGCGCACCGTGACGCGCGTCCCCACAGGCAACGCATCCCGTGGGCTGATCATCGCTCCCGACCTCCTTCGGCATAGCGGGCGCGCACCTCCGCAAGTTTCACCCGGATCTCCTCCGGTGTAAGTACCTCCTGCTCGATTAGCAGGTCCCTTACCGCGCGCACCCACTTTTGGTAATAACCCAGCGTTGCGTAGTCCTCGGGGCTGTTCTGCTCCAGCATGCGGCGCAAGGCATCGACCTTGAACGCACCGATCTCCGGATGAATTAACAGCATCACCAAAGCATCCACGCGCTGCTCGAAAAGCGTTTGCGGGTGTTCGTTGCGGTCGATCGAGCCGCCATCCAGCCCGCCGACATCATTGACCTTCCGCTCTGAAGTC
This sequence comes from Ectothiorhodospiraceae bacterium, assembly GCA_020831885.1. GTDB lineage: Bacteria > Pseudomonadota > Gammaproteobacteria > Nitrococcales > Aquisalimonadaceae > LSCE01. The sequence continues at coordinate 14,539 of JAFIFU010000068.1, forward strand.
ACCTTCCACTCCTCATGTACTACGCCGATCCTCCGGAGAACACCAGACCACCGACCCCAATACCGACCAGCACGGTGAGGCTTCCTGTCAAGCGTAGCGCGTTCCCGGTCAATACCGGTCTGCTCGCGTAAATCCGTCGCCCAAGTTCGGCAATCCCAAGAACGAGCAGCAAATGCATCAGGGAAAAGCCCATCAGGTACGCCACCACCGGGGTAGCGGTGGCACCAATGATGCTCTCGGCGTACACGTGCCCGTGGAAAAGTCCCGAAATCCCAACGACGGTGACAAGGGCCGCTGTACCGAGAACACGGAGCAGCGCGAGCGCTGCTCCGGCAACAATCAGTGAAACAGCAACCACGGAATCCACCAAGGGCAGGCCTACACCAAGCACATGCAATATCGCCCCGAACAGAGTTGCCACAATAAATCCGAACGCCACTAAGCCCCCCACACGGCGCGGATTCACCGCCACCAGCAACGCCACGGATAGAATGAAGAACAGATGCTGCATCCCGATGATCGGGTGTCCGAAACCGGAGAGCAGGCCATGCCAAGTGCTATCCGGTATCGAACCGCCCATGGGGTGGTGAGCAAGCGCGGCCCCGGGGATCAGAACGAACCCCAGGCAACTCGCGCAAGTCCGGGTATGGAAACGCCTCATCCCATCACGCATGAACCCTCCTCGATGAAGCCGCTCCCCAGGACGCCCAGGCCACCGCACCGGGGGCAAGTGGCACCTGTTGGGCAAACACTTAGATGGCAGTGAGCCCGCCATCCACCGGAATCACCGCACCCGTCGTAAAAGTGCTCTCATCCGACGCCAGATAAACAGCCATCCAGACGATTTCCTCCGGCCGACCATTACGCTTCAACAGGTGCATATTGGCCATTGCATCCATCGTCTCCTTCTCCTCGGCACCCGCGTCCTTTATGTAGCGTCGCGGCATTGGAGTGTCCACGACACCGGGGCAGATGGCGTTGACACGGATATTGAACTCCGCCAAGTCTGTGGCCATAGAGCGTGCGAGCTGTGCCACACCCCCTTTCGAGGCTCCATAAGCCGCCATCCCCGGGAAACCAACAATACCGCCAACACTTGAAATATGGATAATCGAGCCTTGCCTACGCGTGGACATTGCCTTCGCTGCATGTAGGGAAAGCGCGAACACCGAACGCAGATTCACATCCACCACGCGATCAAAGTCGGCCATCTCCGTCTCCAGAAACGGCTTTCCAAGCATGATGCCGTGATTGTTGTAGAGCACATCGAGCTGTCCGAACTCATCAAGCGCGGTCTGCACAACCCGTCGCGACAGGGCTTCGTCGCTTAGATCGCCCTGAACGTAAACAACATTGTTCTGGTCAATCAGGGCTTGCAGCGCGGGCGTGGGTTCAGCCACATCGCAGGCGACGATCCGCGCACCTTCGCCAGCGAAGATCTTCACCGCCTCCTGTCCCATGCCGCCATTCGCGCCGGTAATGATGACCACCTTGTCCTGAAGTCGTGCCATGTCTACTTTCCTCGTCCAATTGTCTCGCCAAGCTGGATACATCAACCGGCAACGGCCTCAAGCCCAGCAAGGGCAACTTCCATGTCCTGCTGGTAGTGTCCACCGCTTACCCCAACGGCGCCGACCACGGCATCATTGATTTTGATCGGATAGCCCCCGCCGAACACTACCAAGCGGTCAATCCCGGTAGTCGCACCCGCAGCAAGCGGCGGATCATTTTTGATGAAGTCGTGCCACTGATCTGTGGGCATACCAAAACCAACTGCCGTGTATGCCTTGTCTTGAGCCACCTGGTTGGCGAGTAATGGCGCTCCATCCATACGGGAAAAGGCCTTAAGTACCCCGCTCTCATCAACCACTGCAACGGCAAACGGATGCCCCATGCCAGCGGCTTTATCCATCGCTTTCTGAATAATGCGGTTGGCGAGTTCCACCGTCAGTGACTGCTTCGTATAGGTTTGACTCATCACCCCTCCAGTATTGCTGTTGCATTGAGAAATTTTCCACAAGAGGGATGCAATAACCCGGCCACAGCCCGCAACAACCTCACATAATTTCCAATAAAACGTTGTAATATTTATTAATTTTCACAAAATACGGCGAGCAATCACGTACATCGAAGACGGACGATACAAAGCAAACCGTCCGTCTGTTGAAACGTTACGTTTCAACAATGAAATCCCCCAAAAACCGAAACAGATGCCGGGTCACCGATGTGCCCCCACCTCTCCGGGTCAGTTGAACGTTGGTGAAGTCCGCCATAACCCTTGAGGAAGCGCTGATCTATTCCCATGGTGCTCTGGCTTTGCAGCGTGTTCGGGGGCA
>JAFIFU010000069.1 GCA_020831885.1 Ectothiorhodospiraceae bacterium
GCCCGGTGGTGTGGGAGGAGCGGGGCCGTGAGGCCTCGCCCTATCCCGATTAGGCCGACATAAGGAATCACGACCTATGCTTGTCCACAAAATTACCAGCTGGTCGCAATGGAAAGAAATGATTCCAAGACTGGGCGATGAGTTGCCCTTTGGGAGCGCAGAGGATGGGCACATCTCTGACTTGCTGTTTCGGGGGCATAGGTGCTGTAGCTGGGAGTTGGAATCTACGCTTGAGCGTAAAGGAATAGAGTTACCGTCCTGCGACTCGTATGCGCGAGAAATAAAAGCCGTTAAGCTCGCTTTTGAGTCATATTTGGGCTCCAGTTGGTCATCCGCTTTTAGCCCCAGCGAATTACCGGCGCCGCCCGAAGATTATGAGTTTATGGTATATCTCCGGCACCACGGGTATCCAACACCACTTCTAGATTGGACTCGCTCTCCCTATATAGCTTCGTTTTTTGCCTTCCAGTATCCCAGCGAGGAGGAGTCGGTTTCTATACACTCGTTTAGGGAGTATGCGGGAGAAGCAAAAACTGGGTGGACTGGAGATTCTAATATTGTCGGGTGTGGACCAACCATCCGTACTCACAGGAGGCATTATGCTCAGCAGGCAGAATATACGTATTGCCGAAAGAAGCTAGAAGGCAGTTGGTACTATTCGAGCCACGAAAAAGCCCTAGAAGAAACTGGGGTCAGACAAGATATATTGAAAAAGTATGTTCTTCCTGCGGATATGCGCCGTGAAGTCCTTGCAGACCTCGATTCCATGAGTATAAACGCATATACATTGTTTGGATCAGAGGAAGGTCTCGCGGAGATGTTAGCCAATAGAGAGTATGGTTATGAGGCCTAACAACGCCGTCAACGCGGACGCATTGGTCGCTCGCTCCGCTCACTCTAAATGCGCCGGTTACGGCGAGCCTTATCGCGCCGAGCAAAGCTCGGCGTATCTTGCGGGGTGGAAGTCCCCGTCGGGCAAGGGTTAGCCACCCACCCGTATCGAGTCTTGGACCTGTGGCGGAGTAAGGGAGGACGAACAAAGCAGGTTAAGCGTAGATAGAGAATCCTGTAGGCCGCAGGGGTGGTCGCGCACCCTGATGAACTTGGGGGTTATGGAAGTCGAGCACTGCTGCTGGATAAAGCCAGCCCTCGTTGGTGGCGATCGCCGTGAGATCCGGTACCCAGAGCCGGTAAGGCTTCTCGATGGTCATCGGCTACGCACCAAACTGACGTCCGCTATTCGCCAGTGATCCCCGAGTGGAAATTCGATGCCGGATCCTAGAGCCGCGTGTTTCTGAGTGCGAGGGTATCGGCGCGTGGGCGTACCGCAGTGCACCTCGTCGCTACCCACCGCACCTCTGAATGGGCGTTCGGGTGCCCCTCAGATCGCTAAATCGTTGTTTCAACCGGTGTTCCAAGGCGGTTGCTGGCTTGAAACCGCCTTTTGTTGGGTCGCCCATCAAAAAAATCCATTAAAAAACAGAAACTTGGATTGACGTTGTCCTGCGCGAAATCTACGCACCCATCCCCCGTGTTCCGCTCCAGATTTCGCGTACAGCGCCAGTCCAGACTTATGCGTCAATAATCCAACGGTTTTGGCAAGAATCCAGACTTATGCGTCCATTGCCAGCCACCATTGCCAGAAGGCAACACAGCCTGTCATTGAATTGACATAGTGTAGAAACCACACTAAGTTACCTGTCGGACGATTGCAGACAGGAGCGTGACCTTGCCCATACCCAAGGCGACTGCCGTGCTGGCCACCAACGTGGTGGTGTTCACCATCCGCGACGAGCGGTTGGTGGCGTTGCTGGTGCGTCGGCCCCGGGACCCGTACGCGGGTCTTTGGAGTCTGCCGGGAGGTCTGGTGGGGGATGAGGAGGGTCTGGAAGACTGCGCCGTGCGGACGCTGCGGGATCAGACCGGGGTTCAGGGGCTGTATCTGGAACAGCTCTACACCTTTGGCAGCCCGGATCGGGATCCGCGCACGCGGGTGGTGACGGTGGCCCATTTCGCGCTGCTGCCGCCGGCCCGGCTGAAGGGCGAGCTGGCGGACGAGTGCAACACCCGCCGTTGGGCGCCTGTGGACGCGTTGCCGGCCTTGGCCTTCGACCACGACCGCATTGTGGCCATGGCGCATCAGCGGCTGGCGGCGAAGCTGGAATACTCCACCATCGGTTTTCAGCTCATGGGCGAGCGTTTCACGCTCAGCGAGCTGCAGCAGGTGCACGAGATCATTCTGGGCGAAACCCTGGACAAGCGAAATTTCCGCAAGCGGGTCCGTAGCCTGCATTGCATCGAGGAGACCGGCGACTGGTATCGCGCCGGCAACCACCGGCCGGCCCGGCTGTACCGGTTGAAGCAGCCCGGCGCGGTGGAATTCATTAAATGAGCGACGGCCGCAGGCCGGAGGTAAGACGATGACGAAGGCGCAAACGGCCCAGGAGGCACGCCCTGTGTTCTTCCGGGAGCAGGCGTTCAGCTCCAGCGAGGAATTGCGGGCCGGCGAGCGTGAGGAACTCAAGCAACGCATCCGGGACCTGCTCAAGGCCCGGAACGCGGTGCTCGTGGCCCATTACTACACGGATCCGGCACTGCAGGAACTGGCGGACGAAACCGGGGGCTGTGTGTCCGACTCGCTGGAGATGGCCCGGTTTGGCTACGAGCATCCAGCGCAGACCGTGGTGGTGGCCGGCGTGCGTTTCATGGGCGAGACGGCGAAAATCCTTAGCCCGGAGAAGCGGGTGCTGATGCCCACGCTGGAAGCCACCTGCTCGCTTGATCTGGGGGCCCCTGCCGAGGAGTTCAGCGCCTTCTGCGACCAGTACCCGGATCGCACCGTGGTGGTCTACGCCAACACCAGCGCGGCCGTGAAGGCGCGGGCCGACTGGGTGGTCACCTCCAGCATTGCGGTGGATGTGGTGCGCCATCTCCACGCCCAGGGCAGGAAGATCGTCTGGGGTCCCGACAAGCACCTGGGCGATTACATTCGCCGGGAAACCGGCGCCGACATGGTGCTCTGGGACGGAAGCTGCATCGTCCACGAGGAGTTCAAGACGCTGGAACTGGACAAGCTCCGCGCCGAGTACCCGGATGCCAAGGTGCTGGTCCATCCGGAATCCCCTGCCGGCGTGGTGGAACAGGCCGACGTTGTGGGCTCCACCTCGCAGTTGCTGAAGGCGGTGCAGACCCTGGAGGCGGATACCTTCATCGTGGCCACGGACAACGGCATCTTCCACAAGATGCGGCAACTGGCGCCCAACAAGACCCTGCTGGAAGCGCCCACCGCCGGCAAGAGCGCCACCTGCAACAGTTGCGCCCATTGCCCGTGGATGGCCATGAACGGTCTGCGCAGCCTGGCCCATGTGCTGGAAACCGGCGAAAACGAAGTGTTCGTGGACCCGGTCGTGGCCGAGCAGGCCCTGGTATCGCTGGGTCGGATGCTGGACTTCGGCAAGGCCGCGAGAAAGCAGGTGGTGGGCGCGGGGGACGCCTGATCCGGCCCCACCGGGCCGCTTGCCGCCGGGTTGATGCCCGCCGGCGGGTGGCAGCCCTTGACCATGGCCCGGGCCGGTGACCGCCGCTAGCTGTCAGGGGAATGCTTCAAAGGTTTCCCTGACGCACGCCAGGAACAGATCCCGCCCGGCGTCCGGCTGCTCCGCCAGCCAGATGCAACTGGCGCCGTGGCGCGCCTCCGATTCCTCCAGGGGCACGAAGCTCACACCGGCGAAGCCGGAATCCATCAGCACCCGAGGCACCAGTGACGCCCCCATGCCCCCTGCCACCAGGGCTGTGATCGTCAGCCAGTGATTGACCGCATGGCGGATGTCCGGCTCCACCCCCGCCAGGCGGAACAGGCCGATGATGCGGTCGTAGTAGTGGCTCGCCAGCGCCCGGTTGAACATGATCAGCGGTTCGCCGGCCAGCTCCCGCAGCCGCAGGCTGCTTCGCCCCGCCAGCGGATGGTGGCTGGGCAGGCAGCAGACGAAGGGTTCATCCGCAATCGTTTGTGAGGCAACGGTCTCCGGCAGCGGCATGCTGTGAATGAAGCCCACGTCTATCCGCCCGGTGCCCAGTGCTTCCACCTGTTCCGATGAATTCAGTTCAAGGAGCTGGAGGTCCATGGCCGGATGGCGGTCCCGGAACACGCCCAGCACGCTGGGAAGCCGGCGGAAGACCATGGTGGGTGTGAAGCCGACGCGCACCAGGCCCGATGCGCTCTCCGCCACCCGCCGCACCAGTTCCTGTGTGTCCCCCAGTTGGTTGATCAGCCGTTGCGCCTGTCGGCGGAACACCTCCCCCGCCCGGGTCAGGGCCACGTGCTTGCTGCTGCGCTCCAGCAGGCGCGCGCCCAGTTCCTCCTCAAGCTGCTTCAGGCTTGCGCTCAGCGGCGGCTGGGAAATATGAAGACGCTGGGCAGCGCGGCCGAAGTGCAGTTCATCCGCCAGCACCAGGAAGTATCTTAATTGTCGAAACGTCACCGCCATGATCTGCACCCTTGTGCGCACGTCATCCGCTTATTGATACATAAAACCCTATTGATGAATAGTAAACCCGTATTGGGCAGATGCCCGCGGCTCACCTAGGCTGGAAGCATCAAACAGAACCCATGGGAGGAGTGCGGTCATGGCTTACAGCATTCACAGAAATATCCCCGATAGCCGGGGAAGCAACGCATATACGGTGGATCCGGACTTCCGGCGTCTGCTCGGTGTCTACATGGATCCGGAACTGCTGGAGCGTCTGGAGCCCGAGTTTCAGCGCCTGGGCGGCCTGGTGGGTGATGAACTGGAGCAGTTGGCGCTTGAGGCCGATAAGAACCCGCCCACACTGGAACTGCGGACCCGCAACGGCGCCGATTCCCAGCGGATCAACAAGCACCCGGCCTACCAACAACTGGAACGCTATGCCTTCAGTGAATTCGGCCTTGCGGCCATGTCGCACCGGGCCGGGGTGTTCGATTGGAACGCGCCCATGCCGCCGGTGGTCAAGTACGGGCTGACCTATCTGTTCGTGCAGGCGGAATTCGGGCTCTGCTGCCCGCTCAGCATGACCGATGCGCTGACCCGCACGTTGCGCAAGTTTGGTGACGAGGAACTGATCAACCGTTACATCACCCAGCTCACGTCACAGGATTTCGACGCCATGTTCCAGGGCGCCATGTTCATGACCGAACAGGACGCCGGTTCCGACGTGGGCGCGATCACCACGGAAGCCCGTTTCGAAGATGGCGTCTGGCGCCTGTACGGCGACAAATGGTTCTGCTCCAACGCCGATGCCGATCTGGCCATGGTGCTGGCGCGGCCGGAAGGGGGTGATGCGGGCACCCGTGGCCTGACCCTGTTCCTGCTGCCGCGTCGCCTCTCCGACGGCAGCCTGAACCGCTACCGCATCATCCGCCTCAAGGACAAGCTGGGTACCCGGTCCATGGCCAGCGGCGAGATCGTGATGGAAGGCGCTGAAGCCTACGTGGTGGGTGAGCCGGGCCGCGGCTTCAAGCAGATGACAGACATGATCAACATGTCGCGCCTCTCGAACGGGGTGCGCTCCGCAGGCCTCATGCGCCGCGCCGTCAACGAAGGCCTGTTCATCGCCCGCAATCGGGTGGCCTTTGGCAGAAACCTGATCGACCTGCCGCTGATGCAGCGCCAGTTGTTGAAGATGCTGCTCACCGCCGAGCAGGGCCGTAGCATGGTGTTCCACACCGCGGACTGTCTGCAGCGTGCGGATGGCGGGGACGCGGAAGGGCAGAAGCTGCTGCGCATTCTCACGCCGCTCATCAAGTTCCGCACCACCCGGGATGCCCGCCAGGTGAGCGCTGACGGCATGGAGGTGCGCGGCGGCTGCGGCTATATCGAGGAATGGTCGGATGCCCGGGTGCTGCGGGATGCCCACCTGGGTTCCATCTGGGAGGGCACCAGCAACATCGTGGCGCTGGACGTGTTCCGCGCCATCCGCCGCGAGGAGACATTGCCGGTGCTGCACCGGTATCTGGAGCGCAAGCTGGCCGAGGCGGGGCTGCCGGAGCAATCCGCCGCGCTACTGCGCGGCATGGTGGACCGGGTGGTGGCCCGGGTGGGCGAAGCGGCTGCCGATAGAAACAGTGAGCATAATGTACGCCAGTTGGCGTCCGCCCTGTACAACATCACGGCCGCAGTGTTTCTGGCCTGGGAGGCGGGCCGGATCGGGGAGGATTGGCGTCGCCTGGCGCTGGCGCATCTGGTGGTGAAGCACAAGGTCATGCCCAGGGATCCGCTGGCGGATGCCGGTGACAGCCCGCAGGCCCTGCAGTTTCTGCTGGCGGAACAGCCCATGTCCCGGGAGCAGGCGCTGACGCTGCTGCCGGCCAGCCTGGCGGTGGCGCCGGCATGAGCGAGCAGGCCAGCGCCCTAAGCGGCATCCGCGTCATCGACCTCAGCCGCGTGCTTGGCGGACCGTACTGTACCCAGATGCTGGGTGATCACGGTGCGGACGTGATCAAGATCGAACCGCCCGGCGGGGACGAAACCCGCGGCTGGGGGCCGCCGTTCCGTGAGGGCACGGCTTCCTACTTCATCGGGGTGAACCGCAACAAGCGGGGGATGGCGCTGGATCTGCGCCGCGCGGAAGGGCGCGAGGTGCTATTGCGTCTGCTGGAAACGGCGGACGTGCTGGTGGAGAACTTCAAGACGGGGACGCTGGAGAAGTGGGGGCTGGGCTACGCGACACTGAAGGAGCGCTTCCCTCGCTTGATCCACTGCCGGATCAGCGGGTTCGGGGCGGACGGGCCCATGGGAGGTCTGCCCGGGTATGACGCTATCATCCAGGCCATGGCCGGGCTCATGAGCGTGAATGGCGAGGCTGGGGGCGCGCCGCTGCGCGTGGGTTTGCCCATCGTGGACATCGTCACCGGCCTGAATGCGGTGATCGGGATCACCATGGCCCTGCACGAACGCCAGCGCAGTGGACGTGGCCAGTTCGTGGAGGCGGCACTGTTCGATTCCGGGCTGGCGCTCATGCACCCCCATTTCCCCAACGTGTTCCTGGGCGGAAGTCCCCCGAAGCGGACCGGCAATGCCCATCCCAACATCTCGCCCTACGAAACCTATCGGACCGCCACCCGACCCATTTTCCTGTCGGTGGGCAACAACGTGCAGTTCGCCAGGCTGTGCGACACTCTCGGGGTGCCGGAGCTGGCTCGGGACCCGCGTTTCGCGGATAACGGCCAGCGGGTCGTGAACCGGAACGCCCTGCGTGAGGAGCTGGAGGCTGCCATGGCTGACCAGGACGGCGAGGCGCTGGCAACCGCGTTGATGAAGGCGGGCGTGCCCGCCGGGCCGGTGCTGGAAACCGCCCAGGTGTTGGAGCACCCGCATACCGCGCACCGGGAGATGGTGGTGGAAATGGCGGGTTATAAGGGAACCGGCACACCGGTGAAACTGGACCGTACCCCCGGCAGCTACCGCCAGCCACCGCCGGCCTTTGCCGAGCATAACGAGGCGGTACTCCGGGAAGCGGGCTTTTCGGACCAGGAGATCGCGCAGCTCACCTCCAACGGCATCGTGCCGAAGGATCGCGGCTAGTCTGGTGTGTCGTCCCGCAAGGCCCGGCGCTGGTGCCGGGATCTGGCGCGGTGTTCGTCGGAGATCCTTGCTACGCAAGGCTTCCGACCTACGCGTCTACCCCGCGGGGGGTTCCCGGCGACCGCAGCGATCGCAGGTCGGAAGCGGCGCGCCAGCGCCGATCTCCGACACCAGCCATCCCCCGGGGTTTTCCAACCCCCACCGGGTTCCCAGCGACCGTAGGTCGGAAGCCTTGCGTAGCGAGGATCTCCGACAACAACACCGGGCGGCGTCAGGCGTTCACTGACGGCAGGCCGGCCAACGCCATGGCGGCTTCACCTTCGTCGTATTCCAGCTCCTCCAGCTTACCGGCCAGGAAGTCCGTATAGGCCTGCATGTCGAAATTGCCATGCCCGCAGAGGTTGAACAGGATGGTCTTGGCCTCCCCGCTCTCCTTGCACTTCAGCGCCTCGTCGATGGCTCCCTTCACGGCGTGGTTCGCCTCCGGTGCGGGGATGATCCCCTCCGCTTTGGCGAACTGGATGCCGGCCTGGAAGCACTCGATCTGGTTGTAGGCTCGCGGATCGATGTAGCCCAGATCGGCCAGATGGCTGACCTGCGGCGCCATGCCGTGGTAGCGCAGGCCCCCGGCGTGGAAGCCCGGCGGGACGAAAGCGGAGCCCAGAGTGTGCATCTTGGTCAACGGGGTCAGGTGCGCCGTGTCGCCGAAGTCGTAGGCAAACCTGCCCTTGGTCAGGGTCGGGCACGCCGAGGGCTCGACTGCGATCACATCCACCTTGCGGCCACCGCGCAGTTGCTCGCCCAGGAACGGGAACACGATTCCCGCGAAGTTGCTTCCGCCGCCGGTGCAGCCGATCACCATATCCGGATAATCATCCGCCATGGCCAGTTGTTCCATGGCCTCCAGGCCGATCACGGTCTGGTGCAGCAGTACGTGGTTCAGCACGCTACCCAGGGCGTATTTGGTGTCGTCCCGCTGCGCGGCCATCTCCACCGCTTCACTGATGGCGATGCCCAGGCTCCCGGTGCTGTCCGGGTTCTTGCCAAGAATCGCCCGGCCGGCCTCGGTGGTGTCGCTGGGGCTGGGAATGCACTGGGCGCCGAAGGTTTCCATGAACGCCCGACGGTAGGGCTTCTGCTGGAAACTGACCCTCACCATGTAAACCACGATCTCCAGCCCGAACAGGGCGCCGGCCAGGGCCAGGGACGAGCCCCATTGCCCCGCGCCGGTTTCCGTGGTGATGCGCTTCACGCCTTCCTGCTTGTTGTAGAAAGCCTGGGGGATGGCGGTGTTGGGCTTGTGGCTACCGGTGGGGCTGACGCCCTCGTACTTGTAGTAGATGCGTGCCGGCGTGCCCAATGCCTTCTCCAGACGGCGTGCACGGTACAGCGGGGAAGGGCGCCACTGCCGGTAAACTTCCCGGACCGGCTCGGGGATCTCGATCTCCCGTTCGGTGCTCATCTCCTGCTCGATCACCGCTCTGGGGAACAACGGGGCCAGGTCGTCCGGCGTAACCGGCTGCTGCGTGCCCGGGTGCAGCACCGGCGCCATGGGTTTCGGCAGGTCGGCGTTGATGTTGTACCAGGTTTTCGGCAGCCGGCTTTCATCCAGCAGGTATTTCACCGTATCGCTCATGTTCGCCTCTGATCGTGGTTATCTGTTATGGCCGCAGGCGGCGCGTGAACCGGACCATTGTAAGGCGAAACACGCATAAAAAAACCGCCGGCAGTGCCGGCGGTTCCCCTGGAGGAGAGATCAGGGGGTTACCACTGGGTGTCGTCCTCCTCATCGTCATCGTCATCGTCATCGTCATCCCACTGATCGATGGTCTCGTAATCGTCAGTGGTATCCTTGTCATCACCCCAATCACCGGCCATGGCCACGCCAGCGGAACCGAAGCTCAGGCCCAGGGCGATCAGGAGCGTCATCAGCAGTTCACGAAGCTTCAAGGTCGTCATTGCGATACCTCCGTTGCTTTTGGAAATGGCATCCAACCTGTTGCAGTTCCCGTGCCAATAAATAAAATGCAATAAAAACAGAGTTTTACATTGGTTTCCTTTCCCTTCGCCCACTGTGCGCGCGTGACACATGTGACGCAGGATCACGGCAAGGCCGTGCTGTTGTCATGGGGCAACGCGGGCCGGTGTTCCAGCGTCGTTGTTCCGCCGTCAGGGGGCTGTACCACGGGTTCTGTGGCAGCATGGTTGCCCGTGTTCGGCCTGGTACCGGGCCATCGTCTTGCCGAAAAACGGCTCAGGGAGGGGTTATGGTCGGCGTGGCACGAGCCTTCCTTTATTGTTTGGTCTGCGTGTTGCTGTTCCCGGCTCCAGGGCTCGGGGCGAATGACCAGGAGACTGAACGCGAGGAGGTGGCGGAAGAAACCGGTAGCGATGGGCTGCCTGCGACCATGCGCGAGGCCCATTTGGCGGGCCAGGAGCCGGCATTGACGGTTCACGAACCGATGTACTTCGTCGCAGGAGGTGGCCGTGGCGATGACGTGAAGGCCCGCTTCCAGCTCAGTCTCAAGTACCGCTTGTTCGACAGGGAGAGCAACGTCGTCGAGGCCATGCCCTGGACCTCGAACCTGCATTTCGCCTACACCCAGACCGCGTTATGGAATTGGAGTGAGGATTCTGCGCCGTTCGAGGACTCCAGCTATCGCCCCAGTTTATTCTGGCAGTTCGGTCGGCTGTTCGGGCAGGACCGGGCCGGGTTGATGCTGGTCGGCTACGAACACGAGTCGAACGGGCAAGGCGGGGATGATTCCCGCAGCATCGATACGCTGTTCATCACCCCGGGATGGGCCGGTCAGGCCTTTGGCCGGGAGATCATCTTCCTGCCGAAACTCTACGCATACATCAACAAGGGCAGCGAGAATCCGGACATTCAACGCTATCGCGGCTACGCGGACTTCATCGTGCGTTACGGCAATGATGACAGTTGGGTAACCCAGTTGATGTACCGGCGCGGAACCGGGGGGAACAACACCGTACAGGTGGACCTGTCCATTCCCGTCCGGCCCCGGATATTCGCACGGACCGGCGCCTACATCTATTTTCAGGCTTTCGAAGGTTATGGTGAAAGCCTGCTGGGGTACGACCAGAGAACCGGTCTGTCGTTGCGGGTGGGATTCGCGGTGGTCAGATGAGCGGGCCCACGTTGGCGCATCGGCAGGTGGAGCGATCCGTACTTGACCCGGGTCAATGTTCCTGCCGACAGCATGTCCCAAGCTGTTATCTATACTGATCGGCGACGGATGACGCGGTGGGACGGCACGTGAATGTGACAATGGCAGGACAGGCCGATGTCGGCCGGCAGGCGTTGTGGCGGCTGCTGGCTGCATTGATCCTGTGCCTGTTGGGACTGGCGGTGCCGGTTTCCGGAGCGGATCACCCCCTGCCCGGGCCGGACCATATGGCCGTGGCCGGCCCCGATCACCACTCCCCCCAGCTCCCCGCCTGTCATCACGACAGCCATCATGGCGGTGCTGTGGCGTTGCTGTCCGGTTCACGATCCGGGCCGGAGTCCCTTTCCGGGGATGCAACAGATGGCCCGGTATCCGGTTTCCCCGAACCGTTGGTGGTCAGCGCCGCGGATATCCGGCCGGACACCGTTTCGACGCACTCCCGATGTGTTCCTCCCGTTTATCTGCTGACCCAGCGGCTGCGGCTCTGATTCGCTCTCCTATCCGGTAATCCTAAAGGGCCATTGATCCCCGATTTCTCCGTAAATCCGTGGCTTTGACCGCACGCGGCGAAGCCCGGCTGATGAAGCAACGGCTTCAGGAGGTTCAAGATGAAAAACCGTACACGCAAAGTGGCAATCGGCATCGCCTTTGTTGTGGGTGTCGGTCTTGCCGGTGCGGCCGGCGCGCAGATGATGCACGGCATGATGGGTGGCGGCGGCATGGGCCATGGCGGCGGTATGATGGCCGGCTGTCCCATGATGAGTGGTATGCACCAGGGCGGTATGGGTATGGGTTCCGGCATGGGTATGGGCCCGGGCATGGGTATGGGGCCCGGTATGGGTATGGGCCCGGGCATGAGTATGGGCCCCGGCATGGGTATGGGGCCCGGTATGGGTATGGGGCCCGGTATGGGTATGGGGCCCGGTATGGGTATGGGGCCCGGTATGGGTATGGGCCCCGGCATGGGTATGGGCCCCGGCATGGGTATGGGCCCCGGCATGGGCATGATGCCAGGGCTGGAGTTGGATGATGCCCAGCAGTCCCAGCTGCAGGAAATGCGGGCCCAGCATCGTCGCGGCAAGCTTGAACGCATGGCCGACATGATGGATCTGCGCGATGAGATGCATGCCCTCATGTCCCAGGACCGGCCGGACCCGGAGGCCGTCAGCGAACTGCACGGCCGGATGGCCGCCCTCCATGGCGAGATGCTTGCCGAGCGCATGCGGTTGCACAACAGCATGCAGGACTTGCTGACCGACGAGCAGCGCGAACAGATGCAGGAGCGTCGGGAACAAATGCGGGAAATGATGCGAGGCTCGGGTGAGCCGGGTGGCGCCATGGGGCGTCATCGGGGTCCCGGCATGATGAACCGCTGAACAGGTCTATCCCGGGCGCGGGGGCGCAGCCGTGCCCGCGCCCGGAATCAGGATATACAGAGAGGAACCGACAATGCGTAACAAGATGACCTCCAGAAGCCGGATCGCCCTGCCCGCAATGCTTGGGGCCAGCCTGCTGATGGGCGGCATGACGGCGGCCGCAGCCGCCGAGATGACCGTGTACAAGACCGAGTACTGCGGCTGTTGTGACGGTTGGGTTGATCATGCCCGGGAGGCCGGTTACACGGTCATTGCAAAAGACGTGGAGCAGGTGGACCTGATCCGGTTGAAACAGGATGCTGGCCTGGCGGCGGAACTGGCCTCCTGCCACACCACCTTCGTGGACGGCTACCTGATCGAAGGGCATGTGCCGGTGGATGCCATCGCAAAACTGCTCCAGGAACAGCCCGACGTCATCGGCCTGACGGCCCCCGGCATGCCGCAGAGATCGCCCGGGATGATCGAAGGTGACACCTTCAGTGGCTTTGACGTGCTGGCGGTGGGGCGCAACGGCAGTACCACGGTATTCGTCAGCTACCAATGACCCAGAGGGCCGGTCGCTTTCTGTCGATCCCGTTTCGACTGCCAGGCGACTGGCGAGAACCCCTTTGCCTCACCCGCCCCATGCTCACGTGGGAGCGCGGGTCGGGCGAGGCGTGGGGGAGCGCCTGCTGCATCCTGTTCCGGTCTGGTACGGTCCCGGGGCTCCGTGAACCCGGTATCGACCAGGGGGCTCCGCTCAGCCCGCCAACCGTGTCCGCTTGAGCAGGATGGAATTGCCGATCACGGACAACGAGCTCAATGTCATGGCGATCACGCCAATCATGGGGTGCAGCAGCCCTGCCGCAGCAATGGGGATGGCCGCTGCGTTGTAACCGCTGGCCCAGACCAGGTTCTGCACAATCTTGCGGAAGGTGGCCCGGGAAAGGCGCATGGCCTCCACAACACCGGTAAGCTCTCCCCGCACCAGGGTGACATCCGCCGCTTCAATCGCTACATCGGCGCCGGCACCGATGGCGATGCCCACATTGGCCTGCTTCAGGGCGGGGGCATCGTTGATGCCGTCACCCACCATGGCTACATGGTCACCGTACCGGCGTTGCAGGGCCCGGATGGCGTCCACCTTGCCTTCCGGCAGCACGCCGGCCTGCACCTCGTCGATGCCGACTTCGTCCGCCACGGCCCGCGCCGCGCGTTCGTTGTCACCGGTGATCATGACCACGTGCAGCCCGAGTGCGTGCATGCCGCGAATCGCATCCACGGATTCGTCCTTGATGGTGTCGGCGACGGCGACGATGCCGTATGCCCGGCCGTCTGCCGCGACGATAACCACGGTCCGCCCCCGTTCCTCCAGTGACGCCAGGTCCGCGTCCAGGGCTTCCAGCCCGGAGACGCCCTCCTCGTTAAGCAGGTGGCGATTCCCGATCAGCACGGCCTGGCGCTCCACGGTGCCCGATACGCCCCGGGCCCCGGTGGAGCGGAAGCCGATGACCTGGCCGGGTTCCACTCCCCGTTCCCTGGCGCCGTCGACAATGGCCCGGGCAATGGGGTGTTCCGAGGCGTTCTCCACAGTTGCAGCCAGGCGGAGCAGTTCGTCCTCATTGGTACCATCCGCCGGCACCACCTCGGTGAGCTGGGGTTCTCCGCGGGTGATGGTGCCGGTCTTGTCCAGCACCATGACGCGGACGTCCTTGAAGGTCTGGATGGCCTCACCGGAGCGGATCAGAATGCCGCGCTCCGCCCCCAGGCCGGAGCCGACCATCAGGGCCGTTGGGGTCGCAAGGCCCAGCGCGCACGGGCAGGCGATCACCAGAACCGCCACCGCCGCCAGAATGGCCAGCACCGGCACGCCTGCCTCCGGATTGACCCAGGGCAGGAACCCGGCACCCCAGTGCAGGATGGGGCGCAGCGCCTCCGGGGCCAGCAACCAGGCTACCAGGCTGCCCAAGGCGATCAGGATGACCAGCGGCACGAAGCGGCCGGTCATGCGATCGGCGAACTCCTGAATAGGCACCCGTGAGCCCTGGGCCTGCTCCACCAGCCGGATCACCTGAGACAGGAACGTGTCGCCGCCCACGCGTGTGGCGCGTACGCGCAGACGCCCTTCCTTATTGATGGTGGCGCCGATGACCGTATCGCCGGTGCCTTTGTAGACAGGGATCGATTCACCGGTGGCGATGGATTCGTCCAGGTGGCTTTCGCCCTCGACCACCTCGCCATCCGTCGGAACCTTGTCCCCCGGGCGCACCACCATGATGTCCCCGGGGCGGAGTTCCTTCACCGGAACCTCCACCTCCCGGCCATCCCGTTCCACGCGGGCGGTCTTGGCTCCAAGGGTCAGCAGCCGGCGGATGGCCTGGGATGCGCGGCCCTTGGCCCGTGCTTCCAGGTACCGGCCGAGAAGATGGAAGGTCATGATGGTGGCGGCCATCTCGATGAACGAGGTCATGGGGTAGACGAAGCCAACCAGTCCGATCAGGTAGGGGGGCAGGCTGCCCATGGAGATGAGCACATCCATGTTGGCGTTCCGGTTGCGCAGTGATCGCCAGGAGGCCTTATGGGTGGCTGCGCCCCCGTACAGGAACACCACTGGAAACGCCAGGATCGCGATGATGGCCAGGTATCCCGGAATCGGCTGCCAGAACATGTGGGGCATCATCAGGATCATGATGAGGGTGGTGGGCACGGCGGCGATCCACAGGCGTTTCCATGCCTGATCCAGGTACGCCGCCTCGATCTCCGCCTCCGCCTCCGCGGTGTCCGCGCCTTCGGTGTGGACAGCGGCCACATCGTAGCCAGCCTGTTCAACAGCCTGACGGAGGGTGTCCGCATCCGGCCCGGACGGGCCAATGACCACCGTCACGTGATGGCCGGCAATGTTCGTCTGGATGTCTTCGATTCCATCCAGCCGTTGCAGTGTGCTGCGAATGATCCCGGCGCAGTGGTCGCTCCCCATGCCGGGAACGGTCAGGCGAACTGCCTGCTCGCCGCCGTCGAATACGGCGGCAACCTCGTAGCCCGCTTGCTCGATGGCGGTGCGAATGCGGTCGGCATCCAGTTGCGAACGCTCGTAAGCGACTTCAACCCGATGGTTGCCGATGCTGGTATGCACCTGCCGTATGCCTTTGAGCCGCGCCAGTGTGTCGCGGATGATGGCCGCGCAGTGATCACTGCCCATGCCCGGGACGTTCAATCGGAGTTGCGCGTTGCTCATCTTCGCCTCCCGTGAGCCACTGGCGACAATGTTCGGCGTTTCCTGGCACGCCATGGGACGAAGCCCCCTGGGCGCCACGGGAACACTGTGAACCTTCCCATTATGGGAAGGTCAAGGTGCGGCCACGCCTTCGCCTGCAACGGGCTCATCGGATGAAGCGGTGCCGGATGATCAGCCCTCCAGGTCTCGCCTGCGTTGCTCGTATTCATCACGATCGATCTCGCCCCTTGCATACCGCTCCTTGAGAATGTCCAGGGGTGCGGGTCGACTCCGTCCGGCCGGGGAGTCACCGCCTGCGCCGCCAAGCCAGCGCACCAGGAGGATCACCAGGGCGATAACAACAGCCCAGAAAAGGATCATTGCTGCGGCACCGATGAGCATATGCCCCCAGCCCCAACCGGAGTCCCAGAAGCCATGGTGACCGTCGTAGCGCTGGGCGAGGGCGGGTGTCCAGGCCCATAGGCCGACGAGCAGGATCAGCGCGGATAGGCGTAGTCTGTTCATGTGACCTCCTGCGTGTGATTCAGTCTCTGTCGTGGCCGTGATCATGGTCGTGGTCGTGATCGTGATCGTGGCCGTGATCGTGGCCGTGATCGTGGTTGTGCGTATGCCCATCCGTATCGGGGAGCGATAGCACGCCGACGCCGTGGCGGTAGACCAGTTCGCCGCCGTAGAAACCGGTCACCGTGAGCGGCGCCGCCGCCAGAACGACGAGCAGGGTGAACGCCGGCCCTTCGGTGCGGCCCCGCTGGCGTAATATCAGCGCTGCAATTGCCAGCAGGGCGAAGACCGTGGCGGTGAACAGCGCCCAATTGCGGTGGATCGTCATGACCTGGTGGGACGGACCGTCATGGGGCACGGTGTTGTAGGCATACCAGCCGGTGAGCACGGTACCGATGGTGAACAGCACGCCCAGGTACAGGTTCGCCCGGGCCACCAAACGCAAGGTGCCGGCGCTGGGATGTGAACCGGCGGCAAAGGCTGCCGCGTACAGCATGGCGGACACCGCCAGCAGCCCCAGCGTGAAGTGCACGAACATGGGGTGCCAGTTGGGGATGATTTCGGGCATGGTCATTGTCCTCCCTGGGCCCCGGGTGATTCGATCACCCGGGGCCGCTGGCCATCAGTGATGATGGTTGCCGTGGCCGCCATGTTCCTCGTGGCCCGCAGCGTCCTGATGGGCCGGTTCGGGCTGGCCGCAGGCAGCGCGTGTCGCCCGGTCCACCATAACCCGCGGATTGCCCAGCAGGACAGCGCATCGGGTGCCATGGTCCAGCCCGGCCGCGCTCACGTACATGTGCGGGAACTGAGGAACCTGGATCATCTCCCAGCGATGCTCGGCCGGATGAGGGGCAGGGGTCTCGCGGCTGGCATAGGCCCAGGGCGCATCCGCAGCCGGCGCCCGGGATTGATGATGGTCTCCGTGGTCCCCATGGTCTCCGTGGTCCCCATGGTCTCCGTGGTCCCCATGGTCCCCATGGTCCCCATGGTCCCCATGGTC
>JAFIFU010000070.1 GCA_020831885.1 Ectothiorhodospiraceae bacterium
CCGAACACGCTGCAAAGCCAGAGCACCATGGGAATAGATCAGTGTTTCCTTAAGCCTTCTGCCGCAGGCGTCCCTCATCCAGCAGCCGCACCTGGCCCCGGCCGAGTTGTACCAGCCCGGCACGCTCGAAATCCTTGAGCAGGCGGCTGATCACCTCCCGCGCCGTTCCCAGTTCCACGGCCAGCTCATGGTGGGTGGCTTCCACCAGCCCGTCCTGGGCGAGCTGGAGCAGGCGTTCGGCCAGACGCTCGTCCATGCGGCGGAAAGCCACCTGTTCCACAAGCAGCATCAGGCTGTCCAGGCGATCACCGTAGGAGCGCAGCACGTAATCCCGGAAACCGCGGGACCGGCCCATCCATTCGTCGAACACGCCGGGCGGAATCATGATGGCCCGGGTGGGTTCCTCGGTCACCGCTTCGGCCCGGTGATGGTGATGGGCCAACAGGCAGGCGGCGGACAGCGTGCAAAGCTGTCCGCCTTCGATGCGGTAAAGCACGATCTCGTTGCCGGACGCCCCGGTCACCTGCACCCGGACGGAACCCTCCAGAACCAGGGGCAAACCCTGGCAGGGAGCGCCCTGGGAGAACACACGCTGGCCGGCGGGCAACTCCAGAAGCTGGATACGCCCCGGGGCCGTGCTGGCCAGCGCGTCTTCCAGCGAGGCGAGCGCCGGATGCTGGCGGGCGATTGCAAGCGGATCCGGTTCCCGAGCCTGCATGATGTCCCTTCCGTTGCATCGTCCCGGATTCCGGGAGTGCGTGGGCTGCCGCAGCCGGTCGGCGACTGCATGCGATGAGCGCCGACCCAACGAATCAGTCGTTGAAGAGTTCCGGCGCGTAGCCGCGGTACCACTCCACGAAGCGCCGCACCCCCTCTTCCACCGGGGTGGCCGGACGGTAGTCCACGTCGGCGATCAGATCGTCCACATCCGCGTAGGTGTCGGGCACGTCGCCGGGCTGCAGGGGCAACAGGTTCTGCTCCGCCTTGCGGCCCAGGCACTCCTCCAGCACCTGGATGTAGCGGGTCAGTTCCACCGGCTGGCTGTTGCCGATATTGTAGACCCGGTACGGGGCAAAGCTCGTACCCGGGTCGGGCTGCTCGCCGCTCCAGTCCGGATTGGTCCGGGCCACGTGATCGCAGGTGCGCACCACGCCCTCGACGATGTCGTCGATGTAGGTGAAATCCCGCCGGTGCCGGCCGTAGTTGAAGACGTCAATGGGCCGCCCCTCCAGGATGGCCTTGGTGAACAGGAACAGCGCCATATCCGGCCGCCCCCAAGGGCCGTACACGGTGAAAAAGCGCAGCCCGGTGGTGGGCAGCCCGTAGAGGCTGGAATAGGTATGCGCCATCAACTCGTTGGCCTTTTTCGTGGCCGCGTACATGGACAGCGGATGGTCCACGTTGTCGTGTATGGAAAAGGGCATGCTGCGGTTGGCGCCGTACACGGAGCTGGAGGAGGCATAAACCAGGTGCTGCACCTGGTGATGACGGCAGCCTTCCAGGATGTTCATGAACCCCACCAGGTTGCTGTCCACATAGGCGTGGGGGTTTTCGATGGAATAGCGCACCCCGGCCTGGGCCGCCAGATGGATGACCCGGTCGAATCCCTCGTCCCGGAACAGGGCCTCCATCCCTTCCCGATCCGCCACATCCAGCTTCACGAAGCGGAATCGCTGGTAGGGCGCCAGGCGTTCAAGCCGGGCCTCCTTCAGGCGGACGTCGTAGTAGTCATTCATGTTGTCCAGGCCGACCACCTCATCACCACGATCGAGCAGGTGGAGTGCAACGGCATTTCCGATGAAGCCGGCGGCGCCGGTGACGAGAATTTTCATAGCGCGTCCTTTGCCAATACTAAGCCTTCAGGAGATAAAGCCATGATTCAGCGGCGTACCACTCACCGTTCGTAATCCGGCCAACAAGAATACTAGGCTTTCAGCAGGTATTACCACGTCTCAGTGGCTTTTCAACCGTTTCTCCGGCCCGACCAGTAATGGAAAACGGGCCGGTGAGCAGCGCCTGCAGCGCGCCACCCACCGGCCCGTCGGGGACTCACTGAAGCCTAGCGGCTGTTCGCGCAGACCGCTTCGGCGGCCCGGGCCGCCGAGGTAAAGCCCTCGTTCAGGGCACCCTGGCCATGGACCACGGCCTCCCATTGGCCATCCGACCGCTGGGACACCTGCCCGACCCGTGCACCGGCACTGTCGGAGACGTAATGCACCGCCGCACCGTGCTGGTTCACTTCGGCGCTGCCCAGCTCACAGGCCAGGGCACCGGCGGAGAGGCCGAGCCCCCCCACGGCCAGTAAGGCCGCCCATCCGAGTTTACGCATGCTTTTCATGAAAACTTCTCCTTGGCCGCCCGCAGCCGCTGGCCGCGGGCGGACTCCGGGATTCTAGTCCAGGTTCACGATCACGGGGATTTCCTCGATGATCGCCGTGCCGGCACCCACCACTTCCAGGCGGAAGACGAACACGTGTTCACCCGGGCCCACCGTTCCGCGGCTGAGGGAGACCTCGAACGTCACTGTATCGCCACGGGACACACCTTCGATGAGCTCCGGCGTGATGTCCTGGATCAGACCGGCGAAATCCCCGTTGGGCACCAGCTCCAGATCCAGCTCCGCTGCAGCCGAAGCCAGGGCTTCCTCTACCGCCTCAACGATCTGGCTGCTGGCCGAATCCAACTGGAACACCTCGCCATTGGTCTGTTCCACGATGTCACGGACATCCCGGACCTCGTAGCCGCGCTCCAGGCCGTAGACCCGGATACCGCGGGCCCGCAGGGCATCCACCGTGGTCCGCCAGCTAGGCCCGGGGAAGCCCTCCGTGTAGTGACCGTATTCCTCGTCCTCCGGCGTATGGAAATTGGCGTCGGTAGCCAGGAACACGATGCGCAGGGACCCGTCCCGCCAGCCGGTGTTGGACGGCTCGATATTGGCCTCCGGATACCCCTCCACCGTACGGCCGGCACCGGTGGCCAACTGGTACAGGGCCTCGAGCTGGCTTTCCGGCAGGTCTCCACCAAACAAGAGCTCCATTCCATTGATCGCCTCGATGGTCTGCGCGCCGTCCCCGGTGAGCGCCTGATCCAGCCGGAACGCGTAGTCATCAGGTCCCGATCCGGTCAACGGAATCGGGAAATCGCTGAAGGTTGCCAGTCCGGTATACACATCCGTACCGCCGGCCTCGAAGGCATTCACCAGGTCCACGGCCTGAGCCTGGAACTGGGCAATACTGCTGCCGTAGCTTCCGGAGACATCCACCAGGAACATGATGTCCACCCGGTCGAACACCACACCCTCGCCGGGGATGGTGACGTTCACCGAGCGGGTGACGGTCTCACGCCCGCTGATGGACACGCTGAGCGGATCCCCGGTACGGCGGGTCCGGGCATCCCGGCGGGCAAGCGCTTCCAGGATGGCCCCTTCAACGTTCAGCCGCGCGCCCTTGCCCACGCGTTCGTCGCCGGCACCCGCTTCCGCCTCGGTCAGCGCCCGGGTGAACACGGTGCTGCCGATCTCGTTGCCGTCCTCGTCGTGCAGCGTGACGCCGTTGTCGTCAATGGGCAGCGCCGTGGACCGGAGGATCTGCCGTACCTGAACCGGCGTGAGATCCGGTTCGATGGAGCGCATGGCCGCCACCGTGGCCGCCACCAGCGGGGCCGCGAACGAGGTACCGCTGGTGCTGCCGCCGCCCCGGGAAGCCCGCACGGTGCCGGCGGCGGAGATATCCACCCGCTCACCGTAGTTGGAGTACCCTTCGCGACCCGGACTGCTGGCGTTGTCATGGGCACCCACGGTCAGCACCTGATCGCTGGGGTGCGCACCGAACAAGCGCCAGTCACGGTCACCGGCATCGGTGTTGCCGTTACCGGCGGACACCACGAGGATGGCATCCGGATAGTCCCGCTGGACCAACCCCACCACCTCATCGAACGTGACCTTCCAGGAGTCGAACACCGATTCCTGGCGGGCGTTGTTGGTCACCACATTGCCATCGCTCTGCAGAGTGCCCTGCACGCAGACGCTGGCGGAGAACATCTCGCACTTGTGCACGCCGGCGCTCATGTTGAACACCCGGGCCCCGGCCTCCAGGGCCAGGATGATCTCACCCATGAAACCGTGGGCGGAGCTTCCACCGGAGTTGCCGACCCGGATATTGAAGCCGCCATGGGCCCCCACTTCGCCGGCGGCCCGCAACAGGCCGGCGGCACCGCCGTCGCCCAGTTCCGCGGCAAGGATACCCACCACGTTGCTGCCGTGATTGGAACCGCGGGAGGTGGAGGTACCGCGATCCGGGGCGAACAGCGCTATACCGCCGGAGCGGCTGCCGCCGTCGGTGGCATAGCCGGCGTAATCGTCCAGCGAATAATGTACGCCGGCTTCGAACACACCGATGGAGCGGAAATACGGGGAAACCGCGTCGGAACGGGTGGGATGCACCGCATTGATGTAGGCGTCCACGCCCTCCTCGACGCGGTTGGAGGCGCGCTGACCGGTGAGATCCGGGTCGGCGCTCCAGTCCACGGACAGGTCGTCCGGCTCGTACTGGATATCCATGACCACGTTCTTGATGCCGTCCATGGCCTTCAGACGTTCCACGGCGGCCTCGAGCTGCTCGATGGACTCGGTGGGCAGGCGGAGCTGCCGGGCGCGCAGTGCGTCGATCCAGCCCACGACCTCTCCGCCTTCGGCCGTGGCTGCGGCCTGGGCAACGCTATCCGGGTCATGCCCGGTCTCAACGAAGATCATCACCAGGTTCACGGCCAGCTCCGAGCCGTCCTCACCGGTGACGATATCCTCGGGCGCCGGCGTGACCACGGAGACACCGCTGGTTACCGTGAACTGCAGGGTATTACTCTCTGCGGCCCCCGCTTTCAGATACAGCGTGGTATCACCGCTCACCCCGGCGGGAATGCGGAAACTCACCTTGTCGGAGGAGGCGGATTCGGGTCCGAGCTCTTCACCACCGAGCACCACGCGGATGTCGCTGGCATCCACGGAGACGTCGTCCTCGGTTTCGACGGTATAGCCCACCTCCACCAACGCCCCTTCGTCGGCGGAACCAGGATTGACGCCGGTGGCGCGGAGTGTGACACCGGCGGGGTCGGCATCACCGTCGCCGTTACCGCCGCCACCACCACCGCCCGACGAGCTACCACCGAAGCAGCCCGTCAGAACCATCGCCGCAAAAACGGCAACAAGCGCGGGGAGCAGCCATCTGGGCTTCGCTCCCCGTAACCAGTTCGAGATTTTCATTATGCTTCCCCTGTTATCGCACATCGCGCACTGCCCGAGCTCCCTGACGCTCCCGCCGCAGCGGGTGCCAGCAACGCGAAAACAACCGGCTCGCTGACACGAAATCCACCGGCCATCCGTCGCGTACCATGGGAAGCATAGGCGGGAAACAGCGTCGTGGCTGTAACCTGAACGGGGTAACCGCGGAGCCTCGTCTCCCGCGGACAACCTGTTGAGAGATCACACTTAAGGAAACACTGATCGATTCCTTAACATCAGTGGACTTGCCCGGGAGGCCGGGCTTGTCGACAATCGGCGTTCCATCCAAGCGGCGATAACCCATGCGGACACTGCTGGCCGGCATCCTTGTTCTGTTTGTCCTCGGGCCCGCTGCGGCGGACGATCTGGTGCGCCCGGTGGAGCCTGAGGCGTGGACACCTGACACCACAGGAAGCTGGGGCATTGGCCTGGCCTACGGAGGGCAGTGGTATGGAGAAGGCCTGGACGCCGGTACCGCCGGGGCCCTGCAGATCAGCTATGGCGCACTGGTGGAAACGGACCGGGAGGGCCGCTGGCTGTTCGAGCTGGGCTACGAGTACGCCCAGTCCGACCGGCGTCCGGCGGTGGATGATGACGACCGGCGCAGCCGGCTGCGGGCCCATGGGCTCTTCTACCGCTTCAACCGTTTCATCGGCCAGCGCTTTTACCTGGGCGGACGCGTGGGCATGTCCCGGGTCCGGGGCACGGCGGACAAGAACAATCTCGACCTGGTGGTGGGCCTGCAAACCGGTGTGCGGCTGGGAGGCCGCGTGGACGCCGGCATCGAGCTGATCACCTATGATCCGGAAACCAGCGGCCCTGCCGCCTTTCCCGCCGACACCCGGGGCATTCTGACCGTGCGTTTCTGAACATCCCGCCTTGGGAATCAAGGAGCGCTTCCCTCGCGGGCTATTCCCGGGTTACCCCGTCTGGGGTACAGCCCGTGGCCACCGTTCACGCGTAAGTTCATGGATCAGAGCACGGATCGCGCGCCCTTCAGGGCGCGTTCACCAAGAACGGAACGCGGATACAGACCGCGGAATCGTCAAGAGGACTCAAGGCATGTACGAAAAATTGCACACCCGGGGATTACTCGTGGTCGGTGCGGCCATGGCATCCGCACTGGCGTTGGCCGCATGTAACAGCTCCAGCTCAGGCGGCGGCGGTGGCAGCAGCTCCAACGGGTCCGGTGGCGGCGGCGGTTCCTCACTGACCCAGGAGCAGCGGGAGGTGGGCGTGGCCATGACGGGCACCTTCCTGGCGGAAGACATCGCCGAATTCGGTGCCATGGGGATGGATGCTGTCGGCATGGTGGGCGGCGACAGCAACTTCCAGGATCCCCGGGACCTATCCATGATGCTTCACGGCCAGGACGGGGCGATACGCCCACAATCCTGGGGGGACGATTTCTGCGCCGATGGTGGCAGCTACACCATTCATGCCGACACGGCGGATCATTTCTGGGCGGAATTCAACAACTGTACCGCCAGCATGAGCTACTCCGACCCGGATGCCGGCAGCTTCTCCATGAGCTACCTGGTGGACGGCTCGGTGCAGACGCAGAGCGTCTCCAGCCCCACCCACCTCTACCGGATCACGTCCACGGCCAACAATTACCGCGCCGAATCGGACACGACGTTCAACGGCTCTTCCATGAGCATGAAAATGCTCATGAACGGCTCGGCCACCCATGACTGGTCGGCCTGGAACAACTATGTGCTGCAGGCCAGCCAGTCTATTGAGATGGGCATGAGCTGCAACGGCTCCGGCTTCTCCGGCAAGTTCAGTTTCGATGACATTGACGTCACTGTGGTGCCCAGCAGCATGATCGGCGGCGATGCCGAGATGACCATGAGCGGTACCTATGAGGTCGAAGGCATTCACGCGGAACTGGACGGAGGCTGGACGATCACCACACTGGAGCCGGTGCATTTCCCGGAATACGGGGACCCCTATGCCGGCAGCATCCGGGTGGATACCGGCGACATGACAGTCACCGTCCGGTACGAAGGTGATACTGTGTACATCAACGACCGGGCGTACACCTGGGAGGAACTGGACGCCATCGACGACGACATCGACGATGATGACTGGGACCTGGAGTGCGATCTCTTCTGATCCGGACCGCTGAACGTTGCGTTGTCGAAGGGGAGCCGCGAGTCGGCTCCCCTTCTTTGTGTGATGCCCGTGGCTATGCCTTTCAAAAGGCTTGTATAATGCGCGGTTCATTTTCGTCGCCATCCGTTGAGACGCAATGACCGACACCCTCACCCGCCTCCGCGAGACCCTTGCCCGCCGCATCCTGATCCTGGACTCCGGCATGGGCACCATGATCCAGCAGTATCCGCTGACCGAAGCGGATTTCCGCGGCCAGCGCTTTGCCGATCACGCCTGCGATGTCAAGGGCAATAATGACCTGCTGGTGCTCACCAGGCCGGACATCATCCGGGAGATCCATGACCGCAACCTGGCCGCCGGGGCGGATATTCTGGAGACCAACACCTTCAGTTCCACCACCATTGCCCAGGCCGACTACCGGATGGAACACCTGGCCTATGAGCTGAACGTGGCGGCGGCCCGGCTGGCGAAGGAGGCCTGCGAAGCGGCCATGGCGGAGAACCCGGACTGGCCCCGCTACGTGGCGGGAGCACTGGGCCCCACCAATCGGACCGCGTCCTTTTCACCGGACGTGAACAACCCCGGTTACCGTAACATCAGTTTCGATCAGCTCCGGGAGGCCTACCTGGAGGCGGCCCGCGGCCTGGTGCACGGCGGCGCCGACATCCTGCTGATCGAGACCATTTTCGACACGCTGAATGCCAAGGCGGCCATCTTTGCCCTGGAAGAGCTGTTCCAGGAAATCGGGCAACGGCTGCCGGTGATGATCTCCGGCACCATCACCGATGCCTCCGGCCGCACCCTGTCCGGCCAGACCACGGAGGCGTTCTGGAACTCGGTACGCCATGCCCAACCGTTCACGGTGGGCCTGAACTGCGCCCTGGGCGCCGAGCAGATGCGTCCCTTCGTGCAGGAAATCAGTCGGGTGGCGGATACCTACGTCACCATATACCCCAACGCCGGCCTGCCCAATGAGTTCGGCGAGTACGATCAGTCCCCGGAGTACATGGCGAAGCTGGTGAGAGACTTCGCCGAGAGCAGCTTCGTCAACATCGTGGGCGGTTGCTGCGGCACCACGCCGGAGCACGTGGCCGCCATCCGCGAGGCGGTGAAGGACTGCGCGCCCCGGAGCGTTCCGGAACGGGAGCGGGCCATGCGGCTGTCCGGGCTGGAACCGTTCAACATCGGTTCCGACAGCCTGTTCGTCAACGTGGGTGAACGCACCAACGTCACCGGTTCGGCCCGGTTCAAGCGGCTGATCAAGGAAGGCGATTTCGACACCGCCCTGGAAGTGGCGCGGGACCAGGTGGAAGGCGGCGCCCAGATCATCGACGTGAACATGGACGAGGGCATGCTGGATGCCCGCCAGTGCATGGTGGACTTCCTCAACCTGATCGCTGCGGAGCCGGACATCGCCCGGGTGCCGGTGATGATCGACTCGTCCAAATGGGAGGTGCTGGAAGCCGGTCTGCAGTGTGTGCAGGGCAAGGCAGTGGTGAACTCCATCTCACTGAAGGAAGGCGAGGAGCCTTTTCTGGAGCAGGCGCGGCTGATCAAACGCTACGGCGCCGCCGCCGTGGTCATGGCCTTCGATGAGCAGGGCCAGGCGGACACCTACCCCCGCCGCATCGCCATCTGCGAGCGCGCCTACCGGCTGCTGGTGGACCAGGCCGGCTTCCCGCCGGAAGACATCATCTTTGATCCCAACGTGTTCCCGGTGGCCACTGGCATTCCGGAGCACGACAACTACGGCATCGACTTCATCGAGGCCACCCGCTGGATCAAGCAGAACCTGCCCTATGCTCGGGTTTCCGGCGGTTTGTCCAACCTGTCGTTCTCGTTCCGCGGCAATAACGCCGTGCGCGAGGCCATGCACTCGGCCTTCCTCTACCACGCCATCAAGGCCGGGCTGGACATGGCCATCGTCAACGCCGGGCAGATCGAGGTCTACGACGATATCCCCAAGGACCTGCTGGAGCACGTGGAGGACGTGATCCTGAACCGCCGGGAGGACGGCACCGAGCGCCTGCTGGCCTTTGCCGAGTCGGTCAAGGACCAGGGCGGCAGGCAACGGGAGGAAGACCTGAGCTGGCGCCAGCAGCCGGTGGCCAAGCGGCTGGAACACGCACTGGTCAAAGGGATCATCGATTACATCGACGAGGACACCGAGGAAGCCCGGCAGCAGTCCCACCGCCCCATCGAGGTGATCGAAGGCCCGCTGATGGACGGCATGAACGTGGTGGGCGACCTGTTCGGCGACGGCAAGATGTTCCTGCCCCAGGTGGTGAAATCCGCCCGGGTGATGAAAAAGGCCGTGGCCTACCTGCTGCCCTATATCGAGGCGGAGAAACAGGGCGGCGAGAACGAACCCGCCGGCCATATCCTCATGGCCACAGTGAAGGGCGATGTGCATGACATCGGCAAGAACATCGTCGGGGTCGTGCTCCAGTGCAACAACTTCAAGGTCACCGACCTGGGCGTGATGGTACCGGCGGAAAAGATCCTGGACACCGCTGCCGAGCTGGATGTGGACATCATCGGTCTGTCCGGTCTGATCACCCCCTCCCTGGAGGAGATGGTGAACGTGGCCAAGGAGATGGAGCGTCGGGGCATGACCCAGCCGCTGTTGATTGGCGGTGCCACCACCTCCCGGGTGCACACGGCTGTGAAGGTCGCCCCGGCCTATTCCAACGAGGTGATCTACGTGAAGGATGCCTCGCGGGCCGTGGGCGTGGCCTCCAATCTGGTGAGTGAGACCCGGCGCGAGGACTACGTGGCCGGCATCCGCGAGGAATACGAGCGCGTGCGCCAGCAGCACGCGGCCCGGCAGAAGAAACAGAAGTGGCTGAAGATCGCCGAGGCCCGCGCCAACCGCACGCCTATCGACTGGGATGCCTTCGAGCCGGTGAAACCCAGGCATCCCGGCGTGCAGGTGCTGGACGACTATCCACTGGATCGCCTGCTGGACTACATTGACTGGACGCCGTTCTTCAAATCCTGGGAACTGGCCGGCAGCTATCCGAAGCTTCTGGATGACCCCGTAGTGGGCGAACAGGCGCGCAAGCTGTTCGAGGATGCGAAGGCGATGCTGCGGCGGATCGTTGATGAGGGCTGGCTGAAGGCGCGGGCCGTGTTCGGCCTGTTCCCCGCCAACGGTGTGGGGGACGACACCCAGGTCTACGCCGACGAAACGCGGGAGCAGGTTCTACTGACCCTGCACCATCTGCGCCAGCAGATCGAAAAACCCGCCGGCCGTCCGAACCAGAGCCTGGGGGATTTCATTGCCCCGAAGGAAACCGGCAAATCCGACTACATCGGCGCCTTCGCGGTCACCGCCGGCATCGGTATCGACGAACACCTTGCCCGCTTCGAAGCCGACCATGACGATTACAGCAGTATTCTGTTGAAAGCCCTGGCCGACCGGCTGGCGGAAGCCTTCGCCGAACACCTGCATGAACGGGTGCGCAAGGAGTTCTGGGGCTACCAGCCGGAGGAGGCCCTCAGCAACCAGGACCTGATCAAGGAACGCTACCAGGGCATCCGCCCCGCCGCCGGATACCCGGCCTGCCCGGATCACACGGAAAAGGACCTGATCTGGGAGTTGCTGGATGTGGAAAGCCGCATCGGCCTGGTGCTCACCGAGAGCAAGGCCATGGTGCCCACCGCCGCCGTCAGCGGCCTGTACTTCGCCCACCCGGAAAGCCGTTATTTCGGTATCGGCAGGATCTACCAGGATCAGGTGGAGGACTACGCCAGGCGCAAGGGCATGAGCCGGCGGGAGGCGGAGAAATGGCTGGCGCCGAACCTGGGTTACGAACCGGAAGATTGAGCCTCCGGCGGCGCGCCGGCCTCCATATCACCCATATGGGTGATGTCCCCCCTGGGCTGTTTCCGCTACCGTTCCCCTGACAACAACGATAAACGATAAATCAAGGGGGGCAACATGGCATACCAGCATCCACGGGCGGCGGCCTATGGCGTGATCACCATCGGCCTGGCCGCACCTTTGCTGTTGTCCGGCTGTTTCGGCGGCAGCAGCGGCGGGGGCGGCGGCGGCAGCAGCAGCAGCGACAATGACGACGGGGACACCGGCACCACCCAGTATTCCCTGGAAGGCAGCGCCATCAACGGGCCGCTGGCCAATGCCACCGTCCGGATCATGGATGAAAGCGGCGCCCTGCTGGCCACGGTGGGCACAGACCCGTCTGGAGACTACGCCGCGGAGGGGCTGGAGACAGCGGGACCGTATCTGATCGAAGTGATGGATGGCCAGTTGAATGGTCACGATTACCCGGGGGAACTCACCGCCCATTGCGAGCACGGACAGCACTGCGGTGTCAGCCCGTATTCCACCGCCGTGATGAAGCTCATGGACCGCGGTTTCAACGCCGGCGATGCCGTTGCCGCGATCGGTTTCGACGACCCGTTCATTCACGGCGGCGGCGAACACTTCGATCTGGACGCCGCCCGGGAAGCCCTGGACGGTGGCACCGGGCTGGACGGCTGGGTGGATGATCTGGTGGCCTGGGCCATGCACGAATCGGACGAACCGCCGGCGGGCGTTACGGATGCGTCCGACGAACCGGACGATCCCACCCCCGCCCCGGAGTACGGCCCGGGGCCCCATGAAGCACAATTCACCGTCAGCTCGGTCGACTATTCCGCCGGCCCCGTCTCCTCCGGAGAGATCACGGGCTTCGGATACTCCTACGTGGAGACCGCGGGCCTGTTCAACGCCCCGGGCCGCATGTGGTACAGCGACAGCGGCTGCTTCACGCTGAAACTGGATGGCACCGGCATTGCCGATCACGCCGGCCGCGCCGGAACCCATCCGCTCCGGTTCGGCGACGGACAACAGGCGCTTTCCGACTGGCCGGGCCGGGAGAATCTGGCTCCAAGGCCCCCTGGTGTCTACGGCCATGTGTTCCTGGACAGCTTCGACCGGACCGACACCCTGTACGAATTCCAGTGGGGCGCGAGACTGGACTGGGATGGTTTCGCCCAGATGAACTGGTCCGGGCATTACACCCATTACTTCCTGTTCGGGGAGGACACGCCGTTTTCCTCCGGCTCCCACGGCTGGGACCCGGAGGAAGACGCCCCTGACGACAGTTTCAGCTCACCGCTCGGTCGGTCCCTGACCGCACTGGCGGGAGACAACCCCTACTGCATGTGGCGCGAGGAAGCGGCGGCGGTGACCGGAGACCCGGGCGGCCACTGTGTGGAGGAAACCGGCTACGTGGGGACGTGGGGAACCACCGTCACCACCTCCTCCTGCTACGGCGACGGCATGCTGTCCGGCTCCCACCGTGTGGAGGATCAGGCGGGCGGCTTGCTGCTTGCCGGCAAATACCGGGAGGGTCACCCCACCGGCGAGTGGTCCATCTACCGCAGCGCCGGAGTACCGTGGATGGACGGCCGCTTCGACGACGGGGGAAATCCGGTGGGGGAATGGCGGTTCTACGACGTGAACGGCGAACTGGAACGGGAGATCACGCTCAGCGGTTACCGGGAGACCGAGTTCGGCGTTCACCTGGTCATGGACGGCTTCTATCGTCAGTACTCGGATGCCTTCGGCAGCTCCGGGCGGGTACTTCGCATCGACGGCGTTTACCGGGAAAACCGGAAGAACGGTGTCTGGAAGGAATACGACACACGGGGTTGGCGGACCTGGGATCGGGAGTACGACGTCACCACGCTGCTGGAGAACGGGGAAGTCTGCACCGGCGACGGCAGTTACTGCGAGACGGTGTTCAAGCCATGGCTGAAGCGCACGCGCTATTACGGCTGGGATTGCGGCGCTGATTTCCACTACATCCGGGACACATCCCTGAATATTCATGGGGATACCACGGAGACGGTCTGTTACGAGCTCGGCGGCTCCGACCGTTCAGACCCGGAAAAAGGCGCGGAGATCAGCTGCCCGGCAGCCTGTTCCCGTTAGGGAAGCGCTGAAATACTCCCATGATGCTCTGCGGGGGCCATTCGCGCACGCGAATGGCCCCGCAGAGCATCATGGAAATCGATCAGTGTTTCCCTAGCTTTCCGGGGTCTCCTCCACAATCTCGCTGCGCACGCAGACTGCGGTGTTGCGGGGGATGATGGGGCGGCCCCGTGCCTCCATGTGGACGCGGGTGAAGGCGGCACCGAACAGCAGGATCAGTGAGGAGTAGTACACCCACAACAACAGCAGCACCAGGGAGCCGGCGGCGCCGTAGGCGGAGGCGGGGGCGGTGTAGGTGAGGTAGGTGGCGATCCCGAACCGGCCGAGCCCGAACAGCACGGCGGTGACCAGGGCGCCCAGGAACACGTCGCGCCAGTTCATGACCACATCCGGCAGGATCTTGAAGATCAGGCCGAACAGCAACGTGATCACCAGCAGGGACAGGGCGAACTCGCTGCCGGCCACCAGGGCACCGGGCAGTGGTATCCAGTCATCGGCGAAGCGGATAATGGCCCGCAGCGCCACGCCCAGCAGTAGCGACACCAGCAGCACGAAACCGATGGACAGCACAATGGTGAGCGACAGCACCCGGCTGAACAGCAAAAGCAGCAGACTGTTGCGGGACGGCTTGGCGCGCACGCCCCAGATAGCGTTGAGGGATTGCTGCATCTGGGCGAACACCGTGGTGGCACCGATCAGCATGGCACCGAAACCGATCAGGGTGGGGAGGATGCCGGAAACCTCGATACGGGTGCTGGCCACCGCCGTCTCCACCGCGCGGGCGGCCTCGGTACCGATGGTGTCTTCCAGTTGGGCAACAATCCCCCCCTGGGCGGCCTCCTCTCCCAGCACCAGACCGATCATGCTCACGGCGATGATCATCACCGGCGCCAGCGAGAACAGCGTGTAAAAGGCCAGGGAGCCCGCGTGGGCGAAGGCGTTGCGTTCCAGCCACAGGTTGACGGTATCCCGCAGCACGCCGCTCCAGTACCGCCAGTGCCGTTTCACCCCGGACATCCGCGGCGCCTCAGGCACGGTAACTGTCTGGCCATGTTCACCCCCGTTGTTCCGTCCCGGATGAATCCCGTTCGGACGGGTCCGGATCCCCGGGCGTCTCGATAACCGGCTCCACCGACACGCTGGTATCCGGCGGCCGGGCCATGTCCTCGGTCCCGACCCAGGGTTCGTGGGGCACCTCCCAGCGCTGGCCGCGCCGCGCGGCGAAGCGCTCCCCATGCAAGGCCCGCAGCAGCCCCGCGATCATCACGATCACCACCAGGGAGAACGGCAGGGCCGCCGTGATGACCGCGCTCTGCAGGGTTTCCAGGCCGCCGGCCAGCAGCAGCGTCGCCGTCAGCAAGGCCAACGCGACGCCCCAGAAAATGCGGTGCACCGTTGGTGGTTCCGGATCCCCGCCGGCCAGGATGGTGTTGATAACCAATGTGCCGGCGTTGGCCGAGGTGATCAGGTAGGTGGCGATCAGCACGATCAGGCCCAGGCTTGCGATCAGGCCCAGCACGCCCAGATCCAACGCCTGCACGGTCACAAACAGGGCCACTGCCTCGTCCCGGGCCACCGCCTCGACAATGCCGCCATCCCCGAACAGCTCATGGTGCAACGCCGTACCGCCCAGCAGACCGATCCACACCATGGTGATCAGCGTGGGCACCAGCAACACCCCCATGACGAATTCCCGGAAGGTGCGGCCCCGGGAGATGCGGGCGATAAACATGCCCACGAACGGCGACCAGGCCAGCCACCAGCCCCAGAAGAACACCGTCCACTGCGCCTGCCATTCGCTGCCCCGGGTGACATTGGTATGGAAGGAGAGGGCCAGCAGATTCTGGATGTAGTCGCCGCCGGCCTCAATGGTGAGACCGATCAGGTACTGGGTGGGGCCGAACAGCAGCAGGAACGCCACCACGGCGATACTGAGCCAGAAGTTGAATTCCGACAGCAGTCGCACGCCTTTCTGCACCCCGGACACCACGGAAATCGTGGCAATGCCCATGATGATGGCGGTGACCACGAGCTGCAGTGTCGGCGACGGCGGCAGACCGAACACCTGACCCAGACCCGCATTCATCTGCTGCACGCCCAGGCCCAGGGTGGTGGCAATGCCGAACACGGTGCCGAACACGGCCAGGGTATCCACCATATGCCCCCACCCGCCGCGGAAGCGTTCACCCAGGAACGGGAACAGCGCGGAGCGGATCGTGAGGGGCAGTTCGTGGCGGAAGGCGAAATAGGCCAGCACCAGCGCCACGAAGGAGAAAATGGCCCAACCGTTCAACCCCCAGTGGAAAAAACTGAGCCGCATGGCCACGGTGGCGGCCTCCGGCGTCATGCCCTGCTCCACGAAGGGGTTGGACTGGAACTGGAGGATGGGTTGCGCCACCGCCCAGAACAGGATGCCAACCCCCGTACCGGCCGCAAACAGCATGGCCACCCAGGAGAAAAAAGTGAACTCGGGCCGCTCATCGTCGCCGCCCAGGCGCACGTTCTTGTACCGCCCGGTACCCAGCCAGGCCATGAAGAACAGCAGGAAGGCCACTAACAGCACGTAGTACCATTCCAGGAACGGATTCAGTGCACCGCGTACCTCGCCGATCACCCGGGCGCTGTGCTCCGTATAGGCACCGCCGAGAATCACCGCCAGCAGCACCAGCGCCATGGAGATGATGGTGACCGGCGGATTCATCCCCTTCAGGGGCCCCCGCTCCGCCTGGCCATAGAAGGGGTCGGCGTTGACCAGTTCCCGTGGGTTCTCGCTGTCTGTCATGCTTCCTCGCGCTGACTAAGCTTTCAGGACGCCCGCCCAGGCTCCGGCGCACCGTTCCAACCCGCCGATGACCGGCGCCGGGAGGGACCACCCCGGAGCACGGGCCGGATGATCCCGGCCCACGGGGGTGTATTCACGCTAACATACTACCCTTCAGGCAAGTGCTGCCTGACGGCACTTGCCCCGTCACGCGATCGACAGGAACCGGAGCAGGGAACATGACAGACAGGATCCAGCACCTACTGGTGCCCGTGGACGGCTCGGAAAACGCCGGCAGGGCCGCACGCTATGCCGCCATGCTTGCAGAGCTCACCGGGGCGGAAATGGAACTGCTCTATGTGGGCCCCGACAACCTGCCGGACCTGCTGGGCCTGCCCCGCGGCATGGAGGATTTCGCCACACTGGACAAGGTCAGCCACGAAACTTTCGCGGAGCTGGCGCGCAAGGCCGCCAACCAGGCTTTCGACGCGGCCCGGAAGGCCATCGACAGCGACAGCACGGTCCCCAGGACGCTGCTGCGCAACGGTGACCCCGGGGAACAGATCGTGGACCGGGCAAAGGAATTGACTGACTGCCTGATCGTGATCGCCCCCCGGGGCCGGGGCCGCGTCCGCGGCCTGTTG
>JAFIFU010000071.1 GCA_020831885.1 Ectothiorhodospiraceae bacterium
AAAAAAACCCTTCCAGCGCCTTGCGGTCCAGCCCCAGCAGATTGATCTTGCCGGATACCGGAGGCTTTTCGGCGACGAGCTTAACGGGGACAGACTTCATCGGCCTTGAAAAAATAATCGATTTCCTGCTTCGCGGTCTCCGGCGCATCGGAGCCGTGAACAGCATTGGCATCAATGGATTCCGCGTAGTCATGCCGCAGGGTGCCGGCAGCGGCTTCCTTGGGGTTGGTCGCCCCCATGATCTCGCGGTTCTTGCGGATCGCGTCTTCACCTTCCAGCACCTGTACCATCACCGGCCCGGAGATCATGAAACCCACAAGATCGTTGAAAAATGGCCGGTCCTTGTGCACGGCGTAGAATCCCTCGGCCTGCTCACGGCTCAGATGCACCATCCGGGCAGCCACGATTTCCAGGCCGGCTTTCTCGAAACGGTTGTAGATCTCGCCGATCACGTTCTTGGCAACTGCATCGGGCTTGATGATGGAAAGCGTGCGTTCCACGGACATCCGGAATACTCCGTTCTCGTTGGGTGAATGGATCAGACAGACGACGCCACCGGCCGCGGCAGGCTTGCCGGACCGACCGGGGGGACGGGGCGGCTGTCACCTGCGGCCGGTGACAAAAAGGGTGAGCAAGTGTAACGCCTTGGCATGCCCCCGGCAATTTTCCGCCGTCAGAAACTGACCGATTCCCCGCAGCCGCAAGAGGCCTTGACGTTCGGGTTTCTGAAATCGAAACGCTGGTTCAGACCTTCGCGGACGAAATCCACTTCCATGCCATCGAGAAACGGCAGACTCTTACGGTCCACCACAACCCGGACACCATGTTGCTCGAACACGGTGTCATCCTCACGCACCTCATCCACGTAGTCCACCGTATAGGCGAAACCAGAGCAGCCACTGGTCCGCACCCCGAGCCGCAGGCCACCCGCGCCGCCCGCCTTCCCGGCGTGGCTTCTCACGTGTTCCGCCGCCTTTTTGGTCAGTACCACTGCCATCGATCACCTCGTCTCGTTATCGCAATGCATGGCTGCCTCAGCCACTGCCTCCCGGATCGCATCCTCAACAAGCAGCGCGCGGGAGAGCGCCTCTGCCGGCAGTTCCAGCGCCTGTTGCATGTCCAGCGCCGTGGGCATGACCGCCGCACCATGGCGCAGGAGTCGCTCCGAAGCCCAGCTACAGCAGGCAATCGTGGCCGGACAGCCCTGACACTCCCAGCCCACCAGCCGGGGTGCGCCGTCAGTACCGCATACCACGCGGAACACCACCTCGATCCCCGATCCTACCGCACCTGCACGTCCCGTGCCGACCCCGGAACCCGCCGTCTCGGGCAGGCCCGCGTTGCGCGGCTGGCGGAAGTGCGCCTCTGCAAGCGGTGTCAGACCGGTCATTGCACTCCCTTGGACTCATTCGGGGAGAAACCGTTCCCCCTGCCGTACAGCGCGGTCAGTGACACCCCCTGCCGGAATCGCCGCCACACCGGCGAGAAAGCCCGCAAGCGTCGCAATGCAAGGCGCACCTGTGCAACCGCCGCGTCCACGTCCTGCGCCGTGGTGGTACGTGCCACACTGAAGCGGAAGCTGCTGAGGGCCAGACCGTCGGGAACGCCCATGGCGCGCAGCACGTGAGACGTGGTGGCATCCGCGCTGCTGCAGGCAGCCCCGGCGGAGATCGCCAGGTTCTGAAGCTCCTCCGCCAGTGCTTCACCATGCACACCGACAAAGGCCACGTTGAGAATATGCGGCGCGCCATCCTCGCGCCCGTTGCGAAGCACGCCACCACATGCGTTGAACCCGTCCCAGAGTCTGTCCCGCAGGCCACGGATATACGCCGCATCAGCCTCCAGACCGTCCGCCGCCAGCGCGAAGGCCCGCCCCATGCCGACAATCTGGTGCACAGGCAGGGTGCCGGGTCGATAACCCCGCTCCTGGCCGCCACCGAACAGGAGGGGCTCGAGACGCAGTCGCGGGCGGGGACGGACGTACAGCGCGCCCACGCCCTTGGGGCCGTGCAGCTTGTGCCCGGACAGGGACAGTAGGTCGATGCCCCAGCCTGCCGCATCCACCGGCAACCGCCCTGCACTCTGGGCGGCATCCACATGCAACAGGACGGGGCGCCCCCGCAACTCACCGGCGATGACGGGAATATCGTGTACCACACCCGTCTCATTGTTGGCATGCATCAACGAAACAAGCACCGTGTCATCCCGCACAGCCTCCAGGACCCGGGCCGGATCCAGGCTGCCATCCGGGGCCGGCTCCAGCAGGCTGAGCTCGAAGCCCTCACGCTCCAGCTGCGCACACGCCTCCAGGACGGCCTTGTGCTCCGTGCGGCAACTGACCAGATGCCGCCCCCGCCCACGTTTTCCGGCGAACCGGCAGGCGCCCAGCAGAGCGAGATTGTTGGCCTCGGTGGCACCCGAGGTCCAGACGATGCCGGCCGGATCCGCGTTGACCAGACCGGCCACCTCCCGGCGTGCCTGTTCCACGGCGTCCGCCGCCTGTCGCCCGAACCGGTGCCCCGTTGACGACGGGTTGCCCAGCGCACCGTCACCCTGCATCCAGACCCACATGGCCTCCGCCGCACGGGGGTCCAACGGGGTACTGGCCGCATGATCAAGATAAATCATTGCGTCAGCGGTCACCTGCCTGGGCCTCATCCTCCGGGGCCATTCGCTGCTGGCGTGAGGTGGGGCTGCTCCCGTTCTCCATCTCGCAGCAGGAAAGGTCAGGCAACTCCACGTCCTGGAGCTGCCCGCCCAGATGCCGGATGGCCTGACACATCTCCTGCATCCGCTCGTCCGTGGCATGAATGTGGTCCAGGATGGAGTTGATGGCATTGCTCACCGGGTCCGGCATATCGGTCTGCCCGTAGGCATCGAAACCGATCCGGCGCGCGGTGGCCTCACGGCGCTCGGTATGCCCCACCGGCCGTTTACCCGCGATGCGCGCCGGGATGCCGATCATGGTCGCCCCTTCGGGGACATCCTTCAGCACCACGGCATTCGACCCGATGCGCGCCCCGTCCCCCACGGTGACCGGGCCCAGCACCTTGGCGCCGGCGCCGACGACGATGTCGTTGCCCAGGGTGGGATGCCGCTTGCCTGCCTCGGTACTGGTGCCTCCCAGGGTGACCCCGTGATAGAGGGTGACGTCATCGCCGATCTCGGCCGTTTCGCCGATGACCACACCCATACCGTGATCGATGAAAAACCGGCGACCGATCTTCGCCCCGGGGTGTATCTCGATGCCGGTAACCCAGCGCGAGAATGTGGACAGCAAGCGTGCAAGCCAGCGGAGGTTCCAGCGCCAGAGGCGGTGGCACATCCGGTGCCAGAGCAAGGCATGCACGCCCGGGTAGCAGGTCAGGATCTCGAACGCGTTACGGGCGGCCGGATCCCGGTCAAGTACCGAGCGGACATCTTCTCTGATACGTTCGAACATCGGTGTCACCCTGGATGGGAGCGGGAAAGTGAACAGGCGAAGACAGGGGGCGCGCGCCGCGTGGCCGCGGTCAGCAGCAACGACAGCAGCGGCAACACGAGCGGATGAGGGGACATGTATGCATGTTCATGACGGTGCCAATATTAGCGCGTCTGTGCGGATACGCCAATCACTCACCCCTCTCTTCCGCCAAGCCGTTCTCCGGTGCCGCCCCGCTGGCCCGGCAACCGGCCCTCCATCCCCATGTTCACGTGGGCCAGGATGCCCCGCAGGATCTGATACTCGTTGCGGTCCGGTCGGGCACGGTTGAACAACAGCCGCAGCCTGCGCATCAGTACCCGGGGGTTCTCCTGGCGCAGGAATTCGATGCGGACCAGTGTCTGTTCCAGATGCTGATACAGTTGCTCCATCTGCTCGGCGGTGGCGGGAGGCCACTCCGAGGCCGGTTGTGGAACAGGCGCCCCCTGCAGCGCGGCCTGGCGCAGTTCGTAGCACATCACCTGCACCGCGGCCGCCAGGTTGAGGGAGGAGAAATCCGGATTCGCCGGAATATGGACCACACGATGACACCGGTCCACCTCCTCGTTGGTCAGACCGGTCCGCTCCCGACCGAACAGGACCGCCACGGGATGACGCGAAGCCTCGTCCACTACCCGCGCGGCCGCCTGCGGCGGGCTCTCGGCAGGTGCGGACAGGTTGCGCGTACGTGCGGACAGGCCGACCACCAGCGCGGCGCCGGCCAATGCGTCCTCCAGGCCGGCGTGCACCTGGGCGTGCTGCAGGACATCATCGGCACCCGAGGCCATGGTGGCCGCATCCGGATGAGGCCATTGCTGCGGCCGGACCAGATGCAGCTCACCCAGCCCCATGGTCTTCATGGCCCGCGCCACAGCGCCGATATTGGCCGCCAGTTGCGGCTCCACCAGCACGATGCGTATCCGTTCCAGCTTCATCCCCAGAACCTATCCGATGCCGACAAGGTGCAGAGTCTAACATTCCCGGAACAATGGTCGCGCGGCGGTTCAAGTCGGGGGGCATTCCTGCTACCATTCTGCGCCTTGCCACATCCCTTGCTTACCGAGCAGAACCTCATGAAGCCGACGCTCAACATCGCGGTGCGCGCTGCGCGCAACGCCGGAAACATCATCGCGCGTCACGTGGATCGCCTGGACCGCATCCGCGTGGAATCCAAGGGGCTGAACGATTTCGTCAGCGATGTGGACCGCATGGCCGAGCAGGAGATCATCCAGGTGCTCCGGGCGGCTTACCCGGATCATGCGATCATGGGCGAGGAAACCGGGAATCACGGTTCCGCCGAGCAGGTCTGGATCATCGACCCGCTGGACGGCACCACGAATTTTCTGCACGGACTGCCCCACTTTGCCGTCTCCATCGCCCTGCAGGTCAAGGGGCGGCTGGAGGTGGGAGTCATCTATGACCCCATGCGGCAGGAATTGTACACGGCCCATCGTGGCGGCGGCGCCACACTGGATGGACGGAAGCTGCGCATGCGCCCCCAGAAAAGCATCAACGGGCGGCTGATCGGCACCGGTTTCCCGTTCAAGGAACCGCACCACATGGACGCCTACCTGGAGATGTTCCGCAGCGTCAGCCGGCGGGCCTCCGATCTGCGGCGCGCCGGTGCGGCGGCCCTGGACCTGGCGTACGTGGCCGCCGGACGGCTGGACGGCTACTGGGAGATCGGCCTGAAGCCGTGGGATCTGGCGGCCGGCGCCCTCCTGGTGCGGGAGGCCGGCGGCATGGTGGGCGACTTCAACGGAACGGAACAGTTCATCCGCAACGGCAACGTGCTCGCCGGCAGCCCGAAGCTGTTCCACGATCTGCTGCAGACCATCCGGCCCCACTGCACCCCGGAGCTGCTTCGGGAGCCCTGAATCCCACCAAACCGATACCCCGGGGCAGCATCCAGCGTTCCGGACGCGTGGGGTTTCCCCGGGGTGCCACCCCGCCGTTGACGGCACCCCCTGCGGAGGCCGGACATCGACCGGCGTTTCCCGGAACGTTACAGTGGTGCGGTCGCCGAGCCGATCCACCGTGCGCTGTGAAATGGGAGCCGCCACCATGAGAAATCTGCTTTGCGGACTTGGCCTCGCCCTGGGTCTTCTGTTGACGGAGGCCGGCGCGACACAGACTGCCGACTGGCAGGCCGTGGCCTTCATGTACCACCGCTTCGGTGAATCGGCCCACCCGTCCACCAGCGTCACCCTCGAGCAGTTCGAATCCCACCTGGATCACCTGGAACAGAACGACTATCGGGTGTGGCCCCTGGAGCAGGTGGTGGAACACCTGCTGGCCGGGAAACCGGTGCCGGACCGCACCGTATCGATCACTATCGATGACGCCTACACCTCGGTGTACACAGAGGCTTACCCGCGCCTGCGCGAGCGCGGGCTCCCGTATACCGTCTTCGTCGCCACCGACCCTGTGGACCGTGGATCCCCGGGCTTCATGAGTTGGGATCAGATGCGGGAGATGCAGCGGCACGGTGCCGCGTTCGCCAATCACTCCTCCACCCACGATCACCTGGTCCGGCGCGGCGAGGACGAAACCGAAGCCGATTATCGCGAACGCCTGCGAAGGGACATCGTACGGGCGCAGCAGCGCCTGGAAACGGAGCTGGGTGCGGAAAACGTGCCCCAGCTCTTCGCCTACCCCTACGGCGAGTACAGCGCTGTGGTTGCGGAACTGGTGGAGGAACTCGGCTACGTCGCTTTCGGCCAGCACTCGGGCGCTATCGGCCCCCACAGCGATACCCGGGCGCTGCCCCGGTTCCCCATGGCCGAAGCTTACGCGGCCGTTGACGAATTCGCCCAGAAGGCGGCATCGAAATCCCTGCCGGTCACGTCGCTGGAACCCTGGAATCCGCTGATCGCCGATGCGAATCCGCCCCGGATGCGGGTGCGGCTGGCCGACAGCACGGCACGACTCGATCAACTGGCCTGCTTCGTCAGCCGTCAGGGCCGGATCGACGTGACCTGGGAGGACCGGGACGCCCGGGTCTTCACCGTCCAGCCGCCCCGTCCCCTGGGGGTTGGTCGCACACGGTACAACTGTACCGCCCCCTCGCCGGAAGCCGGGCGCTTTTACTGG
The DNA here is from genome assembly GCA_020831885.1 of Ectothiorhodospiraceae bacterium. Taxonomy (GTDB): domain Bacteria; phylum Pseudomonadota; class Gammaproteobacteria; order Nitrococcales; family Aquisalimonadaceae; genus LSCE01. The sequence continues at coordinate 6,554 of JAFIFU010000071.1, forward strand.
TTCAGCCAACAATGGATTCGCCTACCGGACTAGGGAAATTCCCAGCGTGCCTCGAAACCACGGGCGTCCACGTGCACGAAGGGGCCACGGTGCGGGCGCGGACCATAAACGCCAATCCCCCCGGTCAGATCCGCCACCGTGTTGCGTGACTGCACCCGTTCCGCGATCTCCGCCAACCAGTGGGCATCGTGCAGATCTCTGCGGCCATCGCCGTTGACGTCGTCCATACGCCCGTCCCGGGGGTTCTGATCGATGTAGATATCCGCTGCCCCGCCGTAGATGTGTCGGCTGTTGGGGCCATTCCCGATGCTGGCGTTGTACCAGGGCGTCCGGTAACCGCTCAGAATCGCCAGCGTGTCGGCCTGGACCCCCGCGGCCCTGACCTCCCGCAGGATCTCTTCCAGCATCAGCAGCAGAGGCTCCCGCAGAACCAGGTAACGGGGATAGTCCCCGTCCTGCTTGGAGACGAACTGCCCCAACGTGAAGTTCGGAGACACCCGGACATTCTCGGTTTCCGGCGTCACCTCGACGAAACCCGGCGGCGGGCGGTAGGCGGTGAGACCGCGGTAGGGCTGACGGGGATACTCTCCGATCCTGTAGCCGTTCAGGACACCCTGACGTTTCTGCTGCCGGGGCACCTTCACGAACAGGTTCAATGTCATCACTTCCTGGGTGTCCAGCCGGGTGATATGCACCGGATACAGTCCCGGCGTGTGGGGTGCACGCCATTCCCATTTGGTCCGGCCCAGGGCCCGGGTGTTGCCGTGGGGGTCCGAGGCAACGAACCGGCCCCCGTCCGCGGAACCCACCACCGTCAGCTCCAGGCGCTGCCCGGGCATCAGGTACACGCCGAACACGCTCCAGGGATTAAGCACCTCCCCCATGCGCAGGGCGAAGCTCAACCGATCTCCGGCCAGTGCCGTATGGGGCAACAACAGCAATGACAGGGAAACGAGCAACAGGATACGGCCGCCGATCAGGGCGGCCACCCACTTGACTGGCCTTTCAGAAGGCTTTGTCATGTCTCAGTGCCGTCGCTCGGTTTGCTGTCGAGGCGCGGGTCTGCCGGTGTGGTTACTCCACGGCAAATGGGCGCAACGTCGCTGTCGTGTGCCGGGACATGGCAAAGCGTCCTGAAAGGCCAGCAGGGGCATGATCCGGAAAATTCCTTGGGAAAACCGATAGACATGGACCCCGGTCAGCTCCGGGAGTTCAACTGCAGCAATGCCTCCATCACCCGCTGATCGCGGTTATAGATGTCGCGGCGCAGTTGCAGTTCACCCCGGTTATCGACCCAGGCGGTCATGTACACCAAGTGCACCGGCATGGATCGTGGCAAGCTGACCGTGCGCTCCTGCCCCCCTGCCAGCACCTGGCGCACCGCGTCGGGGGTCCAGCGGGTGCTGCCCTCCAGCAACAGGTCAATCAGCTCCAGTGGATGTTCCACGCGGATGCAACCGGAACTGAACGCCCGGTCCGGGCGATGGAACAGATCTCTTGCCGGGGTATCGTGCAGATACACCGCGTAGCGGTTGGGAAACATGAACTTAACCTGGCCAAGCGCGTTGAGAGGGCCGGGCATCTGCCGGAAACGGTAGGGAAACTGTCTGGCGGACACGTGCTGCCAGTCCACGGTCTCCGGATCCACCTCCCGCTCCTCGCTCCCCCAGCCCTGGAGCACGCGGAAACCCATCCGGCGCAGATAGTCCGGATTGCGGCGCACCTCTGGCAGGATATCCCTGACCGCGATGGAGTTGGGCACCTCCCAGGAGGGGTTGAGCACCAGATAGGTCATATTGCCGGTGAACACGGGCGTTTGCCGGTAATCCCGGCCGACGATCACCCGCTGGCGCATGACGGGAACGCCGTGCTCCACAACCACCATCTCGAACCCGGCAATGTTAACCATAATGAAACGCTCGCCGGGGTCATGGGGCAACCAGCGCCAGCGTTCCATGTTCACCATGAGCTGCCGGATACGCGCCTCCAGGGGCGTGTTCAGCTCCGCCAGGGTCAGCGGCCCAACCACACCATCATCCGCAAGGCCGTGTCGTGCCTGGAAATGGCGGACGGCGGACTCCAGCCCATCATCGAAATACGCCGGATCATCCACCGGCGACACATCCAGGTCATCGGTCTGTCGAAGGCGCTGGCGCAACAGCGGCACACGCTCGTCACGGATACCGGGGCGCAACGCCGGACCGGGCGGCACGTGGACGAACCCGCCCTGCCCGCGCAGGGCACGGTGTTCAGCCAGCGCCTTGCGCAACCCCACATACCCCTCGACGCTGGGTAACAACCAGCGGAGACTCTCGTAGACCCTGCCCTCCTCCAGGGCCCACTCCAGTCGGCGCCGGAGATCCGCGGTCGGCCGCTGAATCATCCAGTCCGGATCCACGGCCTGGGGATTGAGCTGCCCGATCAGACTGTCGCTGCCGAGCTGAAACCAGATTCCGGTGAGCAGCAGTTCCAGATCCACCAGGGCACCGGGCCCGGTTGGTTGGTCCGTCGCCACTTGCTCCAGCCGCTCCCGGACGGCCTCCGGATGGTAATCGGCAGGATTCATGGCGTCCCGATCCGCCTCGGCGATCGCCTGAAGCAATTCGTCCGCCAGGGGCGCGGATCCTCCGCTTTCCACCCAACCCGGCGCATAGAGCCGATTCCGGTAAAACGCGCGAACCTCGGTGCTGGCGGGCACCCGCATGCTGCCCGCCACAAGCGGCTGGTCATCAGGGATGGATTCGATCCGGTTGCGAAGCTCCTCCCGCAGGGAGGTCTCCAGGGCGGACAGGGGTGCGGCAATCAAAAGCAGCAGCGAAAACAGCAGCATTCGCGTTCCGTATGACATATCACCCCTGGCCTATGGCCGTACGCTTGCGTTCCAGCCGTCGTATGAACTCCTCCAGAATGACCCGATAGAGATCATCCTTCAAATAGCCATCCTCGATTCCGGCGTCCAGGTTGGGGTTGTCGTTGACTTCGATCACCACGCAGCGGCCGTTGCTCTGTTTGACATCCACCCCGTACAGACCGTCTCCGATCAGGGAGGCGGCACGCACGGCATGGCGCACCACGTCCGCCGGCACCTCCGTGGTGGGGAAGGCGCGGGCCCCTCCTTCCCGGACAGCGCCCTGCGGACCGTGCTGCACGATCTGCCAGTGACCCCGGGACATGAAATACTGGCAGGCAAAGATCGGTTTGCGATTGAGGACGCCGATGCGCCAGTCGTACTCCGTATAGAGATATTCCTGCGCCAGGATCAGGTCCGAGCGCTGGAACAGCTCGCGGGCCCGCATTCGCAGCGAGGCCGCATCCTCCACCTTCACCACGCCCCGGGAGAAAGAGCCGTCCGGGATTTTCAGCACCAGCGGGAATCCCAACGCCGCACCCAATGCCTCCAGGTCGGCCGGCCGGCGGCTGTGAAGAATGCGGGTGGCCGGCGCCGGCACCTTGTTATTGCGCAGCAGATCCGCCAGGTACACCTTGTTGGTGCAGCGCAGAATGGAGTTGGGATCGTCCATCACGACCAACCCCTCGCTGTCCGCCTTTTTGGCAAACCGGTAGGTATGATCGGAGATGGCAGTGGTCTCGCGAATCAGCAGCGCATCGTATTCCCCGAGCTGTGCGAAATCCCCCTTGTGGATCAGTTCCATATCAAGCCCCAGGGAACGGCCGACACGGATGAAATTCTTCAGCGCCCTGGGGTTGGAGGGCGGCAGCCGTTCCTCCGGGTCATGCAGGATGGCCATATCGTAGCGGAAGCGACGCCGCCTTCGCTGCCGGCGCCACACATGCCGGCTGAAGGCATCCAGCGCTTCGGCGAAATGGTCCTCCTGGGACTCGGTCAAACGGTGGATAGCGCCCGCGCGGATGGCGCTGATGCGCCAACGCCCCTGGTAACGGAACTCCACCCGCAACAAAGGCACGGTGAAAGCCTCGAACACCTGCCGCGCCAGATCGGCCAACGCGGCGTTGGCTGTTCTGCCGAAATGCACATCGAGAATGTAGCGGTCATCCGTTGGTGTATCGGCCTTATGCATCTGCTTCTGCAAGAGCCCGTCCAGATCCTCGGTTTCCAGGCTGTAGATGGCGCGATGGGCGAGATCGTTGATGGTACGGACCGTGGGAACGACCTTGTGTCCACGGGCCTCCGCCAGCAGTGAGCAGTAATAACCAAGACTCAGGTAGCGATAGCTGCGGCACAGATTGATCACCCGCGCACCAGAGGGTGCCGCCTCTGCCGCGAAAAGGTAGTCATCGGCTGTAATGACGCGCTCGCTGGGGTAATACGGTTTCCAGTCCCGGACATCTTCCACCACAACAACAACCTCAGCCACGCTTCCGACTCCTTCCCGACCTTGCGGGCGCATATGCTGGCGGATTTCCTGCGCGCCGACACCGACTCAGGGTGCGGCGCCGGAATGTACTGGCAACAGGGACCGCCGGTAGCGAACGGCATCCATCCCATCGTGATAATACCCAGGCAAAACGGCAAAAGGCCGGTAACCAAGGCGCTGGAACAGTTTCCGGGAAGCCCGATTGTCCGATCGGACCTCCAGCCGGATCTCGGTGGCACCTTTCTCCAGGGCGATCTGCTCCGCGGCGCGTACCAACCCCTCAGCCACGCCCTGGCCCCGATAACGGGACCCGGTCGCGATGGAATAGATGCGGGCGGCCCGGGAACCCCGACGGAAAAGCATCAGCAGGTAACCGGTCAGCACATGGTCCCGCTCATCCACCAGCATGGCGGTATGACCGTGCAACAGCAGATACCGGAAACTCCGCCGGCTCAGCCGATCCCCCGGAAAGCAGCATTGCTCCAGCATCAACAGCGCGGGAAGGTCATTGAGGGATGCGGCTCGGATCATGGCTGGCAGGCACCGACGGACTCGTGCCACGTTACCCAATTGTGGTGGACCTGTCAGCAGACATTCCCGAACGCGGGTAGCCCCCGATCAAGTCCCAAGCCACCGGGCCGCTGCGCCCACAACGCCCCTCAAGTTTCAAGGCAAGGCGGCAAACCGGGCGAGCAAGGCGACGAACAGCGCGATCAACAGGGCTTCAATCAAGAGCCGCCGCTGCTCACGGGGCGTCAGCGCCCGGATCGCAACCGGCCCCTGCCCCAGCACCCAGAGCATCAATGCGCCGGCGGCTATTGCCGCCAACCACAGATGAAGAACGGGAAACAGCGCGGGCAGGAATGCGGCCACCGCCGCCAGTACGGCGCTCACTGCCGAACACCAGCGCAGCAGAAAGCGGTCCCTGACGCCCCGACCGTACGCGGCCAGCCGCCAGCCGCCCCAGGCCGCCCCCAGCACGAAGGCGATCAGCATGGCACCGCCCCATCCGGCCATCCGTTGCACCGGACCAGCGACCCCGTGCACACTGACGCCTCATTGGAGAGCAATGGGAGCATCCCCAGCATGAATCCGAACCTGGCAACCTGGGAGATGGTTCTTGTCGGCATGCTGGCCGCCCTGCTGGTCATGTGGTTCCTCCCAGGAATACGGGCGTCCATGAAGCGGGCGGAGGAGCAGCAGGAAAAAGACTGGCGGGGCGCGCTGCTGCCGCTACTCATGGTCGCGCTGTTCGTCATGGTGTTGATCATGCTTGTCTAGTGTCCCTTATGGAAGCACCGATCTATTCCCATGGTGCTCTAGCGGAGCCCTTAGCAAGCGCGCCTGCGCTGAGCTCGGTATACACCACCGCTTCACGCGACCCCACACGCCTCGTACCAACGGCAAAGCGGAGCGATTCATCCGGACCGCCCTGCGCGAGCCGGCCTATGCGTTCCGATACCGGACCTCTCAGGAGCGTGCCGAACACTTGTCGCGCTGGCAACACACCTACAACTGGCACCGCCCGCACACGGTAGTCTCAACAACAAACCGTCTATCAGCGTCCTCCGGCTAGCCGGGGAAAACCTCATGAGACTCCACACTTGGTTTCTGAGGCAATCGCAATCCGGGTTGATTTATAAAACGAACGATTGTTAAAGTTTTCAGGCAAAATACTGTATCTCCACGGCCGGAGGCGGGGGAGTCCCCTGATGTACCTCTCTCAACCACTACACAAGGCGCTGCGCGAGGCCCCGGGCCGGACCGCGGTGGTATTCGGAAGGCGTAGGTGGTCTTATGCCGAATTCGTTGATCGAGTGTCCCGACTTGCAGGTGCTCTGAAAGAGCAAGGCCTGCGGCCAGGTGATCGGGTGGGAATGCTGGCAATCAACAGTGATCGGTACCTTGAGTTTTTCTACGGAACATTCTGGGCGGGCGGCGCCGTCAATCCGGTCAATATCCGATGGAGCCCCACCGAGATCGCTTACTCGCTGGATGATTGTGATACCCGGATTCTCATTGTTGATGATGCGTTTGCGTCGCTACTCCCCGAGGTGCGCCGGCACTCGGAGTCCCTGAACACGGTGATCTATGCCGGGGAAGAGGCAACCCCTGCCTCCATGCTCGACTATGAAACGCTCATTCAGCGCGCAGATCCTGTGCCGGACGTGGTGCGCCAGGGTGACGATCTGGCGGGGGTTTTCTACACCGGGGGCACCACGGGTTTGCCGAAGGGCGTGATGCTGACCCATGCGAACATCTACCTGAATGCCCTGTCCACCCTCACTGCCGTGAACCGGCAGCACTCCACGGTCGGTCTGCATTCCGCGCCTCTGTTCCACGTTGCCGGCCTCAGCCTGACGGGCCAGCTCTTCGCCCGGCTCGGAACCCATGTGGTGCTGCCTCAGTTCGAGCCCGGAATGGTCCTGCGTGCGATCGAGGAGGAGGAGATATCCGAGACATTCCTGGTGCCCACCATGCTGAAACGGGTGCTCGAGCACCCGGATTTCCGGCGGCGCCGTCTGGACTCGCTCCGGTTCGTGATGTACGGCGCCGCGCCCATTGACGGCAAGCTGCTGGACCGGGCAACCGAGGCGTTCCCGCAGGCCCGGTTCGCGCAGATGTACGGCATGACCGAACTGGGTGCGGTGGCCACGGTGCTTCCCCCCTGGAGTCACACGCCGGAGGGCAGAAAGGCCGAGAAGCTGAGATCCGCCGGACTTCCGATACCTTGCGCCGAGATACGCATTCTGGGGCCAGGCGGCGAGGAACTGCCCCACGGAGAAACCGGCGAGATCGTGGTTCGCGGCCCCTGCGTGATGCCCGCCTACTGGAGCAAGCCCGAGCAGACCCGTGAAGTGCTGGACGAAGGCTGGATGCACACCGGTGACGCAGGGTACATGGACGCGGACGGTTTCGTTTTCATCGTTGACCGGATCAAGGACATGATCGTCAGCGGTGGCGAAAACGTCTATTCCGCCGAGGTTGAACGGGCTGTCCTGACCTTGCCGCAGGTTTCCGACTGCGCGGTCATCGGTGTTCCGGATGACGATCTCGGGGAACGGGTGCACGCCGTGGTCGTGTTGAAGGAACACGAGACGCTGACCCTCGATGCCCTCAAGGCCCACTGCCGCAGGCTGATTGGCGGTTACAAATGTCCCAGGAGTATGGAGGTTCGCTCTGAACTGCCGTTGTCTGCGGCCGGCAAGATCCTGAAATACAAACTGCGTGAAGACCACGTGCGGCACGCGCGTGCATAGCCGCACCGGCTTCGGGTATGCAAGGAGAGAAGCATGAGTGAGGCGTACATCGCTGCTGCCACCCGCACTGCCGGGGGTCGCAAGGGGGGCAAACTGTCTGGCTGGCATCCGGCGGATATGGCCGGTGCAGTACTGGATGATCTATTGCGACGGGTGGATGCCGACCCGGATCAGATTGAAGACGTGATCATGGGTTGCGTCTACCAACTCGGCGAACAGGCATCCAACATCGCGCGAAACGCGGTGCTGGCCTCGGGTTTGCCCGATACCGTGCCGGGTACATCCATCGACCGCCAGTGCGGTTCTTCCCAGCAGGCCCTGCACTTCGCAGCGCAGGCGGTGAAATCGGATGCCATGGACATCGTGATAGCCGCTGGCGTGGAGAGCATGTCCCGCGTGCCCATCGGGCTGTCCATGACCCTGCCCCAGAAACACGGGTTCGGCTACTACATCAGCCCGAAGATGGAAAGGCGCTACCCGGGTGTGATCTTCAACCAGTTCACCGGCGGCGAGTTGATGGCCGAGAAGTATGAGTTGGACCGGGAGACCCTCGATGCGTTTGCCTACAACAGTCATTTGCGGGCAATTCATGCGACTGAGCAAGGCATGTTCAAGGACGAGATCCTGCCGTTGCCGGTGCTGAACGCCGAGGGTGAGGAGACTGGCGAGACACACGACCGGGATGAAGGGATTCGTTTCGACGTCAACCGCGAAGCGATGTCTGCCATGGAGCCGCTTGCCGAAGGCGGACGGCTGACGGCGGCGACTGCCAGCCAGATCTGTGACGGTGCTTCCGGGCTGTTGGTGGTTAGCGAGCGCGGGCTCAAAGCGCTCGGTGTGGAGCCCCTGGCCCGTATCCACCAGATGACCGTCGTGGGCAGTGATCCGGTGATCATGCTGGAGGGCCCCATTCCCGGTACGAACAAGGCGCTCGCCCGGGCGGGGATGTCAATAAACGACATCGATCTCTTTGAAGTCAATGAGGCATTTGCCTCCATTCCCGTCGCGTGGCTCCGGGCAACGGGCGCCGCCCCGGAGCGCCTGAACACCCGTGGTGGCGCCATTGCCCTCGGACACCCCCTCGGTAGCTCCGGGACAAAGCTGATGACCACGCTGGTCCACTCCTTGCGGCAGGAGAGGAAACGCTATGGGTTGCAGGCGATCTGTGAAGGCGGTGGCCTCGCCAATGTGACCATCGTCGAGCGTTTGTGAGCAATGGTTCGCCGCGTTCTCTTCGCCCCATGAGAGGAAAACAAGCGTCGCGCAACGGCGCGATACCAACCCGCCAAAGGCGGAACAATGGAGGAGATGACAATGATTGGTATCAAACGACCGACTGCCACAGTGTTCACCGCAGCGATCGCCGGGACGCTGCTTGCGGCAGCGGCCACCGGCGCCCACGCGCAGCGGCTGAACTATGCGACAGGCTTCCCGTCCGGAACCATCGGTGCGGTTGCGGCTGATGCATGGGCGGAGGCCTTGGAGGAGTATTCGGGAGGTGAGCTGACGGCCCGCGTCTTCCCGATGTCCCTGCTCAATTTCGCGGAGATGTCCGCCGGGGTACGTGACGGCGTGGCGGATGCCGGGTTTGTGGTTCTCCCCTACTTCCCGCGGGAATTCCCCATCTCCAACATGGTGGCCGAACTCTCGCTTGCCCTCGAACTGGATGAGGACCGCGACCCGGAAAAGGATGGCATGGCCTACGCCGGCGCGATGACGGAGTTCATATTCCATCATTGCCCCGACTGCGTCTCCGAGTTCCAGGCCCAGAACCAGGTGTTTCTCGGCGGTTCGTCCAGTCTGGGGTACGAACTGCTCTGTTCCCGGGAGGTGACATCGGTCGATGACCTTCGTGGAAAACGCCTGCGGGCCGGCGGCGCCCAATGGTCGCGCTGGGCGGAACACTTCGGAGCGTCAGCGGTTTCTCTTTCCGTAAACGAAACCTATGAGGGGCTCAGTCAAGGGGTTCTGGACTGCACCATCCACTCCGCCACCGAACTGTCCGGTTTCCAGCTGATCGACGTGGTCTCGGATATTACCGTGAACCTGCCGGGTGGCGTGTTTGCCGGCAGTGGCCCGAACAACATGAACCGCGAACTCTGGCTCAGTCTTACCGATGACCAGCGCATGGCCGTGCTGCGTGCGGCCTCGGTCATGTCCGCTGAGCTTACGTTCCGTTATGCCGAAGAAGGGGCGCGCAACATGCAGGAGGCACGGGAGCGCGGTATCAATATCCATCAGCCGGATGCCGAGCTGGTGGAGGCGTCGCGGGAATTCATCCGCTCCGACCTGATGGCGGTGGCTGACCGCTACGAGGAACACCATGGCATCGAGGCCGCGCATGAGTTCGCCGACGAGTTTCAGGCGCTGCTGGACCGTTGGATCGCCTTGGTCGAGGATGTTGACAGTGCCGAAACGCTCGCCGACCTCTACTGGCGCGAGGCGTTTTCCGGTGTCGAAGTGAGCACTTACGGTCAGTGAGCCTGGACGGGGGGGGGGGGGGAGTCCGACCCCCCC
>JAFIFU010000072.1 GCA_020831885.1 Ectothiorhodospiraceae bacterium
GCCCGGAAACCCCGCGTGGCCCGGAAACCCCGCGTGGCCCGGAAACCCCGCGTGGCCCGGAAACCCCGCGTGGTCCGGGAATCCCACGCGGCCCGGAAACCCCATGCAACCCAGAAACCCGCGCGGCCCGGAAACCCCGCGCGGTCCGGGAATCCCGCGTAGGTCGGAAGCCCTGCGAAGCAGGGATCTCCGACGTTAACCGTGCGATCTTTCCTCTACGTCGGTGATCCGCGCTGCGCGCGGCTACCGACCTACGGCAGGTGTTCCATCCGTAACGTCAACAAATACATCGAACACCTGCCCGATCAATCCAAACGCTCCAACAATTCCCGGGCCTGGGCTGTCCAATCCGATTCGGGTTCCTGATTCAACGCCAGTTCCACCTCGCGGCGGGCAGCGGCATGGTCGCCGGATTGGGCAAGCGCCTCGGCGTAATGGTAACGGATCCTCGCATCGTCCGGAGCGGCGGCGCTGGCCTGGGAGAGCAACTCCACGGCCTCGTCCACATCACCCTGACGGAGCGCGATCCAGCCGACGGTGTCCATGATGGCGGCATTATCCGGCGCCATCTCCAGCGCACGCCGCGCTGTGGGCATAGCGCGCTCGTCGCCGATCTGGCCGTATCCCCAGGCCAGGTTGTTGAGCAGCGCCGCCCCGGGGCTCTCGGTTTGCTCCAGCACCGCCTCGTATTGCCGCACCATGCGGGCGTAATCCCCCTGACGGCCGTACCATTCGGCCAATGAGATGCGCGCGCCCAGGTCGCCCGGGTTGCGCTCCACCCAGGCCTCCGCCGGAGCCGCCGGATCCTCGACACCCAGCGTGTGCCGGTGGGCCACCAGCGGCCCCAGGGCATCCCGGCGCCCGGCATCCACCGCACGCTGGTACGCATCGGCAGCGGCCTGATCATTGCCCATGGCACTGTGGGCATGCCCCTCCAGCAGGGCGCCCTCGGCGCGTCCGGCGTCCAGTTCCTGCAGTCGCCGCGACGTCTCCAGCGCCGCCTCGTAATGACCCTCACGCAGTTGCATCCGGGCTATCACCGCCGGCGCCTCGGGACGGTCCGGGTAGTCCTCCACCAGGGAATACAAGGTTTCCATTGCCGTGGCCTCATCCCCTACCGCGGCCTGGGCACGGGCAAGACGGAAGCGCAGCTCCGGGTTCTCCGGCGCCCGGTCCACGGCCGCCTCCAGCCAGCGCAGGGCCTCCTGGTGCTCCTCCCGTTGCTGATGGATTTCCGCCAGGCGCAGCATAGCGGGAAGACTATCCGGCGCCTGCTCCAGCACCCGTTCCAGGCGCTGCACGGCCTCATCGGTGCGGCCCTGCCCGGCGGCGAGCACCGCCAGGCTGTAGTTGGTCTGCGGGCTGTCCGGATCCAGCGCCATCATGCGCTCAAAGGCCTGCTGGGCAGCATCGTCCTGCCCCAGACTCATCTGAACCCCACCCAACGCTGCCAGCGCCTGAGGGTTGTCGGCGAATTGCTCCAGGCCGTCCTCCAGCACCTGCGAGGCCCGACGCATATCACCCACCTCACGCAGGGCCGCCGCGTAGATCACCCGCGAGCGCAGATCACCCGGACGAGCCGCCACCACATCCCGCAGCAGGCTGATGGTCTGCTCGTAACGCCCCTGGCGGAAGCGCAGATCCCCCATCAGGGCCTTGGCGGGCACGTTGTCCGGCGCCACGCTGAGCGCGATCTGCAGACGCTCGTTCGCCGTGTCCAGATCGCCGTCCACCAACGCGATCAAACCCGCCAGATAGTTGCTGTAGGGGTGCCGGGACGCCTGACGCAGCATGTCCCGCACCTGCTGGCGGGCTGCGTCCAGGTCGCCCTGGGAAAGCAGCAGCTCGGCGAGGCGGCCGCGGGTGTTCAACTGATCCAGACCGGTGATGTCCGTGGGGTTCAGCTCCAGCACACGGGTGTAGGCGGCTTTCGCTTCCTCCTCGTTGCCCACCTCCCGCTCCACTTCGGCACGGGTCAGCCAGGCAGCGGGGGAATCCGGGTTGGCCTCCAGCGCCCGGCCGATGTAGAGCGTGGCCTCCCCCAGCCGGCCGCCGCCCAGGGCCATTCGGCCGGCGAAGACCAGGGCGCTCACCGAATGCGGATTCTCCTCCAGCGCACGGTCGATGGTCTGCCGGGCATCGTCCATGCGGCCCAGTTGCGCATAGGCGATGGCCCTGGAGGCCAGCAGATCGGCGCGCACGCCGCTGTCATCGATGACGGTAGGGTCGATCTCCTGCAATACCGCTTCCGCCTTGTTCTGCCGTAGCAGCGCCGTTGCCAGGAGGGGTTGGACCCGTTCCGGTGCGATTCCGCGGCGACCCGCGGAACGCAGGGCATCCTCTGCCGCCGCGTTCTCTCCAAGTAGCAAGGACACCTCACCGAAGCGGAACCGGGCCTCGGCATGGTCGCTGTCCTCCTGCAGCACGCTGCGATAATCCGCCATGGCGGATTGGTAGCGCCCCTGCTCCTGGAAATCCAGGCCGCGCTCCATGAGTTCGTCAACGCTGTCACCGCAGGCGGCGAGTAACAGCGCCGCCACCGGCCCCAGCCACCAGATCATCCGAACGTTCATATAATCCACCATTCCAGAAGCCAGTCACCGGAACCGCCGGGCCGGGGTGTTGCGTGATCGTGTGTTACGTTGATTATTCGTGTTTGTTTACGTCGGTGATCCGCCCTTCGGGCGGCTACCGACCTACGCGGGTCGGTGCCGGGTGTCGGTCGGAAGCCCTGCGGGGCAGGGATCTCCGAGGTTGACCAAGTTCGATGCTTTCTTTACGTCGGTGATCCGCGCTGCGCGCGGCTACCGACCTACGCCTGCTACCGACCTACGGCTACTACTGTCGACCTACGGCTATTCCTATGCTCCTGGTTATAGGCCGTGTTTGCGCATCAGGTCGTACAAGGTTGGGCGGGATACGCCCAGTAACTCCGCGGCACGGGACACGTTGCCTTCCGCCCAGGCCATGGCGGCGGTTACCGCTCTGTGCTCCGCCTCGTCCCGGACCTGGCGCAGGTTCAGCGTGGGCAGGCCGGATTCCTTCACCGACAAACCCAGGTCGTCCGCATCCAGCAGCCGCCCTTCGGCCACGATCACCGCGCGGTTGATCTTGTTCTCCATCTCCCGCACGTTACCCGGCCAGGTGTAGGCGCGGATCGCCTCCAGCGCATCGTCCGTGAAACCGCGCACGTTGCTGCCATGCCGTTCCGCCGCCCGGGCCAGCAGCGCCCGGGCCAGCAGTACCGAATCACCCTCCCGCTCCCGCAGGGGTGGAATGTCCACCACCACCTCACTGATCCGGTAATACAGGTCTTCGCGGAAGCTGCCCTCGGCAATCAACTCGTCGATCTTGCGGTGGGTTGCGCAAACCACCCGCACATCCACGGAGATCTCCGCCCGGCCACCCACCCGTTCCACCACGCGTTCCTGCAGAAAGCGCAACAGCTTGGACTGCAGGGCCATGGGCATGTCGCCGATCTCGTCCAGGAACAAGGTGCCGCCGTCGGCGAGTTCGATCTTCCCCGGGGTCTGCTTGTGGGCGCCGGTGTAGGCTCCCTTCTCGTATCCGAACAGCTCGGTTTCCAGCAGGTTCTCCGGAATGGCCGCGCAATTGATGGCCACAAACCGCTGATCCGCCCGGTCACTGAGATTATGGACCGCCCGGGCCAGCACTTCCTTGCCGCTGCCGGTCTCGCCCAGCAGCAGCACACTGGCCTGGGTGCCGGCCACCTTTTCCACCAGCCGGCACACCTTCAGCATCCGGGCGCTGCCGGTCACCAGCCCGTCCAGCACCGTGTTCTGGCTGCGCATCAGTTCCCGGTTCTGGCGCTCCAGGTGAGCGATATGGAAGGCCCGGGAGACGATCAGATTCAGCGTGTCCACGTCCACGGGTTTCTGGTAGAAATCGTAGGCCCCCAGACCCACCGCCTTCACCGCGCTGGTTTCATCGCCGTTCCCGGTGACCACGATGATCTTGGTATGGGGCGCGGCGGCGAGCATCTCGCTCACGGTGGCCATGCCCTCGCTGGTGCCGCCCGGATCCGGCGGCAGGCCCAGATCCTGCAGCACCACCATGGGCTCATGCCGCCGCAACTGCGCCATGGCGGTGCTGCGATCCTCAGCGGCAATGACCTCGTAGTTCTCGAAGCACCAGCGGAGCTGTTTCTGCAGCCCCGGGTCGTCTTCAACAATCAGGAGCTTGTCCGCGCTCACTGTCCACCCTGTCCATGTATGATGCGTTCCGCCCCGACCCCGTCCGCCTCCTGGCGGCGTTCGCAGGGCAGGCTGATCTCGAATTCAGTCCCCTCACCCGGGCTACTGGTAACCTTAACGCGACCACCGGCGCGACGCACGAACTCCCGCACCTGATGCGCGCCGATCCCCATGCCCTTGGCGGATTTCGTGGTGTGGAACGGCTTGAACAGCTCGTCGCGGATGAAGGCTCCCGTCATCCCCTCGCCGGTATCCACCACCCGGATCGACACCGTGTCATCCACCTCGTCCGCCAGCACCCGAACGTGGCCATCCGCCGGTGTGGCGTCCTGGGCGTTGCGGATCAGGTGCACCACCACCATCACCAGCTCCTCGCGATCCGCCGCCACGAACACCGGCCCCGCCGACACCGTCAGTTCCGGTCGCGGCGTGCGGTCGGCGCAGCGGGCGACGGCGTCCTCCAGCAGGCCCCGAAGCTCCACCCGCTCCTGAATACCGCTGCGCTGACTGCGCTGCAGGTGCTCCAGCAAACGCTCCATGCGGGCCACGGAGCTGCCGATGGTCTCCATGGCATCATCGATGAATGCCGGATTGCGCTTATGCTTTTCGGCATTCTTCACCACCAGGGACTGCTGGGCGATCAGGTTCTTCAGATCATGCATCAGAAACGCCGTGAGCTGGTTGAAGGCCTCGAACTGCCGCGCCTGGGCCAGGGCCTGGGCGTACTCATGCTGCCCCAGGTACGCCGCCACCTCCCGCCCCAGCACTTTGAGCAGATCCCGGTCCTCCCAGGTGATCTGCATGGGCGGCTCGGGGGTGCACAGCAGCACAAAGCCGGTGAGGGTGTCCTGGCGGAGCAGCGGCACCACAACCCAGATGCCCGGATGGTGCGGCTCCAGCATCCAGGCGGGCAATGCGAGGGCGGCGTAACGCTCCGGATGGGCGCGGTATTCCTCCAGGTCAATCACCCACTGGCGCTGACGCAGGAACCCGACCAGCGGGTGGGACTCCGGCACCTCCGCACCGCCCGGCGGCTTCATCCGCCAGGCTCCCGCCACCTGAAAACCGTCGTCGTCACGCCGCCAGACCGCCCCCGCGGGGCAGCCGAACACTTCCGCCATGGCGTGCACCGCCCGCTGGTAGGGCGAGACACCATCATCATCCCGGGCCAGGCGCTGCGTCAGGCGCAACCACTCCTCCCGGTAATCGTACTTGTTGCTGAAAAAGTGCTTGGCCACGAACACCCGCAAGCGGGCGCGCACATCCGCGGACCCAAGCACCACCACCAGCCCCAGCACGGCAGCGGCCATCAGCACGATCTGGGCGAAACCGCCCCAGGTGCCGCCGAAATCGCGGATGTAGTAACCGCCCACGGCAATCAGCAACAGATAGACGCCCACGGCCAGGATGGCGGCGGTATGGAACACCACGTGGCGGGAGACGAACACAGGGGGCGCCCAGTCCGGATTGCGCCGGGCGGCCACCAGAATCAGCGGCGCGGCCAGTGTCTGCACCAGCCCCCGGGCATCCCAGGCCACCAGGTCGAGCTGCCGGAACAGCAGGGCATCGGAATAGAGGTAGAGATCGAAACCGAACAGTACCGCAATGCCCAGACACAGGAACTTCATGCCCCAGCGTCGTTCCGGGGGCAGATTGCGGTAAAGCTGCTCCAGCAGAATCAGGCCCAGCAGGCTGAGCGCCAGTGCCGCGATCACAAAACCGCCCTGCAGCCCGAACCCCACGGGCACCAGCTCCGGTTGAACCAGCAACTGCACCCAAAGCAGCCACACCGCCGCCACCGCCGCGCCGCCCACCGCCAACCAGGTGAGCACGCGAATCACGCCGCTGCCCGGCCGCAGCGGCCGTAACAGGGCCACCAGCAGCGCCAGCCAGGTGGCCAGCTTGGCCACCTCCGCCAGCTCCAGCACCACGACCGGGGTTTCCGGGAACCAACGTACCCAGGCCACCACCGCGGCCCATAGGGCGGTAAGGCCGCAGGCGGCCAGCAGCATGCGCCCCAGCAAGCGCCCGCGGGAGTTGGGCATCAACAGGAGCATCAGCACGGCAAACGCCACGGCGCAAACCCCGTAGCTGACCACCCCGGCTAAATCCATGCCCCCTCCATCGGCCACCCCATCCGGCTCCGGGGCGCCCCGCCGGCCTCAATCACGCCGGCTTCCCGGGTTCCCCGCCATCAACGGGATGCTACCGCATCCCGCACCACATCGCAGAACCAGCCGTAGGGGGACAGATAATCGATGGGGGAGACGGGAATGCGCTCCCAGACATGGGGTTGACGGGCCGGGTTCATCAGCCCGCCACGGCACAGGGTGATGGTTTCCAGCCCCAGCTCCTCCAGCACAAAGCGGGAGACCCGGTCCAGCTCCGGGAACGCGCGGCCGTAGGGAATGGCGAAATGCCGGGGGCGCTCACCGGTCCAGGCTTCAATGTCCTCCACCGAACCGGCAATCTCGGCATCGCCCTCCTGGGCCGGTACCGCCCCCAGATCGCAGTGGGTGCGGGTGTGGGCGCCGATCTCATGGCCCGCCGCGTGCAGCCCGCGCACCTGGTCCACGGTCATCCACCGGCTGCGCACCCCGGCGGCCTTGTCCCAGTCCGTCTGATGCTCGGAGCCGATAAACCCGGTGGAGACGAAAAACGTTGCCGGCAGCCCGTGCCGCTCCAGCACCGGCGCCGCCAGTTCGTGGTTATCCGCATAGCCGTCATCGAAGGTGATCACCAGCCGCCCGCCCGGCGGCTCCCCGGCCCGCACCGCCGCCGCCAGCTCCGTCAAGGTGCACACCCGCATGTGCCGGGCGAAGAAACGGCAGTAGGCGTCGAATTCATCCACGTTGCAACGCAGCGCCCCATCCGACGCACCCTGCACAACGGAATGAAAGGCCACAATGATGGCCTGGCTCTTCATCACCGGCCGGTGCAGCGCACCAAGCACGGACAGCCGGCCCAGCCCTCCTTTGACTCGGGGCGCCAGGGCCGACGGGCCTGATTGCCAGAGTGATAGAGCTTGGGCGGGCATCGGAACCTCCGCTGGATTCCCGTAGGACATGTCAGGGGCAGGTCACGCTGGCGCCTCGCCCCCACCCGGGGCCGGCGTCCACACCGTTGTCCGCCCAATGCGGCCTTGGACCATGATAGCCGCTATTCGTTAGCAGGAGGCACAGCCAATTCATGTCAACAAGCCGCGGCATGAGTGACTTTAACCCGCAAGACCCGGCTGCGCACCCACCGTGGTTACGTGACGTTCTGTCGCGGCACGGCAACACCTTCCGCTTTCAAAAACAGAGGCTTATACTCACCTGAGCGGTCATAGGACGACCCGCCCGGAGTACCCGGGACAGATGCCTGATTCGAACCCGTTCACATGAGCACCACGCTGCATCCGCTCGGTAATGCTTTGCCTGTTTTGCATCTGTGAACGACATCACGACTATCCTAAGGCATAAGTGCGAGCTTCATCCTAACCGGACATTCAACTTTCATCGCTGGGGATTACAACGCATGAAGGCACTACCCACCACACTGTTCACCGCCGTGGCTACGGCCTGCCTAGCGTTCCCGCTTTACGCGGGCGCTCAGGTGTCAACGGAAGATTATCTCTTTTACGATTCATTTGAATCAGGCGACATGTCTGCCACGAATGATGATGGTTTTCGTTGGACGAATGGGAGAGCGCGCTCACTAGTGACCTCCACACACCGGATATGGTCAGCTAGTGGCCCGACAAATGACCCGATTCCAGATGGAGCCAACTGGGATCCGCATCCCGAAGGAGGCGACGTTAGCTTACGGTTCAGATACCGGGCTGGGGAAGCAATGTCGGAGCAGCGGTTTCACCTAGGTCAAGCGCGTGAAGAACTTTGGCTCAGATACTGGATCCGTGTTCCTGATAACTTCACTCATGGAAGCGGAAATCCTTCTAACAACAAGTTTTTCTTCATATGGGGAGACCGGTATAACAGGACACCTGAAATTGGACTTACTTTTTGGAGAAGCAGCCAAGGTAGTCGGTTAACATATACTGTTAATGCAGGCGGCCATAGAGGAGACGTAGAGTTTATTAGATCACCGGATGATCGCGGGCGCTGGATGGAAGTAGCGCTGCATTTGAAGACAGCTTCAGGTGAAGGTGCCAATGATGGTGTTTTCCGGTTCTGGAGACGCTGGCATGGGGACTCTAGCTTCACAAAGTACTTTGACAGAAACGATTTAGACCTAAGGGTTCCCGAAGGCGAGTCCCCAGGGTTTCTCCAAGGATACATAATGGGTTGGGCGAACGCTGCGTACAGCGAAGAGACCGAATGGCTTGTCGATCGCTTCATAGTGTCTTTGGAACCGTTCGAAGATGTTCTAAATAGCGTTCCTCCACCCTCTCCCCCAACTGGGATAAAAATAGAAACTAGTTATAATGACTAGGCTTCTCTGACCAGTTTCCAACCACATCCAGGCGGAGCACCTGAAAGCAACGCCTGGATATGGTTTGCATCAATCAAATTTAACAGATAAACAATGTTTCAGAAATTATCTTTTGTCATCCCCGCACTTAACGAACAAGACTCAATTGACAAAACAATTAGCAGCATCAAATCTTCTCTAGACGCTACTGGTTATCCGGGAGAAATTATTGTCATAGACCACAACTCCCGTGACAGAACTGCCGAGATTGCAGAGAAACTTCGAGCAACTGTCATCCGACACACGGGAGGTACCGTGGCGACCCTCAGGAATATTGGGGCGCGCCGTGCTACAGGTAATATTCTCATCTTCATTGACGCGGACGTCACAGTGACGGATGAGTGGGCCAGAAACATCCCTAGAGTTATCAACGAACTAAGCGAGAACAAGAAAGTCATCACGGGATCACATTGCTCGCCTCCGGATGGGGAGAATGTCTTTCACCGCTATTGGTTTTCCAGCCTCGCCCGGGATCCCAGGGACACACACCTTGGTACTGGCCACATGATGCTTTCCGCTCAGAATTTCGAAACGATTGGAGGGTTCAACGAATCGCTCGCGACTGGCGAGGATTACGATTTTTGTCAAAGGGCGACGATCTTAGGATTCGAGATAAAAAATGATCCATCATTAAGAGTCATTCATGAAGGCTTCCCGACGACCATAAAAGAGTTCATCAAACGAGAGAAATGGCACGGCCAAGGTGACGCCGAATCATTCCGTAATGCGATCAAATCTAAAGTCGTCATAGGGAGCGCCTTTTTTATCTTTCTTCATTTGACATTGTTCCTCGGATTTATCACGCAATCCGGCCCTGTCATCAGCGCCTCCCTACTAGCGATCGTAGCGCTCCTCACGCTGTCTTCCACAATAAAAAACAGGCACGAATCGATCAGAATCATTGTTTTTAATGCTCTTATATTTTATCTATACTACATTGGGAGATCCGCATCCTTGTTCAGCGCGTTAGGAAAAATCCTCAAGCGCGCGAATCCAGTTGGCAAGAACAAATAAAGCCCAGACGGCTAATGGAGATAATCCGTGACCACGTGACCCAAGCGGGCGCGACTCCTCAGTGGTACAGGCCAGCGTGTTTACCAAATCCGATGAGACCGAATCCTGAATCAAATCCCGCAACGGTCCGTCGATCCACGCTGCAATCGGAACCGTGAACCCCATCTTCGGCCGCTCAATCAGATGCCGGGGCACGTACTGGTACAGGATTTCCCGAAGGATGGCTTTGCTTGCTCCGTTCCGGGTGTGGAATTCCTGCGGGACCCGCCATGCCTGTTCCAGCACAGGCAAATCCAGCAGGGGAAGCCGTGCCTCCAGTGAGTAGGCCATGGTGGCACGATCCAGCTTCGCCAGGTTATCCCCAGGCAGGTAGGTCAACTGGTCCAGCATCATCGCCGATGCGATGAACCGTTCCGCCCCCCAGTCCAGTTCCCGGGTGGCGGTGATAGGTGCCGGACCCTCTGCCACGCCGGATCCGGTGGAAAGCAGGTAATCGTAGACGGCCTCGCCCCCCTCCAGCCGCAGAACATCGGCGAGTTTGCGCAGCTTCTGGTCAATGTTCTGCACCGGGCCTTTGCCCCGGCCCCGCGTCAGGGAATGGAGCGTGGGCGCGGTTCCCGCTCCTGCGGCCAGCACAGCGGCAACCAGGCGGCGGAGGGCGCGGGGAAGCCTCGCATTCAGCCGCGCAACCCGGGCACCCCACAGGTATCGGTTGTATCCGCAAAAGAGTTCATCCCCTCCATCACCGGCAAGACTCACGGTAACGTGCTCCCGCGTGTATTTGGACAACAACAGCGCGGGCAACTGGGATGGGTTGGCGTGGGGCTCGCTGTAGTGCCTGGGCAGATCCTCCACCAGATCCAGAAGCTCCCTATCCTGAATGCGGATCTCCCGGTGTTCGGTACCCAGGTGCCGGGCGATTTCCCGTGCGAAGCCCGCCTCATTGAAACTGGGGTCTTCGAAGGCAATGGTGAAACTGCGGATGGGCCTGGACGCCTGGTGCTGATAAAGCGCCGTCACCAGGGTGGAATCGATGCCGCCGGAAAGGAACGCCCCCACATCCACGTCCGCGACGGATTGCCGCTCCACGGCGGACTTCAGCGCCTGGTGCACCCCGGTTACCGCATCGTCGAAGCGGGAGTACGGCTCCGACTCGGCGCGGGCGCGGCAGGCATCCAGCGTCCAGTAGGGCTGTACGGCCCGGGCCGCCAGATCCGTCACCTGCTCCGAAGGCAGGGGCCGGGCGTCATCGACCGGAAACCGGAGCATGGTGCCTGGCGGAAGCTTGCGAACCGCCCGGTACACGCTCACAGGCTCCGGGAAGTAGCCGTACTTCAAATAAAGCGCAATGGCATCCTGGTCCAGTTCACCAAGGGCTCCCGTCATCGCCCTCAGCGCGGACAGCTCGGAACCGAATGCAAAGGTTCCGGGTTGATAAAAGTAGTACAACGGTTTCTCGCCGAGGCGATCCCGCGCCAGATACAGCATCCGCTCCAAGGCGTCATGCACGGCGAAGGCGAACATACCCTCGGCACGCTGGAGCGCCTGCTCCAGGCCGTAGCAATCAATCGCCTCCAGCAGCACTTCCGTATCAGAGTGGCCTCGCAGGGGAATGCCTCGCCGGGACAGGTCCGCCCGGATCTCTCGGAAGTTGTAGATCTCGCCGTTGAACACGATCCGATAACGACCGGAACGGGAGCACATGGGCTGGTTGCCGGCGGGGGACAGATCCTGGATGGACAGGCGCGCGTGAAACAGGAACAGAGTTCCGGATTCGGATTGCCAGTCGTCGTTGAAATCCGGCCCGCGATGCCGCAGCGCATCGGCCACACGCTGGACGCCGCCTGGCAGCATACGTGCCGGGTGTTGCGAGTAATAGCCGGCTATTCCACACATGGTGCCGTCCTGGATTCCCTGCCTGCGATTGCGTCGACGATTCTGCGAGACGCGTGCCGATTCGCGCTCACCCTTCTCCAAACACGCGATCAAAGCATTCCCGAATGTTCCGGATATCCCGCTGGTCCACCCCACTGTGCACCGGTAGCGTGATCAGCGCCCGGGCGAATGCATGCGCCCCGTCCAGCGCTCCCGCACACCGTACCCGGGGCGCCACCTCAGGGATGTCGGGCAACACCTGCCCGTACATGGACGTTATCCCCAGGCCGGCACGCCGGCCCTCATCCAGCAGTCGCCCATGGGCATACTGGTCCCTGACCAGCACCGGGTAGCGCAACAAACGCCCGGCGCGGCCCGGGCAACGCGCTGGCAGATCGGTGACGTGCTCACGGTGTGGCGCCAGGGTAGCCGCCAACGCCGTTTCCGCCTGCCGGTTCAGGGACCAGTAACGCTCGGCATTCGCTTTCAGATAGCGCAGAGGGGTTTCGGGCATGCCGGTGATCCGTTCCAGCGCATGGTAACGTGTCTCGCCCAGGCGCAACATGGGCAAACGGGAAACCAGCCCGTACAGCGTTGGGTTAAGCAGCGCGTTATAGACCAGCACCTTGGCCCGGTAGCGCGTACCACGGGAGTGGTGACTCTGCTCCAGTCCGCGGGCTTCGAGCGTCCCAACCAGGCGCTCATTGACAAGCAGGCAACCGCCGCCCAAAAGGCTTACCGGCTTACCACGCCCGAAACTGAACACCACCGCATGGGCGGGGGAGAGACCGGCGGGTTCGGAAAGCTGCGCAGGAGCAGGGAATGCTTGGGCGCTATCCTCGATCAACCACCCGCCGCGCCCTGCCGCAAACGCCGCCAACTCATCCATTCGCTCACGCAGGCCGAGAAAGTTCACCCCGACAACCGCGACGGTGTCGGGCCCCCAGGCCGCGTCCAGTTGCCCCATGTCGTACCCGGGATCATCGGAACCGACATCCACCAGCACCGGCTGCACACCAGCATACTCGGCCGCCGCCACCAGATCGGGACAACCGTAGGCGGGGATCAACACTTGCGGCGTGGTAATCCCGGACCTTTGGGCGGCAGCCTGACGGATAGCCAATGCCAGGGCAGCGGTCCCGCTTCCGGTCCACACCGGCTGGAACCCCGGGAACGTCATCGGGGGCGCGGGACTGCGCAACACAATGGGCTCACCCACGGGGGGCAGCGTACGCAAGCTCATCGCGCCGACGGCTGCCAGGTGGTCATGCGCCGCCCTGCCAGGTACTGCAGGGTGGCCTGGGCGATGGCCACGTTCACCTGCACGAAGAAGTAGATCAGCCGCGCGGGTGCCCACCCCCGCAGCGCCGGCAGAAAGTGGCTGAGCACGGCGATACCGTAAAAGGCGATCTGGGCCCACAGCGCCGCGGCATAGAGCCAGTGCACCGACGCCACCGCCACCGTCACCGCAAACAGGGCGATGAGGAACCACGGCACCAGCCAACGCATGACCTTGTGGCTCCAGACCTGGAACGCGAACACGCCGAACCGGAACGGGTTAAGCACATCGGCATGACGCAGCAGGCCGGTAACACCCCGGATCACCGTGCGCACTTTGCGCTGGAACTCCCGGCGGGGATCCTTCAGATCCTGATAATAGCCGTGCACATCGGGCGCGGTGACAGCCTTCAGCCCCAGCCGGGCGCAGTTGAGGGCGGTGTTGAAATCGCTGGGCGAATGGATATCCCAGCGCTGACACACTTCGCGGCGCGCAGCGAAGAAGGAGCCGGAAAGCCCCACCAGGCCGGCGAGCCGGGATTCCATGCTCCGCAGCCACATCTCGTAGCGCACGTACGCGCCTTCGCCAACCAGCTTGCCATGCTGGCTTACAAATCGGTCTTCGCTGGAGACGGCACCGACGGCCGGATCGCCAAAGGGGGCGACGATCCTGCGAATGGCGTCAGAAGGGATCTCCGTGGCGGTATCAGAGAACACGATGATCTCCCCCCGGGCTGCGGCTATGGCCTCCCGCTGGGCGTTCTCCTTTCCCAGCCGTTCCCGGGCCCGGACCAGCTTCACGCCCCGATCAGCGTATTCCTGGACGATGGCGTCGGTGGCGTCCGAGGAGCAATCCGAGGCAACGATGATTTCAAGCCGGTCCGCCGGGTAGTCGATCTCCAGGCAGTTCTCCAGCTTTTTCCGTATGCGGCCAGCCTCATTGTAAGCCGTGACGATCAGCGTCACCCCCGGCAGCAACGCATCCGATTGCCGCTCAGTCGTATCCGACTCCCCCCGAAACCGAATCACGGCCCAAAGCACCAGGGGGTACGCGAAATAGCTGTAGACGCCGAGCACCAGTAGCACCCAGAACGCGACCGTCCCCCCACCCTGTAGCAGTTCCATGCTGTGCCTCTGCCCTCGTTCCTGTCAGAATAAAATCAAAAGTTCAGTCAACCGCGATTCTAGACCCAGATGCCACCATCAATACAGCAACCGGCACCAATCAAGGTCATGCACATCGCGTCGGGTGACCGATGGGCGGGAGCTGAAGCCCAGCTATGGACGCTCGTCCGGCACCTGAACAAGCGGGACGACGTCCAGGCACGTGTGGTACTGATGAATGAGGGGGAGACGGCCGAGCGCCTGCGGGACGCGGATGTGCCGACGGATGTGTTGGATGAGTCCCGCCTGAACGCCTTCCAGATCCTCCTTGGTCTCCGCCGGCTGATGCAGGCCCATCGCCCGGATATCATTCATACACATCGGCAGAAGGAGAACGTACTCGGAAGCCTGGCCAACCTCACCAGCCTGCGCGTTCCCTCCGTAAGGACAGTCCACGGGGCGCCGGAGCACAAACCAGGCTGGACCAGACCACACAAGCGATTCTTGAACTGGGCGGATCGCTACGCTGGCCGGCACCTTCAGAATGCCATCGTTGCGGTTTCTGATGATTTAAACAATCAACTTTCCAACTGGTTTGAAGAAAAAAATACACATACTATCAAAAATGGCGTTGACATTGAATTCATACAGACTCATGCACACAGAACAGCAGAATTTCTAACAACACACCCAAACCATATTCACGTAGGGTTTGTAGGTCGACTTGACCCTGTAAAAAGGGTTGACCTATTCTTGGATATCGCAAAACAAACAAAATCAAAAGAGAAAGC
Source organism: Ectothiorhodospiraceae bacterium (assembly GCA_020831885.1). GTDB lineage: Bacteria > Pseudomonadota > Gammaproteobacteria > Nitrococcales > Aquisalimonadaceae > LSCE01. Next base: position 14,750 of record JAFIFU010000072.1, read on the forward strand.
GATAACAATGTTTCACGTTATCGGAGATGGCCCCTTAAGAGAATCCCTGAGAAGAAAATCGGAACAACTCGGCTTATCCGACTCTGTTCTTTTTCATGGACACAGAAACAATGTGCATCAATACATGGCCAGCCTCGACGTTATGATAATCTGCTCTGACCATGAGGGGCTTCCATTTACTGCACTTGAAGCCTTGGCTCTCGGCATAAAAATAGTCGCCCATGACGTAGGCGGTCTATCAAAGTTAGGAAGAGAAACAAACGGACTAGTTCTTGTAAAAGATCACACAGCAAACGGCTACACCCGGTCTTTATTAGAAACTATAAGAATCGGCCACCGTAAACTCAACAAAGAATCTAGAAAAAATCAAATCAAGGAAGAATACTCAGCAAGAAAAATGGCCTCAAACTACGCAAATCTATACAGAAAAATAGAGAATAAAAATCACTCATAACCAAAACGAACAAGCCAGTCTTCCTGTATATTCCTTGCAACCACCCTGGATCTCCAGCCCATATCTCTAAGAAAGTTCAAGTTCTCGTTCACCGGACCATGAAAAGGGAGGTCTACCTCGTCGCACACACCATTCTTAATTCCAACGAACTCTCTTACAGACAAAAAAACTCTCTGCGGATCTTTACAAAAATCTTCGTAACGAACCGTTAAAAAAGAATCTGGATTCTTACACCTCACGCTCTCAACGCGATCAAGAATCCAACACCAATACTTAGCTTGCGCCTGAAAAACACTTTCAAATTCATGACGGGAACACTTCTTTCTAATTAACTCATTACTCGAACCATCCTGCATTATTTTCCTGGCCGCCACATAGGAAACAACCCGACCATCCCGCACGACGTGCACAAACTTTGCCCCAGGAAAGTACTCGATGATCTCTGGCAAAACCGCCGCCAGCATACCGCTATCATTTACGAGGATGCCCGTAGGTGCTCTTAATAGCTGGTAAATTGAAAGAATGGACTTGGCCTTAAAAAAGCGATCAGGATCAGAATCAATTGCTTCACGAACGAAACTGTCGGGATCAAGCCACAAAGGCTTCACATGGCTCGGTCGAACATGCCGAGGATAAAGCCCCTTAAACCAAAGAACGTCATTGCCTTCTCCTGGAAAGACTGAAACCCCGGAACAATTAGCAATATAACTCGTTATCAGCGATTTTCCACTTTTGTTAAATCCTACGACAAACACTGGGCTTTTCAACATAGCTCCCGCGCATAATTTCAGATTACCGCCAAGAGCAACAGCAATTTTTTTTACAAGCGCGCTATACCCCATCAGCCACCCTTCAGTCGCATCCCAGTAAAAAATTTTTATAAATCAACATGCCCATAAGCCCAACCGATCCGAAAATAAGGTGCTGCTACCGCCAAGGCTAATGACGGACTTTACTAACTTTCAGCTGGCCCGGATATACGGGGGCACATCATGGATAGGTGCCCGTAGGCGACAACCCCAGGGCTTCACAGGCACGGCTGCGCAGGAGTGTGGCGGAGCGCTGCGCAAGTACCGTCATTGCGATCGCTCGCTCTGTGCGTCCTCGAGCAGCG
>JAFIFU010000073.1 GCA_020831885.1 Ectothiorhodospiraceae bacterium
GGTCTCCGTGGTCTCCGTGGTCTCCGTGGTCTCCGTGGTCTCCGTGGTCTCCGTGGTCTCCGTGATCCCCGTGGTTCCCGTGGTTCCCGTGGTTCCCGTGGTTCCCGTGGTTCCCGTGGTTCCCGTGGTCAGAACTGGCCATGGCCAGCGGTGCGGAAAGCGCCAGGGAGAGGGCGAACAGCAGGGCCGTATGCGTCTTGTGGTTCATGATCAATGTCCTCCGAAGCGGGGGCCCGGGAGCAGCATGTCATGCTCCAGGAACAGGATGTCGTCGCGGCGACCGACGGACTTGTTGAAGGTGTGGTCGAAGCGCAGGCTGATTCCGAACTGCACCCGCGTATCATGCTCCAGCCCGGCGCCGTCACGCAGGTCACCCTGATAGCGTTCATGGGCTAGCTGCGCCACGGCGTCGATGCCGTTGCCCAGGCGCCAGGCCACACTGGGCACGGCGGCGTAACGGGTGGCGTCGTCGAAACCGCGATAATCCTGCACGGCTAGCGTCAGTGCGGCCTGCCACCGTTGCTGCAGGTAGGGGCGATGGCGGTAGCGCAGGGAGGCCACTGCCGCCGCGCTGTCCGCCCGGGCCCTTTCCAGCGGCGTGGCCAGACTGTCACCGTCCTCCCCGGTGGACCACATGAATTGGGTGTCCAGGTGCCACAGACGTTCAGGGTGACCGCTGAGGTTGAATCGTGCTGCGGCCAGCAGCGTGATCAGGTCACCGTCGTCCAGCCCGGCGCGTTCATCGAAGGGCTGGACGTCCACCAGTAAACCGGCAAAGGTGAGTCCGCGGTCGATGTCCACCGTCTCCGGCACGTGGTAGCGCAGTGCCGCCGCCCCGCCGTTGAAGCTGCCGTAGCCGGGATCACCAGGCGTTCCCTCTGGCCGCGCGGTCACGGCTGCCGTCATTGACAGGCGGGGGGTGAACCACCAGTCTGCGGCCAGTTGCTCGCCGTACAGGCTTAGTGTGTCGCTGCTGCCTTCCAGCCGGGCGTTCGGGGCATGGGTATAGGCCAGCAGGTCATCGTCCCGCACGGTGGGGAAGCGCAGCAGGGTATTCGGTAGGTTGGTACGGCCCAGCCGCACTTCCCACTGCCGTCCGCCCACGCCCGCATAGACCTGGTGCGGGAACAGCGCATCGCCCATGGCCGAGCGGCCCAGCGCCTTGAAACCGAAGGCTCCGAACCCGTATGCCTGGTCATTGTGCAGGTGCTTGGCGAAGCCGAACAGCAGGCTGGAGTCGCCGATGTTCAGCCGCTCGTCCGAGGTGCTTCCATGGTCCGTGCGTTCAGCGGACTCTATATCCAGCGTGGCCAGCGCCCTGCCGCTGATCACAATCTCCGGCGTCACGTGCGGGTCAATCTCGAAGGCGGTTACCGGCGCGGCCATGACCAGGACGAGTCCGGTGAGCCAGGTAGGTTTGCGTATCATCATCCGACTCCTCACTGGTTGACCGAGAACGACGGCACATAGGGCGGATCACCCATGTCCTCGTACTCCAGCATGGTGATCATGCCGCCCGGATAGATGCCGTTGTTGCGGCTGTGGATTTCCTTGTGGTCATGGAAATCCCAGAATCCGGGGTTGTCGCCGTAGACGATGATGTCCACCGTCTTGCCCGGGGTAACCGGTACCGTGTTCAGCCGAATGGGGTAGGGCAGCGGGTTGCCGTCCTCCGCCACTTTCCAGAACTGGTGGCCGTGCAAGTGCATGTGGTGGTCGGAAATGCCCCCATTGATCAGGCGGATGCGGATGTACTCGCCCTTGCGGATACGGATGTGGCCGTGCTCCCCCACGGTCGCCGGGAAGGATTTGCCGTTGATGGCGAAGAAGTTGGGCTGGATGTGGCCGCCCGGCGCATTGCCCCGGGTGTAGGGCGGTCGCCAACCGTCCTCGATGGCCTTGATGAAGTCCTCGTAACGCTTGAAGAAGCCGTGAGTGATGTGGGAGAGCCGGCGATCGCGCATCAGTTTGTTCACCTGGCCCATGCCCTCCAGCACTTCGTTGATGTGCTCCCGGGTGAACTCCAGGTCAAAACTTTCCAGAACCAGCACGTAATCCCGCTGGTAGGGGAACTGCTGCCGGATCGGGTCATCGGGGGAGTCGATGATGAAGGCGCCGTGCAGGGCCGACATCATGTGCAGCGGTGTGCCCCAGTGGCAGTGGTAGAACCGGGTCCCGTGGGGGCGTGCCTGGAAGCGGTAGACGAAGGTCTCCCCCGGGTGGATGGGGTCATGGGAGACCATGGGCACGCCGTCCATGGGGTAGATCAGGTCCACCCCGTGCCAGTGGACGGTATGCATCTCCTCGGTGTTGTTGGTGACGTTGACCTGAACCCAGTCGTTCTCCTGCACCCGGAACACAGGGCCGGGCACCTGCCCGTTGAAGGCGAAGGCGGGGAACTTCACCCCGGGCAGCAGTTCGTGCTGGACCAGGTCGAAGCTCAGGTCGAACTCCCGGTACTCCACCTCGCCGGGCTCTGGTGCGCCGGGGAGTACGGTGCGTCCGTGGGCGTGGTCATGCTCCTGGTGGTACATCATGGAACCCGTGCCGGGCTCGTATAGATGGTGGGGCCCTACCCCGAGGGGGTCGGCATTGCGCGCGGTGGCGAGCAGCGGTGCGGACGCGAGGGCGCTTCCCGCCACTGCGCCGGCAGTCTTCAGGAAGCGGCGGCGGCCGCCATCAGTCCCATGGCGTGCGGCCACGGGCCGGCGATCGGTCTTGCTGGACATGGTTTCACCTCGTCGGAAACGTGGATGTCATGACCGCGACGTGGGTCGCGGAATGCATGAGCAAGCGTGTCAGCCGAGGTGACGAGGTGGACGGAACAATGCGTCGGGGTTGTGTTGCGGCGGGTCCGTCATCGCCATGGATGGGTGATCCGCCGCTGTCGGTTGCAGCGTGAGGGCCGGTGCCCCAGGTGCCGCGGAGACGCAGTGGGTGCAGAGACCGCAGTTGGCGCCGTGGTGGTCATGCACGGGAGCGGTTTCGCAAGGCTCCGCGCCAACCGCGCCGGGCTCGTGGATCTCCAGAGTGTGTTCCGGCTCCGTGACGTACATGCCGGCGTGCAGAACCCCTCCAGCGATGAGCTGGAATACGAGGAACAGCATCATGAACTGTTTTGCACGGCCCATGCGCTAAAGACTAGCATCACCTGGCATGGATGCTCAAAGGCCTTGGTGCAGGCGGCAGGAACGTGGAGTGTGATAAAAGACGGGCCGGCGATGCCGGCCCGTTGGACTGCGGAGCACCGGACGCTGGTTCAGGCGCCGCGGGTCAGTGCGCTGCTGTCGGGAACCGCCTGGCCGTTGCCGCCCCGGTCCGTGAGCAGCGCCTTCAGGCGGTTGAATCCGCCGCGGAAGGCCGCCCCGATATACTGATTGCGCAGACGGCGGGCTTCCAGCTCGACCAGCGCCAGGTTCTCCGGAGACAGATCAACAGTGATTTCGTAGTCAGTCTTCTGGGTCATGGCTCGTACTCCTGCAGTCGATGGTTTCCTGATCTGCGTGCAAGTCTACCCGTTATGATGCACCGCACCATCCTGCAAAAAGGAACAAGACTTTTTACTTTTTGGAATAAATCGGATACTGAAGACATTTTTCTTTATGAACAAAAAAATACGCCACAGGAAGTTTGTGGCGTAAAAGGAGGGAGGAGAGAGTGCTCGGGGTTTTCGACGACTACCAGATGTAATCGCGACCCGTGCCAATGACGCCGCTTCTCCCGGCCTGGCCAGGCATCGGGGCCGGCGCCATGGGCAGGATCTTCCGGTCGTCGCGATATCTGAAGGGGTTCATCTCCCACCCTTGTGTTGCCGTCGAATGGCAGTCATAACCTATGCAGTTTGGATGCCAGCTTGTGCGATTCAGGAAAATCAGTGGCTTATCGTCTTGGAATGCCTTGGCCCGGGCTGTGGCTCTGTGCGCTTGCGGCACATGTGTCGCCGGAAAGCGCCGGTTCGGCGGCGGGCAACGGTGCTGTGACATGCGATGTCCTGTGCCTATACTGCTGAGGCCACAGACTTGTCGTGGCGTAGCAGCGTAACGGAACGGCGTGAATTCGTCAGCGCTTACCAGGGGGCGGATATCACACAAAAGGGAGTTCGGAAATGATCGATCTGTTGCTGGAGATCAACAGCTTCGTGAACGGAATCGTCTGGGGGCCTCCGTTCATGATCCTGCTCGTGGGAACGGGCCTGTACCTTACCATCCGCTTGGGCTTCTTCCAGTTCACCCACCTTTTGTTCGCCTGGCGGCGGACCTTCGGTCGGCTGTTCCGGGGTGGTCGGCGTGACGAGCCCGGAGCGATTTCCCCTTTTCAGGCGGTGACCTCGGCCATGGCGGCCACCATCGGCGTGGGCAATATCGCCGGGGTGGCCACCGCCATTGCGCTGGGTGGGCCCGGCGCCGTGTTCTGGATGTGGATGGTTGCCCTGGTTGGCATGGCCACCAAACTCGGCGAGGCCACGCTGGGGGTGAAATACCGGCACGTGCACCAGGACGGCACCATTTCCGGTGGTGTGTTCTGGTACATCGAGAAGGGGCTGGGGCCGAACTGGAAATGGCTAGGCTTGCTGTACGCCTTCTTCGCCGGCCTGGCCGCTTTCGGCATCGGCAACATGGTTCAGGCAAACACCATGGGAGCCGCGCTCAAAACCGGCTTCAACGTCCCTGAATGGCTGACCGGCGCGGTGGTGATCATCCTGGTGGGCGCGGTCACCCTGGGTGGGATACGGCGGATTGCCATCACCGCCGAGAAAATCGTTCCTTTCATGGCCATCGTCTACCTCGTGGGCGCCATCGGCGTGCTGGTCTCGTTCTACGACCGCATTCCCGCGGCCTTCGGTCTGATCTTCACCCATGCATTCACGCCCATGGGCGCCGTGGGCGGTTTCGCCGGCGCCACCGTCGCCGCAGCCATTCGCTATGGCATCGCCCGCGGGATTTTTTCCAATGAGGCCGGTCTCGGTTCGGCATCCATCGTCCACGCCCAGGCGCGCAACAAGCCCATGGCCCAGGGACTGTGGGGCGTGTGGGAAGTGTTCATCGATACCATCGTGGTCTGTACCATGACCGCCCTGGTGATTCTGGTGACCGGCGTGTTCCAGGATGGGACGACCGGTGCCGAGCTGACGTCCAGCGCCTTTGCCAGCGGCCTGCCGGGTCTCGGGGGCTATGTGGTCATTCTGGCTTTGGTGCTGTTCTCCTACTCCACCATGCTCACTTGGAACTTCTACGGGGAGAAAAGCTGGGAGTATCTGTTCGGGCGACGGATCGTGGTGCCCTACCGCCTGTTGTTCCTGATGTTCCTGTTCATCGGGGCCGTCGGTGGTCTCGAACCGATCTGGGATGTGGCGGACACGCTGAACGGTCTGATGGCCGCGCCCAATCTCATCGCGCTGATTCTCCTGGCCGGTATCCTGGCCCGGGAGAAGGCCGATTACATGGCCGAAGCCCTGCGGGAGCGCCTGAATGGGGATGACCAGCGGGAATAGATCAGCGCATCCCCGGCACCTGGCATCGGACCGCTTCCCGGACAGGGAAGCGGTTCCGGCATATGCCTCGTGTGAATGAATATAGAGACATTCATTCTTTTTCAGTCTGATCGGCCATCGGTATTGTATCCGCCAGACACGATACCTACGGCGGACGAGAGTTCCATGGCTGACAAGGCTCAGGCAATCGACAGGACGGGGGAGGCGGAGCGCGAGGCGCTGGACGCCCTCAATGCCCGTCTCGCCGACGCCAGCGCGGAGCAGCGTATCGGCTGGGCGCTGGCGGAGTTCGGCGAGCGGATCATCCTGTCGTCCAGCTTTGGCGCACAGGCAGCCGTGTCACTGCACATGGTGACCCGGCAGCGGCCCGATATTCCCGTTGTGCTGGTGGATACCGGTTACCTGTTTCCGGAAACCTACCAGTTCGTGGATGAGTTGCAGAACCGGCTCAAGCTGAACCTCAAGGTCTACCGCCCGCGCCTGACACCCGCCTGGCTGGAAGCCCGCTATGGCCGGCTCTGGGAGCAGGGGCTGGAAGGTCTCGAGCGCTACAACGAACTGGTGAAGGTGGAACCCATGCAGCGCGCCCTGCGTGATCTCGCTGCCGAGGCCTGGTTCGCCGGTCTGCGCCGCCAGCAGTCCAGTTCGCGTCACCATCTCGACGTGGTGGAGTTACAGAACGGGCGTTACAAGGTGCATCCGATCATCGATTGGACAGACCGCGACGTCTATGACTACCTCCAGCGTCACGATCTGCCCTACCATCCGCTTTGGCACCAGGGGTATGTGTCCATCGGCGATGTGCACACCACCCGGCGCCTGGAAGACGGCATGACCGAGGAGGAGACCCGCTTTTTCGGTCTCAAGCGGGAGTGCGGTCTGCACGAGCGCGCCTGATGAGGGCGGCTTCCGGGGTCAGAAAAGGTCCAGGCGGACCGTTCCCGTCTGCTGGAAGTCGCGTTTTCCCCTGAAGAATCGCCCGTATTCCACCTCGCCGTCCAGGCGGTAGTCCAGCCGGCGTTCCCCCGCCCGTACCTGATCCAGCAGGCGCGGCAGGGAGTCCATCAGATTGGTCCGGGCTTCCACGCTGAACTCCCCCGTGTCCCTTGCCGGAATGGTGAAGGCCTCGGCGCTGAAGCCCTCCGCAAAGTCCATGCCTCCCACCGAGACCCGATAGTTCAGGGTACGTACCGGAAGCGAGACACTGTTGGGGTTGTCCACCGCAAAGGTCAGCCGGAAGCGTTGTTCCAGCAACCCCAACTGGAGAGGCTCAACGCGGGTCAGCCGGAACTCCGGCTCCTGCAGCTCCCGCTGGGGCACGGAACATGCGCTGACGCCGGCCAGCGCCAGTACCAGCATCCAGGCGATCAGGGAGGGTGAGCGAAGGCATCGCATGGCGGTCGCTTCCTCAGAAATCCAGGTTCAGGCCGCTGGCCACCACGTTTAACCGGCCGGTCTCATAGCCCCGGTCCCGGTCCTGATGCTGGTAACCGATGTACCAGCTCAGCGCGTCGCTGATCAGCCAGGTCCAGCTACCGGTATAGCTGATGACGTCGAAATCCTCCTCCGATGCGTTCATATAGCCCACCGCCAGCCACAGCCGGCTGCTGGCGTAGTTCTGTTGCAGGCCGACCAGGTGATGCCGGGTGTTGAAGTCCAGCGGCAATGCCAGCAGGTCGGCGATATCGAAACTCTCATCGTCCGGGGAGCCGGCCAGATCAAGGCGATCACGGATCCGGACATCCTCGTAACGGTAGAGCAGTGTTCCCTCGGGGGCGGCATAGCGGATGCCGGTCTTCCAGTTCCGGGTCTCGCCGGAATCGGCGCTGTCGTCCCGTGCCCAGGCACCGATCAGTTCCCAGGGGCCTTCCCGTAGGCTCAGGCCCACCGTGTAGTTGCCGTCATTGCCACCGTCGTTCCGTTTATCCAGCCCCAACTGGACCTTGAGCTGGAGCCCGGCAAAGCTCGGGGTGAGGTATTCCACGGCGCGGTTCACATAGCTGTTATGCCCGAACTGGCCGCCCGAGGCGCCGCCGGTCCTGCGTTGCTGCAGCAGCGTGCTGTTCATCGGATCCCAGCCGGTTCCGCCGGTGGTCTTGTAGGCGCTGCCAATGCGCCCCACGGTGAGCCGGCCCAGATTCCCCTGGATGCCGACCCAGGCCTCGCGCATGGAGATCGGGTCGTCGTCGCTGTCCCAGTTGGTGGGATCGAAGCCCAGCTCCACGCGGCCCAGCCCGCCGATGTTGTCGCCCAGCGGATGCTGCACCTCCACCCCCAGTCGGCTGTTGCTGCGCTCATCGTTGACGATGGCTGTGCTGCCCCCCTTGCCGGAATCCAGCTGGGCGTAACCGGCATGCAGCTTGCCATAGACGCGGAACTCGGCCGCGTGCAACGCCTGGGCGCCGAGCAGGGAGATGCAGCACAGCAGCGGTGGCAACAGATGGCGGACAGGCATGGTGGAGCTCCAGGGAAGCGGGATGACGCGGAAATCTTGCCCATGGGGATGGACGGTGACAAGTGCCAATCGCTTCCGCTCGTCGGGAACGGCGGCCGGATGTCCCGCAGCAGGGCAAAAAGAAGGGCAGGCCAAAGGCCTGCCCAACAGCGCTTCTGGAGTCGTTGGTTCTTCAGGCAGTACCGTTGCATCCTGCAGTGGCCTACCCCGATCCGAGCGCCCTGGAGGAGACTGGTTAGCAGGAGCGCGCTGATCACCGGGATCCAGTTTCCCGTAGTCGGGGGTGGATGTCTGTGTGGCGGTTCACATTCTTGGGAATTCCACCACCTTGTCCGGTTGTGTCTGCTGCTGCGGTTCCGGAGGGCTTGGCAGCGCGAACAGCTCGCGCCCCAGCCGGGCACGGTCAGCGGGGTTTGCGGGCAGGCTCCCCAGCGCGTCCACCCGGTCAAGACGCTTCAGCAGACTGCTCCGGTTGGCCAGCTGAATGCTGAGCCCGGGCCGGGCATTCAGTTCCAGTACGAGCGGACCCCGGTGACGGTCCAGCACCACGTCCACGCCCAGATACCCCAGGTGCGCCAGCCCGTGGCAGCGGGCGGCCAGTTCCACCAGGGTGTCCCATGCCGGGATCTTCAGCCCTGCGATGGGCTCGCCGGTGTCCGGATGCGTGTCCACAAAGGTGTTTTTCCAGACGGCCGTGGTGGTGCGTCCCGTGCCCATGTCCAGGCCCACGCCCACGGCACCCTGGTGGAGATTGGCCTTGCCGTCGGACATGCGTGTGGGCAGGCGGACCATGGCCATGACGGGCACTCCCTGGTAGACGATGGTGCGGATATCCGGCACGCCCTGGTAACTCACGCGGTCGAACAGCGGATCGAACACCACCCGTTGCTCGATCATGGCCTTGTCCGGTTGCCCTCCCAGGCTGTGCATGCCGCTCAGTATGTTGGAGATGTGGTGGCCGATCTCGTCCAGTTCCATCAGCAGGCCGTTGCCGCGCCGGTATCGGCCATTGCGGCTACCGGTGATGACCAGAATGCCGTTGCCCCCGGCGCCATGGGCCGGCTTGACCACGAAATCATCCACGCCCTGAAGCAGTTCCGGTAATCGACGGATCTGGTGCTCGATCTCGATCACGCCATAGAGCCTTGGCACATTGATGCCGGCTGCCTCCGCCCGTCGCTTGGTGGTGAGCTTGTCGTCCACCAGGGGGTAATAACAGCGCGGGTTGCAGCGCATGATGTAGTCGGCGTTGCGCTGGTTCATGCCCAGCAGCCTGGCTTCCCGCAATCGCCTGAAGAAGCGGATCATGAGCGCTCCTGGGCCCGCAGCAGGTGCCGGAACCGCCACAGCTCCGTGAGCCGGTAACCGGTGTAGCGGCCCATGAGCAGGGTTACGGCCAGGACCACAAGGAGCAGTTCCGGGAAGTAGAAGATGAGATGCTCCAGTTGCTCCTGGAACATGACGGCGTAGCCCACCACGGCCACCGCCAGGCTTCCCAGCCCCTGTTTGATGGCTTCGTTCGGGCCGTGCTCCTCCCACACCAAGGACATGCGTTCGATGGTCATGGCCAGGATCACCATGGGGAACAGGGCCACGGAGAGTCCGCGGTCCAGCCCCAGTTTGTGGGACAGGATGCTGATGAGGGCCAGCAGAAGCACCACCACAATCAGCACGGAGGCCAGCCGTGGCACCAGGAGCAGCTTCAGGTTCTCCAGGTAGAAGCGGATGGCCAGACCGGCGGCCACGATCACGGTGAACAGGAAAATCCCCCAGAGGAGCTGGGTTTCCCGGAACGCCAGGGCGATCAGGATGGGCATGAACGTGCCGAAGGTGCTGACCCCCACCACGTTGCGCATGAACACCATGACCAGGGCGCCAATGGGGACCATCAGCAGGATCCGGTACATGTTCTGCGTCTGCACGGGCAGGCTGAGCAGCGAGAAGTCCATCAGCAGTGAACCCTGCTGTGCGGCCCGTTGTTCGGCGATGGATACCATTTCACGCACCGTGCGGGCTGCGGAGAATTCCACCTGGGCCCCGGATATGCCGCTGGACGTCAGCAGCTCCGCGTCGCCCCGGTACCAGGCCAGCAGGTCATCCCCATAGCCGCGCTGGCCCGTTCGCGGGTTGAACGGGATCCACTCGCTGCCGTTGTGCACCTCCAGATAGCTCTCCAGGTTGCCCCGGCGCATGCGGTCGCGCAGTTGCAGCACCATCACCATTCGGGCCGGAATCCGGGCGCCGGCGAGAATGTGAATGATGTTCCGGGTGTGCTCCAGATCGTTGTCCGCCTCCTCCCGGAGCAGTTTCACGCCTTCGTCCGGGGTGTCGGCGTTGTAACGCAGCAGCAGCCGGCGGGTGAAGGAGGCAATGTCCGCCGATTCCTGCCGGACATCCTCCAGCAGGGCCATGGCTGCCGAGCCGTATGGCTCCGGGTAGTCCGGTACCGCCGGAAACGGCGGCTGGGGCCCGGTGAGCAGGTCGTTGCCATTCCGGTCCTCGGCCAGCCGGATGCGGTAGTACAGGGATTGTTCGCCGGAGGCCCGGCGGGCCGTCCACAGGGCGACACGGTTGTTGCCGTCCACTTCCCGGGCCAGGCCGTAGGGGCCCGAGACGAAATCCTCGCCCAGGACGGTGAACCCCAGAGGGCCGCTGGGGATATGGAAGTGGAGCTGGCTGGGGCCGCCTTCGGCGCGGAAGTTGATCCGGGCTTCCACCGTCCAGACCAGGGTCTCCGCGTCCGGTTGCAGTGGCAGGCCGATGACACTGACCTTGTACCAGGTGCCGGCCGCGCCCAGGGCGCACAGCGTCAGAGCAAGCAGTTTGAGGTGCAGGTTCTTCAAGGGCCGGGATCCTGATCAATGGGGGCACGACCGGCGTGGCGGCAGTTGCCCGGATAGCCGGGAACCATGCCCTGGGATAGGGGAGCGCCGATGCCCGGTGGTATAGGCGGGAGGCGGGCTGTCCCCAGCCGCCTTCCGGATCACCGCTCCATGGATGATAATTGTCGGTACTACCTTCCAGGGGGTCAATTGTAGTCAAGCGACGACAGGCGGGGAGTCGACGGCGGCTAAGGCGCCGCTCCGGGGGTGCAATGGGGGTGCGGCTCCGTGCGCAGACGAAGCCGCTCATTGCTTCTTCAGTGTGCCTGCCGCTCTTCGAATTCCTGTTCCATCTGCTCGAACTCTTCCTCGTCCACCGCCTCGCAAGCGGCAAGCAGTGAAGTTCCAAGCAATACCGCCGCGACAATGGCGATACCTGATTGGCGATTGAACGGTGTCATCACACCCTCCTGCTTGTTGGGATCCGATCCAAGGTGATGCAGAAAGGGTGCCATGCATTGAGGCCGCCCATTCCGGATCGGCCGTTGCCGTTTCCTGTGTGCCACCATGGCGCATGTGCCAGATCGGCGACCGCGCGGCCCCGGGGAAGCGGAATTCCCGGATCATGGCGTGGTCCATCTGAAACGTCAGTCATACCCCTCTGGGAGACCATTCATGCTTGCCGCGGTCAGACGTTTTTTTCGTCAGCAGATACTCGAGGCCGAGCTGAAGGCCGGTGAAAGTCATGACATGCACGCACTGCAGCTTGCGGCCACGGCGCTACTGATGGAAGTGGCGCGGGTGGATTCCGATCAGCGCCAGGACACGGAGCTGGAGGTGATCGCCGCCGGCATTCGCGGCAAATTTTCGCTGACCGGGGAGGAAACCCGGGAACTCATGGCGCTGGCCCGGGCGGAGGCGGATCAGTCGGTGTCGTATTACGGTTTCACCACGCTTATCAACGAGCACTTCCATGCGGAACAGAAGGAACGCCTGGTGGAGTTGATGTGGCGCGTCTGCGTGGCCGACGGCCGGATCCACGAACATCAGGAAGCCCTGGTGCGGAAGGTGGCGGATCTGCTCTACGTGCCCCACAGCACCTTCATCCGGGCGAAGCTCCGGGTCCTGGAAGGCGAGGACCCGGGCGAGGCCTGATCCGCCGCTTTTCTCAGTAGCCCAGCACCCGGGTTCCCGGTGCCAGTATCAACTCCGCCATGCCCGCGGGGTTGATCTGTTCCACCCCGTCCACCAGGTCGTCCTCGTCATACTGCCGGATCCGGGCATTGGGCAGGAACAGGTGGCACAGATGCACCCGGACATCCGCGGCGATGGCGTCCAGCAATATCTCCTTGGGGCTGATACTGCGGGGTTCCAGGGCTGGTGGGATGTTCTGCTCCACCGCCAGTTCGCCGGCCTCGCCGCACAGCACCACGTGCACGTCCTGGTTATCCTCCCGGGCCAGGTGTTCTGCCAGTTCCAGGGCCGCACCCTGAACCTGCCCCTCGCCGGAGTTCAGCGTGATCACCACGTTCGCCGGCTGATCCGTGTCCTCCGCCGCCACGGGCAGTGACAGGGACAAGGTCAGAACGGTGGCAAGGAGCATCGAAAAGTGTTTCATGGTCATGGACGGTTCCTGTCTGGGCATGGGTTGGCTGCGCATCGCGCGGGAATGGATCAGCGCTTCCAAAGGCCTAAGCGTAGTGTACCAAACCGGCTGCGGTGTTGATGGTGCGGGTTGCGGGATGAACAGGTCGGTCTGCTCTCCCTTGCAATACTTCAGTGCTTCCCTTGATGTTGCGCAAGGTTCCAGGCGGTTGCCTTCGCTACTGTGGCGCATGAATGTCCAATCAGCGGAGGTCCGCATGCCTGCACTTGCCACTGCCGACACGGATGGGGCCGGTCGGACCCTGCCCATGTCCGTCTATCTGCTGTTTCTGCTCGGAATGCTGATGGTGGTCACGGTGCCTCCGGGGGTGCTCATCGCCCATCTGGCCCGCCGGCGCGCGCCGGACTGGATCCGCAGCCATTACACGTTCCAGCTACGCACGTTCTGGCTGGGCCTCCTGGTGCTGGTGCCCGGAATTCTTCTGGCGGTGAACCTGTTGGGCTATCTGTTGATCGCCGTCTGGGTCGTCTGGGTTATCGCCCGCTGCGCCGTGGGGGTCAGTCGCCTGGCGGATGGCCGTGCGATCCCGGAGCCGCGCGGTCTCTGGCTGGGTGGCGCCGCCGCGGGTTGAGCAGAGGAGGGACGGCAATGCAAGCACACACGCATTCGAGGGCGGCGCGCGAGCAGACGTTGTTCGTTACCGGGCTTGCCTGGTTGTTCATCGTGACCGGCGTTGCCACCACGGTGGTCCTGCTGGCGGTGGCCGTCGTACCCCAGTGGTCCCTGGCCATGGCCCAGGCGGCGGCCGCTCTGGAGCCTGGCCGCGGCACAGGGGGGCTCACCGCGGGCGCCCACTGGCTTGCCGAACAGCGCGCCTGGTTGATGGCCGGTTTGCTGCTCGGGGCGGTGGTCACCACAGTCGCGGCCGTGGCGCTGCTGCAGCGTCGGCGTTGGGCGCGGCGCCTGTTCGTGGGCCTGATGGTCTGTGGATTCTGTGGCACTTTTGTCGCCATGGCGATGAGTTCCACCGTCTTCAGCTTGGTACCGGACGGCGCCACGCCGACGGTGGATGCCGACAATCCCCTGGGTGGGCTCATCGGCCTGCTCGCCTTGGGCATCGTGGGAGCGACCGCGCTGGCCGGCCTGTTCGGCTGGGTCGGCTGGAAGCTGACATCGCCGGAAATCCGCGCGGAGTTCGGCGGCTAGCGCGCCGTACCGCCCGGCTCGTGTCGGAGATCCCTGCTTCGCAGGGCTTCCGACCTACAAAACCCGTTCACCCGTAGGTCGGTAGCCGCGCGGGGGCGCGGATCACCGACGTCAACCAAACCCACCGCCGCATCGTCGGAGATCCCTGCTGCGCAGGGCTTCCGACCTACAAAACCCGTTCACCCGTAGGTCGGTAGCCGCGCGGGGGCGCGGATCACC
Organism: Ectothiorhodospiraceae bacterium; assembly: GCA_020831885.1. Classification (GTDB taxonomy): domain Bacteria; phylum Pseudomonadota; class Gammaproteobacteria; order Nitrococcales; family Aquisalimonadaceae; genus LSCE01. Next base: position 13,800 of record JAFIFU010000073.1, read on the forward strand.
GACGTCAACCAAACCCACCGCCGCATCGTCGGAGATCCCTGATGCGCAGGGCTTCCGACCTACAAAACCCCGCCCACCCGTAGGTCGATAGCCGCGCGCGGCCAGGTGCGTCAGGGTTCGTCCCGGGCCCAGTCGTCCAGGCGCCGGGCCAGACGGATCAGGCCGTAGACCACGAAGGGCACCACCAGCATCAGGGCCACGCCCCAGTCGTGATGGTTGATCAACCAGGCCAGAATCGCCACGACCAGCAGAAAGATCAGGCCGGTCAGGGCCAGCGCCAGGTGGCGTTTCGTCGGATTCATCCGTGTCCGTTCCCCCTATGGCAGTACCTGCAGTGTGCCCGCACGATCGGGAACACACCTTGATCTTGCGCAATGTGGTCGCCCGGTCAAACGGCGTACGGTGGTTCCGGTTTCAGCGGCCAGCACCGGCGCTTTCATCGTGAATCGCACCGTGCCTTCTCCGGGGGGAGTCCATGCAGGCGCAGGAAGAATCGGACTGGGGGCCTTTATCGGATCTGCCCGGCAATCCATTGATCTGGGTGCTGATCCTGGGTGAGCTGGTGGTGTTCGCCGCGTTTTTCGGCGTGTACGGCATTGCCCGGGCCGGGGAACGGGAGGTATTCGATGCCTCCCAGCAGTTGCTGGACCCGTTGATGGGCGGCATCAACACCATGGTGCTGCTCAGTAGCGGCCTGTTTGCCGCCCTGGCCATTGAGGCACGGGCCCGGGGCGCGCTGCGTACCTGCCGCCGCTGGCTGCTGGCGGCAATGGCGCTGGGGCTGGTGTTCTGCATCGTGAAGGTCTACGAGTACGTGGACAAGTTCGGTCAGGGGCTGACCCTGGAAACCAACACGTTTTTCACCTTCTACTATCTGCTCACCGGGTTTCACTTCGCCCATGTGATCTTCGGTCTGGGGCTGCTGGGGCTGGTGGTCTGGCGGACGTCCATGGCCAATGTGGAGACGGCCACCGCCTTCTGGCACATGGTGGACCTGATCTGGGTGATTCTGTATCCGCTGATCTATCTGCTGCGGTGAATGCGATGGCACATGATCTGCCCGGCGAACGAAAACTGCTGCTCACCTGGGGCGTGTTGATGGGGCTCACGCTGGTCTCTCTGGTGGGAGGACAGGTGGTGGGTGAGGGGCGCGCTGAGCCCCTGGCCTGGTGGTCGGTGGCGCTGGTACTGGGCGCCACCTACTACAAGGCGCGCCAGATCCTGATGGTTTATCTGAATCTCCGTGCCTCGACGCCGGGTTGGAAGGGGCTGCTGCGCGCCTTCCTGGTGCTGACCCTGGGGCTGATACTCGGCGGCTATCTGCTGGCTGTCCTGGCCTGACGGCTCAGCTCAGGCTGATGCGCAATCCCGCTGCCACCGCCAGCGGCGCCAGCACCAGAGATACCACCAGCAGAGCCCCCAGCAGGTAGAGATTGGCGGCATAAGGCAATCCCGCCGCCGCCTGATTCACAGCCCGACTGGCGAAGATCAGCACTGGCGTGTACAGCGGCAGGATCAGCAGCGCCAGCAGCATGCCGCCCCGGGGAAGGGCCACGGTCAGCGAGACGCCGATGGAGCCCACCAGGCTCAGGACCGGCGTGCCCAGCAGCAGGCCCAGCACCAGTACCGGCAGGGCCGATGGGGGGAGTTGCATGAGCTGCGCCAGCAACGGCGCCGCCAGCACCAGGGGCAACCCCGTGGTGAGCCAGTGAGCCAGCATCTTCGCCAGGCACAGCAGGGGCAGGGGATGGTGGCTGAGGGCCAGTTGCTCCAGGCTGCCGTCCTGGTAGTCCGAGCGGAACACCGCATCCAGCGAGAGCAGGGTGGCCAGCAGGGCCGCCACCCAGATCACCCCGGGGCCGATCTGCAGCAGGGTGGCGGGGCTGGGTTCCAGGCCCAGGGGGAACAGCGCCACCACGAGCACGAAGAAGACCAGCGGATTGATCCACTGGCTGGGGCTGCGGATGGTCAGCACCAGATCCCGCTGCAGGGCGAGCAGAAATGCGGATGCCGTGGCTTTCAGGCCAACAGGTTCAGCGTGTCCACGCGGCCCTGCAGCAACTGCAGGGGCTGATGCGAGGTCATCACCGTCATCCCGCCCCGCTGAAGATGCCAGGCGATCAGTTGTTCGATCAACTGAACGCCCTCCCGGTCCAGCGCCGTGAACGGTTCGTCGAGTATCCACAGTGTTGCCTCGGTTACCAGCAGGCGGGCCCCCGCCACACCGCCGCGCGGGCCCCCGGCGAAGTGCCGCCCCCGCGGCGGGGGCCGTGTCCCCCCGCC
>JAFIFU010000074.1 GCA_020831885.1 Ectothiorhodospiraceae bacterium
TGTTTTTTTTTTTTTTGCACTCTGGGGGGCGGGCGGTGGGGGCCCCCCCCCCCCGCGAATCTGACCCGGACAGGCCAGTCCCATGAAGTTCGTCGACGAAGTCTCGATTCAAGTCCAGGCCGGCGATGGCGGCAATGGTTCCGCCAGTTTCCGTCGGGAGAAGTTTGTGCCGTTCGGCGGTCCGGACGGTGGCGACGGTGGGGATGGTGGCAGCGTCTGGCTTGAGGCGGACGAAGGGCTGAACACCCTGGCCGATTTCCGCCATGAGCGCCGCTTCCGGGCCCAGCGCGGTGAGAACGGCATGGGCCGTCAGAAGACCGGGAAGAGTGGAGAGGATGTGGTGATCCGGGTGCCTATCGGCACCATTGTCACCGATGAGGACACCGGCGAAGAGTTGGGGGATCTCACCCGGGACGGCCAGCGGCTGCTGGTGGCCCGAGGAGGGCGTGGCGGGCTCGGCAACATCCACTTCAAGAGTTCCACCAATCGTGCCCCCCGGCGCACCACCCCCGGTCGGGAGGGGGAGCGACGCGGCCTGCGTCTGGAGCTGAAAGTGCTGGCGGACGTCGGGCTGCTGGGTATGCCCAATGCCGGCAAGTCCACCTTCATCCGTTCCGTATCGGCGGCCAAGCCCCGCGTGGCGGATTACCCCTTCACCACCCTGTATCCGAATCTGGGCGTGGTCCGGGTGGAGGCCCACCGCAGCTTCGTCGTGGCCGATATTCCCGGCCTGATTGAAGGCGCGGCCGAAGGCGCCGGTCTCGGCGTGCGTTTTCTCAAACACCTGGCGCGTACGCGGCTGCTCCTGCATCTGGTGGACGGCGTGCCTTCCGATCCGGACCGGGATCCGGTGGAGGACGTGCGGTCGCTGTTCCGGGAGCTTGAGCGCTTCAGTCCGGAGCTGGCGTCCCGGGAGCGCTGGCTGGTGATCAACAAACTGGACCAGCTCTCTCCGGAAGACCGGCAGCCCTGGGTGGATGACATCGTCCAGCGCCTGGCGTGGAGCGGGCCCGTGTTCGGGATATCGGCCGCCACCGGCGAAGGAACGCGGGTGCTGTGCGGGCGCGTCATGAGCTGGCTGGAGGAGCGCCGCGAGGAAGACGCGGCCCGGACCGACCAGGAACAGGATTCGGAATGAGCAATGAACGAACGCGGTTGGGCCGCGCGACCAAGTGGGTGGTGAAGGTGGGCAGCGCGCTGGTCACCAATGATGGCCGCGGGCTCGACAAAACCCGGATCCAGGGCTGGGTGGACCAGTTGGCGGCTCTGCGCGGCGAAGGGCGGCGCATTACCCTGGTTTCGTCCGGCGCGGTGGCGGAGGGGGTGAATCGTCTGGGTTGGGTGAGACGTCCACAGGAACTGTACAAGCTCCAGGCAGCCGCCGCCGTCGGCCAGATGGGTTTGGTTCATGCCTACGAGGCTGAGTTCCAGCGTTTCGGTATGCACACGGCCCAGGTGCTTTTGACCCACGATGATCTCAGCGACCGCCGTCGCTATCTGAACGCGCGCAGCACGCTGCGCACCCTGCTGGATTTCGGCGTGATCCCGGTGGTGAACGAGAACGATACCGTGGCCACGGACGAAATCCGGCTGACCGACAACGATACGCTGGCGGCACTGGTGGCCAATCTGGTGGAAGCGGATCTGCTGATCATACTCACCGATCAGCAGGGGCTTTATGATGCCGATCCCCGAACCAACCCGGCCGCCTCGTTGGTCCGGGAGGCGGATGCGGGTGATCCGGAGCTGGAGCGCCTTTGCGGCGGCGGGTCCGGCGGGGCATTGGGTCGCGGCGGTATGCTGGCGAAAGTGCGGGCGGCGGCCCGGGCTGCGCGCTCCGGCGCGGCGACGATTATTGCCTCCGGCCGGGAACCCCGCGTTCTGCATCGGCTGGCGGCGGGGGAAGAGCTGGGCACCCTGCTCAAGCCCGCCCAGGAGGTTCTGGCGGCGCGCAAGCAATGGCTGGCCAGCCAACTGCAATCCCGCGGGAGGCTCTGGCTGGATGCGGGAGCGGTCCGGGTGCTGCGCGCTTCCGGCCGCAGTCTGCTGCCGGTGGGGGTGACCCGGGTGGAAGGGGGGTTCCGCCGGGGCGAGATCGTCACCTGTCTGGCGCCGGACGGTGGCGAGGTGGCCCGGGGTCTGGTCAATTACGATGCCCGGGAGGCCCGGCGGATCATCGGGCACCCCAGTGACCGCATCGAGGCCCTGCTGGGTTACGTGGGCGAGCCCGAACTGATCCACCGGGACAATCTGATTCTGATCTGATGTTCTCGGGGGCTTCACGGGCCCGCCCGCGCCCGGGTCGCGGGCTTCCCTCCGGGCGCCTCGCCAAGGCACAACAAAACCGCCAACCCCGTTGGGGTCGGCGGTCGCTGATCCGGCAGGCTGACGGCCTCAGGCCATCTGGCGGATGCGCTCGTTCAACCGGCTCTTGTGGCGAGCGGCCTTGTTCTGGTGAATCAGGCCCTTGGTCGCAGCCCGGTCGATCACGGGCACCGCAGCAGCGTAGGCGTCCTGGGCCTTCTGCTTGTCACCCGCGTCAATGGCCTTGATCACGTTCTTGATCTTCGTGCGCATCATGGAGCGGCGCGCCTTGTTGTGCTGGCGCCGCTTCTCAGCCTGACGGGCACGTTTCCGTGCGGATGGGGAATTAGCCAAGGCTCAACTCCTGAGGGTAGTGTTCGGGTTCCAGAAAGGGCACGTAATATCCCGATTTTGTCCCGTTATGTCAACCATGTGGCGGGCATGGACGCTGCGGTCGGCTTCGGTGCGGGCGGTGGGGTATGATGCGCTCTTTGCATCGGGGCGGCGGGAAGCGATCGGGGGAGTGCGCCGGGAATGAGCCTGCTGAAGTCCACAGCCGTGTTCGGCGTGCTGACCATGCTCTCGCGCGTGCTCGGCCTGGTGCGCGACGTGGTCATTGCCGCGGTTTTCGGTTCCAGCGCCGCCACGGATGCCTTCTTCGTCGCCTTCAAGATCCCCAACTTCATGCGCCGTCTGTTTGCCGAAGGGGCGTTTTCCCAGGCCTTCGTGCCGGTGCTCTCGGCCACCAGAACCACCGAAGATACCGGCGCGGTGCGCCACCTGGTGTCCCGCACCATCGGCACCCTGCTGGTTGTCCTGCTGGCGCTCACGGTGCTGGCCGTGCTGGGCGCGGAGTATCTGGTGATGCTGTTCGCCCCGGGGTTTCTCGGCAATCCGGAGCAATTCGGGCTGACCGTGGACATGGTGCGCATCACCTTCCCCTACCTGCTCTTCATCTCCCTGGTGGCGGCGGCGCAGGGTGTTCTCAACACCTACGGGCGCTTCGGGCCCGCGGCGTTTGCCCCGGTGCTGCTCAACCTGGTGCTGATCGCCAGCGCCTGGTGGTGGGCGCCGCTGTTCCAGCAGCCGGTGAAGGCGCTGGCCGCGGGGGTCTTCGTGGCCGGGGTGTTGCAGGTGTTGTACATGCTGCCCTTTCTGTACCGGCTGGGCATGCTCAGCATGCCACGCTGGGGTTGGCGGGACTCCGGCGTGCGGAGGATTCTGAAGCTCATGCTGCCGGCGATCTTCGGTTCCTCCGTTGCGCAGATCAATCTGCTGGTGGACACCCTGCTGGCCTCGTTCCTGATCGCCGGTTCCATCAGTTGGCTGTACTACTCGGACCGGTTGGTGGAGTTTCCCCTGGGGGTGTTCGGTGTGGCGCTGGGGACGGTGATTCTGCCCAGGCTCTCCGGCGAACACGCGGCGCGCAACCCGGAGCATTTCTCCCGGACGCTGGACTGGGCCCTGCGCTGGGCGGTGCTCATCGCGATCCCCGCCGCGGTCGGGCTGGCGGTGATGGCGGGCCCCATCATGACCACCCTGTTCCAGTACGGTGCCTTCGGCCACGGAGATGCGCGGGCGGCCTCGCTGAGCCTGGTGGCTTACTCCCTGGGGCTGCTGGGCTTCATGATGGTGAAGGTGCTCTCGCCGGGATACTTCGCCCGGCAGGACATGGTGACGCCGGTGAAAATCGCCGCGGTGAGCATGGCCTGCAACATGGCGATGAGCGTGAGCGTGGTCCTTACCCTGCGCGACACCCTCATCGGCCACGCCGGCCTGGCCCTGGCCACCGGGCTGGCTGCCACCATCAATGCCGGCTTGTTGTTTGCCGGCCTGCGGCGGAGTGGTGTCTATCGGCCGCAGCCCGGTTGGGGGCGGTTGTGGCTGCAGGTGGCGCTGGCAACCGCTACCATGGCTGCCGTGCTGCTCCTGAGCGTGGGTGGACTGGAAGTCTGGCTGGCCGCGGGGTTGGCGGAACGGGTAACGGCGTTGCTCGGCTGGCTTTGCCTGGCCTGCCTCATCTACCTGGGTGTGCTGATGTTGGCCGGGCTGCGCCCCAGGCACCTGCGCGAGGCGCACCGGAATACTTCCTGAAAGGTTGGTCAATGAAACTGATTCGCGGCATACACAATATCAGGCCCGAGCACCGGGGCTGTGTCGCCACCATCGGCAACTTCGACGGTGTGCATCTGGGGCACCGGGCGATGCTGCGGCGGCTCCGTGTCCGGGCGGCCGCCACCCGGCTGCCGGCCACGGTGATCAGCTTCGAGCCTCATGCCCGCGAGTACTTCGAGCCGGATCAGGCGCCCAGCCGTCTGTCCTCCCTGCGGGACAAGATCCGATTGCTGGCCGAGACCGGCGTGGACCGATTCGTCTGCCTGCACTTCGATCGCCGCCTGGCCGGCATGGAGCCGGAAGTATTCATCGACGAGCTGCTGGTGGCCCGTCTGGGCATCCGTTATCTGCTGGTCGGTGATGATTTCCGCTTCGGCCGCAAGCGGCGGGGGGATCACCGGATGCTGGAAGCGGCGGCCCGCGTTCACGGTTTCGAACTGGAGGATACGCCGACCGTGGAGCTGGATGGTGAGCGGGTCAGCAGCACCCGGGTGCGCCGGGCCCTGGAGCGCGGCGAGCTGGAGGAAGCCGGGCGCCTGCTGGGTCAGCCCTACAGTCTGTCGGGTCGGGTGATCCGGGGCGACAGGATCGGCCGGGAACTGGGTTGCCCCACCGCCAATATCGCCATTCATCACCGTCCCCCCATGGATGGTGTTGCCATCGTGGATGCGGCTATTGACCGCGGCGAACCCTTGCCGGCGGTGGCCAGTGTGGGCACCCGCCCGACGGTGAACGGGAAACGGCCCCTGTGCGAAGTGCATCTGCTGGACTGGTCCGGCAGCCTTTACGGCCGCCAGCTCACGGTACGGTTTCTCCATTGGCTCCGTGGCCAGGAACACTACCCGGACCTGCAGCGCCTGCAACGGCAGATCGGCCTTGACGTGGAGGCGGCCCGGCGCTGGTTCGCCCGACGCAGGTGATTGAATATCCAGTCCCGACGCAAGTTCTGTTAAGCTGGGGGGCTTCGAAGAACCCGCTCTCTCCAGCTCCGGAGGGGCGTCCGATTGACGGAATCAGTGCAGTTAACGCAGGCAGACGGCGACCGTGAGTGACTACAAACACACCCTGAATCTACCCAAGACCGATTTTCCCATGCGCGCCAACCTGGCGAAGCGCGAGCCGGAACGGCTTCAGCGCTGGCATGCGGAGGACATCTACGGTCAGATTCGCCGTGCCCGGACCGGCCGGGACACCTTTGTCCTGCATGACGGTCCGCCCTACGCCAACGGCGATATCCACATCGGTCACGCGGTCAACAAGATCATCAAGGACATCATCGTCAAATCGCGCACGCTGGACGGGTTCGATGCGCCCTACGTGCCCGGCTGGGACTGCCACGGCCTGCCCATCGAACAGAAGGTCGAGCAGGAGATCGGCAAGGCGGGCGACCAGGTCAGCGCCCGGGCGTTCCGCGATGCCTGCCGCCGGTTCGCGCAGAAGCAGATCGATGGCCAGCGGGAGGATTTCAAGCGCCTGGGCGTCCTCGGCGACTGGAACGACCCGTATCTGACCATGAACCCGGTCACCGAGGCCAACATCCTGCGCGCGCTGGGCCGTATTCATGCCAACGGTCATCTGACCCGGGGCTTCAAGCCGGTGCATTGGTGCACCGATTGCGGTTCGGCCCTGGCGGAGGCGGAAGTGGAGTACCACGAGCAGACCTCCCCGGCGGTGGATGTCCGCTACGTGGTGGTGGATGTCCCGGCCTTTGCCACCGCAACGGGCCTGGAGGCGTCCGCCCTGGCGGGGATGCGTGTGTCCGTCCCGATCTGGACCACCACGCCCTGGACGCTGCCGGCAAGCCGCGCTGTGGCGCTGCATCCCGAGTTGACTTACCGGGTGGTGCGGGTATCCGGCGCTGCCGGCGACGAGGTGCTGGTGCTGGTGGAGGGGCTGGACCAGGCGGCGCTGGAACGCTACGGGTTTTCCGAGCAGGCGGAACTGGCCCGGGTCTCCGGTGACCGGCTGGAGGGGTTGAGCCTGCAACACCCGTTCCTGGAGAACCGGCAGGTGCCCGTGGTGCTGGGGGAGCACGTGACCACGGAGACCGGTACCGGCGCTGTGCACACGGCCCCCGGTCACGGTCAGGAGGACTACATTGTCGGCCGGAAGTACGATCTGGAGGTGGAGAACCCGGTTGGCGGCGATGGGCATTTTCTGCCCGGTACGCCGTTCGTCGAGGGTCAGTTCGTGCTCAAGGCCAACAAGACCCTGGTGACCTTGCTGGAATCCCGGGGGATGCTGCTGGCGCACGAGAAATACCGTCACAGTTACCCCTGCTGCTGGCGTCACAAGACGCCCATCATCTTCCGCGCCACGCCCCAGTGGTTCATCAACCTGGAAACGCATGGCCTGCGCGGGACGGCGCTGGATGCCATCCAGCAGGTGACATTCACGCCGGCCTGGGGCCAGGCGCGCATTGACGGCATGGTGCGCAACCGGCCGGATTGGTGCATCTCCCGTCAGCGTATCTGGGGTGTTCCCATCGCACTGTTCGTGGACAAGCGCACCGGCGAACCCCACCCGCGCACCCAGGAGTTGATCGAACAGGTGGCTCAGCGCATGGAGCGGGAAGGCATCGACGCCTGGTCCGATCTGGATCCGGAGGAACTGCTGGGAGACGAGGCGGGGCAATACGACAAGGTGACTGACATCCTCGATGTCTGGTTCGACTCCGGCACCACCCACGTCACCGTCCTGGAGGCCGACCCGCGCCTGCGTGTGCCGGCCGATCTGTACCTGGAGGGTTCGGATCAGCATCGGGGATGGTTCCAGTCCTCCTTGCTCACGTCGGCCGCCATCCGCGGTGGTGCGCCGTATCGGGGCGTGCTGACCCACGGTTTTACCGTCGACGCCGAGGGCCGCAAGATGTCGAAATCCGAGGGTAATGTGGTGGCCCCGCAGGAGGTGATGAACCGGCTGGGGGCCGACGTGCTGCGGCTATGGGTGGCGTCCACGGACTACAGCGGCGAGATGGCTGTCTCCGAAGGCATCCTGGACCGCACCGCCGATGCCTACCGGCGCATGCGCAACACCGCCCGCTTCCTGCTGGCAAATCTCAACGGCTTCGATCCGGCCAGGGATCAGGTCAGCCCGCAGGACATGCTGCCGTTCGACCGCTGGGCCGTGGACCGTGCCTGGCAGGTGCAGCAGGATGTCTGCCGGGCCTACGACGCCTACGAGTTCCATCGCATCTATCACCGCATACACAATTTCTGCGCGGTGGACATGGGCAGTCTGTACCTGGACGTGATCAAGGATCGTCAGTACACCACGCCGGCGGACAGTCTTGCCCGGCGTTCCTGCCAGACCGCCATGTTCCACATCGTGGAAGCCCTGGTGCGCTGGCTGGCCCCGATTCTCAGCTTCACCGCCGACGAGATCTGGGAGCACATGCCCGGTGAGCGCGAACCCTCCGTGTTCCTGGCCGAGTGGTACCAGGGCTTGATCCCGCTGGAGGAGGACACGGATTTCGATCGGCGGTTCTGGGATCAGGTCATCATGGTGCGGGATGCTGTCCTGCGGGAGCTGGAGAAGCTGCGCGCGGCCGACCGGCTGGGTGCCTCCCTGGAGGCGGAGGTGGATCTGTACTGCTCACCGTCGCTGGAGCAAAGCCTGAACCGGCTGGGGGACGAGCTGCGGTTTCTGTTGATCACCTCCGCGGCGCGGGTGCATCCCCAATCACAGCAGCCGGCGGATGCCACCGTGGCGGAACTGGATAACGGGGAACGGCTGGCCATCGTGGCCCGTCGGTCGGAGCAGGCCAAGTGCGCGCGCTGCTGGCATCGCCGCGGGGACGTGGGCGCCGACGCCGAGCACCCGGACCTGTGCGGCCGCTGTGTTGAGAATGTGACCGCCAGCGGTGAACAGCGCAAGGTGGCCTGAGGCCGCGTGCCTGCGGGTGGCTGATATGAAAGGAGCCGGACAGGTGGAGAAGGAATCGCGCGCGGAGTGGATCGCCGTGCCCTGGCCGGCCATTGCCCTGTCCGTACTCATGCTGGACCAGGTCACCAAGGTGTTGGCCGAGCGTCTGCTGGATTACATGGTGCCCGTTCCGGTGCTGCCGGTGCTGAATCTGACGCTGAGCTACAACCCCGGCGCCGCCTTCAGTTTTCTGGGCGACGCTTCCGGTTGGCAGCGCTGGCTGTTCAGCGGCTTCGCATTTGCGATCAGTGTTTTCCTGATCGCCTGGTTGCGCCGCCTGCCCGCCGGCGAACGCTGGATGACCTGGAGCCTTTCGCTCCTGCTCGGTGGGGCGATCGGCAACCTGGTGGACCGTCTGGTCCATGGACATGTGATCGACTTCATCCACGTGTATTACGATCGCTGGCACTACCCCATCTTCAACGTGGCCGACATGGCCATTACCGTTGGTGTGGGCATGATCCTGTTCCACGCCTTCGTACTGGACCGTCGGCCCCGTTGAACGTCGTCCGCTGGCCGGGGTCACATCGGCAGAGGCGGCGACAACGGATCGTTTCGGACCATTTTCGACTCTGACACCTGCGAGGATCGCCATGCCCCGCATTCTGCTTGCCAATCCCCGTGGCTTCTGCGCCGGGGTGGACCGCGCCATCAGCATCGTCGATCGAGCCCTGGAGCTGTTCGGCGCGCCGATCCATGTCCGGCACGAGGTGGTTCACAACCGCCACGTGGTGGATGATCTCCGCAGCCGGGGTGCCGTGTTCGTGGAGGAGCTGGACGAGGTTCCGGACGGCGCCACCGTGATCTTCAGCGCCCATGGTGTGTCCAAGGCGGTTCGCGCCGAGGCGGAGCGCCGGCGGCTGCGGGTGTTCGACGCCACCTGCCCGCTGGTGACCAAGGTGCACCTGGAGGTGGAGAAGTACGCCCGTGAGGGGCGGGAAGTGGTGCTCATCGGTCATGCCGGGCACCCGGAGGTGGAGGGGACCATCGGCCAGTACGTGGGGCGCGACGCCGAACGCGGGGCGATCTATCTGGTGGAAACGCCGGAGGATGTGGACCGGCTGCAGGTCCGCAATCCGGACAGGCTGGCCCATGTGAGCCAGACCACGCTCTCCATGGACGATACCGCCCGGATCATCGACGCCTTGCGGCGGCGTTTCCCGGCCATCGCGGGGCCGCGCAAGGACGATATCTGTTATGCGACCCAGAACCGGCAGGACGCCGTGAAGGAGCTGGCCGGGGAGGCCGAGCTGGTACTTGTGGTGGGCGCCCGCAACAGTTCCAACTCCCGTCGCCTGCAGGAGCTGGCCGAGCGCATGGGTGTCAAGGCACATCTGATCGATGATGCCGGCATGCTGCGCCGGGAATGGCTGACCGGGGTGGAGACCATTGGCGTGACCGCAGGTGCGTCCGCGCCGGAAATACTGGTGCAGGATGTCATCCAGCAGCTTCAGGCCTGGGGCGCCGAGCCGCCGGTGGAACGTCAGGGTCGGGCGGAACGGGTGGTGTTCTCGCTGCCCCGGGACCTGCTCCGGGCACAGCGGGGACGGCAGACCGCCACCTCCTGACCTTTCAGCCGGATTCCGCCTGCCGCGGGCGATCCCAGCAGCGTTCCTCCAGGAACCGGCCCAGGATGCGCGCGGTGTGGGAATCCGACGTGGTGGACACCGTCTCCGGCACGCCCCTGGCCACGATGCGGCCGCCGGCTTCACCCCCCTCCGGTCCCATGTCGATCAACCAGTCCGCCTCCGCCATGATGTCCAGGTTGTGCTCGATGACAATCACCGTGTGGCCGGCATCCACCAGGCGGTGCAGCACGTGGATCAGCTTCTCCACGTCCGCCATGTGCAGCCCCACGGTGGGTTCGTCCAGCACGTAGACGGTGTGCGGCGGTTGCCGGCGGGTGTCGGGCCGCGCCTTGGCCAGTTCCGTGACCAGCTTGATGCGTTGGGCCTCCCCGCCGGAGAGGGTCGGGCTCTGTTGGCCGAGCGTGAGGTAGCCCAGTCCCACGTCCTGCAACAGGCTCAGGGCATGGTGCACCCGGTTGTGGGCCTGGAAGAACGCCACTGCCTCGTCGACGGGCATGTTCAGTACCTCGCCCACGGATTTGCCCTTCCAGGTCACTGACAAGGTTTCCTGGGTGAAGCGCTGGCCGTGGCAGACCTCGCAGGGCATGGTGACGTCCGGCAGGAAACTCATCTCGATCCGTTTCACGCCCTGGCCCTCGCAGCCGGGGCAGCGGCCGTCCTTGGTATTGAACGAGAACCGGCCGGGGCCGTAACCGCGGATGCGGGCCTCCTCGGTCTGGGCGTACAGCTTGCGGACGTCGTCCCAGAAGCCCACGTAGGTGGCAGGGCAGGATCGGGGCGTTTTGCCGATGGGGGTCTGGTCCACCTCCAGCACCCGTTGCACGGTTTCCCAGCCCTCCAGGGTCGTGCAGCCCTTCAACGCCGGCCTTTCCTTCTGCCGGCGATTGGCTACCAGCCGGTACAGATTGTCCTCCAGCACCTCCCGCACCAGGGTGGATTTTCCGGATCCGGAAACGCCGCTGACCACCACCAGTCTGCCCAGCGGTATGTCCGCATCAACGTTCTGCAGATTGTTCGCACTGGCGCCCCGAATGCGCAGCACGTGTTGCGCCGGTTCCAGCCGGCGCCGTTGCCGCAGCGGATGGCGCAGTGGGTTGGCCAGGCTGCGGCCGGTAACGGAGTCCGGGTTTGCCAGCAGGTCCGCCACCGTGCCCTCAGCCACCACGCGGCCGCCGTTGACGCCGGCGCCCGGACCCAGGTCCACCACGTGCTTGGCGCGGCGGATGGTGTCCTCGTCGTGCTCCACCACCACGATGGTGTTGCCCTTGCCCTCCAGGCGGGCCAGGGTGTCCAGCAGCATGCGGTTATCCCGCGGGTGCAGGCCGATGGTGGGCTCGTCCATCACATAGCACACACCCTGAAGGTTGGAGCCCAACTGCGCCGCCAGGCGGATGCGCTGGGCCTCCCCGCCGGAGAGGGTCGGGGCCGCCCGGTCCAGGGACAGGTAGCCCAACCCCACCTCCTGCAGGAAAGCCAGCCGGTGGCGGATCTCCGGCAGGATGTCCTGGGCGATAGCGGCCTCGCGGCCTTCCAGGTCCAGATGCTCGAACCAGCGGGCAGCCTGGTGCACCGAGAGCGCCGACAGCCGGGCGATGGACTGATCGTGAAAACGCACGGCCAGCGCGGTTTCGTTCAGGCGTTGCCCATGGCATTCCGGGCACGGGATGGGCTCGGCATCCGCGTCCTCGGTCCAGGCGGATTCCTCGCCGGTCTGTTCGGCATCGAAACCGGGAATGACGGTGCCGGTGCCGTAGCAACCCGGGCACCAGCCGTGCTTGGAGTTGTAGGAGAACAGCCGTGGGTCCGGTTCCTCGAAGCTGCGGCTGCAACCCGGGCAGGCCCGCTTGGCCGAGAAGATCACGTCGTCCCTGTCCTCCGAGGCCAGTTTCAGGGACTGTTTCCCATAGTCCAGGGCCTCACGGATCAGACGGCGGAGCCGGCCCTCATTGGCGGGGGTCACGGTGATGCGCCCCACCGGCAGTTCGATATCGTGCTCCTGATAGCGGTCCAGCCGGGGCCAGTCATCGGTGGGCGTGGCCTGCCGGTCCACCCGCAGATGGGTGAACCCCTTGCCGGAGGCCCACTTGGCCAGATCGGTGTAATAGCCCTTGCGGGCCACCACCAACGGGGCCAGCAGTTCCACATCGCGGCCGCGGTGATCCTGCAGGATGCGGGCGAGGATGGCCTCCGGCGTCTGGGCCTGGATCGGCACATCGCAAGCGGGACAGTACTGGGTGCCCAGTTTCACGTACAGCAGGCGCAGGAAGTGCTGGACTTCGGTCATGGTGCCCACGGTGCTCTTGCGGCCGCCGCGGCTGGTGCGCTGCTCGATGGCCACGGTGGGCGGGATGCCCAGGATGGTGTCCACGTCCGGGCGTGCGGCCGGTTGCACGAATTGCCGGGCATAGGCGTTCAGGGATTCCAGATAGCGCCGCTGACCCTCGTTGAACAGGATGTCGAAGGCCACCGTGGATTTGCCGGAGCCGGACAGGCCGGTGATCACGGTGAGCGTGTCCCGGGGAATGCGCAGATCGATCCCCTTCAGGTTGTGCTCGCGGGCGTTCCGGATGGCGATGGCGTGTTCCCGGTACAGGGCCGGAGCATCGGCCACTGTCGTCGAGCCCGGATCCGCCGCCGCCGGGGCCGCACCGTCCCCCATGCTGGCCAGGTAGCGTGCCAGGGCCTCACCGGTATGGCTGCCGGGTGCCGTCATCACCGTCTCCGGCGTGCCGGCGCAGACCAGCCGGCCTCCGCGATCACCGCCTTCCGGCCCCAGATCGATCAGCCAGTCCGCGGCCAGCATCACGTCCAGATTGTGTTCGATGACCAGCAGCGAATGGCCGTCCTCCAGCAGGCGCCGGAAGGCCTGCAGCAGCACCGCCACATCGTGGAAGTGCAGACCGGTGGTGGGTTCGTCGAACAGGAACAGCAGCCGCTGCTTCTGCCGGCGGCGGGCGCCGGCCTTTGCCAGATGGCCGGCCAGTTTCAGCCGCTGGGCCTCGCCGCCCGATAGGGTGGGCACCGGCTGGCCCAGTTTCATGTAGCCCAGCCCCACGGCCTGCAGTGGTTCCAGCCCGCGCAGCACCTCCCGGTTGTCGGCGAAGAAACCCACCGCCTCGTTCACGGTGAGTTCAAGCACATCGGCGATGGAGCGCGGGCCGGTGTCGCAGCCGGGGGCGGGGGGCAGCTTCACCTCCAGCACTTCGTCCCGGTAGCGGCGGCCGTCGCAGTCCGGGCAGCGGAGGTAGACGTCCGACAGGAACTGCATCTCCACATGTTCGAAGCCGTTTCCACCGCAGGTGGGGCAGCGGCCGTTGCCGGAGTTGAAGCTGAAAGTGCCTGGCGTGTAGCCGCGTTCCTTCGCTTCCGGCTGGGCGCAGAAGGCCTTGCGAATGGGGTCGAAGGCGCCCACATAACTGGCCGGGTTGGAACGGGTGGTCTTGCCGATGGCACTCTGGTCCACCAACAGCACGTCGTCGATGTGCTCATGACCGTGGATGGCCTCATGGTCGCCAGGCGGGTCCGCCGGGTGCCCCTTGATCTTGGCCAGGGCGTTGTAGAGCACGTCC
Source organism: Ectothiorhodospiraceae bacterium (assembly GCA_020831885.1). GTDB lineage: Bacteria > Pseudomonadota > Gammaproteobacteria > Nitrococcales > Aquisalimonadaceae > LSCE01. The sequence goes on from JAFIFU010000074.1 coordinate 13,502, forward strand.
TGCATCAGCGTGGACTTGCCGGAGCCGGAGACGCCGGTGAGCACCACGAATCGCTCCAGGGGGATATCCACTGTGAGCTGGCACAGGTTGTTCTCGCCGGCGTTCACAACCGTGAGTTTCCGGGCGGAGTCGCCGGGGCTGCCGGGCGCGGGAGGGCGCCTGCCCGATGTCCCCATCGGCCGGGCAGCATCCCGGTCATCCAGCACCGTCCGCCGCCCGGACAGGTAATCCCCGGTCAATGAGCCCCTGGCCTGAAGGATGTTCGCCGGGGAGCCGTTGAATACGATGGTCCCCCCCAGTTCCCCCGGTCCCGGACCGATGTCGATGATCCGGTCCGCCGCCAGCATCACGTCCGGATCGTGCTCCACCACCAGCAGGGTGTTGCCGGCATCCCGCAGGCGTTGCATCACTCCCACGATGCGCTGCATGTCCCGCGGATGCAGGCCGATGGAAGGCTCGTCCAGGACGAACAGGGTGTTCACCAGGGAGGTGCCCAGGGCCGTGGTCAGATTGATGCGCTGAACCTCCCCGCCGGACAGCGTGCGGGATTGCCGGTCCAGGGTCAGGTAACCCAGGCCCACTTGAACGAGGTAGCGCAAGCGGGTGCGTATGCCGTCCAGCACCTGTTCGGCGGCCTGGGCTTCCGCCGAGGCCGGCCGGTGCCCATCGCCCCGGTGCAGGCGCTGGAAGAAGACCTGCGCCCGCTCCAGGGAGAGTTGCATGACATCATGGATGCTGAGCCCCGGAAGCCCCAGAAAGGCCTGCTCGGTCATGCGGCTGCCCCGGGGGCGGAAGCGTCGTTCCCGGCCCACCACCGCGTCCGCATCCTCGTGGGTGCCGACCCGCCAGGCCAGGGCTTCCGGCTTCAGACGGGCGCCGTTGCAGGTCTCGCACAGGTCGTAGGAGCGGTACTTGGACAGCAGCACCCGCATGTGCATCTTGTAGCTCTTGGACTCGGCCCAGTCGAAGTAGCCCTTCACGCCGTACCAGTCACCGTCACCGTCCAGCACCCAGTGGCGGTCGGCCTCGGGCAGATCCCGCCAGGGAATGTCCGTGGCCACGTCGGCTCCCGGGGCGGCGCGCATCAGATCCTTCTGGCATTCCGCGGACTGCCCACTCTGCCAGGGGCGGATCGCGCCTTCCGCCAGCGTCTTGCCATCGTCGGGAATCACCAGGTTGTAGTCGATGCCCATGGTACGGCCGAAGCCGCGGCAGGCGGGGCAGGCGCCGGCCGGGGAGTTGAAGGAGAACAGGCTGGAGACGGGTTCCTGGAAATGGATGTCGCATTCGGCGCAGTGCAGATCGGCCGAGAAGCGCCACGGGTCCAGCGGCTTGCGGTCTTCGTCCAAGGGATAGGCGCTGAGCTTTCCCTGCCCCAGCTTCAGCGCGTTCTCCATGGCCTCCACCAGGCGGTCGCGGCGGTCGGCGGCGATCCGCACCCGGTCCACCACCACTTCCACGAAGGTCTTGGTCTTGCGGTGAAAACGGGTGTAGCCCTGGCGCTCCAGCAGCGCCTGCATGTCGTGCTTGTCCAGACCCTTGGGCAGCTTCACCGTGGCGGTGACCATGACGCGCTCCCCCTGGGCCCGGGCCAGTAGGCGGGCGACAATGCTTTCCGGGTGGTCGCGCTGCACCTTGTGGCCGCAGCCATGACAGTAGGGCTCGGCCAGACGCGAGAACAGCAGCTTCAGGTGGTCGTTCACCTCGGTCATGGTACCCACGGTGGAGCGGGACGTGCGTACCGGGTTGGTCTGGTCGATGGCAATGGCCGGCGGAATGCCCTCGATGCGGTCCGTGGCGGGCTTGTCCATGCGGTCCAGGAACTGGCGGGCGTAGGGCGAGAACGTCTCCACATAGCGGCGGTGGCCTTCCTAGTACACGGTGTCGAAGGCCAGCGAGGACTTGCCGGACCCGGAAACGCCGGTGACCACGATGAATTCCCCCAGCGGCAATTCCAGGCTGAGGTTCTTCAGGTTGTTCTGGCGGGCGCCGGTGATGCGGATGACGTCGCGGGTCATGGGGTTCGGATCCGTCGGCAAGTGTGAATGTCGGGAGTATACAGAAGCGTCGCGACAGGGAGTGTCAGCAGACTGTATCAGTGGCGGATGGCCATCATCTGCTCGCTGTTTGTTTCCGTGGCGTTGGCGTGCGACATGGTTGATGCGTAGCATTCCCGATTCATCAACAGCGACGAGGCGTGATCATGGCGGCGGATGACGGGCGCGAGTTGATCAATACCGATCCGTTCTACGGCCAGGCGGAATCCGGCCCTTTCAAGGGAATGAACCCACGAGTCACCGCCATTTCCATGGCGCTGATCCTGGTGGCGGTGGTGTTGGGCGGAGCCTATACGGAGCACAGCGCGCGGGTGCTTGGAGAGGTCCGCAACACGCTGACTCCCTTTCTGGAATGGTATTACGTGCTGCTGGTGGCCTTCCTGCTCTTCTTCATGGCCTGGCTGGGCACGG
>JAFIFU010000075.1 GCA_020831885.1 Ectothiorhodospiraceae bacterium
CCTTGTCAGCGCACGCGAATGGCTCCGCAGAGCATCATGGGAATAGATCAGTGTTCCCTAGGTGTGATCTCTCAACAGGTTGTCCACGGAGCGTCTTCGTGGTCTCCCGCGAAACAGCACGCCATGACATGTTCTATCCTGATGATTGTTTCCGGGATCCGACCGGGTTGGCGGAGCGCCGGAGACAGAACCAACAAACACTGGAGAGGATGCGATGATAGGTTCCGGATTTATCCGCCTACGACCGGCAGGCACGCTGTTCACCCTGGCGGCCGCCCTGATGATGGCCACCGCCAGCGCCGGGGACAGCGCCATGGAGCGGCTGCAACAGGATGCGCCCAGCAACTGGGGCAAATGGGGTGACAATGACCAGATCGGGGCACTGAATTACCTGGACGATGCCCAGGTATTGCTCGGCGTCGCGGAGGTACGTAGTGGCCGCACCTTCACGCTGCAGATCCCCATGACCCACGGTCACGGACCGGTGTTCCCCGGCCGCACACCCCCCCTGCACTTCATGGCCAACGATGAGGGCATGTACCTCAGCGGCAAGCAGGAACCGCTGGCAGGTGGCGTGAAGTACTCGGATGACGTCGCCTTCATTTACCTGCAGGGCACCACGCATGTGGACGCCCTGGCCCACGTCTGGTACGGCGATTATGTCTACGGTGGCGAGAGCGCCAAGAGCACGGTCCACGGCCATGCCCACGCGGACGTCTCAGCCCTGGGCGAACACGGTATCGTCGGCCGCGGAGTGCTGCTGGATCTGGGTCGGCACCTGGGTGAAGACAACGGGCGCCTGGCCCCTGACACCTGCGTGCATCTGGATGACCTGATAGCCACCGCCGATGCACAGGGCGTGACGCTGGAGAAGCGGGACATCCTGATTCTGCGAACAGGCTCTATTCCCCGCTTCTACGACGAGGAGCCGGATGTTTCCTGGGATGCCATGACCGAGCCGGGGCTGTGCTACAGCCGGGAACTTGTGGAATGGATGTACGACATGGAAATCCCCAGCCTGGTGGCCGATAACCTGGCGGTGGAGAAAGTGGTGCAGCAGATTGACGGCGAAACCGTGATCATCCCGCTCCACGGCGCCCTCATGCGGGATCTCGGCATCGTGCTGACGGAGATCGCCTGGCTGGAGGATCTGGCCGCCGACAGTGCCGAGGACGGCCAGTACACCTTCCTCTACACCGCGGCACCGCTGAAAATGGTGGAGGGTTCCGGCTCGCCGGTAAACCCCATCGCCGTCAAGTAGGGTCCCGGGCCAGAATCACCGCCCGCCGGACGGCACGCAGACCCAGCTCGCGGATCGGTGTCCCGTCCGGCCGGCGGCGGTTCCATGCCAGCGGGGAGGTGTGCGGCATGGGCACCACCGGCACACCCCGGTACACCGGCAGCCCGGTTTCCGGCAGCAGCAGGCGTTCCACATGGGAAAGGAAACTGCCGGTCCAGGGGGGAATCAGACGGGCGGCGGCCGACTGGCCGACGGCAAGCAGCACTCTGGGCAGCCAGTCATCCACCACCCGATCCAGCCAGTGCGCACAGGACCGCACCTCGTCCGCCCGGGGCTTGCGGTTCTCCGGCGGCCGGCAGCGCACGATGTTGCTGCGGGCCCATTGCTCCCTGGCCAGCCCGCATGCGGCGAAGGCCGCCTCCAGATTGAGCCCGGCGATGCCCACGAATCCGACGCCGCTGACATCCTCCTGTCGGCCCGGCGCTTCGCCAATGGCCAACACCCCCTCCCGGGGGCCATCCGGTAGCACCACGCGGCTACGATGCTCCGCCAGCCGGCAGGCCTGGCAGGCGGACGGATCTACAGCACTGGAACAGGACATGGCTTGGCTCCCCCAAACGGGATCATGCTGGTGGATAGGTGTATACCCGAACGTGTGCTACGCTGCCCCTGGGCTTGGGGAAACCCGGGAACCGTCTGACGTTCACGGGCCCGCTAACGATAACGAAAAACATCCGCGGGACGAAATGCCGCCGCGCGCGGCTGTCAGTTCCGCCGCTGGGGACACTGGGATCATGACAGACGGCTGGCGCTCTTCCGGCGCAGACCGTGGCACAATCTCCACCGACGCGCCATCTGCCGGTCACACCCGGCTGTCCCCAACGGAACTGGATGCCCTCCTGGACACGGTGGGCGACTGCATCTTCATCATTGACGCCGCAGACCAGATCACGCGGGTGCTGGCGACCGGGAATGACCCATCACTGGGCGAAACCATCCAGGCCCGAGGCCTGGATCCCCTGCTAACGCCCAGCGGCAGCCAGGCGCTCCGGGAGGCGGCGGCACGGTCCCGGGAACACGGACAGGCCGAACGCCTGCATTTGCAGGCAGTTCATACCGGGCGGCCCGTCACCCTGGACGCGCGGATCCGTCCCACAGCGGACAACTGCCTGCTCTGCGCCGTGCGCGCGCTGGCCAGCCCGCCGGCGGACAACCACGGGCTCGCAGCCCGGGTCGAGATCGAGCGTCTTTTGAGTCAGGCCTCGTACCGCTTCATCAACCTGCATCCGGACAGAATCGACAGCGCCATCGATCAGACCCTGGCTGATCTGGGCGGTTATGCCGGTGCGGACCGGACCTATGTCTATCAGCTACGTAATCGCCTGCTGGGCAATACCCATGGCTGGTGCCGCCCCGGAATCACCGTCCGGGAACCGGCTTTCGGGCGCCAGCCCTATCGCAGCGAAATCCCGTGGCTGATCCGCTCGCTGTACGAACGGGACACGGTGGCGATCGAAGACGCTGCCGGTCTGCCGGCGGAAGCCCATCGGGAGCGCAGCAGTCTGCTTCGGGCGGGTGTGGTCAGCATGTTGGCGGTGCCGATCATCTACTCCGGCACACTTCAGGGCTTTATCGGCATCGAACGCCTGGCCGGCCACCGATCCCGGCTTGACGATGGCGAACGCCTGCTGCAAGGCGCCGGGGAGATCTTCGCCAGCGCCCTGCAGCGAAAACGTTCGGAACAGCGGATTTTCCGGCTTGCCTACTACGATCGCCTGACCGGATTGCCCAACCGCCAACTGCTGCGCCGTCATATCGCCGGGCTTTGCGAGCAGGGCAGCATCTTCTCACTGCTGCTGATCGACCTGAACGACGCCGGCACCATCAACGACCTGCTCGGGCACGATGTGGGGGACCTGCTTCTTAAGGCCGTGAGCGCCAGACTGCGATCCTGGCTGCCGGAAGGAAGCATTCTTGCCCGCTGGGGTGGCGACGAGTTCATGCTGAGCCTCCCGTTGTGTCCACGGGATGAAACAGAAGCCATCATGGAGCAGGCCGCCGCCTTGCAGGGCATGCTGTCGGAGCCGCTGCGGGTGGCCGGCCACGAATTGCGCGTTACCTGCAGCATTGGTGTTGCCAACCATCCCCGCCATGGCCCTGACGTGGACAGCCTGCTTCAGCGCGCCGAACTGGCGCTACGCCAGGCGAAACGAAGCCTGTCCGGGCTGATGCTTTACAACCAGGGACTCCAGCGTCGGGCCGCCACCCGCAAGCGGCTGGAAACCCGGTTACGCGCAGCCGTTGAGGCGTGCAGCTTCTCGCTCTGCTATCAGCCGATGGTGGATGCCGGCACCGGACAGTTGCACGGCGCGGAGGCGCTGCTCCGCTGGGAGGACGCGGAACTGGGCGTCATCCCGCCGGACGCGTTCATCAGCCTGGCGGAGGAGACCGGTCTCATCATTCCCATCGGGGAGTGGCTCCTGGAACAGGTATGCCAGGATCTGGCCACCTGGCGCCAATGCGGTCTCGCGTTGCCACGGATTTCGGTGAACGTCTCCGCCCATCAACTGGTTGACGGGCATCTGGCGCAGCAACTGGAGCTGTTGCTGGAGAGACATGATCTGCCAGGCACCTCGCTGGAACTGGAGATCACCGAGAGCACCCTGATGGAAAGTGAGCGCTCCGGCCTGCTGCAGCAGTTGCGGCGACTGGGCATCAGCGTTGCCGTGGACGATTTCGGTACCGGCTATTCCAGTCTCAGCAAGATCAAGCACATGCCGGTGAATATCCTGAAAATCGATCGGTCCTTCATCGGCGACCTGTTCACGGATCCGAACGACCGTGCCATCGTCATCGCCATTCTCGCCATGGCACATCAGCTCAACCTGCGTGTGGTGGCCGAGGGCGTGGAGACCGAGCAGCAACTGGCATTCCTCCGGGAATCCGGTTGCGATCTTCTGCAGGGGTATCTGCTGGCCCGCCCGCTGGACCCGGGCGGATTCTCCGCGTTGCTGCGGGACGGCCTGCCCCTGCCCGCAGCCTTCGGCACAACCTCCCTGCAATAACCCGGAGCAGCTCAGGGCACCAGGATGACAGACCTGGGCAACTCGATCTCCATCATGATGGGCAGGTGATCCGACAGCGGATAGTCCACCACCTCGGCGCGTTCCACCTTGATTGAATCGGAAACCAGGATATGGTCGATATTCCGCTGTGGGCGCCAACTCGGATAGGTGAGCAAATCCAACAACGGCTCCCGCAGCCGGCTATGATCCAGCAAGTGGCGCAGCTCCGCGCTGTCCGCCCGGCAGTTCAGGTCTCCCATGACAACCACGTGCCGCAGGTCCTGAATGAGTTCGGCCACGTAGGCGAGCTGGCTCATGCGCGTTCGCTGCCCCAGGGCCAGGTGCATGAGGATGACATCCAGTTCCTCGCCCGGGCCACCGTACCGGAGGTGAAGCGCACCGCGACCGGGAATCATTCCGGGCAGCCGGTGCTCACGCACTTCCAACGGCCGAAAGCGACTCAGGATGCCATTGCTATGCTGGGCGAGCCGGCCGATACGGCGATTGGTCTGATCGTGCCAGTAGGGAAACCCGGCGCGCCTCGACAGGTATTCCGTCTGATTGACGAAGCCGCTGCGCAGGCTGCCGGCATCCACCTCCTGGAGACCCACCAGATCGAAGTCCATGAGCAGTTCGGAGATGAGGTCGATGTTCCGCGGGCGTTCCGGATGGGGAAACAGGTGCTGCCAGCTACGGGTGAGGTAGTCCCGGTAATGGCGGGTACGCATGCCGGTCTGGATGTTGTAGCTCATCAGGCGCAGCCGTGTCCCTGCCCGAGCCGCGGGCTCGGGGGATTCACGCGGCGGAAGTACCCGGGTTGCCTCCATCATCATTGTGATCCGTTGCGTTCCTTCTGGACCAGGAAATCGACGATGCGGATAAGCTGCTCCTGACTGCCTGCCATATCCATGGTGATGTAGTAGCGTCCGTTCACAGCCATGGAGGGCGTACTGGACACCATGTACCGACGGAGGCTCTGCTGGTAGCGGTTCAGATTGGTCTCCACCCCGAAGGAGTCCCAGGTATCCAGCACCTGCTGCCGCTCCACGCCCTGGGCTTCGAACACATCTGCCACCTGCTCCGCCGAACCCAGACGGTTACCCTGGTCATGGTAGGCGACAAACAGCGCGCCGTGGACCTGATCGACCACATCCAGTTGTTCGGCGACCACATAGGCCCGGGCCAGGGACTCCGTCTGCCGGCTGAACACCACAGGATGCCGCACAACCACCACATCATCGTCCAGCGTTTCCTCGTAGGCCTTGATGCGCGGCAGGAACTGGTTGCAGAACGGACAGCCGTAGGAAAAGAACTCACGCACCTCGATACGCTCGCTGTCCACCGTGGACACCGGATCAGGCAACGCCCGGTAGTGGGTGCCTTCCTGGAAGGTCTGTGCGCTGGCCAGGCCGGTGAACAGCGACCCCGCCAGCAGGGCGGCTAACAGTACTCGCATGACTGGAACTCCCCTGTGCCGCCGAATACCGGCGGCGAATCATTCTGTTCCGGGCCGCCGGAAAAGGCGGACCCGCTGGCTCTATTGACCACAACGCTCAGCAGTGGTTTCCACAAGCCTACCGTAAACGACGACGGGAATCCGGGACTGGACACGCCGAACCCGGAGGACTGAATCCACTGCGCCCGCGAAAACGCGGGCGCAGTGGATGGCGACTGGCAATCAGAGCTCCCCGTAGGAATGGAGCCCGGAGAGGAAGATGTTCACACCCAGGAATGTAAAGGTGGTGACCAGCAAGCCGATGATGGCCCACCAGGCCATGGGCGTGCCCCGCCAGCCCTTGGTAAACCGCAGGTGCAGCCAGCCGGCGTAGGTCAACCAGGTGATCAATGACCAGGTTTCCTTCGGATCCCAGGACCAATAGCCGCCCCAGGCCTCTGCGGCCCAGAAGGCGCCCAGGATGGTGGCGATGGTAAAGAAAGCGAAGCCCAGCGCGATAGTGCGATACATGAGATCGTCCATGGCCTCGGCACCGGGCAGGCCGCGCTGACGCCAACGCTCCGGATTACGCGCCTGCACCAGGTAGGCAACACCCACCATGGCAGCAATGGCAAACGCGCCGTAGGCCACGAAATTCGTCGGCACGTGGATCTTCATCCACCAGCTTTGCAGCGCCGGAATCAGGGGATCGATCTCATGGGCCTGCCGGTCGAAGTGGTACCAGAGCAGGAAGCCCACCGAGGCGGTGATGATCAGCCCGACAAAGCCGCCCAGCGCCCGCGTGCGGTAACGGTGCTCGTAGTAGAGATAGATCAGCCCCGTGGTCATGGCGAACAGCACGAACACTTCGTACAGGTTCGTCACCGGGATCCGGCCGATCTCCGGGGAGATCAGGTAGGATTCCCACCAGCGCACCAGCAGCCCGATGAACCCTGCGCCCGAGGCCGCCCAGGTCAGGGCTGAACCCACCTTCTGGGTGTATTCCGAACGGGCCAGGAGGCCGGCGAAGTAAACCACCGTGGCCGCCGGGAAAAGCGCGCACATCCACATGATCGCCGACTGGCTGGACAGCAGGTAATTGAGGAAGAAGTTGCGCTCGGCAGCCGCCAGATCCGGATACTGGAACAGGGCGAACAGGGTCAGACCGGCCACCACCAGACTGAACAGACGGGCCGGTTTCCAGACCCAGCCAACCCAGATCAGCGTGGCGTAGCCGAGATACAGGATCCCCTGTTCGTAAACGTCCATCCAGGGTCCGAAATGGACGCTGGCATACAAGGTGCCGACGAGAAACGCGGCTGCCCATGCCCAGTCGAACCAGCTCAGGCGACGCAGAAAGCCGCGGTCGTCGAACTGCCCAATGACATTGTCCGGAGTGGTGCTCATGGCCGATTCCTCAGTCCCGCCGTGCCCCGGGGGCCCCCAACCGCCCCACCTAAAATTGAGACACCTCCTCCGCCCGCCCGCCGGCCCCCGGCGCCCGACTCGGCCGCCTTCAATCTTGCATCCAGCTCATCCGCCAGCTCCCCGAAGCTGCGCTGGAAGCCCAGCGGATCCCGCTGATTCGCCCCGGCCAGCAGTACATCCGTACCGCCATCAGGCCGTGGTTTGATCCAGCACCAGGCCCGCCGATGAGAGACGTAGAACATCAGTAGTATACCAAGCGTCAGCAGACCGAAGCCCGCGTACACCACCGGCTGTCCGGGCGCCCGGGCGATCATCAGACCAGTTGCCTGGATCTGTTCGAAATCCGTGAGTTCCAGAAACACCGGCGCGGCATACAGGTCCATGGCCGAAAGGGCCGCCAGCGCATCCCGGAAAAAAGCCTGCCCCTGTTCATCCGCGGCACTCACCGGCTGCAGGTCGCCGTCGCTCCGGGCTTCCAGATAGGCCTCCCACAAGGTCCGCTCCATGGCCAGACGGGAGAAGGTCATCAGCATCTGGCGGCGGTCTTCCGGCACCTGCCGCTCCAGCATGGAATCCTCCAGGTACTCCAGCACAGCCTGCATGTCCTCCTCAAGCAACCGGCGCACCAGATCCCTGGCACTCAGCGCCACCTGCGGCACCAGCCCCGAATCGCCAAGCCCGTACTCGCTCAGGGTCGCCTCGGCAGCCCGCTCCGACGCGGCGCGCAGGGAATCCTGATCCTGCAGCAGATTGTAGAAGGCCAGGAAGGTATCCGGACGCCCACGGCTGTCCGCCGGCAGGTGCAGATAGCGGAACTCCTCCTGAGGCGTGCTGCGCACACCGCTCAGGAAATACTGTCGCCCGCGCACCTCCACCGGCAGCATGAAATTGTGGTACTCCCTGGCCTCGCCGGTGGGGGCACGCAGGCGGTAGGTGAAGCTCGGGCCCACATTCCGCACATCGCGGCGTGTCTCCGCGTCCTCGGTGGGCCGAACGTTGAACAACTGGAAGTCTTCCAGTTCCAGCCGGTATTCGCGGCCGGCCACGTCGATGGGCTGGTCCTTCAGCACCTCGCCGTCCAGTTCCCAGGGCTCCCTGTCATCCCCCCGCAGCGGCCAGGCACGCATGCCCAGCAAGGAGCCGCCGTCGCCGAAGCTGGCCTGATAGATGGCATAGCCGCGATAGGTCAACGGATGGTTCACGCGGATGGTCTGGACGATGGGTTCATCCAGTTCCGGGGCGGTGAGAATCACGTCGCTCTCGAAGGATCGCGGTTCACCGGTATCGTAGTGCTCCACGCGGAACTCCTCCACGTGCAGGCGGAACGGCAGATCCTGCACCACGTAGCCGTCCTTCAGGTCCAGGAAGACCACCCCGGCGCTGCGCCCCTCGGGGATGTTCACATTGCCCCGGAAGGCACCCCGGGACACCGGCAGGCGACTGGACGGATCCACCTGGGAGACGGGGATGTTACGGGTCTCGATCTGGAGCTGACCGGTCCACTCCCGGAATTTGAGCAGCAGGTTACCGTCGATGATGCCACCGACGCAGATGACCACAATGGACAGATGGGTGAAGACATAGCCCAGCCGATTGCTGCGGCCGGCCATGCCCGCCAGCAGGCGGGCATCACCGTGGGCCTTGCTCCGAAACCGGAAACGGTGCCGTTGCAGCGTCTGAGCGCCCAGCGCCTCCACCTGCGCCGGGTCCAGCCGCGTGGTCCACTCGCGCCGGTTGCTGAAAGCGCGCAGCGACCGCTCCTGCTGATGCTCCCGGTAGCGGCGCATCTCCTTGAGGACCGAGGGTGTGTGCCGCGACAGGCAGATGGACGTGGAAACCACCAGAAAAGCAAGCAGAAACAGGTACCAGCCGGCAGAATAGACATCGTAGAGGCCCAGCGTGGCGAACGCCTCGAACCAGAATGGGCCGAACTTGAGCAGGTAATCCGGGTACGGCTGGTTCTGCTGGATAATGGTGCCGATGACTGATGCGATGGCAACCACGACCAGCAGCGTGATGGCCAGGTTCATGGAACCCAGGAAGTGGAGCAGGACACTGCCCGTACCCTGGCGCCGGCGTTTCTCTCTGACTTGGCTGGGGCTGCTGGTGGTTTCCATCCTGATCCCGACCGGGAAACCGGTCACTAAGTTGCAGCAGTGTTCGGGGTAGTGCGCGTCGGGTGCGGCGGGGATGCCCCCGGGCACCCATGGTGACCATGGATCCCGGGAGAAGTTCCGGATGGTGCGGGGCAAACCGGATCCGGACCGGCAGGCTGCACAACCCATGGTGTCGTGCAGCGGCCCGGGCAGCGCTTATCGGTCGCGACGGTACAGACCTTCCAGATAGGAGGAAACGGCCTGGATGTCCTCATCGGACATGTTACGCGCCACGTCCCGCATCATGCGGTTGGGGTCGTTGTCCCGCGTGCCGTCGCGGTACTTCTGCAACTGCTGCGCCGTGTAGGTCGCATGCTGGCCGGCCAGCCGGGGGAAACCGGCGGAGGCGATTCCCTCACCCGCCGGGCCGTGACAGGCAATGCAGGCCGCCACGTTCTGCTCAGGTATGCCGCCCCGGTAGATCGTCTCGCCACGCTCGGCCAGGTCTTCGTGGGCGGCGCCGATCTCCGGCGTTTGCGCGGCGTAGAAGGCGGCCAGATCACGCATGTCCTGATCATCCAGGTTGGCCACCTGTCCGGCCATCAACGGATCCTGCCGGGTGCCTTCCTTGTAGGCCACCAACTGCTCGTAAAGGTAGCGTTCACCCTGGCCGGCCAGCTTGGGCCATTCCTCATTGGTGCTGTTGCCGTCCGCGCCATGGCAGGCGACACAGGTGGCGGAAAGCTCCTGCCCGCGGGACACATCACCGGCGTGCGCCAGACCGGCGGCACCCAGCACGACAGAGGCGATGGCAAGTCGCTGCCAAATCTTCATGGACAACCGTGCTCCTGAACCGTAGGGACTGCTGCATTTCCAGGCCGCAACCGGGCCCAGCGGGCGCTCGCGACCGGCGCGGGCAAAACGACTGGTTTTATACCAGTCGGGCGTTTGCGGGTCAATTTTGCAACGCAGAAACAAGGCGTTCCGGACGATGCGCCATCCGCCGATACAGTTTACCATTGCGCGGAACCCGCGCTGCCGGCCAAGCGTTGTCAGAGCCGGACGCACCCTAAGCGGATCAGGACCGAGCCCTGGCGGGCTTCGCCCCTCCCGGGGCCGCCAAAGCCTCCACACCGCCGGGCTCCGCCGGAAAAGGACCAACGATGAACCCCTTGTACCACCAGGCCCGATTCCTGAAGAGCGCAAACCGGCTGGACCAGTTGCCCCCGGACACCGGACTGGAGGTGGCTTTTGCCGGGCGCTCCAACGCCGGCAAGTCCAGTGCGCTGAATGCCATCACCGGACAGAAGAGCCTGGCGCGCACCAGCAAGACACCGGGGCGCACGCAGTTGATCAACCTGTTCCCGGTGAGTGATGCCATGGCCCTGGTGGATCTGCCCGGCTACGGCTATGCCAAGGTGCCGGAAAGGATCCGCGCGCATTGGCAGCAGGTGCTGCCCACCTACCTGGCGAAACGCCGGGCCCTGCGGGGCGTCATGCTGATCATGGATATCCGCCACCCGCTCAGGGATTTCGATCGCCAGATGCTGGCCTGGACGCGGGATGCGGGGCTGCCGGTGCATGTGCTGCTGAGCAAAGCGGACAAGCTCAAGCGCGGCGCGGCAATGCAGGCGCTGCTGACCGTGCGCAAGGCGCTGGAACGGGATTTTCCGGGTTCCACGGTGCAGTTGTTCTCGGCCCACAGCCGGCTGGGCGTGGACGAGGCCCACGCGGTGCTGGACCACTGGTTCGGAGTGAAGGAAGCCCCCTGAGGCAGCCGCAGCCATCGGTCCCAAGGATGCGGGCGCCGGACGCGCCGCACGGGAACTTTTCTGCAGCAACCCTGTCTATTTTACCGAGCGCCAGTGCCCGGCGCGGTTCGTCCGCTCTTTTCCTGTGGCGGACGAGCAAAGTCGGCCTAACCCCAAGGCCGCAATGTTGGCCCTGGTCTTTCCCCCCGAGAGCCAGGGCCTTTCTTTTGTACCATGCTCAGTGGGCCTCTTCCCAGTTATCCCCGACGCCCACGTCCACTTCCAGCGGCACCTCCAACTGGGCGGCCTCCACCATCAGGCGACGCACCTCGTCGCTCACCACCGCCACTTGGGAGTCCGGCACCTCGAACACCAGTTCGTCGTGCACCTGCATCACCATCAGCACATCCGGCTCGTCCCGCTGCAGCCAGGCGTCCACCCGGATCATGGCGCGCTTGATGATATCCGCCGCCGTACCCTGCATGGGCGCGTTGATGGCCGTGCGCTCGGCGTACTGCCGCCGCTGGCTGTTGCGGGAATTGATTTCCGGTAGGTACAGGCGCCGGCCGAACACGGTCTCCACGAAGCCCTGCTCGTGGGCCCGGACACGGGTGTTATCCATGTAGGCCTTCACGCCGGGATAGCGGTCGAAATAGCGGTCCACGTACTCCTGGGCCTGACCGCGCGCCACGCCGAGCTGGCGGGCCAGACCGAAGGCGGACATACCGTAGATCAGCCCGAAGTTGATCGCCTTGGCGGCGCGGCGCTGTTCATCGGTCACCTGCTCCGGACTGGCACCGAAGACCTCGGCGGCGGTGGCCCGGTGGATGTCCTGCCCCTGGGCGAAAGCCTTGCGTAACCCCTCATCGCCGGACAGATGCGCCATGATCCGCAGTTCCACCTGGGAGTAGTCCGCCGCCAGCAGCTTGTAGCCCTCCGCCGGCACGAAGGCCTTGCGGATGCGCCGCCCTTCGCGGCTGCGCACCGGGATGTTCTGCAGATTCGGGTCCGACGACGACAGACGCCCCGTGGCTGTCACCGCCTGATGGTAGGAGGTATGCACCCGGCCCGTGTCCGGATCGATCATCTGGGGCAATTTGTCCGTATACGTGGACTTGAGCTTGGCCATGGCGCGGTGCTCCAGGATCAGCCGCGGCAGCTCGTAGTCCACCGCCAGTTCCTGCAACACCGATTCCGCGGTGGACGGCTGGCCCTTGGGCGTCTTCTGCAGTACCGGTAATCCCTGGCGGTCGAACAGGATTTCCTGGATCTGCTTGGGTGAACTCAGGTTGAACGGCCCGCCGGCGGCCTGGTGGGCGGCCCGTTCCAACTCCTGCATGCGCTGGGCCAGTTCGCGGCTCTGCTCCGCCAGCAGCTTGCGGTTCACGAAAACGCCGTTGCGTTCCATGCGCGAAAGCACCGGCACCAGCGGAATCTCAATGTCCTGGTAGATACGGGCCAGCCCCGGATTCTCCTGCAAACGCGGCCACAGCGTACGGTGCAGTTGCAGGGTCACGTCCGCATCCTCGGCGGCGTAGGTGGTGGCCTGGTCCACCGGCACCTGGTTGAAGCTGAGCTGCTTCGCCCCCTTGCCGGCCACATCCTCGAACTTGATGGTGCTGCGGCCCAGGTATTTCAGAGCCAGCGAATCCATGTCATGCCGGGTGGCGGTGGAATCCAGCACATAGGATTCCAGCATGGTGTCGTGCCGCACGCCCCGGAGCCGGATGCCGCGCCGGGCCAGCACGCTCATGTCGTACTTGAGGTTCTGTCCGAGCTTGGACCGGTCGGGATCCTCCAGTAACGGCTTGAGCCGCGCCAACACCTGCTCCCGATCCAGTTGCTGGGGCGCATCCGGCCCGTCATGGGCCACGGGGATATAGACGGCCTCGCCGGGCTCGATGGCAAAGGACAGCCCCACGATGCGCGCCTGCATGTAGTCCAGGCTGTCGGTTTCCAGGTCCACGGCGAAAAGATCCGCCCGCTCCAGACGCTGCAGCCAGGCATCCAGCGCCGTCCAATCGGTGATCATGCGGTAATCCACCGGGTGGTCGGCAGGATCGGCGCCGTCCGCATCCTCGGCAACCGCTTCTTCCAACTGGGACAGCCAGGTGGAGAACTCCAACCGGCGGAACTGTTCGCGAAGCGCCGCTGTGTCCGCTTCCCCGCGCTGCAGGGTGGCGGGGTTCTCCCCGAGTTCCAGGTCGCAGTGGATGGTGGCCAGCTTGCGGGAGAGTGGCAGCTTGTCCAGATTCTCCCGCAGACTCTCACCCACCTTGCCCCCGATGTCCTCGGCCCGCTCCACCAGCGTATCCAGATCCCCGTACTGACCCAGCCACTTGGCGGCGGTCTTCGGTCCCACCTTTGGGATGCCGGGGATATTGTCGGAGGTATCCCCCACCAGGGCGAGATAGTCGATGATGCGTTCCGGCGGCACGCCGAATTTCTCCTCCACACCATCCACATCCAGGGTCTTGCCGGTCATGGTATTGATCAGGGTGACGCGACCGGTGACCAACTGCGCCATGTCCTTGTCGCCGGTGGAAATCACCACGTCCCAGCCCTCCGCCTCGGCCCGCCGTGCCAGGGTGCCGATCACGTCGTCCGCCTCCACGCCCGGCACCTCCAGCAACGGCAGTCCCATGGCCCGCACCAGATCCTTCAGCGGCTGGACCTGAGAACGGAGCTCGTCGGGCATACTCGGCCGATTGGCCTTGTATTCCTCGAACAGCTCGTCGCGAAACGTCTTGCCCGGCGCGTCGAAAACCACCGCGATATGGCTGGGGTCATAATCCTTGAGCAGGCGGCGCAGCATGTTGGCGACGCCGTAGATGGCACCCGTGGGCGCGCCGGCGGAGTTGGTAAGCGGCGGCAAGGCATGGAAGGCACGGTAGAGATAGGAGGAGCCGTCCACCAGAATCAGGGGTTTGTCCTTGGCTTCGGTCATGGCCAGCCTTTACCGGTTGCCGGGCGGATTGCTCCGCCTCCCGTGGGGAACGTCCAGCGCATCACGGACGCACCCCGTTGGTGCTGTCGCTGGACTGTCGATGTGCCGTAGGATACGCAAAGGGACGCTGTTTGTAATGGGCCGCGGCGGTACGCGCCGCGCCCTGGAGAACCGAATGAAAACGACAGACAAGTTCGACGGCCGAGGCCTGGTCAACGATTCACTCATGACGCGGGAGAGCTGGAAGATCTTCCAGATCATGGCGGAGTTCGTGGAAGGCTTCGAGCGGCTGGCACAGATCAAGCCGTCGGTCAGTGTGTTCGGATCCGCCAGAACACCACCGGAGCACCCGTACTACCAACTGGCGGAGGAGACGGCCCGCCAGTTGTCCGACGCCGGTTTCTCGGTGGTCAGCGGTGGCGGCCCCGGGATCATGGAGGCGGCCAACAAGGGGGCGTATGCCGGCAAATCGCTGAGCATCGGGCTGAACATCCAACTGCCCAAGGAGCAAGCGGGGAATCCGTACCAGGACATCAGCCTGCATTTCCGCCACTTCTTCTCCCGCAAGGTGATGTTCGTCAAGTACGCTTCGGCCTATGTGGTCCTGCCCGGGGGGTTCGGCACGCTGGATGAACTGGCGGAAATACTGACACTGGTGCAGACGGGGAAAACCCGCCGCATCCCGATCATCCTGATGCACGAAGCGTTCTGGAGCGGCCTGCTCGGCTGGTTCCAGGATCACCTGGTGGCGGAAGGCATGATCGACGAAAAGGACCTGGACCTGTTCAAGGTGGTGGACCGGCCCGAGGACGCCGTCAACGCGATTTTCGACCACTATGAGCACCGCGGTTTCGAGCCATCCGCCTGGGAGCGGGAGATTCTGCTGGACCTGTAGTGATCCCCGTGGCGGCCCGAGAAGGCCCCGCGCAGACCGGAGCCGGGAGAAAGGCGCATGAAACGGATATTACCCTGGATCGTCACCCTGCTGGTCGTCACGACCATGGGGTTCACGGTTTACGTCCAGGCAGAGGAGCCGCGCAGGCCGATCATCACCGCGCCGCCCCCGCCGGAGGAACTGACCCTGGGCGAGGATGTGGAGCCCCAGGTGACCATTGTGGAACGGCAATGGGCCACCATCGAGGAGTACAGCATCAACGGCCAGGTCTATGCGGTGAAGATCACGCCTGCGGTGGGGCCGCCCTACTACCTGTACGACACGGACGGCTCGGGCCAGCTCACCACGCGCATCGAGGCCCTGGGTGACGCGCCGAACATCAACCGGTGGAAGATCATTCAGTGGTAGCAACCGCTCGGGACCGGCCGCACGCGCCTGACACCCCGGCAGGGGCGCCGATCAGGCAGGGGAGAGCCTGGCGTAGGCGGCCACAAGCCACTTGGCACCGACACTGGCGAAGTTGATCTGCACCCGGGCAGCCGCCCCCTGGCCCTCGTAGCGGACCACCACCCCGTCCCCGAATTTTTCGTGAAACACGCGCTGCCCCAGACGGAAGGCGCCATTCGGCGCGGGCTCCTCCGCCAGGCCCCGCCGAATGGCCATCTGCGGCCGAGATACGGATACCCGGGTGCGGATATGCTGCACAAGATCATCGGGAATCTCACGGATGAACCGTGACGGGGAGCCCCAGCGTTCCTCACCGTGGATACGCCGCTTCTCCGCCCAGGTGAGCACAAGCCGCTGCCGGGCGCGGGTTATACCCACGTAGCACAGTCGCCGCTCCTCCTCCAGCCGGTCCGGATCCTCCGTCGACATGCGGTGCGGGAACAAACCCTCTTCCAGCCCGGCCAGGAACACCCAGGGGAACTCCAGCCCCTTGGCGGAGTGGAGCGTCATCAACTGCACGCAGTCCTCCCAGTCATCCGCCTGCCCCTCAC
>JAFIFU010000076.1 GCA_020831885.1 Ectothiorhodospiraceae bacterium
TCGTGAGGGCGGCCGCACCGTTGGTGCCGGCGTCGTCTCCAAGATCATCGAGTAAGTGGCTGGCCCGCCAGCGGGCGGGCGCAGGTCTGGACTATGAGGCGTGAGGCGCGGTATCGTGTCTCACGCCTTCGAGTCAGCAGCAACCGGATACAGGCCAGTAGCTCAATTGGCAGAGCAGCGGTCTCCAAAACCGCAGGTTGGGGGTTCGAGTCCCTCCTGGCCTGCCAGCATCCGGTCCACGGCCCGATGATTGACATTATCGGGGCCAGCTCCAGGGAAGTCCGCGGACGTTCATGAAATCCAAGACGCTTACCGACAAGTCTCCGGCCGACACGTTGAAGCTGGTCGCCGCCGCGCTTTTGCTGGCCGCCAGCATCATCGCGTTCTATGTGTACGAGGATCAGCCGCATATCTACCGGGTGGTCGGCATCCTCGCCGCGGTGGCCGTGGCCGTGGCCATCGCCGTGACCTCCGCCCCGGGCCGTGCCCTGTGGGGGTTCCTGCTGGATGCGCGGACGGAAACCCGGAAGGTGGTCTGGCCCACCGGGCAGGAGACGCGGCAGACGACCATCATTGTGATCATCGTGGTGATGATCGTGGCCATCTTCCTCTGGCTGCTGGACATGCTCCTGCGCTGGGGTGTCGGCATCATCATTGGCGCGGGGGGCTGACATGGCGAAGCGTTGGTACGTGGTTCACGCCTATTCCGGGTTCGAGAACAAGGTCAAGCAGTCCCTGGAGGAGCGCATCAAGCGCGCCGGGATGGAAGACAAGTTCGGCGAGATCCTGGTGCCCACCGAAGAGGTGGTGGAGATCCGCGGCGGCCAGAAGCGCCGCAGCGAGCGGAAGTTCTTCCCCGGCTATGTGCTGGTGCGCATGGAGATGGATGACGAGACCTGGCACCTGGTGAAGGAGGTGCCCCGGGTGATGGGGTTCATCGGCGGGTCCAGCGACCGGCCGGCGCCCATTTCCGACCGGGAAGCGGAGCAGATCCTCAACCGGGTCCGCGAAGGCGTGGAGAAGCCCCGCCCGAAGGTCCTGTTCGAGGTGGGCGAGGTGGTGCGCGTCACCGACGGCCCGTTCACGGATTTCAACGGTGCCGTGGAAGAGGTGAACTACGAGAAGAACCGGCTGCGGGTGGCGGTGTCCATCTTCGGCCGTTCCACACCGGTGGAGCTCAGCTTCGATCAGGTGGAAAAGGTTTGATGTGGCGGGGTCGCCGGCGGCCGATGAAGGCCGCCGTGGGGGCGCCGTTTGTTGTTCTGGGGAGCCGATAAGGCGTTTGCACCCGCTCAGGAGGTCACATGGCCAAGAAAGTACAGGCTTATATCAAGCTGCAGGTGAAGGCCGGCCAGGCCAACCCGTCGCCGCCCGTGGGGCCGGCGCTGGGTCAGCACGGCGTGAATATCATGGAGTTCTGCAAGGCGTTCAACGCCCAGACCCAGTTGATGGAAGCCGGGCTGCTTATGCGGGGGGTGATCAGGGACTAACGCTACCGCAGTTTCCCGTACATCACCACGACGCCGCCGGCGGCGATTCTGCTGAAGAAGGCCGCGGGCATCCAGTCCGGTTCCGGCCGCCCCAACACCGAAAAGGTGGGCAAGGTGACCCGGGAGCAACTGGAAGAAATCGCGAAACTCAAGGAGCCCGACCTGTCCGCCGGTGATCTGGACGCCGCCGTGCGCACCATTGCCGGCAGTGCGCGGAGCATGGGCCTCGACGTGGAGGGCGTTTGATCATGGCAAAGCTGACCAAGCGCCAGAAGGCGATTGCCGAGAAGCTGGTTCCGGGCAAGCTGTACCCGGTGGATGAGGCCTTCAGCCTGCTCAAGGAGCTGCCGCCGGCGAAGTTTCCCGAATCCGTCGAGGTGTCGGTGAACCTGGGCGTGGATCCGCGGAAGTCCGACCAGGTGGTGCGCGGTGCCACCGTGCTGCCCAACGGTACCGGCAGGAGCGTGCGGGTGGCCGTGTTCACCCAGGGCGCCAACGCCGATGCCGCCAAGGAGGCCGGTGCCGACCTGGTGGGCATGGACGACCTGGCCGAGCAGGTGCGGGCCGGCGAGCTGAACTTCGATGTGGTGATTGCCAGCCCTGACGCCATGGCGGTTGTGGGCAAGCTGGGAACCATCCTCGGTCCCCGCGGTCTCATGCCGAACCCGAAGGTGGGTACCGTGACGCCCAACGTGGCGGACGCGGTGCGCAACGCCAAGGCCGGTCAGGTGCGTTATCGCACCGACAAGGCCGGCATCATCCACTGCGCCATCGGCAAGGTGAGCTTCGAGTCCGAGCAACTGAAGCAGAACCTGGAGGCGTTGCTGGCGGATCTGAACAAGATCAAGCCGGCCGCCGCCAAGGGCCAGTACGTGAAAAAAGTGACCGTGGCCACCACCATGGGCCCCGGTCTGTCCATCGACCCGGCGTCGCTGGGTTGACGGCGCGGTTTCCGTCGCCGGTTTCGGCCGGCGGCGGAGTCTTGAAGGCTGTCGGAGACATGGCAGCCGTCAAAGACCGTCTGGTGCGGTTCGCCGCTTAATCGGGTCCGTCCCGGCCAGCGATAGACGGTGCAGCCCCCGGCAGGAGTTTCCTGCGGAAGGCGACCGTTGGCCCCGCAAGGGGTGCGTGCCCAGGGCGTTCACGCCCGCCGGCACGATCCGTTCCCCGGCCTGGTGCCGGGGGTCATGGCCACGTTCCAGGAGGAAAGCATGGCAATTAGTCTGGAACAGAAGAAGGCGATGACCGCGGAAGTCAATGCGGTAGCCCAGGCGGCGTTTGCCGCCGTCGCTGCGGAATACCGCGGCATCAAGGCAACCGAGATGGACGGCCTCCGTCGCGAGGCGCGCAAGCAGGGTGTCTACCTCCGGGTGGTCAAGAACTCGATTGCGCGCCGGGCTGTTCAGGGGACCGACTTCGAGTGCATGACCGAAGGCTTCAACGGCCCGCTGCTGCTGGCGTTCTCCCAGGAGGACCCGGGTGCGGCGGCGCGTGTGGTGAAGGACTTCGCGAAAGCCAACGACAAGCTCGTACCGAAGTTGGTGTCCGTGGGGGGCAAGCTGTACCCGGCGTCCGAACTGGATCGCCTGGCCAGCCTGCCGACCCGCGAGGAAGCCCTGAGCATCCTGCTGGCCACCATGCGTGCGCCGGTCCAGAAACTTGCCACCACCTTGAACGAGGTGCCCGGCAAGCTGGTCCGTACGCTGGCGGCAGTGCGCGATGCGAAAGAGGCGGCCTGATCCGGCTTTCCGGTTCGCTGTTCAAACGCAGGAAGCCCCTTGGGGCTGATCAACGACACGCTTTTTCAGGAGTTCTATAATGGCTGTTTCCAAAGAGGATATCCTCGAAACGATCGGCAACATGACCGTGCTGGAAGTGGTTGAGCTGATCGAGGCGATGGAAGAGAAGTTCGGCGTCACCGCCGCTGCCGCCGTGGCCGCCGCTCCGGCCGCCGCTGCCGGTGGTGAGGCTGCCGCCGCCGAAGAGAAGACCGAGTTCGACGTGGTGCTGGCCAGCTTCGGCTCCAACAAGGTGTCCGTCATCAAGGCTGTCCGTGGCATCACCGGTCTGGGTCTGAAGGAAGCGAAAGAGCTGGTGGAAGGCGCACCCGCTCCGCTGAAAGAAGGTGCATCCAAGGACGAGGCCGAAGAAATCAAGGCCAAGCTGGAAGAAGCCGGCGCCACCGTCGAGATCAAGTAAGTCTTGTCGACAGGCGTTTGCTGAAACCGGATGGCGGGAACTGGCTGGTGGCCAAGGTGCCACCGGCCTTTTCCCGTTTGTAGGAAGGCAGCGGTCCGGACAGGGAGTTTCCGCCGCCGCCACGTAGATGCAACGTAGGGAACACGTATACCTGCAGGTCCCGGGCTTCGCGCACGGGCGGGACGCCGGATTGCCGGACCTGCTACCTGGTTTGATCGTTTGGTGAGGAACCTCGATGGCCTACTCGTTCACCGAAAAGAAGCGCATCCGCAAGGACTTCGGCAAGATTCCCAATATCCTGGAAGTCCCCTATCTGCTCGCCATCCAGCTGGATTCCTACCGGAGTTTCCTGCAGGCAGACAGGGCGCCGGACGGGCGGGAGGACGCCGGGCTGCATGCCGCCTTCAAGTCCGTGTTCCCCATCAGCAGCTACTCCGGCACCGCGGCGCTGGAGTACGTGAACTATCGTATCGGCATCCCGACCTTCGACGTCAAGGAATGTCAGTTGCGCGGCATGACCTATGCCGCCCCCCTGCGAGCCCTGGTGCGCCTGGTCATTTATGACAAGGACGGCAAGACCGTCAAGGACATCAAGGAGCAGGAAGTCTACATGGGCGAGATTCCGCTCATGACCGAGAACGGCACCTTCGTGGTGAACGGCACCGAGCGCGTCATCGTCTCGCAGTTGCACCGTTCCCCGGGTGTGTTCTTTGATCACGACAAGGGCAAGACCCATTCCTCCGGCAAGCTGCTGTTCACCGCGCGGGTGATTCCGTACCGCGGCTCATGGCTGGATTTCGAGTTCGACCCCAAGGACAACATCTTCGTCCGCATCGACCGTCGCCGGAAGCTGCCGGCCTCCGTGCTGCTGCGCGCGCTGGGCTATGAGCCGGAGCAGATCCTGGACATGTTCTTCGAGAAGGTCACCTTCCACCTGAAGAAGAATCAGGTGGTGATGGATCTGGTTCCGGAACGGATGCGCGGCGAAACCGCCACCTTCCCCATCGAGCTGAACGGCGAGGTGCTGGTGGAGCCCGGGCGCCGGGTCACCGCGCGTCACATCCGGCAGATGGAAAAGGCCGGCATGGACAAGCTGGTGGTGCCGGAGGAATACCTGGAAGGCCGCGTCCTGGCCCATGACGTGGTGGACAAGTCCACTGGCGAGATCCTGGCCGAGGCCAACACCGAGCTGACGCCGGAGCTGATCCAGCAGCTCAAGGATGCGGGCATCAAGCAGTTCGACACCCTGTACGTGAACGACCTGGACCACGGGCCGTACATCTCGAACACGCTGCGCATCGACACCACCCGCACCCAGTTGGAGGCGTTGGTGGAGATCTACCGCATGATGCGCCCCGGCGAGCCGCCCACCAAGGAGGCCGCCGAGAACCTGTTCCAGAACCTGTTCTTCAGCGAGGACCGTTACGACCTGTCCGCGGTGGGTCGCATGAAGTTCAACCTGCGGGTGGGTCGTGACGAGGTCACCGGCTCCGGCACCTTGGACAACGACGACATCATCGCCGTGCTGAAGACGCTGATCGACATCCGCAACGGTAACGGCACGGTGGACGATATCGACCACCTGGGTAACCGCCGTATTCGTTCCGTGGGCGAGATGGCCGAGAACGTGTTCCGTGTGGGTCTGGTGCGGGTCGAGCGTGCCGTGCGCGAGCGTCTCTCCATCGCCGAGAGCGAAGGGCTGATGCCCCAGGAGCTGATCAACGCCAAGCCGGTGGCGGCGGCGATCAAGGAGTTCTTCGGCTCCTCGCAACTGTCCCAGTTCATGGACCAGAACAACCCCCTGTCCGAGGTGACCCACAAGCGCCGTGTCTCGGCCCTGGGCCCGGGCGGTCTGACCCGTGAGCGGGCCGGCTTCGAGGTGCGCGATGTGCACCCCACCCATTACGGCCGGGTCTGCCCCATCGAGACGCCGGAAGGCCCGAACATCGGCCTGATCAACTCGCTGGCCTGCTACGCCCGGACCAACCGGTACGGTTTCCTGGAGACCCCGTACCGGCGTGTGGTGGACGGCAAGGTGACCAATGAGGTGGATTACCTGTCCGCCATCGAGGAATCCCGGTTCATCATCGCCCAGGCCAACGCCCGGGTGGGTGAGGACGGCGCTCTGCTGGATGACCTGATCTCCATCCGTCACCAGAACGAGTTCGGCATGTCCACTCCGGACAAGATCCAGTACATGGACGTGTCGCCGAAGCAGACCGTGTCCGTGGCGGCCGCCCTGGTGCCGTTCCTGGAGCACGATGACGCCAACCGCGCCCTTATGGGCTCCAACATGCAGCGCCAGGCGGTGCCGACCCTGCGTGCCGAGAAGCCCCTGGTGGGCACCGGCATGGAGCGTGCCGTGGCCATCGACTCCGGGGTGGCCGTGGTTGCCCGCCGCGGGGGCGTGGTGGAATCGGTGGATGCCGCCCGGGTGGTCATCCGCGTCAACGACGAGGAAACCGCACCGGGTGAGCCGGGTGTGGACATCTACAACCTGACCAAGTACACCCGTTCCAACCAGAACACCTGCATCAACAACAAGGCGCTGGTGAACGTGGGCGACCAGGTTGCCCGGGGCGATGTACTGGCTGATGGCCCGAGCACGGATATGGGCGAGCTGGCCCTGGGGCAGAACATGCTGGTCGCGTTCATGCCCTGGAACGGCTACAACTTCGAGGACTCCATCCTCATCTCCGAGAGGGTGGTGCAGGAAGACCGCTACACCACCATCCATATCGAGGAGCTGACGGCGGTGGCCCGGGACACCAAGCTGGGGCCCGAGGAGATCACCGCCGACATCCCGAACGTGGGCGAATCGGCCCTGTCCAAGCTGGACGAGGCGGGCATCGTCTACATCGGTGCCGAGGTGAAGTCCGGCGATATCCTGGTGGGCAAGGTCACGCCCAAGGGTGAAAGCCAGCTCACCCCGGAGGAGAAGTTGCTGCGGGCGATCTTCGGCGAGAAGGCCTCGGACGTGAAGGACACCTCGCTGCGCGTGCCCTCCGGCATGGACGGCACCGTCATCGACGTGCAGGTGTTCACCCGGGACGGTGTGGAGAAGGACTCCCGTGCCCTGTCCATCGAGCGCGAAGCCCTGGCCAAGATCCGCAAGGACCTGGACGACCAGTTCCGCATCTTCCAGGACGATGCCTTCGGCCGTGTCCGGAACGCGATCGTGGGCCAGGTGGCGGAAGGCGGCCCCAGCGGGCTCAAGGCCGGCACCAAGGTCACAGAGAAGTACCTGGAGACCCTGGACCGGGACAAGTGGTTCGAGATCCGCATGCGGGACGAGGCGGCCAACGAACTGCTGGAACGCACCCAGCGCCAGCTCAAGGAACAGCGCGAGGAGTTCGAGCGCCACTTCGAGGAGAAGCGCGGCAAGATCACCCAGGGCGATGATCTGGCCCCGGGTGTGCTGAAGATGGTCAAGGTCTACCTGGCCGTGAAGCGCCGCATCCAGGCCGGCGACAAGATGGCCGGCCGCCACGGCAACAAGGGCGTGATCTCCATGATCGTGCCCCAGGAGGACATGCCGTTCACCGACGACGGCCGCCCCGTGGATGTGGTGCTCAACCCGCTGGGTGTGCCCTCCCGCATGAACGTGGGCCAGGTGCTGGAGACCCACATGGGCTGGGCCGCCAAGGAGCTGGGGCGCCAACTGGGCGAATTGGTGGAGGCCAAGGCCAGGGTGGACGCGATGCGCGAGCGGCTCGATGCCATCTACAACCGCAGCGGCGGGCAGGCCATCGACCTGGACAGCTTCAGCGACGAGGAAGTGGTCCGCCTGTGCATGAACCTCAAGGACGGTGTGCCCATCGCCACGCCGGTGTTCGACGGCGCCAACGAGGAGGAGATCAAGTACATGCTCCGCCTCGCCGGTCTGCCGGAATCCGGCCAGGCCACCTTGTATGACGGCCGCACCGGGGACGCTTTCGACCGGCCGGTGACCATCGGCTACATGTACATGCTGAAGCTGAACCACCTGGTGGATGACAAGATGCACGCGCGTTCCACCGGACCGTACTCCCTGGTCACCCAGCAGCCGCTGGGCGGCAAGGCACAGTTCGGCGGTCAGCGCTTCGGTGAGATGGAAGTGTGGGCGCTGGAGGCGTACGGCGCGGCTTACACGCTGCAGGAGATGCTCACCGTGAAGTCGGATGACGTGAACGGCCGTACTCAGATGTACAAGAACATCGTGGACGGCAACCACCAGATGAAGGCCGGCATGCCGGAATCCTTCAACGTGCTGGTCAAGGAAATCCGCTCTCTCGGCATCAATATCGAGCTGGAGCAGGACTGAACCCGGTGGACGTCATCGCGACGAACCGACTACTCACCAACTAGGTGGCGGACGAACGGCTATGAGAGACTTGCTGAATCTGTTCAAGCAGCCCGGCGCACAACTGGATGACTTCGATGCCCTGCGCATCGCCCTGGCGTCGCCGGAGATGATCCGTTCCTGGTCCTACGGCGAAGTGAAAAAGCCGGAGACCATTAACTACCGTACCTTCAAGCCGGAGCGCGACGGTCTGTTCTGCGCCAAGATCTTCGGCCCGGTGAAGGACTACGAGTGCCTGTGCGGCAAGTACAAGCGCCTCAAGCACCGGGGCGTGGTCTGCGAGAAATGCGGCGTGGAGGTCACCCTGGCCAAGGTGCGCCGCGAGCGCATGGGCCACATCGACCTGGCCAGCCCGGTGGCCCACATCTGGTACCTGAAATCGCTGCCCTCGCGCATCGGTCTGCTGCTGGACATGACCCTGCGGGACATCGAGCGCATCCTGTATTTCGAGGCCTTCGTGGTCATCGATCCGGGCATGACGCCCATGGAGCGCGGCCAGTTGCTCACCGACGAGGGCTATCTGGATGCCGTGGAGCAGTACGGTGACGAGTTCGATGCCCGCATGGGCGCCGAAGCGGTCATGGAACTGCTCAAGGGCGTGGATCTGGAGGAGGAACGGCAGAAGCTCCGGGAAGAGCTGAGCGCCACCAACTCCGATACCAAGATCAAGCGTCTGTCCAAGCGGCTGAAGATCGTCGAGGCCTTCCTGGATTCCGGGAACAAGCCCGAGTGGATGATCCTCACCGTGCTGCCGGTGCTGCCGCCGGACCTGCGGCCGCTGGTGCCGCTGGACGGTGGCCGCTTCGCCACCTCGGATCTGAACGATCTGTACCGCCGGGTCATCAACCGCAACAACCGCCTGAAGCGGCTGCTGGAGCTGTCCGCGCCGGACATCATCGTGCGCAACGAGAAGCGCATGCTGCAGGAGGCGGTGGACGCGCTGCTGGACAACGGCCGCCGTGGCCGGGCCATCACCGGCACCAACAAGCGGCCGCTGAAGTCCCTGGCCGACATGATCAAGGGCAAGCAGGGTCGCTTCCGGCAGAACCTGCTGGGCAAGCGGGTGGACTACTCCGGCCGTTCCGTGATCGTGGTGGGTCCCACCCTGCGGCTGCATCAGTGCGGCCTGCCCAAGCGCATGGCGCTGGAGCTGTTCAAGCCGTTCATCTTCTCCAAGCTGCAGCGGCTGGGGCTGGCCACCACCATCAAGGCGGCCAAGAAGATGACCGAGCGGGAGGCCCCCGAGGTCTGGGACATCCTGGAGAACGTGATCCGCGAGCACCCGGTGCTGCTGAATCGGGCTCCCACCCTGCACCGTCTGGGCATCCAGGCCTTCGAGCCGGTGCTGATCGAGGGCAAGGCCATCCAGCTCCATCCGCTGGTCTGCACCGCCTTCAACGCCGACTTCGACGGCGACCAGATGGCGGTGCACGTTCCGCTGTCGCTGGAAGCGCAGTTGGAAGCGCGGGCGCTGATGATGTCCACCAACAACATCCTGTCCCCGGCCAGCGGCGAACCCATCATCGTGCCCTCCCAGGACGTGGTGCTGGGGCTCTACTATATGTCCCGGGAGCGCATCAACGCCCGGGGCGAGGGCATGTTCTTCGCCGATCTGGACGAGGTGCACCGCGCCTACGACAGCGGCCAGGTGGACCTGCAGGCGCGCATCGAGGTGCGCATCCGCGAGGTGTGGGTGGACGACCAGACCGGTGAACGCAGCGAAACTGTCACCCGCTACAAGACCACGGTGGGCCGGGCGCTGATCTATCGCATCTTCCCGGAGGGGCTGCCCTTCGAGATGGTCAACCGGGACATGAACAAGAAGGCCATCTCCGCCACCATCAACGCCTGCTACCGGACGGTGGGGCTGAAGGAGACGGTGATCTTCGCCGACCAGCTCATGTACATGGGCTTTGGGTTCTCCACCCGGTCCGGCGCCTCCATCGGCGTGAACGACATGGTCATTCCGGAGGAGAAGGAAACCATCCTGGCCGGCGCCGAGGAAGAGGTGAAGGACATCGAGGGGCAGTACGCCTCCGGTCTGGTGACCAACGGCGAGCGGTACAACAAGGTGGTGGACATCTGGTCGCGCACCAATGACCAGGTGGCCAAGGCCATGATGGACAAGCTGGGCACCGAGGCGGTGATCAACGCCGAGGGCAAGGAGGAGCGGCAGAAGTCGTTCAACTCCATCTTCATGATGGCGGATTCCGGCGCCCGTGGTTCCGCGGCCCAGATCCGGCAGCTCTCCGGCATGCGTGGCCTGATGGCCAAGCCGGACGGCTCCATCATCGAGACGCCCATCACCGCTAACTTCCGGGAGGGGCTGAACGTTCTCCAGTACTTCATCTCCACCCACGGTGCCCGAAAGGGTCTGGCGGACACCGCCCTGAAGACCGCCAACTCCGGCTACCTGACCCGCCGCCTGGTGGACGTGGCCCAGGATCTGGTGGTGACCGAGCAGGACTGCGGCACCCCGGAAGGCATCTACATGTCGCCCATCATCGAGGGCGGTGACGTGGTGGAGGCCCTGCGGGAGCGTGTGCTGGGGCGGGTGACCTGCAGCGATGTGCTGGACAGCGAAACCCAGGAAGTGGCCGTGCCGGCCGGTACCCTGCTGGACGAGAAGTGGGTGGACCGTCTGGAACAGCTGGGCGTGGACGAGATCAAGGTGCGCTCGCCCATCACCTGCGAAACCCGTTACGGCGTCTGCGCCAAGTGCTACGGCCGCGACCTGGCCCGGGGCCATGGCGTGAACATCGGCGAGGCCGTGGGCGTGATCGCCGCCCAGTCCATCGGCGAGCCCGGCACCCAGCTGACCATGCGGACCTTCCACATCGGTGGCGCCGCCTCCCGTGCCGCCGCCATCTCCAACGTGGAAGTGAAGTCGGACGGCAAGATCCGGCTGCACAACATGAAGGTGATCAAGCACCACACCGGCAACCTGGTGGCGGTGTCCCGTTCCGGCGAAATCACCGTCATCGACGAGCAGAACCGGGAGAAGGAACGCTACAAGGTGCCCTACGGCGCCACCATCACCGTGGCCGACGGGGAAGCGGTGAAGGCCGGGCAGATCGTCGCCAACTGGGATCCGCACACCCACCCCATCGTCACCGAGGTGAAGGGGCGTCTGCGCTTCTTCGACTTCATCGAAGGGGTCACCGTGGTGCGGCAGACCGACGAGATCACCGGCCTGTCCAGCCTGGAGATCACGGATCCCAAGAGCCGGGGCAACCAGGAGTACCCCAGTCAGCTTCCCGGTGCCAAGCCGGACGACCGGGTTGCCGCCAAGGACATGCGGCCGATGGTGAAGCTTGTGGACGAGGACGGCAAGGATGTCATGATCCCCGGCACCGACATCCCGGCGCAGTACTATCTGCCCGGTGGTGCCATCGTCACGGTGGAGGACAACGCGCCGGTGGACGTGGGCGACGTGCTGGCCCGCATTCCGCAGGAATCCTCCAAGACCCGCGACATCACCGGTGGTCTGCCGCGGGTGGCCGACCTGTTCGAGGCCCGCAAGCCGAAGGAACCGGCCATTCTGGCGGAGATCTCCGGCACGGTGTCCTTCGGCAAGGACACCAAGGGCAAGCAGCGTCTGATCATCACGCCGCAGGAAGGCGAGGCCTACGAGGAGCTGATTCCCAAGTGGCGCAACGTCAACGTGTTCGAGGGCGAGCACGTGGAGAAGGGCGAGGTGATCGCCGAAGGCGAACCGAACCCGCACGACATTCTGCGGCTGCTGGGCGTGCCGGCGTTGGCGTCCTACGTGGTCAAGGAGATTCAGGACGTCTACCGGCTCCAGGGTGTGAAGATCAACGACAAGCACATCGAGGTGATCATCCGCCAGATGCTGCGGAAGGTGGAGGTCGCCGATCCGGGCGACAGCAAGCTGCTCCGGGGCGAGCAACTGGACCGCGCCAAGGTGCTGGAGGAGAACGATCTCCTGCTCACGGCGGAAAGGCAGCCGGTTCGGTGCGTGCCGGTGCTGCTGGGCATCACCAAGGCGTCGCTGTCCACGGAGTCGTTCATCTCCGCCGCCTCGTTCCAGGAAACCACCCGCGTGCTCACCGAGGCGTCGGTGCGCGGTGCCCGGGACGATCTGCGCGGTCTGAAGGAGAATGTCATCGTGGGGCGTCTGGTGCCTGCCGGTACCGGTTTCGCCTACCACGAGGATCGCCGCAAGTCCCGCCGCCCGGCGGATCTGCCCACGTCCAAGGCGGCTGCCGAAGCCGAGTTGGCGTCCGAGCTGGCGGGAAACCAGCAGGAGGGTGACGACCAGTAAACCGCGGCCCGGGGCCGCCCTGTGGCGGAACCGGGTGAAAACCCCGCCACGGCGCGGGGTTCCGGTTGACAGGGGTACGTCATCTGCATACAATTGCGCACCTTCGACAGGCCGGACCCGTTCGGCCTGTCGTTTGTTTACAGTCTGGAGTGAGCGTTTCGATGGCTACGACTAATCAGTTGGTCCGCAAGGGACGCCGTAGCAAAGCTGCCAAGAGCAACGTGCCGGCCCTGGAGGCCAGCCCGCAGAAGCGCGGTGTTTGCACGCGCGTTTACACCACCACCCCGAAAAAGCCGAACTCGGCGTTGCGGAAGGTGGCGCGTGTGCGTCTGACCAACGGGTATGAGGTCTCCTCCTATATCGGTGGTGAAGGCCACAACCTGCAGGAACACTCCGTGGTCCTGATCCGCGGCGGCCGAGTCAAGGACTTGCCCGGCGTGCGGTATCACACGGTTCGTGGCGCGCTGGATACGGCCGGCGTCGACGGGCGAAAGCAGGGCCGCTCCAAGTACGGCACCAAGCGTCCCAAGGGCTGATCACTCAGCCGCCTGTTACTGACACTGTTCGGGTAGAAACATGCCGAGAAGACGAGAAGTTCCCAAGCGGAAAGTGCTTCCTGATCCCAAGTTCGGGAGCGAGATGCTGGCGAAATTCGTCAACATGCTCATGCAGGACGGCAAGAAGTCCGTGGCCGAGAAGATTGTGTATGACGCGCTGGACCATGTGCAGGCGAAGGGTGAAGAGAACCCTGTCGGCGCCATGGAGCAGGCCCTGGAGAACGTGCGCCCGGTGGTTGAGGTGAAGTCCCGCCGCGTCGGCGGCGCCACCTATCAGGTGCCGGTTGAGGTGCGTCCCGAGCGTCGCAACACGCTGGCCATGCGCTGGCTGATCGACGCGTCCCGCAAGCGCAGCGAGAAAACCATGGCGCAGCGCCTGGC
Source organism: Ectothiorhodospiraceae bacterium (assembly GCA_020831885.1). Taxonomy (GTDB): domain Bacteria; phylum Pseudomonadota; class Gammaproteobacteria; order Nitrococcales; family Aquisalimonadaceae; genus LSCE01. The sequence goes on from JAFIFU010000076.1 coordinate 13,255, forward strand.
GGGTGAGGTGCGTGATGCCGCCGAGAACCGCGGCACCGCTGTGAAGAAGCGGGAAGACACGCATCGCATGGCGGAGGCCAACAAGGCCTTCTCCCATTATCGCTGGTAATTCGCAACCTCAAGGTATTTCGCCGTGGCACGCAAGACCCCAATTGAGCGCTATCGCAATATCGGCATCATGGCCCACATCGATGCCGGTAAGACCACCACGACCGAGCGCATCCTGTTCTACACGGGTGTCTCGCACAAGATGGGTGAAACCCACGACGGCGCCTCGACCATGGACTGGATGGAGCAGGAGCAGGAGCGGGGTATCACCATTACCTCCGCGGCCACCACCTGTTTCTGGCGCGGCATGGACCAGCAGTACCCGGAGACCCGGATCAATATCATCGATACCCCGGGTCACGTGGATTTCACCATCGAGGTGGAGCGTTCGCTGCGGGTGCTGGACGGCGCGGTCTGCGTGCTGGACGCCAATGCCGGCGTGGAGCCGCAGACGGAAACGGTCTGGCGTCAGGCCAACAAATACGAAGTGCCGCGCATGGTGTTCGTCAACAAGATGGACAAGATGGGTGCGGACTTCTACCGCTGCGTGGACATGATGCGCAAGCGGCTGGGGACCACCCCGGTGCCGATCCAGTTGCCCATCGGCGCGGAAGATGCCTTCGAGGGCGTGGTGGACCTGATCCGGATGAAGGCCATCTACTGGAACCCGGATGACCAGGGGATGACCTACGAGATGAAGGACATCCCGGACAGCATGAGGGCCGACGCCGAGGCTTACCGTGAGCAGATGATCGAAGCGGCCGCCGAGGCGGACGAAGAGCTCATGGAGAAGTACCTGGAGGAAAGTGAGCTCAGCGATGACGAGATCAAGGCCGGCCTGCGCAAGCGCACGGTGAACAACGAGATCGTCTGTGTGCTCTGCGGCACGGCCTTCAAGAACAAGGGCGTGCAGGCGCTGCTGGACGCGGTGATCGAGTTCATGCCCAGCCCGGTGGACATTCCGGCCATCAAGGGCGAGAACGAGGACGGCTCCGAGGCGGAGCGCCACCCCAGCGACGACGAGCCGTTCTCCGCGCTGGCGTTCAAGATCGCCACCGACCCGTTTGTGGGTACGCTGACCTTCTTCCGTGTTTACTCCGGCGTGATCAGCACCGGTGACAGCATCTACAACCCGGTGAAGAGCAAGAAGGAGCGTGTCGGCCGTCTGGTGCAGATGCACTCCAATGAGCGTATCGAGATCAAGGAAGTGCGCGCCGGTGACATCGCCGCCGCCGTGGGTCTGAAGGATGTCACCACCGGTGACACCCTGTGCGCCAACGACGCAAAGATCACCCTGGAGCGCATGGAGTTCCCCGAGCCGGTGATCTCCGTGGCCGTGGAACCCAAGTCCAAGGCGGACCAGGAAAAGATGGGTGTGGCGCTGGGCCGTCTGGCGCAGGAGGATCCGTCCTTCCGGGTGCGCACCGACGAGGAATCCGGTCAGACCATCATCTCCGGCATGGGCGAGCTGCACCTGGACATCATCGTCGACCGCATGAAGCGGGAGTTCAAGGTGGAGTGCAACGTGGGTGCGCCCCAGGTGGCTTACCGCGAATCCATCCGCAAGGCGGTGGAGCAGGAAGGCAAGTTCGTGCGCCAGTCCGGCGGTCGCGGTCAGTACGGCCACGTCTGGATCAAGCTGGAGCCGCAGGAGCGTGGTGGCGGTTACGAGTTCGTGAACAAGATCGTGGGCGGCGTGATCCCCAAGGAGTATATCCCCTCGGTGGACAAGGGCATCCAGGAACAGTCGGAGAACGGCGTCATTGCCGGTTATCCGGTGGTGGATTTCAAAGTCACACTGTTCGATGGTTCTTACCACGATGTTGACTCTTCGGAAATGGCGTTTAAGATTGCGGGCTCCATGGCTTTCAAGGAAGCCGTGCAGAAGGCAGATCCCGTCATTCTCGAGCCCATGATGAAGGTCGAAGTCGTCACCCCGGAAGACTTCATGGGTGACGTGGTGGGCGACCTGAACCGCCGCCGCGGCCTGATCAAGGGGATGGACGATGGCACCACCGGCAAGATCGTCCGTGCCGAAGTGCCGCTGAAGGAAATGTTCGGCTACTCCACCGATCTGCGCTCTGCGACCCAGGGCCGGGCCAGCTACTCCATGGAGTTCGGGCATTACGCCGAGGCGCCGGCCAGCGTGGCTGAAGAGGTGAAGAAGGCCTCCTGATCCGGCGGCCTTCGTTCCAGGTAGATTCCATGTTTTGCCCGACAGCGTCGGGGATAGCGGATTGAGAGGATAGAGTCGTGTCCAAGGGTAAGTTTGAGCGTACCAAGCCGCACGTGAACGTAGGCACCATCGG
>JAFIFU010000013.1 GCA_020831885.1 Ectothiorhodospiraceae bacterium
GCCCTTCCCGCGGGTGGTAAAATCTTTGCACACCCCGCCCCCCTCCCGTACGTGGCCGCCGGCCCCGGCCGCCACAACTTTGGCGGCGGTCCCCAGCTTGTTTTTCAACTGATCCACCGCGTCCCGCAGCGCCTTGGCGTCACCACCCTCCAGGGTGGAGGCCACGACCTTCACGCCATCCACTTCCAGCGCCTGCGCGGCCAGATCACCGCCTGCCTGACTGGCAAGCTTCTGCTTGAGACGCTCCAGCTCCTTCTCGGCGGCCCGCGCCCGATCAAGCAGTTGCTCCAGTTTCACGGTGACGTTCTCCGGACTGGCCCGCAGGGCCTCGGCGACCTGGTCCAGGGTCTGTTCCTGGGCCAGCACCCATTGCAGGGCACGCGGGCCGGTAACCGCCTCGATACGCCGCACACCGGAGGCCACCCCGCCTTCCGCGACGATCTTGAACAGGCCAATGTCCCCGGTGCGCTGAACATGCGTACCACCGCAGAGCTCGGTGGAGAAATCGCCGAAGCGCATCACCCGGACCTGATCACCGTACTTCTCGCCGAACAGGGCGATGGCCCCGGCCTCCATGGCTTCATCGTAGCCCATATGCCGCACATCGGCGGGTTCGTTGGCGCGGATCTGTTCATTGACCATGCGTTCGATCCGCTGCAGTTCCTCCCGGCTCACCGGCTCCGGATGGGAGAAGTCGAAACGCAGGCGGTCCGGCGCCACCAACGACCCCTTCTGAGTGACGTGCTGCCCCAGCACCTTGCGCAGGGCCGCATGCAGCAGATGGGTGGCGGAGTGGTTGAGCACGGTCGCCTGACGTTTGTCACCATCCACACGGGCCTGCACCCGGTCTCCCACCGTCAGCGTGCCGCTGCGGAGCACCCCCAGATGGCCATGGGCCGCCCCCTGTTTCTGGGTGTCTTCCACATCGAACTCCACCCCGTCGGCGGTGAGCCAGCCCCGATCCCCCACCTGGCCACCGGATTCGGCGTAGAACGGCGTGCGGTCCAGCACCACCATGCCGCTTTGCCCGGTTTCCAGGTGCTGGACGCTGCGCCCTTCACTGTACAGCCCGATGATCGTCCCGGTTCCCTGCAGATGATCGTAGCCGGTGAACTCGGATTCGCCCTCCACCCGGGCCCCGCCAGCATGATCCGCCCTGAACTGGCTGGCGGCCCTGGCCCGCTCCCGCTGCTTTTCCATCTCCCGTTCAAAGCCGGCCATATCCAGGGACAGCCCCCGCTCCCGGGCAATGTCATTGGTGAGATCCACCGGGAAGCCGTAGGTATCGTACAGCCGGAACACGGTCTCACCGGGAATCACCGCACCCTTCAGACCAGCAAGATCCGCCTCCAGCAGCTTCAGCCCCTGTTCCAGGGTCTCCCGGAACTGGGCTTCCTCCCGCCGGAGCACTTTTTCCACCTGGGTCTGTGCCTCGGTCAGTTCCGGGTAGGCATCCCCCATCACCTCCACCAGGGGGGCCAACAGCCGGTGGAAGAACAGGTCATCCTGACCCAGCTTGTAGCCGTGGCGGACGGCCCGACGAATGATCCGGCGCAGGACGTAGCCGCGCCCTTCGTTGGACGGCATCACCCCGTCGGTGATCAGGAAGGCGCAGGCGCGGATATGGTCGGCAATCACCTTGAGCGAATTGTTGCCCAGATCGCTGACACCCACGGCCTTGGCCGCGGCCCCGATCAGATGCCGGAACAGGTCGATCTCGAAGTTGCTGTGCACATGCTGCAGCACGGCAGCCAGACGCTCCAGCCCCATGCCGGTATCCACACAGGGCTTGGGCAGAGGAGTCAGCGTGCCATCCGCCGCGCGGTCGTACTGCATGAAGACCAGATTCCAGATCTCGATGTAACGATCACCGTCCTCCTCCGGAGTGCCTGGCGGACCTCCGGCTACCTCGGAACCGTGGTCGTAGAAGATCTCCGAACAGGGGCCGCAGGGCCCGGTATCCCCCATGGACCAGAAGTTGTCCTTGGCTCCGATGCGGGACAGCCGGTCCTGGGGAATACCGATTTCCTTCGCCCAGATGTCGTAGGCCTCATCGTCATCCTCGAACACGGTGACCCAGAGTTTCTCCTGCGGAAGCCGGACGACCTCTGTCAGAAACTCCCATGCAAACTCAATGGCTTCTCGCTTGAAGTAGTCACCGAAGCTGAAGTTGCCCAGCATCTCGAAAAAAGTGTGGTGCCGGGCCGTGTAGCCGACATTCTCCAGATCGTTGTGCTTGCCGCCGGCGCGAACACAGCGCTGGGCGCTGGCGGCCCGGGTGTAGCCGCGTTGTTCGCTGCCCAGGAACACGTCCTTGAACTGGACCATGCCCGCATTGGTGAACAGCAGGGTGGGATCATTGGCGGGCACCAGCGGGCTGCTGGGCACGATCTCGTGCCCCTTGCTGGCGAAGTAGTCCAGGAATGCCTTGCGTAGTTCAGCACTGGTGGTCATGGATACGCGTATCCCGTTGCGTCGCTCTCTGGTCACTGTCTGTCAGGCGTCATCGTCCTCGCCTAACACCTTTCGCACCTGCTCGGCGGTGAAGCCGCGGTTGGCGAGAAACCTTCCCTGCCTGGCCCACTCCCGGCGATCCGCCGGACGCCCTGATCCGAAGCGCCGGCGCTTGTGCTCCCGGGCCATGGCGGTCCAGTCCACATCCATCTCGTCCAGGAAGGGGCGGTAGATCTGCTCGTCCACGCCCCGGGCCTGCAGGTCCGCCACGATGCGTACGGGTCCATAGCCCTGCTCGCACCGGTGACAGATGAAGACTTCCACGAAGCGCGCGTCGCTCAGGTGGCCCCGTTGCACGAGCTGCCGCAACGCCGCTTCGATAACCGCCTCGCCGAAACCACGCTGGCGAAGCTTCAACCGCAGTTCCTGACTGGCGTGCTCGCGCCTGGCGAGCAGCCGGACCCCGGCCTCCAGCGCTTCATCCAGCGCATCCTGATCCATTGACGGGGATCAGGCCTCGGCGTCCACCGCCTGCTCGCTGGCAGCCGAGCGCGACGGCAACAGGATATCGCGAAGTTTTTTCTCGATATCCGAGGCAATTTCATGATTTTCCTTTAAAAATTGTCTCACATTGTCCTTACCCTGGCCAATGCGGTCCCCATTGTAACTGTACCAGGCACCCGCCTTATCAATCAGATTGTGCTTCACACCCAGATCGATCAGCTCGCCCTCCCGGGAAATGCCTTCTCCGTAAAGGATCTCGAACTCCGCCTGCTTGAAGGGTGGCGCGATCTTGTTTTTCACCACCTTTACCCGGGTCTCGTTGCCCACAACCTCGTCACCTTTCTTGATGGCACCGATACGCCGGATGTCCAGGCGCACCGAGGAATAGAACTTCAGCGCGTTGCCACCGGTGGTGGTCTCCGGACTGCCGAACATGACGCCGATCTTCATGCGGATCTGGTTGATGAAGACTACCAGCGTGTTGGAACGCTTGATGTTGGCGGTGAGCTTGCGCAGCGCCTGGGACATCAGCCGCGCCTGCAAGCCCACATGGGAGTCGCCCATCTCGCCCTCGATTTCCGCCTTCGGCGTCAGCGCGGCCACCGAGTCCACGATCACCACGTCCACGGCGCCGGAGCGCACCAGCATGTCGGCAATCTCCAGTGCCTGCTCGCCGGTGTCCGGCTGGGAAACCAGCAGCTCGTCCACATTCACGCCCAGCTTCTCGGCGTAATCCGGATCCAGCGCATGCTCCGCATCCACGAAAGCCGCGGTGCCGCCCTTCTTCTGCGCTTCGGCGATCACCTGCAGCGTGAGGGTGGTCTTGCCCGAGGATTCCGGGCCGTAGATCTCCACCACGCGGCCTCTTGGCAGCCCGCCGATGCCCAGCGCCATATCCAGTGTCAGGGACCCCGTCGAGATTGCCTCCACATCACGGACCGCCCGGGCATCGCCCATGCGCATCACGGCGCCCTTGCCGAACTGCTTTTCGATCTGGCTCAAGGCCGCGCCCAGCGCTTTCTTGCGGTTGTCGTCCATTCGCTAACCCCTGCTGTTGAAACCGAATCGCGCCATTATTCCATATCCGCCGACTCACGAGCACCCCTGCCCGGCGGCATCAGTGGCCATCGCGCGAGAACCGGATAACGGACACCGGCAACCCCGGATTCCGAGGCCATCAGAACGAACTCCTGCGGATGCAACCGGACCGGTACAACGCGAATATCCTCGTGCGGCGGACACTTGCGTGCCAGTGTGACATGGGGCCGGAAGGGGCGTGCCTCAAGGGGAAAGCCTGCTGCCCGCAAGCCCTGCGCCAGGGTCAGGTGCAGACGGGCCAGCCAGTCCGGCACCCGCCTGCTCCAGGTTTCCAGCACCTGCACACGGGGGCCGGGCCAGACCGCCAGCCGGGACAGCGAGATCTGCCCGCCCGCCACCCGGGTGGCGGCGGCCACCTCCCGGATCCGCGCCACCTGGACCTCACTGCACGCCCCGAGAAACACTAGGGTCAGGTGCAGATTCTCCACGGGCACCCGCCGCCCCCGCCGGTAGCCTTTCGGAACCGCCTCCAGCAGGTGCTGGTACTCCCCCGGCCGGGGCTGCAGGGCGAGGAACAGTCTCATCGTTACCGTTTGAGGGCGTGCATCACACCCAGCAGGGCATGGCGGACGGTGGCCCGGCGCACCGCTTCCCGGTCTCCGGGGAAAATCCGGTGCTCCGCGGTGACCCTGTTACCATTCCCCCAGGCAAACCAGACCAGTCCCACCGGCTTTTCGGCCGTTCCGCCATCGGGACCGGCCACGCCGGTCACGGCCAGCGAGACGTGGGCACGGCTCGCTGCAAGTGCGCCTTCCGCCATGGCACGGGCCACCGCCTCGCTCACCGCCCCGTTGTCCGACAGCAGAGTCGCCGACACCTGCAACAGCTCCTGCTTGGCCTCGTTGGAGTAAGTGATGAAGCCCCGGTCAAACCACGTGGAGCTGCCCGGGATATCGGTCACCACCTTGCCGATCCAGCCACCGGTGCACGACTCCGCCGTGGCAAGCCGAAGACTCGAATCACTGAGCACCTGTCCCAGCCTCGCCGCCAGTTCATAAAGCTGCTGGTCACTCGTGTTCATCACGTCACACTCCTGGCAAACCCCACCGTGGCAACAGCCCCAGCTTCTGTCAGCGGACCGTGGCTTGTACAGCCCCGCGCCCTCCGCTATGGTCCTTCAGCCTCATGATAAATACGGTAGCCGGGCACGCCCATGAGCGAAACCAAATCTTCCCAGCACACCCCGATGATGCAGCAGTACCTCCGCATCAAGGCAGAGCACCCCGATATTCTGGTGTTCTATCGCATGGGCGACTTCTATGAGCTGTTCTACGAGGATGCAAAGCGGGCGGCGGCCTTGCTGGACATCACACTGACCGCCCGCGGCCAGTCTGCCGGCGAACCGATTCCCATGGCCGGCGTTCCCTATCACTCGGCCGAGAACTACCTTGCACGGCTGGTGCGTCAGGGCGAATCGGTGGCGATCTGCGAGCAGGTGGGCGACCCTGCCACCTCCAAGGGCCCGGTGGAACGCAAGGTGACCCGTATTGTCACCCCGGGTACGCTGACCGAGGATTCCCTGCTGCAGGAACGCCAGAGCAACCTGCTGGCAGCCCTGGCCCGGGACGGCGACCGCTTCGGCCTGGCGGTGATGGAGCTTTCCGGCGGCCACTTCACCATCCAGGAATTCCGCGGCGAGGAGGCGCTGCAGGCAGAGCTGGAGCGGCTTCGACCAGCGGAATTACTGGTCAGCGACGATCAGCGCCTGTCCACCGGGCTGGAGGGTTTTCGTGGATTGACCCGCCGGGCTCCCTGGCATTTCGAGCTGGACACCGGCGAGCGCCTGCTGAACCGGCAGTTCGGCACACGGGATCTGTCCGGGTTCGGCTGTACCGGAATGTCGCTGGCGATCCAGGCCGCGGGGGCTCTGCTTCAGTATCTGGGCGACACCCAGCGCTCCGCCCTGCCCCATATCCGCGGCCTGCGCGTTGAACGGCGCGAGGACGCCATCATCATCGATGCCGCCAGCCGGCGGAACCTGGAACTGGAACACAATCTCCAGGGCGGACAGGAGCAAACCCTGGCCTGGGTGCTGGACTGCACGGTCACCGCCATGGGCAGCCGGCTGCTGCGCCGTTGGATCAACCGGCCGCTACGGGAGCACGCCACCATCAGCGCCCGTCATGACGCGGTGGAGCTGCTGATGGACGGTCTCGCCCTCGACAGCATCCGGACGCTGCTACGGGGGCTGGGTGACGTGGAGCGCATCCTGGCCCGCGTGGCACTGCGTTCGGCCCGGCCCCGGGATCTGGAGCACCTGCGGGTTGCCCTGGAACGCCTGCCGGCGCTGCGCGAGGCACTGGCGGCTCTGGACGCCCCGCTGCTCAGCGGCATCGCCCAGCGCCTGGGCGAGCATCCGGAAACCGCCGGGTTGCTGCGTCGGACCATCATCCCGAACCCGCCCATGGTCATCCGCGATGGCGGGGTGATTGCCGACGGATACGACCCGCTTCTGGACGAGTTGCGGGGGCTGAGCCGGAACGCGGACCAGTTCCTGGTGGAACTGGAGCAACGGGAGCGCGATGCCACCGGCATCAGCACCCTGAAGGTCAATTACAACCGCGTGCACGGCTACTACATCGAAGTCACCCGTGCCCAGGCGGAGCAGGTACCGGTGCACTACACGCGCCGCCAGACGCTTAAGGGCGTGGAGCGCTACATCACCCCGGAGCTGAAGGCGTTCGAGGACAAGGTCCTCAGCGCCCGGGAAAAGGCCCTGGCCCGGGAAAAAGCGCTCTGGGATGAACTGCTGGAGAAGCTGAGCAGCGTGCTCAGCCCGCTGCAGACCTGCTCCGAGGCCCTGGCGGAACTGGATGCGCTGGCGGCGCTGGCGGAGCGCGCGGAGGCCTTGGACTACCGGCGTCCGGAGCTCGGCGACCGTCCCGGACTCCTGATCGAGGAAGGTCGCCATCCCGTCGTGGAGCGGGTGCTGGAGACCCCCTTCGTGCCCAACGACGTCCGGCTCAATGACAAGCGCCGGATGCTCATCGTCACCGGCCCCAACATGGGCGGAAAATCCACCTATATGCGCCAGGTGGCGCTGATCACGCTGATGACCCACATGGGTAGCTTCGTTCCCGCGCGGCGCGCGGTGCTGGGGCCGGTGGACCGCATTTTCACCCGCATCGGCGCCTCGGACGATCTCGCCGGCGGCCGGTCCACGTTCATGGTGGAGATGACTGAGACGGCCAATATTCTTAACAATGCCACGGCAGAGAGCCTGGTGTTGCTGGATGAGATCGGCCGGGGGACCAGCACCTTTGACGGTCTGTCCCTCGCCTGGGCGGCCGCTGCCTATCTGGCGGATCGCCTCCGGGCATTCACACTGTTCGCCACCCACTATTTCGAGATGACCACACTGCCGGAACATTACCGGACAGCGGACAACGTGCACCTGGACGCGGTGGAGCACGGCGATCGCATTGTCTTCCTTCACGCCCTGAAGGACGGTCCGGCGAACCAGAGTTACGGCCTGCAAGTGGCCTCGCTGGCCGGCGTGCCCCGGGCAGTGATCGATGCGGCCCGGGACAAACTGGCCCAACTGGAACGGGACAGTCATCGTGATGCCGGACCGACCGACCAGTTGTCATTGTTTGTGGACGCCGGGGAGGACGGATTGCGGGAACGCCTGGAGGCAGTGGACCCGGACTCGCTCAGCCCGCGACAAGCCCTTGAGCTCATTTATGAGCTGAAAAAATTATTATAATTAATTGTTTTTAATTGATTTAGATACCCAAAACATGCCTGACGGATGCCACGGAGCGATCACCAACGGGCACAAATCACCACGCGACTACATCCACCACGTTCCCCGACACGATCAGGGGAATCGAAGATCACCATCGGAAATACCGGCTTAAATTCCGCTACGGGACGCGCTAGACTTGCGCCTCGCCAGACTTTCGTACCCGATTCCATGATGCCGGGATCGTATTGCCGTCAGGAGTTGCCGGGCCCACCGGCACAGCGACACCGGAGCCGAACATGACCTTTGTCGTCACCGAAAACTGCATCAAATGCAAGTACACGGATTGCGTTGAAGTCTGCCCCGTGGACTGCTTCCACGAGGGGCCCAACTTCCTGGTGATTGATCCGGACGAATGTATCGACTGCACACTCTGTGAGCCGGAGTGCCCGGCTGAAGCCATTTTCTCTGAAGACGATCTTCCGGAGAGCCAGCAGCACTTCCTGGAACTGAACGCAGAGCTGTCCAGAGAGTGGCCGGTGATCACGGAACAGAAAGACCCGCCGCCGGATGCGGAAGAGTGGGATGGAAAACCGGGCAAACTGGATCTGCTGGAACGCTAGCCTGGAGGACTCGCCGACCGGGTTCGGTTAGCGGGGTGGGGGGGGGCGCGTGCCCTGGAGGGCACGGCTTTTTTGGTGCGGACCCCAGCGATGCTCAGTCCTGTTCCAGCAACTGCTTCAATTGCTCCGGTGTCACCAGGCCGCGCTGAACCCGCCCGGTGTCGGTAACAAAGGTCGGCGTCGCGTTCACCCCCAGTTCCCGAGCCAGCGCAAGCTGTTCCTGAACCGGGTTCTCGCATTCGACCGGCTCCACGCTGGCACCGGATTTCGCACGCTCCATGGCCCCCTTCCGGTCGTCCGCACACCAGACAGCTACCGCCTTCTGATAGGACTGACTGCCCACGCCGGCCCGCGGCATCTGCACGTAGCGGACCTCGATACCGAGGGCCGTGTATTCGTCGATGCGTTCATGCATCTGCCGGCAGTACGGGCAATCGATATCGGTGAACACGGTCACCACATGCCGGGTATCCCCCTGGGCCGGATACACGATCATGTTCTCGATGCCGTGCTCCTGCAGGCGCTCCCGACGGACATCGGCATTGAGGTCATCGGAGACCATGCGGCGGGTCTGCAGGTCCAGCATGTCACCCTGCACCACGTAGCGTGCATCTTCCGACACGAAAATGATCTGTCCGCCCAGGTTGACCAGGTACAGCCCCGGCACCGGCGATTCCCGGATCTGCTGGATTTCCGCATTCACCCCGAGTTCGGCAAGACGCTGGCCGAGACGCTCACGGAGCTCATCGTACTCACCCGCAGCGGCGACGGCCGTGCCGGCGACGGCCAGGGCAATGGCAACCAGGGCGGACTGCAGTCTGTTCATGCAACAACTCCATCAGTGACGGACGGGCCCATCCCCATCCGGATCGGTGATTCCTCGATCATCGGACCGCCTCCCACCCCGGCGGTTCACCCCCGCGGATGATGGGTGGCATGCAGATCCTGCAGGCGCTGGCGCGCCACATGGGTGTAGATCTGCGTGGTGGACAGATCGCTGTGACCGAGCAGCAACTGTACCACACGCAGATCCGCGCCATGGTTGAGTAGGTGAGTGGCAAAGGAATGCCGCAGGCTATGCGGGGAAACCCCCTGCCGGATGCCGGCCTCGGCGGCATGGGCCTTGATGCGGTACCAGAAGGCCTGCCGTGACATACCGGCACCGCGGGCCGTCAGGAACACGGTCTCGCTGCGTCCACCGCGATCCAGGTGCGGGCGGGCCGCGGTCAGGTAGCGCTCCAGCCAATGCTGGGCCTCCTCTCCCATGGGCACCAGCCGCTCCCGACTGCCTTTGCCCAGCGTGCGCACAACGCCCTGGCGGAGGTTCAGGTTCTGCAGTTCCAAGCCCACGAGTTCCGAGATCCGTAAACCCGCGGCATACATCAGCTCCAGCATCGCACGGTCGCGCAGCCCGAGGGGTTCATCCACGGACGGCGCCTGGAGCAGCGCCTCCACCTGCGTCTCGGTCAGCGCGTGGGGCAACGGACGCCCCAGACGGGGCGCTTCAACACGGGCGGTGGGATCTTCCCTTAAACGCCCCTCGCGGACCAACCACCGGTAGTAGCGCCGAAAACTGGAAAGCATCCGCGCGGTACTGCGTGGGCGCACGCCCTGCTGAACCCGTTCCGCCAGGTACGCCAGCAGTTCCTCCCGGGTGGCCCGCTCCAGTACGGAACCACGGGCACGGAGCCAGCGGGCCAGCAGCTTCAGATCCGAGCCATAGCCGGCCAGCGTCTGCCGGCTCAGCCCGCGCTCACTCCACAATGTATCCAGGAAAACCTCCACCGCCGCCAGATCATCCGGCTCCAGCGGCGGCAGCGGGTACGGGGCATCAGCTTGCGGCATCCTTGCCCTGATCTGACGGCTTATCCATTCCCAGCACTCCCTTGAAGGCGCTGATCATCTCCAGCGGTACCGGGAAGATAATGGTGGAATTCTGTTCGCCGGCGATACTGTTCAGCGTTTGCAGGTAGCGGAGCTGCAGCGCCTGCGGATTCTTCGACAGGATGTTCGCCGCATCCTGCAGCTTCTGCGACGCCTGCATTTCCCCTTCAGCGTGGATGATCTTGGCCCGCCGGCTACGCTCGGCCTCCGCCTGCTGGGCAATGGCGCGGATCATGCTCTCGTCGATATCCACGTGTTTGATTTCCACGTTCGCCACTTTGATGCCCCAGGCATCGGTCTGGTCATCCAGGATGTTCTGGATGTCGTTGTTGAGCTTCTCCCGCTCGGCAAGCATCTCGTCCAGGTCATGCTGTCCCAGGACGGAACGCAAGGTGGTCTGGGCAAGTTGGCTGGTGGCGGCGAAGTAGTCCTCCACATTGATCACCGACCGTTCCGGATCCACCACGCGGAAGTACAGCACCGCATTGACGCTGACGGACACGTTGTCCTTGGAGATCACGTCCTGGCTGGGCACGTCCATCACCACGGTGCGCAGGTCAACCCGCACCATCTGCTGGATCATGGGAATCACCAGAATCAGGCCTGGCCCCTTGACGCGCCAGAATCGCCCGAGCTGGAAGATCACACCCCGCTCATACTCCCGCAGGATACGGATGGCTGAAGCGATCAGTGCAACGATCGCCGCAACGATGACAATCAGTACTGTCTCCATGGATGGCTCCCTTACCGTGTTGATGCGTGATTCCCGGCAGCTACTCCGGCAGCCGCCCGATGGCGCCATGGTAACCTGTCGTACACTATCCGCCATGACTGAATTCTCTACAAGCTGGACTGCCTGCGACGGCGCTCTGTTCTATTGTCGTGCGGGGTATGAGAATGACTGCGCGGCCGAAGTCATGCTGCTGGCCGGGGAGCAGGGGATTCCGGGCTTTTGCCGCGCCCGCGATGGTGAGGCCTGTCTGCACTTCCACCCGGCAACGCCCGGGGAGGTGCCAGCCCTGCTCGACGCACTGGACTGGCGCCATCTGATCTTCCCCCGGCAGTGGCTGGGGCGGCTGGGCCATGTGGGAGGCCTGCAAGAGGGGAACCGGGTGCGGGCCATTGTCGACGCCCTCCCGGACAGCCTGCGGACCGTGTCCGGGCTTTTCCTGGAATACCCGGACACCAATGCGGGCAAGGCCCTGTCCCGCTTCTGCCGGAGCTTCCGTGCCCCGCTTCTGGCCGGGCTCCGGGAACAGGGACTGGAACTGGCGCCCGGCAGCGCCGCACCACGGCTGCACCTGTTCTTTCAGGATTCCGGCGCAGCCGAGCTCGCCCTGTCGGATCCCGCCCGCTCCGCACCGTGGGCGTTGGGCGTTCCCCGGCTACGCCTGCCGCGGTCGGCCCCCAGCCGTTCCACGCTGAAGCTGGAGGAGGCGCTGCTGGTGCTTCTGGAACCCGGGGAACGGGAGGCCCTGCTGCGCCCCGGGGGTGTTGCCGTGGATCTGGGTGCTGCCCCGGGTGGATGGACCTGGCAGCTTGTCCGGCGGGGCCTGCGGGTGACGGCCGTGGACAACGGCCCCATGGAGGAACAGCTCATGGCTTCCGGTCTCGTGGAGCACCTACGTGTGGACGGTTTTCGCTTCCGGCCCCGACACTCCGTGGATCTGCTGACCTGCGATATGGTGGAACAACCGGCACGCATCGCCGCGCTGATGGCCCGCTGGTTGCGACGGGGCGATTGCCGCGCCGCCATTTTCAATCTGAAACTGCCCATGAAACAACGCTTCCGTGCCGTACTGGACTGCCTGGCGCGGCTGCCGGAAACCGATGCCCGTGGGCGCCCCCTGCAGCGACGCTGCCGGCAGCTTTATCATGATCGGGACGAGGTCACGGTGGCGGTCCTGCCGACATACTAACCTTCAAGGAGGTAAAGGTTAGTGTCCATGAACCCCTTCTGGTCAGTCATCCCCCCGACGGAGCACGCCGGCTGCATCGCCGCCTGCCCCGGCTGCCGACACCGGAGCCTGGCCTATCCGGACAGCCTGCGACGCAAGCAGCAATGGCTGTCACGGGCCCTGGCGCCCTGGCGTCCGGTACTGCAACCGGCCCGGGCGGCCCCTGCGGGCTGGCGGCTTCACTACCGGGACCGGGTCTGCCTCCATGCGCGCTGGGATGACGGCTGGGCGTTCGGACTGCTGAACCGCGATGCGCTGATCCCGGCCCCCGACTGCCCGGTCCACCACCCCCGCATCAATCGCCTGGCTGCCGCCCTGCGGCGCTACCTGCCGGGGCCGGCAGCGTTTCCCCTGGCCTACCTGGCCTGCACCGGCCGTCAGGCCACGCTGGTGATCAGGAGCCATGCCATCCCGCCCACCGGCTGGACACGGACGCTGTCCCTGGCGGCCCTGGACCTGGATGCCCTGTGGCTGAACCGGCATCCGTCCGCCGGCCGGCGGCTGTTCGCCAAACGGGGTTGGACCCGCTTGCTGGGGACCGCGTATTCGGTAGACGACAACGGGCTGCGTTACGGGCCGGAGGCATTCCGTCAGTTGGTGGCGCCGTTGCATCGGGCCTCGCTGGAACGGGCGGAAGCGTTCCTGGAACCGGGCCCCGGGGATGCGATACTGGATCTCTACTGTGGGGTGGGCACCGGATTGGCGCGGTGGCAACGATCCGGCGGCCGGGTTCTCGGCGTGGAACTGGGCGGCGAGGCAGTCACCTGCGCTCGTCAGAACGCCCCGGGAGTGGAGGTTCTGCGCGGTGCCTGTGCCACCCGCATCCCGCAGATTCAGGCCTGGTTAACACAGCGGCGGGGGCCGGTGGTCGCCTATGCGAACCCCCCGCGCACCGGCCTGGAACCGGCCCTGCGGGCCTGGCTTTCGGAAACGGCGCGTCCCAGGCGCTTGGCCTACCTCTCCTGCAGCGCCGGAACATTGAGCCGGGACCTGACGGAACTGGAGGCTTCCGGCTATCGCGTCGAAGAGCTGCAGCCCTACGATTTCTTCCCCGGCACGGACCATGTGGAAACCCTGGCGCTCCTCAGCCGGTGGGCTGCAGCCGGCGCCTGACCGGCTGCTCCTGCTCCCGCGGATCCGTCCAGGGCTCGAGATCCAACATTCGGCCCTGGACATCGGGATCCGGATCATGCACCAGCCTGACATCCGGCAGCCCCTTGCGGGTGGCCAGAGCGCGCTCAAGGTCCAGCAAGACGCCGGCATAGGGCTGCCCGTCCAGGTGGGCGTATCCGCACATCGCCATCCGGTCCCATCCGTCCGCCCCACGGACATCCAGCCGGAACCCCCGATCAAAATCAGCGGAGGGTTCAGGAAGCAGGCGGCCACCGGTTTCCGGTAAAGCGGCCCCGGACAGGGCTTTGACCAGCGGCGGCAGAGAATCCGTGCGGGGGTCGCGCACCCAGAGAGCCAGGCGATGCCCGGACAGGCGGACCGCCCCATCCTGTTCTCTGCCGTACACCGGGCCTAGGCAGGCGAACAGATGCTCGGCCCGGTTGCCTTCGTCATCCAGCAGTTGGAGCAGTTCCTCCAAGGCTTCGGTGGCGCCCCCCTGCAACCGGGGTGCGGAACCGCTGAGGATGCCGGAGGTGCGATGCAGGCGCAGCGGCAGCGAAAGCGCCGCGGACACGGAGGCGCAGGCTTGACGGTAGAGCGTCTGGAGGGCGTGCCGCCCTTGGCGGGGATCGGTCAGATCGCGACGTGACAGCAAGCGCTGCAGGGTTTCCGGACTGAGTTGCGAATGCATTCTGGCTCTCCTGGTTGGTACCTGTGCTCTGCGCCATGGCCAGCGGGATAGGACAAACCCCGGCCCCTGGTCCCGGGGGAGTCGGGCCATGACGTCAACCAGTCGAGCGAAAGATTCAGATGCGCGACAGACTCCCCCGGACCGTCCAATAGGACCAGGGGTTGGTAAATCGCCAGTCGTGGTAGCGTAATCGCGCAGTCATGATGATGATTTAGCCTACACTGAACGGATACCGTAGCAGCGAGTGTCTCCCTGCGCAAGCGCCGTCCGGCAGCGACGGCGCTGACGCAGAGGCACCGGTGGGCGAACGGAGGGCCAGATCATGAAACGCTTCCACCTGGCCATCGGCGTCGAGGATGTCGAGGCAAGCGTAGAGGACTACACACGACGCCTCGGCGCAGAACCGGTCCTGATCATACCGGGCCGCTACGCGCTGTGGCGGACCCCGCAGCTCAATTTCTCCATCCGCCACATTCCGGGATCCAGCGCCACCCTACGCCACGTGGGCTGGGAGGACCCGGAAGCGAACACCCTGTCGGTGGAACATGACGTGAACGGCCTGGTCTGGGAGCGCTTCACCGCCCAGGATCAAGCCCGGGAGATCCGGGCCAACTGGCCGGATGTCCAGTACCGGGCGGATGAGCCCTAAGCCGGCGGCACTCACGCCCATTCCCCGCCCGGCGGTTCACCGATGTTCGTGCTCCAGGCCCGGGGCATCAGGCTTTTCAACCACACCCGTGGACGCTCCCGGTCGTAGATGAGCTGCCCCAACCCAAGGACCTGCCCCTGATATTGAACCACCACGTAACCGGGACCGGTACAGTGCTCGAGCTGCCGTGGATCCAGATCGGAATCCTCCCGCCGCAGATAGGCGGCGCACTGCTGGTCGTCCACCACGAGCCAGTTCCGGGTGGCGCGGTGGCCGAACAGCATGACAACCGCCGTGGTGGGCTTCAGGGGGAGGCTGCGTCGACGCACCGCGGGCAGCCCCAGCATATCCGGGGCCGGTGCCCGGGGCAGACGGTGGTCAGCCGGCAGGAAATGCAGATAACGGTTACCGCGCCTCACCGGCTGCACCCGGGCGAACACCTCCGGCTCCATCCCCAGCCGCTCCAGGAAAGGTCCGAACCAGTCCGGTGATTCCGCCGGTGGCCGGAAGTAGTCCTCCCCGGGTCCTGGCAACTGCCCTTCTCCGCGCTTTTCCAGCACCGCAACGAAGAATCCGCCGGTATCCTCCCGATGGGGCCAGACCCGCATGGTCAATGACAGTCGGGGGTCGAAGGCCCGTCCCCGCCACCCGGACAGGCCACCACCGGCGGCAAATCCATCCACCCGCGCCGGCAGCAGGCACAGCGCGTCCGGGAACTCGCCCAAAACCGCGTCCACCACCGCCTCGTTCTCTTCCGGCGAAAACGTACAGGTGGAATAGACGATCCGCCCCCCGGGCCGGGTGAGCTGCACCGCCCGGCGCAACAGGCGGTGCTGAACCCGGGCGCTGCGCTCGCGGAACGCGTCGGAGACCATCTGCGGCACACGCACCTTGCGGAACGTCCCCTCACAGGTACAGGGTGCATCCACCAGCACCCGGTCGAACATCCCCACCCGTGCCGGCAGGCTCTGGCCATCCTGCACCGTGATCGCCACGTTCATCAGCCCCAGCCGCTTGAGCGTCTGTCGGATAGCGGGGATCCGGCCGCGGTTCAGTTCATTGGCCACGACGGTGCCGGTGTTCCCCATGGCCACCGCGATCTGCGCGGTCTTGTTACCCGGCGCCGCGCAGAGATCCAGCACCCGTTCACCCGGCTGGGGGTTCAGCAGGTGCACCGGAAGCATGGACACCTCTTCCTGCATCTGGAAAAGCCCGGCCATGAAGCCCCAATGCTGTCCGGGACGGTGCCCCGGGGGCAGGTACAGACCATCACCATTCCAGCCCATGGGCCGGCTTTCCAGACCGCTACGCTCCAGCAATGCCTGCAACACATCCCGTGACAGGCGCAGGCGGTTGGACCAGAGCGTGACCGGCAGGGGGCGCAGGAGCGCCTCCACCAGCGACTCGGGCTCATTGATGATCTCCGCGTAACGAGCCACCAATCGCCGGGCCAGCACCTGTCGGGTCGGAAAATCCGGGGCGACCGGCCGCTTCGCATCAGGGCTCCGGGCCCACCCCGGGGACTCGGGGGGCTCACCGGGGATAGCCATGGGGCAGTTCCTCGGCATCGTCGTCCAGCGGCTCTCCCGCAGCCTCGGCCTCACCAAGAAAGACATCCCGGTATGCGACGTAGAGGACCGAGCCCGCATAGGGCACGACCACCATCCCAACCCAGCCCAGGCTGATCACCAATAGCAACGGAGCCAGCATGAGCACGCCGGAAAGCCCCATGATCGGCACTGGATTGAGAGGGTAGGCCCGCGCGCTCATAACCATGGCCGGAGGCAAGGGCGGCTGGTGCAATACCATCATCGGCAGCAGAAAGAACTGACCGAAGGCAAGCAGCAGCGCCAGACTGGCCACCAGCGCCAGCCCCACGGTTCCGCCGGGCACGAGCACGGGCCCCAGCAGCAACTGGCTCAGAGGCGGCGGCGCCGGCAAGCCCTCGGCGGTTACCGGACTCCATAGGCCAAACCCTTCCACCGTCTGCCGAAAGGCGTCCGCCAGCGGGCCCAGCATCGCCCCAAGGGCCGTGAGAATCGCAAACAAGGCGGCTGCCAGACCGAGCGCCAGCACTGCATCCCGGTTGGTGGGCAACAGATCCCGCCAGCCAGTCCGGCGCCTGTTATCCACGGCGGAGGCCAGGCGGATGAACAGCATCAGCCCCAACCCCACCAGGAAAAAGTGCGAGGAATAACGGAACTCCGGCCAACTCATGCGGTGGCTCATGTAGAACAGGAACAGACTGACCACGGTCCACTTCAAGGTCAGCATCGGACGGCGCCCGAGCAACGTGGCCCCCTCCTTCAGCCATTCCTGCCAGGCATCCGGTTCCACCTGCCTGGGCCCCAGTGCGGGCATGACTTCCCCCTTGCGTTCGTTGTGGGGCGATTGAAGCGCAGCAGCAACCGCCCGTCAAAGAGAACCAGGACAATTAATAGACAATTACTATGACAACTACTGCTTCAATTCATTATACGAATGCATAGCTGATCTGACATAGTATGCCCCGTAGCCGTTAGGCACGAACTTCGAAACCAACTTGTGATGTCAATAGGAGGCATACCATGCTGCAGAATCGTGAAGAACAGCGCGTACCGAACGTCACCTTCCGCACCCGCCAGAACAACGACTGGGTGAACGTGACCTCGGATGAACTCTTCAAGGGCAAAACGGTTGTGGTGTTCGCCCTTCCGGGCGCCTACACGCCCACCTGTTCGTCCACACACCTTCCCCGTTACAACGAGTTGGCGCCGGTGCTGAAAGCGAACGGCGTGGACGACATCATCTGCCTGTCGGTCAACGACGCCTTCGTCATGAACGAGTGGGGGCAGGATCAGGAAGCCGAGAACGTCCGGTTGATC
This sequence comes from Ectothiorhodospiraceae bacterium, assembly GCA_020831885.1. Lineage (GTDB taxonomy): Bacteria > Pseudomonadota > Gammaproteobacteria > Nitrococcales > Aquisalimonadaceae > LSCE01. Next base: position 17,524 of record JAFIFU010000013.1, read on the forward strand.
CCGGACGGCAATGGCGAGTTCACCGACGGCATGGGCATGCTGGTGGACAAGTCCGACCTGGGCTTCGGCAAGCGGTCCTGGCGTTACTCCATGCTGGTGCGTGACGGCGTAATCGAAAAGATGTTCATCGAGCCGGAGAAGCCGGGGGACCCGTTCGAGGTGTCCGATGCCGACACCATGCTGGCATACCTGAACAGCAACGCCCGGGTGCCGGAATCGGTGGCCATCTTCACCAAGGTGGGCTGCCCCCACTGCGCCCGGGCCAAGAGCCTGCTTCGCGAAAAGGAGATCCCCTTCGAGGAAGTGGTGCTGGGCGCCGGCATCACCACCCGCGGCCTGCGCGGTGTGAGCGGTCGCGCCACGGTGCCTCAGGTGTTCATCGGCGGCCAGCACATCGGCGGTGCCGACGATCTGGAAGCCTACCTGAAGCAACAGCAGGCCGCCTGAGGCCTGTCAATCGGCGAACCACGAGCGGTTCGCCACCCCCCTCCCCGTCCCTCCCGGTCCTCAGGGCCGGGAGGGTTCTGCAAAGCGCATGAGGTGTGCTTTGCAGAACCCTTGAGGTAAGGAGGCATGACCATGCACCAGATTCAGGCCGATGTCGCCGTGATCGGCGCCGGATCCGCCGGCCTTGCCGCCTATCGGGCGGCGCGCGCCCACCGGGAGCGTGTGGTGCTGATCGAAGGCGGACCCTACGGTACCACTTGCGCCCGGGTGGGCTGCATGCCCAGCAAGCTGCTGATTGCCGCGGCAGAGGCGGCGCACCACGCCCGCGAAGCGGACCGGTTCGGTGTGCATCCGGGCCGGGTGCACGTGGATGGCCGCGCGGTGATGGAGCGGGTAAGACGCGAGCGGAACCGCTTCGTGGGTTTCGTGGTGGAATCCACCGAGGCGATTCCCGAAGAGGACCGTATTCGCGGCTACGCCCGTTTTCTGGACGAGCACATGCTGCAGGTGGATGGCGATCTCCAGGTGCGGGCGGAGCGCATGGTGATCGCCACCGGTTCACGCCCCAACGTGCTGCCCATGTTCAACGGCCTGGGCGACCGGCTGATCGTGAATGACGCTATTTTCAACTGGAAGGATCTGCCGGAATCCGTGGCGGTGTTCGGCCCCGGTGTGATCGGCCTCGAGCTGGGCCAGGCGCTGCACCGGCTGGGCGTACGGGTACGCATGTTCGGCGTGGGCGGCCTGGTGGGCCCGCTGACGGACCCGGCGGTCCGCGATTACGCCGACCGCAGCTTCCAGCGGGAATTCCCGCTGGATTCCGATGCCCGGGTGGACGAGCTGGAGCGGGAAGGCGACACGGTGCGCATCCGTTTCCGTGACCGGAACGGACGCAGCGCGGAGGAACGGTTCGCCTACGTGCTGGCCGCCACCGGCCGCCGACCCAATGTGGACAGGCTGGGCTTGGAACACACGGGCCTGATACTGGACCAGCGGGGGGTACCGGTCTTCGACAGCCGCACCATGCGGTGCGGGGACAGCCACATCTTCATCGCCGGAGATGCGGACAACCAGTTACCCCTGCTGCACGAGGCATCCGACGAGGGGCGCATCGCCGGCGACAACGCCGGGCGGTTCCCGTTCATCCGCGCCGGCGCGCGCCGCTCAGCCATCAGCGTTGTGTTCAGCGACCCGCAGATCGCCATGATCGGCGAAAGCCACGCACAAGTCGCGGATCGACCGCATGTGGTGGGCGAGGTGAGCTTCGAGAACCAGGGACGCAGTCGCGTCATGGGGCAGAACCACGGTCTGCTTCGTGTTTATGCCGACGGCGTGAGCTGCCGCCTGCTGGGGGCGGAGATGATCGGCCCGCGGGCGGAGCACATGGCACACCTGCTGGCCTGGGCACACCAACAGGAGCTGACCATCGGTCAGTTGCTGGACATGCCCTTCTACCATCCGGTGGTGGAGGAAGGCCTGCGCACCGCCCTGCGGGACGCGCAGGCCAGGCTGGAGGCGCTGGAGGATTCCGACTGCGGGAATCAGGCCGCTGCCGCTGCGGGCGGCGGCTGAGTCCAGGCGCCTCACCGGTTGCGGAGCCGCTGCTTCATCCAGTCCACCAGGTACTCCCGCTCCCCGCGCACCGTGAGCGCCTGGGTATGTCCCGCAGTGGAGGCCCGGCGCAGTTCCACCGGAGGCCCGGCAGCCTGATACAGGGCCCGTGCGTGATGTGGCGGCACGATGGGATCGCGATCCCCGGCCAGTAGCAGCAACGGGATCGGTGAGACGCGGTGGACGAAATCGATAGGCGCGAAGCGGTCGCTGATGGTCCAGGAGAACGGGTACTGCAGTGGCCAGGTCAACCAGACCTCACCAAATTTCTCCCTCGCAATCCCCCGGTAGCTGGAAAAGGGGCTATCCGCCACCAAGGCGTCCACACCATACTGCCGGCCAGCCTCCGCAACCAGGGTGATGGCGATGGCACCCCCCAGGCTCTGGCCGAACACGGCAAGGCCGGTACCATCCTCATCCGCCCGCTCCCGGGCGATGGCCAGCGCAGCCTCGGCATCCCGGTGGACACCGGCGAAGCTCGGCCGTCCCTCCGATTTGCCGAAGCCCCGGTAGTCCGGCATGAAAACGTTGAAACCCTGCTCGGGCAACCAGTAAACCGCGGCAATGTGGGTGCTGACGTTCTGCGCGTTGCCGTGAAGGAAAAGCACAGTGCCGACGGCATCATCGGTGGCCGGCAACCACCATCCGTGGAGCCTCACCCCGTCGGACGCCCTGAAGTAGACGTCCTCGTACAGGATGCCGTGGTCCGCCGGGTCCAGGTAGTGCTCCCGTTCCGGGTAGAAGAACAGCCCCGCACAGCCCTGAAGCAGCAGGGCCATCAGCAGAACCAGGGCCGGCTTTCCCGGAAACATCACGGCATCAGGTACCAGTGCAGGACCATGTCCGCACGGTTCACGTACTGGTCGAAATCGCTCTCGCGGGATACGCTCAGGCGTAACCCAAGGCGCTCCCCAAGGCTCAGATCCTGCTCCGCCAGCAGCCGCCACTGGGGGGAATGATCGGAGAAGGCGCCACCCTCGGCGCGCAGACGGCCGCGCCAGCGCGGCCCACTGCGCAGCAGCTCCACCCGTGGTCCACCTCCGATCCGCACGGCGTCGTCCAGGCGCTCCGAACCCCAGGCACTGCCCTGCAGGCCCAGGTAGAACAGCCAGTCCCTCCCCTGGTCCAGCCACCAGCTTGCGCCTCCACCGCCATCCACACCATACATCAGGCTGCGTCCACCAGTCGGACGCAGCTTCCGTTCGAAACCGGTTCCCACGTGCCAGGACCAGGAACGGAAGTAGGGATCCCTCGGCACCATGGATTCCACCTCAACAAAACGCAGACGGTCCAACTGCAGACGGTCCTCACCCAGATCATAGCGGAGATGCGTATTGCCAAAACCGATGTGGGCGCCTTCCCGATAGCCGCCGGGTGGATCCAGCAGGTCATGGTAGGCGGGGCGCCAGTGAAGACTGAGGTGGTTGGTCTCACCCTGCCGCCCCACGCCGCCACCCAGGCGGTGACTGCCATGCCCCTGATCGGGCCGTACCGCCGGCACCGGCGGTTGGGGGCGTTGTTCCGGGGGGCCGAGCCGGCTGCGGGCCACAAGCAGTTCGCGCATGCCCTCCCGCTGCACCGGATCCCCTGCCTCGAGCCGGTAGTGCTTGAGATCATAAGCGCTCTCCAGCACCAGGCGTTGCCGCTCCCGGGGCAGTGCCGAATCCGGGGCCGTCTGGGCGTCGGCCGCCAGGCGGCGAACCTGCTCCCCCTCTTCCTCGGTGAGTTGTGCCAACCGGTGTTCCAGCCGGGTCCGGCTGGCCGGCCGGTATACCGTGCCTGCGTGCATGCCTTCCGGCTCCAGGGCAACACGCACCGTGTCCGTGGGCGTCGCCCACCAGTTGAAGCGGTCACTGAGTTCCAGACCCGGCCTGGCCACTTCCAGTAGTCTCAGCAGACGATACGAGCAGTTCTGGTGCAGAAAGTAATACGGGAACGGGATGCCGCGCAGCTCCCAGACATGGCGCATCAGTTGATCCACTTCCTCCTGGGTCAGGCCCAGCTCGTACTCCCAGAGATCCCGGTTCTCCAGATAGCTGTACTCCTGGACCTTCTCGTAGTAAGGCATGATCGAGAACAGGCCAGGATAGCCACCGGTGAGCCCGCGCACGGCGAACACCACGCCACTGGTTTCGGTGGTGGCGGCGGCGTGATTGATCACGTAGGACAGCAGCCGGCTGCCTTCCGCCTGGCCCGGCGGATCCACCCGTAACAGGGTATGGCCGAACATGGAGGCCGGATTGTTCAGATAGGCATCCGCGAAGACCAGGGTGACGACACCGGGATTGATGGCCTCGTACCACTCCTGAAAGCGCACACATTCCGGAGCCGGCAGGCGGCGGCGATCCATATCCAACTGTTGCGAAAGCCAGTGGTAACGGGCAGCAAACGCACACTGGGCATGTTGCCATTCCGGATCGTCCCCGCCCGCATCCACCGGTCCGAAGAACGCCGTCAGGGTCGCCCGCAACTCGGCTTCAGGGTCCCGCCAGCCGTCGGGATCCAGAAAGAACGCGGGCGCGCGGGTTCCGCTCCTCCGCCCCGGCAGCCAGCGCCGGTCGTCGTAGTGGAGCAGGTCCTGCCAGGCGCGGGTCTGCGCCAACCCCTGCTCCTCCGCCCGTTGGAGCAGCAGGTCCAGGTATGCGTCGGATTCACGAGCAAGCGCACTGCCAGCCAGGGAAAACAACAGCACGGAAACGAGCAGATGCCGAAGGGACATGCGTCAGATCCAGAGACGGCCGCCCCGGGAGAGGCGGCCGCGGTTCACGGGTGGGTAGAGTTCAGACCGCGTAGCGTGCCAGGTGGGCGTCTTCCCGCAGCGTCGCATCGATTCCGGCGATGACCTGCTCGGCAGTGACATCGGTGCTGGAGAAGATGGTGGCGTAATTCTGCTGCAGTGCCGCGTAGAATGCCGGCCGGTCCTCGGACTGGACACCCATCAGCTCAGCCAACACCTCCAGGGATTCCCCCTCGCCGATGGACATATCCCGGGCGATGGCATCCATGTTGGACCCGGTATACATGCCGAGCTTGGCGCTGGAACGCACCACGCCGTCCTGGGTGCAGCCCAGGGTCCCGGAGGTGATACCGAACGTCTGGTTGCCAGACGTGCCGTTGGTGGTCACAGCCAGCACCTGCGGCGCGATGCCGGACTGGCCATCCCAGACCATGGAACCAAGCCCGCAACCGGTGTTCTCCGCATGGGCGGATACGGACCAGAGCGCACCGAGTGCCACAGCAGCCAACAGTTTCTTGTTCATGCTCAAGACTCCTCAATTTCCTTGGATACCGGAAGCGGACTTCCGATCAAATGCGGGGCCGCACGCGGGAAAAACGCGTACCCCACACCATGTGTGGTAACACACACGGTCCGGTTCGTCCAACGAGGAGCGAGCCATTGTCAGTCTCTATTTTAATGAGAACAATTTTCAATTTCATTTACCAGCCAGACAATGAGATAGTGAACCTGCCAAGGGGACTCAACATCAGGAGGCAATCCCATGTTTCACAGGCAGGAAACCCTGGCCAAAACCATCACCTTCGGCATCACCCACATGGCGGTCGCCTTCGGTGTCGTCTACCTGATGACCGGCAGTCTCGCGCTCGGCGGCGCAGTGGCCCTGATCGAACCCCTGGCCAACACTGTGGCCTATTTTTTCCACGAGAAGATCTGGCAACGCGTTGGCGAGAAAAGCGAGCCGGAAGCGGTTCCCGCCGGCGGCTGAGACCGGCTTTCCGATCTCGGACGCCGGCCTGCCTCAGCGGCCGAAAGCGCCGGTCTTCCGCGACTCGAACAATTCCACCCAGTAACCGTCCGGGTCCTTGACGAAAGCGATGCCCTTCAACCTGCCGTCATCGGGCCGTTTCACGAACTCGGCCCCCATGGCTTCCAGACGTTCACAGGCCTTGTACACGTCCGGCACATCGAAGCCGATATGCCCGAACCCCTGGGGCTGCTCGTTCCCGTTGTGGTAGCTGAAGTCGGGATCGTCTTCCGTGCCCCAGTTATGGGTCAGCTCCAGCATCGCCGGCTGACTGAAGGTATACCGGGTGCGCTCGGCGTCGTCATCGGGGACCCGTTTCGCCTCCTCGTCATCCACCATGCCGAGAAAATAGAGGGTGAACTTCATCTCCGGGAAATCCAGCTTGCGAATGAGCCGCATGCCGAAACCACGGGTGTAGAAGTCCAGCGTACGCCCCGGATCCTTGATGCGCATCATCGTCTGATTGAACAGGTACTGTTCCGTTTCCGGATCCGGGTTCTCACACAGCCCTTGAGCCTGCTCGAAATGGCGGGACATTCACACCTCCTTGCTTTTCTTGAAAAAAGATTCGGGGCAGACGCATCGCCTGCCCCGATAATACCCGCTGAACGGGAAGCCGTGGGAATCAGTCTTCAACCACTATCACGTCGATATTCTCCACCGTATCGACCGCTATCACGGTGACGATGTTCCCGTTCTCCAGTTCGGTACCGCTCAGGTCCAGCACCGTGGTCTCCGTACCGGCAACGTTCACGAAGAAGTCATAGGTACCCCCGGGCACCGACAGGTAACCGGAGACCGCGAAATAGGAAACCTCTGCCAGCCCCTCGATCACATCATCGCCCAGCAGGACATCCACAGCCGGCGCATCCGGCGAGGCGTGAATCACGCGCAGCAAGGCACTGGCCGGGTCGCGCGCGGTCTGGTCCACGATGGGTCGCAATGCGAATCCCGACTCGCCTTCGTCGGCCAACAGTCCGGTGGCCAGCACGCTGTAGGCGACGCCCGGCTCCAGATCCGCATCCAGTTGATCAACGGGGGTAATGGAACCCGTGGCGGCCACCGCCACCGTGTAGCTTCCGGCCAGGACAGTCAGGTAATCACTGATCTGACGGAAAGCGAAATCCTCCAGAACCACGCCACCGTTCACCAGCACATCCACCGCCGGGGCGTCGGGGGACAGATGCATGGCCCGGACACGGCTGCGCTGATCCTCCAACGCGATGAAAGCCGGATCATCCAGCAACGCAACGGTGGAGGCCGGGGCGAATCCCGATTCCCGGTCAAGTGCGGCGACGAAGTAGGACAACCCGGCTTGCAACGCGACAATACCCGAATCGTAAGCCACCGTTTCGGAGTCCGCCGGCGTGATCCGGATACGGTACTCCCCCGCCGGGACTTCCAGGTAACCATCGGTGGTTTCCTGCGGCGCGAAACCGGTCAACGCGGCGGCCCCCAGCCCACTGTCCGTGCCCAGGTAGACATCCACTTCACCCACGGCAGGCGCGCCGTGCAGCACAAACAGGCGAACCTGGCCATCCGCCGGCTGATCCTGTATGTCGTCGATCACCAGCAATTCCAGCGATCCATCATCGAGCCTCCCATAAGCCACGATGGTGTAGAACCCTCCCCGTTCCGGAACCACGGTTTCACTGATCGCCGGCTCGGAGTCCGGATCCGCCCCGGAAGCGCGCACGTCGATGGCCAGTTGCCCGACCGGCACCGGAGCGAAGGGAGTGGCCTCTCCAAAGGCGAGGTTTTCCACCGCCACATCACCCAGCACATAAATATCCACAGGCGGAGCATCGGCAACCGCGTGCAACACCCGCACGCTGGCTGTCGCGTCTGACCCGTTGCTGCTACTGCTATTACTGCTGCTGAAGCAGCCTGTGAGCAGACCGAGCGCCGCCACCAGGATCACTAATCCCACCACGAATCGTTTCACCGCTATTTCCTCCGACAGGGTCCCCGGGAACGCATCCGGGCAGTTGTACAAAACGTATCGCATTAGCGATACTGTTCTTATACAGCAGTTATACATATATGCAAGATAAATCCACGGATCCCCAACACGCTGCAAAGCCAGAGCGCCATGAGAATCGATCAGCGCTTCCTTAACGACGGGGGCAAGAGGGGGGCGGATGGCTTCTTGGCCGCAGCGATGTCACAATCCTTGCAGGTCGCCGCGATGCGGCCACTGATGTGTGGCGGTCGGACGACCCCCAATCAAGTCGTACCTAGAACAAGACTGAGGAGTAGCATCCATGAAACGTCGGGGTTTTATCACCGGCGCCGCGGCCGGCGCCGTGGCAGCCAGCACGACCTTTTCCCCCAATGTCATCGCCCGTAACCGCCGGTTCCGTATCGAGCTGGTCACTTCCTGGCCCGCGGCGCTGACCAACCTTTACGGCACGGCGGAGTATTTCGCGAAGCGGGTCGGCGAAATGACTGATGGCGACGTGCAGGTCACCACCTACCCGGGCGGTGCCCAGGTGGGCCCGCTGGAGGTCTACGATGCGGTTTCCAGCGGCGCCTTCGAGGCCTGTCACACCGCTCCTTACTACTTCATCGGCCAGTCGCCTGGGCACGGCTTCTACACCGCCATGCCCTTCGGGCTCACCCTGCATGAGCAGAACGCCTGGATGATCCACGGCGGTGGCCAGGAACTGTGGGACGAGCTGAACGCCCGTGACAACCTGATCGCTTTCCCGGGTGGCAACACCGGTGCACAGACCGGCGGCTGGTTCAACAAGGAAATCAACTCGGTGGCGGATCTGCGCGGTCTGCGCATGCGCTTCCCCGGGCATGGTGGCCGGGTGATGGCCAAGGCCGGGGTGAACATCCAGTTGCTGCCGGGCGGCGAGGTCTACACGGCCATGGAGCGCGGCGCCCTGGACGCAGCCGAGTGGGTGGGTCCGGACGATGACATGGTCCTGGGCATGCATCGTGTGGCCAAGTATCTGTATATGCCGAGTTGGGCCGAAACCAGCGCCATGCTGGGCTTCTACTTCAACCAGGACACCTGGGCCGACTACCCGGCTGACATCCAGGCGATGATCAAGGCGGCGTCCTACGAAGCCAATAGCTGGATGGCGGCGCGTTACAACGTGCGCAACCCGGCGGCCCTGGAAACCCTGCAGACGGAGCACGGCATCGAAGTGCGCCAGTTCCCGACGGAAGTCCTGAAAGCCTTCTATGAAGGCGCTCAGGAAGTCCACGAGGAGGACATGCGCGACGCGATGTACGCGAAGATCTACGACGAATGGGATGCGTTCCGGACCAAGGTACGCAACTGGACCCGTCAGACGACCCACGCGTACGAGAACTTTATCTACGAGGACGTCTGATCCCGTCTACACCACCACTGACAAAAAAGGCAGCCCGTGGGCTGCCTTTTTCTTGACTGCTTTTAACGCAGGCGACAGCCATCCGTCGCCACGAACTCCTCAACCCGGGGAAATACCGGGCAACCACAGCACCAACCCGGGAAACACGACGATCACGATCAACATGATCAACTGGATACCGATAAACGGCACGATGCCCTTGTAGATATGCCAGGTGGTGATGCTGGCCGGTGCTGCCCCGCGGAGGTAGAAGAGCGAGAAGCCGAACGGCGGGGTGAGGAACGAAGCCTGCAGGTTCATCGCGATCAGCACACCAAGCCACACCGGGTCGAACCCCAGGGAAATGGCGATCGGCGCAATCAGGGGCACAACGATGAAGGTGATCTCGATGAAATCCAGGAAGAAGCCCAGAATAAAAATGGTGAGCATGATGAAGAACAGGAAGCCCAGCTCGCCACCGGGAATACCAAGCAGGAAGTCCTCCACCAGCCAGTGCCCACCCAGGGCGTTGAACACCATGGCGAAGGCTGTTGCGCCCACCAGGATGATGAACACCATGGCCGTCAGCCGTACCGTGGTTTCCGTGCAGGCCCGGAGGTTGGTCACATTGAGGCGGCGATTGAGCAGCGCCAGTAGCGCGGCCCCGGCCGCCCCCATGGCGCCGGCCTCGGTGGGGGAGGCAATCCCCATGAATATCGTACCCAGGACCACGGCCACCAGTATCAGAGGCGGCAGCAGGCTACGAAGCACGGCCAACACCAGGTTCTGCACCGCGAAATCATCAGAGTGCTTCGGCAAAGCCGGCGCCGCCGCCGGCCTGAAGAAGGCCACTGTAGCCACATACACGATATACAACGTCGCTAAGGCCAGCCCCGGAACCAGCGCGCCCAGGAACAGGTCACCGACGCTTACCCCCATCTGGTCACCCAGGATGATCAGTACGATGCTGGGCGGGATGATCTGCCCCAGGGTACCGCTGGACGCAATGACTCCGCTCGCCAGACCCTTGTCGTAGCCGTACTTCATCATCACAGGCAGGGCCAGCACGGCCATGGTCACCACGGATGCGCCCACCACCCCGGTTGACGCGGCCAGCAGTGCCCCCACGGCCACGACGGAGATGGCAAGCCCGCCACGCATGCGGCCGAACAACCGGCCCATCGTCTTGAGCAAATCCTCAGCCAGCCCGGATTTCTCCAGCATCACCCCCATGAAGACGAAAAAAGGCACCGCCACGAGGGTGTAATTGTCCATGACGGATCCGAATATCCGGGCTGGCAGGATATTCAGCCGAGTGGTGCGAAAAACCGGGTCCCAAGGCAGTGAGATCCCCAGGTTGGGCAGCAGATCACTGCCAATCAGGGTGAACAGAACAGCTGTCGCACCCAGACCGAAGGCCACCGGATAGCCGGTGAGCATCAACAACAGCAGGACGACGAACATCCAGAGCGCCAAATACTCCATCAGACGCCCTCCGGTCTCGGCGAGGTGGCGGGATCCGCCCCACCGGGGCCGGCAACTCCGGGCACGCCGCGCAACCAGGCAACACGCTTGATGGTCTCACTGACTCCCTGAAAGATCAGCAGCACGAAACAGACGATGATGACGGTCTTTATGGGATAACGGGGCAGACCGTCGGGATTGGGGCTCATTTCCAGGGTGCTCCAGGATCGGCCCACGTAATTGATGCTGAAGTAGATGGCAAGGATGCAGAAGGGGATCAGGAACAGCCAGGCACCGAAAATATCCACCCAGGCCTTGAGCCGGTTGCTGAAGTGGGAATACAGGATATCCACACGGATGTGGCCGTCACGCTGCAGCACATAGGAGGCTCCCAAGAGGAACATCAGATTGTACGCGTAGGTCTGTCCTTCCAGCAGCATGTTGCTGGCCAGTTGCACGCCCAGTTGCGCCCCCAGATAGCGGCCGACCACGTTGATGACGCCAAGGACAACAAGCAGCACAGCCACCCAGCCCATGGCCTGACCCAGCCAGCGGGTGAATGTGTCAATTACACGAGATATCAGTAGCAGGGTATTCATGTGTGCTTCCCGGGCCGAAGACCGGATCCCGCGGACAGGGCAGGCACCCTCCTGCCGGCACACCCTCCCGGCAAGCATGCCGTGACGAAGCCCGTCTCCTGTTTCATTTTAGAGTAATAGTAATTCTGTTACCGGTGGACGACAGGTGGGGCATAGTAACGAGTGGCACCTGGTGAAGCAATCGGAACAACCCGATCAACAAGGGCGGCCATGGGCCGCCCTTGTTGATCGATGTAATCCAACCGGTCAATCGGCGAAATCGGCGGCCAACGCCTCCCGCTGCTGACGGCTGAGGATGGCCATGTGGTTGTATTCCGGATGGCCGACGCCGACGGCGACCTCCACGGAGGGATCGCGGAATGCCTGCATCTGGGCGTCCGTGAACGGGAAATGCACGAACTGCACCGAGGAGGCCTTGCCGTCCGCGGTGGTGCGATCCACATCCTTCTCCGATTCCCCCATGATCTTCTCATCGCCCACCTTCACGAAGAAGGTCTCCTCGATTCCGCCGAGCTTGGCCAGCTCCCGCTGGCGCCTGGGCTTGTCCTCGATCTCGATCATGAACGTGGCAACCAGCTCGCGCCCTTTGGGGATAAGCGGGTTGTAGGCGGAGAGTTCGTCCTCGATCTGCTCTTCGCCCCCCCGTTCGATGTAGAGCATTTCGTGAATCTGAGACCACATGGTCTCGTAGTTCTCGAAATAGAAAGTCGCATACGGCCCACAGGGCACGCGCCGATCCCGTTTCACGCTCACCAACTCGGCGCGATGCTGCTTGCGCATCTTGCCGTATTCCTCCATGGGCAGGATATCGGCCCTGGTCACTTCGGTTTTCTGTGCCATGAAATCCTCCGCTGAATCATTCCAGGCCATACGACTTGGCCATCAGCTCGATGGGGTGCCAGGCCTGCTCCGGTATCTGCCCTTCGCCATCCAGCGCCTCCATCCCCTGCAGGATATGGTCGCCGGCCAGCGGGCACTCGGAGGCCACATAGGCCAGGTCACCCTTTTTCATATTCCGCGCCACGGGCTTGCCCACCTTCAGCGCCACCGGGAAATTCTCTTTCATCACACCCCAGGCGCCGCCATGGCCGGAGCAGCGTTCGGTCACCGCCAGCTCGGCTTCCGGAATCAGGCGCAGCATTTCCGCCGCCTTCGCTCCCATGTTCTGCGCCCGGGCATGACAGGCCAGATGCAGGCCCACCTTGCCTTCCAGCGGCTGCATGCCTTCGGCCAGCCCCTTGTCCTTGTGCAGCGCCACCACGTATTCGGTGACATCCGACACGTGCTCGGCCAGTCGCTTCACGTCCGGATCATTGGGCACGATCAGCGGCCATTCGAACTTCATCATCAGAGCACAGGACGGGACCTGGGCGATGATCTCGTAGCCCTTGTCGATCCAGTGCTTGAGCTCCTGCGCGGCCTTTTTCGCCTTCTCCGCCACCGCGGCGATATCACCGTTTTCCAACTGGGGCATGCCGCAGCAGCCCGGATAGACCACTTCCGTCTCCACGCCGTTGTGGGCGAGCACGCGGCGGGTCGCCTGACCGATATCCGGATTGTTGTAGTTCACGAAACAGGTCGCGAAGATCGCGGCCTTCTTTCCGTAATTCGGCGCATCGGTACTGACCCTGGGCACATCCGATTTCGCGGCGGCCACGAAAGTCCTGCGATGGAACTTCGGGAGGTGGGCCTCCCGATGGATCCCCACCATCTTTTCCATCAGCGGCCGGGTCACTTGGTTGCCTGTCTTGTTGGCCCAGTTGGCCAGCGGCGCCACAGCACCACCGAGCCTGCCGTTACGATCGGTTTTCTTGATTTCCCTGTCGACGAAACCCACTTTGCCCTGCTTCGCTTCAACCGCCCGATAGCGCAGCATCAGATGAGGGAAATCCAGATCGAATTCATGGGGCGGAACATAAGGACACTTGGTCATGAAGCACATGTCGCACAGCGTGCAGGCATCCACGACCGGCTTGAAGTCCGCCGAATCCACCGTGTCCAGTTCGCCCGATTCGGATTCATCAATCAGGTCGAACAGGCGGGGGAACGAGTCGCACAGGTTGAAGCAACGTCGACAGCCGTGGCAGATGTCGAACACTCGACGCAGCTCCGCATCAAGCTTTTCGGCATCATAGAAATCCGGGTCTTCCCAGGGAATAGGGTGACGAATCGGAGCCTCGAGACTTCCTTCACTCATGGCGGGTGCCTCCCGGCGGCTGAGGGGAAGAACGGCCGGCGGGCCTCTGGGGGCGGGCATCACTCTGCATGAACCCGAGGACTTTAGCTGTCCAGGGTGTCCAGAGCCTTCTGGAAGCGACCAGCGTGGCTCTTCTCAGCCTTGGCCAGGGTTTCGAACCAGTCTGCGATTTCGTCGAAGCCTTCGTCACGCGCGGCCTTGGCCATACCCGGGTACATGTCCGTGTACTCATGGGTTTCGCCGGCAATGGCGGACTTCAGGTTGGTGGCAGTGTCACCCATGGGTTCGCCGGTGGCCGGGTCACCCACTTCTTCCAGGAACTCCAGGTGGCCATGGGCGTGACCGGTTTCACCTTCCGCAGTGGAACGGAACACGGCAGACACATCGTTGTAGCCTTCCACGTCCGCCTTCTGCGCGAAGTACAGATAACGACGGTTCGCCATGGATTCGCCGGCGAAGGCTTCCTTCAGGTTCTCTTCGGTCTTGGTACCTTTGAGGCTCATAAGTCCCTCCCACTTCTTGGTTTGCACCTGTAACAGGTGAAAGAGCCGACCTTAGTCGGCAGGCAGTAAGAACTATAAATAGGAAGGGAGGGAAGGTCAAATAGTTTGAAGAAATTCCAATAAAAACTACAACACGATGATTTTGTTAAATTTTTGATCGAACCCTTAAAACCACATCCACCCCCATGACTTCCAGGTCTTCGGGCAGATCCAGACGCTCGAGCAGTTCCAGTGCCAAGGGGTTCTGATCCAGATCCCGGACACGGCCGGTATCCTCGTGGTAGAGATGCATGTGTGGCGTGGTCTTGGTATCGAACCAGGAGCGGCCGGATTCCACCAGCACCTCCCGGATCAGGCCGGCCTGATGAAATTGGTGAAGAATGTTGTATACAGTCGTCTGGGCCACGGCCACACCGTGGGCGCGCGCCTCCGCGAGCAACTCGTCGGCGGTGACATGCCGCGGCTCTCCGGACAGCAGCAACCGCGCCAGCGCGAGACGCTGACGGGTAGGCCGCAACCCGGCCTCACGCAGCAGATCCCGCAGACTGTTGGAAGACATGCCTTTCATCACGCCACCCGGCGGTGTTGCCTGTATCAGGGGTCAGTATATCAACATACAATGAAAACGTTTCAATCCTGTATCACCCGACCCCGGTAAACGCGCCGCGGTCGGCCGTCCGGGGACGCGACCTTGCCCCGGGCATCCGGAAGCCCGCCGCAGCGGTCCGCCGGAAGGGTGATCCCGGAATCAGCCAGGTACCGCAGCTCATCCATGTTCATCATGTCCAGCATCTCCCGATAGATGGACCGCACGTCCGCGTGCTGATGCTCCGCGGCCAGACGAAGCAGTGCCACCACCTCCTGCTCCCTGGACAGGCCCGTTGAGACACGGTCGAGCTTCCGTACCAGCCTCGCGATCCGGGCGATGGCGAGCCGGACGGGAAAGGACAACGCATCATCATCCATGGGTTTTCTCCTGGGCATGAGTGCATCCCTTCGGTGCGAGAACGCCATCCGGCAGCCCTGTTTCGGTGCAGTACGATCAGGGTATGCTGTCGGCAGGCACCGGGACCTGTTTCCGGTGCAAGCTACGCGCCAACCAGCCAAGTGCAGCGACGTTCCCTGATCGCCACCGGCGGGCGATTGCCCGGACAACCGCGGGAAAGACCGCAGCGAACGGAGACCATGCCATGCGGAAACTTGTCGTCCTGCTCCTCCTTGGATTGCCGGCCACCGGTGCGGGAAGCCTGGACCAGGCCGGGTTCGACGCCTGCCTGGAGGATCTGCGGGCCCACGCGCGGGCCCAGGGCCTGAGCGAGCACGCCGTCCGGGCGGGCCTGGACGGCCTGGAGTTGCAGCACCGCGTACTGGAACTGGACCGGAGTCAGCCGGAGTTCGTACAAACCTTCTGGCAATACCTGGAACGGCGGGTCACCGAACAACGCGTGGATCGTGGCCGTGAACTGCTCCGGCGCCACCGGACACTGCTGGACCGGATCCACGCCGACTACGGCGTTCAGCCCCACTACCTGGTGGCACTATGGGGGCTGGAGACCAACTACGGCAGCCACTTCGGCGCTATGCCGGTGCTGGACTCCCTGGCCACCCTCGCCTGCGACCGGCGCCGCAGTGCTTACTTTGCCGGGGAACTGGTGGAAGCCCTGCGCATACTGGAGGCCGGGCATATGGACCGCGACGGTATGCGTGGATCCTGGGCCGGGGCCATGGGACATACCCAGTTCATGCCTTCCACCTTCACCCGCTACGCGGTTGACGCCAGCGGCACCGGAAGGATTGATCTCTGGAACGATCTGGCCGATGTGTTCGCCTCCTCCGCCAACTACCTGTCCCGCATCGGCTGGCGCGACGGCGAACGTTGGGGCCGCGAGGTCCGCCTGCCGTCGGAATTCGACTGGACCCTGGCGGGAAGTGAACAGCGCAGTGTCCGGGAATGGGCCGAAGCCGGCGTCAGGGCAGCGGACGGTTCGCCACTGCCGGACTCAGACATGCAAGCGGCCTTGCTGTTGCCGGCCGGGCATCAGGGGCCGGTCTTTCTCGTCTATCACAACTTCCAGCGGATCATGCGATGGAACACGTCCACGTCCTACGCGTTGAGTGTGGGTATTCTGGCCGATCGCATCGCGGGAACCGGGGGACTCCATGCCCAGCGCCCCGCGGACGACGCCCCGTTGCACCGGGATGAGGTCAAGGAGCTTCAGCGGCGCCTGAACGAACAGGGTTTCCAGGCCGGTGAGGTGGACGGCATACCGGGCCGGATGACCCGGGCCGCCCTGCAAGCGTTCCAGCTCAGTCGCGGCCTTCCCGCGGATGGTCACCCGGACCGGGCGATGCTGGAGCGGCTGCGCCAATAGGCTTGTCGTCGGACCGGCTGTAGGTGTAATTGATCTGATCGGGAGTGATGGTGCCGGCGGAAATGATGAAGGAGACCGCTTCGTCCAGAGTCCAGTCGGTGGAGATGACCTGCTCCAGAGGAACGATCTCCATGTAGCCGGACGTGGGGTTAGGCGTCGTGGGGACGTAAACGGCAGCCAGCATGCGGCCGGTGTCCGCATCCGGGAACGTCCGGGTGACGAAACCCACCGTTTTCATTTCCGGTGAAGGGAAACTGATCAGCACCACACGCTGCACGGCTTCCGGTTTCTCCTGCAGGCCTGTCAGCAGCTTGCGGGTGGAGCCGTAAATCCGTTCCACCAGTGGAATGCGTGCCATGATGCGGTCCACCAGGGCAATGAGCTGTTTGCCGATCACCTGGGTGGCCAGCCAGCCGATCAGACACAGGGCCGCCAGGGTCAGCACGATGGCCACGCCGGCCTGGAATCCCGGTCGCAGCAGGATATCCGCCACCGCCGGCACATGGGGTTCCAGCCCCCGGCCCAGGGCCCGTACCCAGGGGCTGCCAAAGCGCGAGAGCTGACTGAAAAAGAAGTTGAAGACCCACCAGGTGATCCACAGCGGAATCACCGTGACGATCCCGGTGATCAGATAACGCTGAATCCGGAAGACCCAGCGCCGCGCCTCAACCTTATCCATACACGGACCTTCCCGAGCACACTGATATCAGTCCGGGCCGCCCGCACGGAGTGCGGTCCATCGCCATCAAGATCAAGGCGGCCCATGCGGGCCGCCATTGCCGCGTCACCGAGGGGTCAACGCTGCGGGTTGGTGAACGGGAAAACGTTCGTCAATCCAAGCAGGTCAGTGATCAGCAACACGAGGAAAACGAATACGGCGGCCCCCACCACCGTACCGAGCCCGGCACCAGCCGGCATGTCTTCCATGCGATGAGCCAACTCCTCCAGCTCTTCCGCGGTCAGGCTGTGTACCCGTTTCTCCGCCTCGGCCGGATCCACGCCCCAGCGCTCGAGCTGGGCGCGGACCTCCTGCTGCTGCAACACGGAGAGCACCTGCTCACGCTTGCCCTCCAGCTCCTCAGCGGCCAGGTAGTCTCGCGTGCCGATCATGCCCGCCTGGGCGGCCGGCGCTGCCACGGAGATCAACAAAAACACCGACGCCACCAGCAAGCTCATCCCACGCATGAAGGTTGATCGGACTGTCATGTGGTACCTCCTGTCTTGTTCTGGATCCACCCGACTATGTGGCCGGATTGCGCCAAACGCAAGCTGTCGCCGTTCAGGAGACGCTGACCTCGTCCCATGGTGCTCTGCGGGGCCATTCGAGAGCACTGACGAAGCGAGGGCGCCATGGGGCGAGATCAGTGCCTTCTTGAACGAAGGAGGAGACATTGGCGCTGTTCCTGATAAGATCGGGGCATGAGTTCTCAAACTGCGCCAGTCCTCGTGCCCCGCCCCGCCGCCACATTGATCCTGCTGCGGGAGTCCGCGCATGGGGTGGAGGTGCTGCTGGTGCGGCGCGAACAGAAGGCCAGCTTCGCGGCGGGCGCCTGGGTTTATCCCGGCGGTGTGGTGGAGCCGGTGGATCACGCCCTGTCCTCGCTGGACGGACTGCGTCGATCGGCACCGGGGCTGGAACCCGAACCGGAAGAGGACCAGGCCGCCTATCGCCTGGCAGCGATACGGGAATGCTTCGAGGAAGCCGGCATGCTCGTCGGCCGCCTGCACGATCCCCAGGGCGGAGCCCGCGCCTTGCCGGACTGGCGCGACCGTGTACGGAGCGAGAGCAGTGCCTGGGAGCGGTTGATCCGTACGCGGCAGTTCCTGCCCTCCCCGGATCGGCTGCATTACGTGTTCCGCCGCATCACACCCCCGGGCCTGCCACGACGCTTCGACACGCGTTTCTACGTGACCGCGGCGCCCCTGGCGCAACAAGCCGCGGTTTGTCAGGCCGAGGTGGTGGACGCCCGCTGGATCGATCCGGCGGAGGCCCTGGATCTGGAAGCGCAAGGGGACATGCTCCTGCTCAGCCCCACCCGCGCCAGCCTGCAGTTGATGACCGACCCGGCGCTGCAGGAACAGGTTCTGGCCGGCTGAAAAGGTCAGCCGGCGTATGAGCCCATACGCGGCCCTTGAGTTCGCCGGAGGAATCGGGCTGATCCTGCTGGGCATGCGACTCATGACGGAAGGCTTGCGTGTGGCCGCGGGTAACGCCCTGCGCCGCATTCTGGCCGCATCCACGGACACCCCCGTCCGCGGCGTTGCATCGGGCATGCTGATTACGGCACTGGTGCAGTCCTCCAGCGCCGTCACCTTCGCCACCGTGGGTTTCGTCAATGCCGGGCTGATGAATGTAGCCCAGGCGATCACCGTCATCTACGGGGCCAATGTAGGCACCACGCTCACTAGCTGGCTGGTGGCACTGGTGGGCTTCAATGTGAACCTGCAGGCGCTGGCGCTGCCGGCCATCGGCGTCGGCATGGGCCTGCGGGTGACCGGCGGAAGCACCCGCCGGGGCTCGGTGGGCGACGCTCTGGCGGGGTTCGGCCTGTTCTTTCTGGGCGTGGATATCCTGCGCATGGCGTTCTCCGACCTGGGCGCCGCCGTGGATCTGGCTGCCTTCGCCCTGCCCGGGCCGGCCAGTGTCCTGGGGTTCCTGACGCTGGGCGTGATACTCACGGTTCTGATGCAGTCATCCAGTGCTGCGCTGGCCCTGACACTCACCGCCGCGGCCGGTGGCCTGGTATCCCTGGAGGATGCCGCCGCGCTGGTCATCGGGGCCAATCTGGGCACGACCTCCACAGCCGCCTTTGCGGCCATCGGTGCAACCCCCAACGCGCGCCGCGTGGCCGCCGGCCACGTGCTGTTCAATGCCATTACCGCCATCATCGCCCTGGCGACGCTGCCGCTGATGCTATGGCTGGCCCAGCGCCTGGGCGCAATGCTGCCGGCCGGGCCCGCGGGCATCGCAGCCACGTTGGCCGTGTTCCATACACTGACCAAGGTGACCGGCCTGCTGGCCGTCTGGCCCCTCACCGGCCGGCTGGTGGGCTTTTTGGCCGGCCGGTTCCGCGCTCAGGAAGAAGATCTCGCCCGCACCCGCTACCTGGACACCAACGTCCTCACGACGCCGTCGCTGGCACTGGACGCCGTGCGCCTGGAGCTTGCCGACACCGGCGATATGGCACTCTCCCTGATGCGGGACGCCCTGCACGATATCGACACCTCCACCGACCCCAGGCGTCCGGCTCTGGAACAGCGCCTGGACAGCCTGGCCGGATACGTGAACCGGCTTCATGAAACCGGGCTTCCCCCCAGCCTGCACACCGCACTCCCGCTCGCGCTGCGGGTGGGCCAATACCAGGCGGACATCGCCCAGCGGGCGGTGGAATGCGAGCGCTTGCGCCGGGAGCGCCGGGAAGGGAGACAAACGCCCGCCGTCAAGGCAGTGGATGACTGGCGGCTGCGGCTGGCGCGCACCCTTCCCCTGGCCGGCGTCTGGCATGCCGGAGCGCACCCGGATACCGATTGGGCCGACAATCTGCTGGCTGACTATGCGGGACTGAAACAGCAGTTGTTGCAGGAAGGCAGCCAGGGCGTGCTGCCGGTCCGTCGCATGGTCAATTTACTGGACGAGATCAGCGCCATGCGACGCGCACTGGAGCAAATGCGCAAAGGGGCGCAGCACTATCTGGAGATGCGCGGCCTGATTGCCGGCGCATCGGCCCCGCCGCAACCCGAGGAAACCGACTCCCCTGTCGAGGACCGGGATCCACCGCCGGGTCCGCCGCCGGCGAATGCATGATGCCGGCAGTCGACGCTCAGGTTCCGGCTGGTGCGAGGATATGCAGGATCAGTTCCGGCGGACAATTGAAGCGTACATCCATCACGGAAGCCCCGACACCGGCAGTGGTGTAGCCCCGCAGATCACCATACGTCCACGCGCCGCGGCAGTAACGGCGGGGACAACGCGCGTTGGTCACCAGCGGCGCACCACCGGGCAGGCAGATCTGCCCCCCGTGGGTATGACCGCATAACAGCGCCTGATAACCGGCATCCGCCGCCTCCTGATACGGCTCCGGCGAGTGGGACAACAGCAGGGCCGGAACCTCTGCGGGTATACCGGCCCGGGCCTGAACGGGATCATGCAGTCGGAAATAGTGCGGATCGTCGATGCCGGCAACCGCCAGCGGCACGTCACGCCCGGTCCACACAGCCGCCTCGTTCAGGAGAACCCGCAGCCCCATCCGCTCCAGCTCCGGCACCATCCCCAGCGGATCGTGATTGCCCAGCACGCAGTAAACCGGTGCCCGGATCACCTCCATGATCCGCGCTACGGCGGCCAGCGCCGGTTCACTGCTGCCCCAGGTCTGGTAGCGGAAATCCCCCGTGATCACGCAAAGCTCATACTCAAGGCTCCGCAGGCGTTCGCGCAGCACAGCGGGAAATTCCGGGTGCATATCCAGATGAAGGTCACTGAGGTGCAGGATGCGGACCCCGTGCAGCGGCCGGGGGAGCCCCGGGAGCCGGAGCCGGCGCCGCCGAAGTCGGAGCCGGCGCGCGTTGCGCCGGCCCTTGTCATACAGGCCCGTGGCGCGCAGGCCCAGTTGCAGCAGACGCAGCACCAGCACCGAGTTCTCCGGATGGAAACGCCCGTGGCGGTCGAACACCGGCTCCGCCCCGCCGCGTTCCAGGGCAAGACGGGCACGGATCTGTTCGGGCTCCCAGCGGCCGGCCAGGTAACGAACCAGGGCCGCTTCCTCGGCGAAGCGTGCCTCGCGCTCCTCAACAGCCTCCATCTTTCCCCCCGTTGCCCCATGAGAACGCGGATCGGCGGTCCGCTAACGGTCTTCCCCGTCGCGATTCTTCAGGCGCTGCCGCAGCCGGCGCACCCAACCCCCGGCCCGGGACGGGCGGACCGTTGCCGCAGTGGGCTGGGCGACCCGCCGCAGGGCCGCTTCCTTCAGTGCCTGCTCCAGCGGCTCGCGCCGCCATAGCGGCAACTGGTCGAGTATGGCTCTCCGCACATCGTCGCCGGCCCGCTCCAGTGTTTCAACCAGGAAATCATCCCGGGCGATGCCACACAGGTAGCGGATGTTGGCGGGATTCAGCCCGGCCAACAGGCCGATGCGCGCGTCCACGTCCATGTTCAGAAAGCCCGCCGCCGCGACGTTCAGCGGCAGCGCCCGGAACGCCCGGGCACGATCCGCCACCGGCACCCGCGCCAGCCAGCGCGCCACCGTCTCCGCGGGCCATTCCGCAATGTCCCGGGGAAGCACCAACCGCCCGCGGCGATAACTCAGATCCTGCACCATGCCCGCGTACCGTACTCTTCTCGCGCCCGGAGCTTCCGGGCGTGTGACCCGGACGGGCCGCTGCCCCGGTCAGAATTCCAACGCCAGTCCAACCGCCCACCAACGGATATCCGGATCACGACGTTGCCAGCCGTGCACAATATCCAGCTCACCGGGAAAGCCGAGATCAAAGCGCACGCCGGTCTGCACCTCGCTCCGATCCCGCTGGCTGCCCCGGATCTCCCCCAGAAGACTGACCGCCGGCACCAGCAACAGATCCCCGGCGAAGCCCCAGGTCAGGGCGTTGCGGTCCTCGGCATCCCGGTCATGGGACCACCCCAGGTTGTAGCGGAAGACGAAGCGGCCGTCGCCCACCGGGGCATCCACGGGAACATAGGCTTCCATCGCCTGCAAACGGTCGTCGTCGGCGTTGGTCACAACGGCGCCGGCAAGGGCGATGCCCAGCCCGTCCATGGCCGGACTGGCCAGCACGTGCTTGCCGCCAACTTCCACAAGTCGGGTGCGCTCCCCCCCGGCCCGTTCCCGGGTCAGGCCAACGGAAAGCTCCGAACGGGCCGTGAGCCCGTAACTGACCACGGCCACCCGTTCGTCTTCCCCGGAACCACGGCGGAGGTACCAGGTTTCCAGCAACAGACCGCGCTCCGGAGCGATGAGTGCGTCATCGACCGCATACGGCCCGCCGGCCGCGATCAGGCTACCCGGAAGCACCAATGGCAGACAGAGCACCCAGCGGGGAAGGTGGCAAGACTTCATAACCTACCTCTTGCGATTGCCGGTCCGGGACCCGGACGAACACAGGCCGTCCCGCAGCGCATGAACCCAACGATGAGCTGCAGTGTACGGGCGAATGCCCGGTCAAGCCGCTCGGCCCCGGTTCCCCCGAAGGGCGCGGAATGGAAACCGGGGCCGTCAGGCCCTGTACGATCCGGGCTTTCCGGAACGCAGCCCGGTGCCCAAGGGGCCGATTACCGCCGATGAAAACGGGCCATTATACGGGCTTTGCGGACAGGGTGACCATGGTGGCCGTGCTGTCGGCAGGTGGCGATCCGGCCGCTTTCGGAATCCGCCTCGACACGCTATGCTGCAGGCCCGGAAACGGAATCAATCACAATCGGATGCTGGACGCACTGGAACAGACGCTGGGCCCCTTCATGGCGTCCGGTGTGGTGGCTTTTCTGCTCGTCGGTCTCGCCGAGATGGGGGACAAGAGCCAGGTGGTCTGCATGGCGCTGGCTGCGCGCTACCGGCCCTGGCCGGTTATGGCAGGTGCGGCGACGGCCTTCGCGGCGCTGAACGGTCTGGCGGTTGCGTTCGGGGCCACCGTCTCCGTCTGGCTCCCGGGTTGGCTGCTCGGCCTGCTGGTCGCAGCCCTGTTTGCAGGCTTCGGAATCCATGCCCTCCTGAACGGTTTCCAATCGGATGAAGCCGATTGCGCTGAGCCCCAAACGCGTGGCAGGAGCGGCGTTTTCCTGAGCACACTGGCGGTCATCTTCTTCGCCGAATTCGGCGACAAGACGCAGATCGCCACGGCAGGACTTGGCGCCGCGGGTGATCCTCTTGCGGTCTGGCTGGGGGCCACGCTGGGCATCACGGCCACCGCCGGACTGGCCGTGTTCGTCGGCAGCATCCTGCTCCGCCGCCTGCCTCTCCGATTGCTGCATCGGCTTAGCGGCGCACTGTTCCTCGGTCTTGCCGGGCTCGCATTGCTCAGTGTGCTGTTCTCGGGAGGTGGAGCATGACTCCCGACGGCTATCTGCTCATGGCCCTTGGAAGTGCCCTGGGGGCCATGGCCCGTTACCTGGTCAACCTGGGCGTCGCGCAAGCGATGGGCACGCGTTTTCCATGGGGCACTCTGGCCGTCAACCTCTCCGGCGCCCTGCTGCTTGGCCTGCTGGCGGGCCTGCCCGGCTTCGAACCCGGAAGCGACCGCTGGTTGCTGTTCGTGATCGGCTTGTGCGGGAGCTACACCACAGTCTCGGCATTCAGCCTTCACAGTTTTGACCTCATACGCATCGGGCGCCCCCTTGCCGCGGCGGCCAATGTGACCGCCTCGACGCTGGGTTGCCTCACGGCCGTCTGGTTGGGGCTCACGCTCGGCACCGCCCTGCGGGGGATCGGCGCATGAAGGCCCAACTCGTCATTCTTGGCTGGATCGGATTGGGCGGGGCCCTGGGCGGCTGCATGCGGCTGGCGATCTCCCACCTGTACCTGCTGAGCAGCACCGGTGCATTTCCCTGGCCAACCCTGCTGGCCAACCTGCTGGGCTCGTTGCTCATGGGTTATCTCGCCCGACTTACGGCCCCGAATGGCCCCCTCCCCGCTGCCGAAGGCATCCGGCAGTTTCTGCTGACCGGCTTCTGCGGCGCGCTCACCACATTCTCGCTGTTCAGCCTGGAAACCCTGCATCTGCTGTCCGAACGTGCGGCCCTGGCCATGACCGTGTACGTGGGCCTTACCCTGGTCGGCGGTGTCGCAGCGGCCGGCCTGGGCTGGCGCTGGGCCGGGAACACCGGCGGCCGAAACGCTGTCTCCGGGTGACTACAACTGGAAAACGGCGGATGAGGCCTTACTGTATAGGCACAGCAATCAGGGGAAAGCTGGTTTCTGCCGCGACCCCCGGGACTCGAACCCGTTCGACATCACGCAGAATTGACCGGAGGTGGACGATGAAACGCATACTGTGTGCCATGGCATTGGCTGTGCCCCTGACCGTATCCGCGCAAGGCCCGAGTTATACGCACGTGGAAGGCGGACTGAACTGGGTCGACCCGCCCGGCCGTTTCGGTAGCAGCGACATGGGCGCACTGATCCGGGGGAGCCTGGCGTTGGATGACACCGTTTTCCTGCGTGGCGGGCTGAGCAGCCATCGCTTCAACATCCGGGGCGGCGGAACCTGGGACCGCGACCTGCTTTCCCTGGGCGCCGGTTTCCGGGTGCCGCTGGAAAACGCGGTGGATGCCTACGGGGCGGCGGACGTGGTGCATGACTTCGGCGATGCCGACGACACCGGCTTTCGCCTGGAAGGCGGCGCCCGCACCGTATTCGTGCCTAGCTGGGATTCCACAGCCGGCTTGCGTTACGCGCGCCTGGACAGCCACGACAACTTCCAGATTTTCGCGAACACCTTTTATGAAGTGGCGCCCCAGTTCTCCATTGGCGGCGAGCTGGCGGTCGGCGACTACGACGAACTGACCCTGGGAGCCCGTTTCCGGTTCTGACACAGCGCTCCGCAATGCGGGGCTCACGCGCTGAAGGGCGGGGCCTGTGGCCCCCCCCGGACCAACACCCCCCGCACCAACAGCGCCCCCCGACACCCGGTGGCCCCCCGTTCCCGGGCCCCCCCCGCCGCGCGGCACGCGGGGGCGCCGCGGGTCTGGGGGGGGGGGGTGGCCCCCCCCTTCACTCACTCCCGGGACTCCTCCAGCTCCCGGAGACGCTCCTCAAGTTCCTTCTGCACCGTCACGTCCTTCTGGATACCGATAAAATAGGTCAGCTGATCCTGCTCATTGAACACGGGTGTCACGCTCAGCTCGTTCCAGAACATGCTGCCGTCCTTTCGGTAGTTCCTGAGCACCTGCCGCGACGAACGCCCTTCCGTAATGGCCCGCCGTAATTCCACCAGTCCGGGCTGATCACGGTCGCCGGCCTGGAGAAAGCGGCAATCCTGATAGAGGATCTCATCCGCCGTATAGCCGGTCAGGCGCTCGAAGGCGGCATTGACGTAGATCAGCACGTTGTCATCCCCTTCCTGTTCGGCGATGACGATGCCGTCGTTCGAGGCATCCACCAGCAAGCGCAGCAACTCGGGCGGTAGATTCTCCAGACTGCTCATGACCCGCGACCCGCCTCCTCGATCTGAGCCGATGCGCCGGAGAGCGCATCCGTGACGGTTTACTATACCCACCTCCGTAACCCCGTGGCCAGGGCACGGAAAGCCGGCCGGGCGATCAGCCCCCCTCGGCGAGGAAGCGATCCAGCACCGGGCGGTACTGCGCCCCCCGGGCGTATAACACGTGGCAATCGGACCAACATCGGGCGGGGTGGGAGATCTGCGTATTCATCTGCGACCCTCCTCTCAGGCATAGTGTCAGAACCGGCACACGGCCAGGACCGCCGGATACGGGTACCCGTGAAACCCCGGCCGGATACAATGGACAGCTTCGATGCCGGGGACGGACAGGGCACGAGGAGCATGAGCCAACCCCAGGCCTGGCATCCAGATGCTTCGCTAGACTGCAGAACACCCTCACAGGAGGTGGTCGTGGCAAGGAATTCCGACAACCACATGCATGCATCCGGCAACCGCGTTGCGGTGGTGGCGGGACTCCGCACCCCGTTCGCCCGGCAGTTGACCGCTTACAGCGAGATGAGCGCGATCCAACTGGGGATCCTGGTGACCACCGAACTGCTGGCCCGCACAGACCTGGATCCCGGGCTGGTTGAACGGCTGGTTTACGGACAGGTGGGCATTCAGCCGGAAGCGCCCAATCCCGCCCGGGAGGTACTGCTGGGCGCGGGGCTCCCACCGGCCACGGACGCCTATAGCGTCTCCCGCGCCTGTGCCACCAGCTTCCAGTCCACCGCAGACATCGCCCAGGCCATCCGGCTGGGCCACATCGAGGTCGGTCTGGCGGGCGGGGCCGACTCCGCATCGGTGCTCCCCATTCAGGTCAGCGGCAAACTGGCTCGGGCGCTGATCCATTCCACCAAGGCGAAAACCCTCTGGCAGAAACTGCGCCTGTTCCGGGGCCTTCGGCCGAGGGATCTGCTGCCGGTAGCGCCGGCGGTGAGAGACTATTCCACCGGACTCGGCATGGGGGACATCGCGGAGCAGATGGCGAAAAGCCACGGCATCAGCCGCGAGGAACAGGATCAGCTCGCCCTGCGCTCCCATCAACGCGCTCACCGGGCCTGGGAAGGAGGCTGGCTCGATGACGAGGTCCTGACCGCCATCGTGCCCCCGTACCGGCAACCGCTGCGGCGGGACAACAACATCCGGTCCAAGACGAGTCTGGAGCAGCTCGCGCGGCTTCGACCGGCTTTCGACCGCCGCCACGGCACTGTGACCGCCGCCAATTCCACCCCGCTGACCGATGGCGCGTCGACCCTGCTCCTGATGCGCGAGAGCCGGGCAAGGGAGCTGGGCTACGAACCGCTGGGCTTCATCCGCTCCTGGGCATTCGCCGCCATCGATCCCTTTCATGACGGGCTGATGGGGCCTTCCCACGCCTCACCCATGGCGCTGGACCGGGCCGGCTGCACCCTGGCGGATATGGAGTTGATCGACATGCATGAGGCGTTCGCATCGCAAACCCTGGCGAACATCAAGCACTGGCCATCACGGCAGTTCGCACAGGAGGTGCTGGGGCGGGACAAACCCATCGGGGAAGTGGATCCGGAGCGCTTCAATGTGCTGGGCGGCTCCATCGCCTACGGACACCCGTTCGCCGCAACCGGCGGACGCATTATCGTACAGACGCTGAACGCCTTGCGCCGCCGCGGCGGCGGCCTGGCGCTGGCCACGGCCTGTGCCGCCGGCGGCCTCGGTGCGGCAATGGTACTGGAGGTGGCGTGATGGAACACAAGGAGACGGCCACGCAGGGCGAAGGCTTCGTACTGGACATGCGTGAGGACGGGGTCGCCGTCATCACCATCGACATCCCGGACGAACGCATGAACGTGCTCAAGGCCGAGTACATGGATCAGGCCAACAATCTGGCGGACCAACTGGAGCAGGACCCGGCACTGAAGGGCGTGGTCTATATCAGCGGGAAACCGGGCAATTTCATCGCCGGTGCCGACGTGAGAATGCTGGCGGCCTGCAGCAGCGCGGAGGAGGTAACCGAACTGTCCCGCGGGGGGCAGCGCTTCTTCGACCGCATCGAGGCATTGAAGGTGCCCGTGATCGCCGCCATCGACGGCGTGTGCCTGGGCGGCGGGCTGGAGTTGGCCATGGCCTGCCACGGCCGTGTGGCCACGGACAGTGAGCAGACCCGGCTGGGGCTCCCCGAGGTGCAACTGGGACTGCTGCCAGGCAGCGGAGGCACCCAACGTCTGCCACGCCTGGTGGGCATTCCCGCAGCGCTGGACCTGATGCTTACCGGCAGGCAGGTGCCGGCCCGACGCGCACTGCGCATGGGGCTGGTGGATGACGTGGTTCCCGCGTCAATTCTGCTGGACGCCGCTGTCAAACGGGTCAGGGAACTGGCCGGGCGGCGGCGCCGACAGCCCCGGCCGAAAATCCGTCTCGGACAGCGTCTGCTGCAGAGCAACCCGCTGGGGCGAAAACTGATTTTCGACCGGGCCCGCAAGACCGCCGAAGGGAGAAGCAAGGGCAACTATCCGGCCCTGCCCCGCATCATCGACTGCGTGGAGATCGGTAGCAGCCGGGGCATACGCCCTGGTCTGGAGGCGGAAGCCCGGCACTTCGGTGAGCTGGCCATGACGCCTCAGGCCAGGCAGCTGATGAACATCTACTTCGCCACCGTGGAGATGAAAAAGGATACCGGCACCAGCACCGGCACGAAGGCGCGGCCGGTGAACCGGGTGGCGGTACTGGGCGCCGGTCTGATGGGGGCCGGGATCAGTTACGTGACCACGGCAAAGGCCGGACTACCCGTCCGGCTGAAGGACGTTTCCGCCGAAGGGCTGAACCGGGGCATGAAGCACATCGACGGCGAAATCACCGCCCGCCGGGAACGGGGTGCGATCGGTGCTTTCGAAGCCGGGCGGCAATTGCGCCGGGTGACGCCGACCCTGGATTACACCGGCTTCGGCTCTGTGGACGTGGTGATCGAGGCCGTATTCGAGGATCTGGACCTCAAGCACACGATGATCCAGGACATGGAGGCCCACTGCCCGGAACACACCATCTTCGCCAGCAACACATCCTCAATCCCCATTGCCCGGATCGCCGAAGGGGCGTCGCGGCCGGGGAACGTGATCGGAATGCATTACTTCTCCCCGGTGGAGAAGATGCCGCTGCTGGAAATCATCGCCACGGACGAGACCGCTCCGGAGGTGGTCGCCACCACGGTGGAACTTGGGCGCCGCCAGGGCAAAACCGTCATCGTGGTAAAAGACGGGGCCGGATTCTACGTCAACCGCATTCTGGCACCCTACATCAATGAGGCCGCCCACCTGTTGAGCGAGGGCGTGGCCATTGACCGGATTGACCGGACACTGATGCAGTTCGGCTTCCCGGTGGGCCCGTTTGCGCTGCTGGACGAGGTGGGGTTGGACGTAAGCGGCAAGGTGGCGCCGATTCTGCACGAGGCATTCGGAGAGCGCATGCGGCCGGTATCCTCCACCGAACGGCTGCTGGAAGACGGTCGATACGGGAAGAAGAGCCGCAAGGGATTCTACCGGTACGACCGCCGCCGCAAGGGGAAAAAGGAGGTGGACGCCAAGGTCTACAAGCTGCTGGACATCACACCGGACAACAGCATGGACCCGGAGGAGATCATCGACCGCACCGTGCTGATGATGGTCAACGAGGCGGCGCGCTGCCACGAGGAAGGCGTGATCCGGTCGCTACGCGATGGCGACATCGGCGCCGTGTTCGGGATCGGCTTCCCGCCGTTCCGCGGCGGCCCCTTCCGCTACATGGACAGCCGCGGCGTCGACAATGTGGTCAATCGCCTGAAGGAGCTGCAGGCGCAACATGGCGACCGCTTCGCCCCGGCCCACACGCTGTTGGAGCTTTCCCGGGACGGCCGCGGGTTCCATGGGGGAAGGTGAGCGCCGGCCAGCCAGCGCCGACGCTCTGATCCGGGACAAACGGAACGTGGGGATCTGACAGGGCCGACGCGATATTGGTATTATATAACATACCAACTCTTCGGAACGTATCACCATGTCTCAGCCAGAGCAGCAGCCATGCTAAGGATCCAGCAACTGAGTTATCGCTACCCGGGAGGCAGTGTGCTGCGCTTTCCCGATTGGGAGGTGGGCCAGGGAGAGCACTGGTTGCTGCTTGGCGCGTCCGGAACCGGCAAGACCACACTGCTGCAACTGCTGGCCGGCATGCTGCACCCCTGGCATGGACACATGACGGTGGCGGGACACGACCTCCGGGACCTGCGGGGGCGCGCGCTGGACCGTTTCCGCGGCCGGACCATCGGCATCATCCACCAGCGGTTGCATCTCATACCGGCCCTGACGGTGACACAGAACCTGAAGCTGGCACGCTATCTGGCCGGCCGGTCCGGCGACGAAGCCGCCATACGCAAGGTTCTGGAATCCCTGGACATGCTGGGCAAGCAGAATGATCGGCCGACCCGCCTCAGCCAAGGAGAAGCCCAACGGGTGGCGCTGGCACGCGCGCTGATCAACGGACCGGATCTGGTGCTGGCGGACGAGCCCACCGCCGCCCTGGACGACGACAATTGTCGCCGTGTGGCGCGCCTGCTCGCGGAACAGACCACAGCATGCGGTGCCACCCTGATCATCGCCACCCACGACCACCGCCTGCGCGAAGTCTTCCCCCGAACCCAACAACTGACGGCGGACACATGAATCTCTGGATACTGAGTTGGGCTTATGTCCGACACAATGCCCCGAATCTCCTGCTGAACGTGATGCTACTGGCACTGGCCGTTGCCACGGCCACGGTGCTGCTGCTGTTGAGCCAGCAGTTGGAATCCCGGCTCAAACGGGATGCGGAAGGCATTGATCTGGTGATTGGGGCAACCGGCAGCCCGCTCCAGCTCATCCTCTCCAGCGTCTACCACGTGGACGTCCCCACCGGGAACATCCCCTTGGCGGAGGCGGACTGGCTGGATGGGCACCCGCTGGTCAGGGAGACCGTCCCGATTGCCCTAGGGGACAATTACCATGGCTTCCGGATCGTGGGCAGTGATTCCTCCTACATTGATCTTTACGGCGGTGAGTACGTAGCCGGCGGCCCCTGGCAGGAAACCATGCAGGCCGTCCTGGGAGCGGAGGTGGCGGTCGCCACCGGTCTCGTGCCCGGGGACCGTTTCGTGGGCATTCACGGTATCACCGGCGGCGCGACGGAAGGTCATCCCCACGAAGAGACACCGTATGCGGTCAGCGGTATCCTGGCGCCAACGGGAACCGTCCTGGACCGGCTTATCATCGCACCACTGGAAAGCGTGTGGCATGTCCATGCGCCTCACCAACCGGACACGTCAGCCGGCACATCCCATGGCCACCACCACGATCATCACCACGCGGACTCGGGCGAGGCACACCATCACCACCACCGGGAAGTCACCGCGGTGCTCGTCCGCTATCGCTCACCCCTGGCGGCGGTGAGTCTGCCACGGCAGATCAATACCCGCCCCGCGCTCCAGGCTGCCTCGCCCGCGGCGGAAACCACCCGCCTGCTCGCCATGCTTGGCGTGGGATTCGACGCCATCCGGGCACTGGGTTGGATTCTGCTCGCAGCCGCCGGGCTGGGGATTTTCCTCGCCCTCTACGGTTTCGCACGCCAGCATCGTTACGATCACGCCCTGCTGCGAAGCCTGGGCGCTTCCCGTGGGCAGGTATTCCTCCATATACTCTTGCAAAGCCTGATCGTCGCCGCGGCGGGCGTCGCCCTGGGTCTGCTGGCGGGGCACCTGGCGGCGGATCTGGTGGGCCAGGCATTCGGGCCGACCCGGCAGTTCGCCTTCACCGGACGGATTTTCCTGGTCCAGGAGCTATGGATCGCCGGTCTGGCGTTGTCGGTTGCCGCACTCGCCGCCCTGCCGCCGGCGATCCAGGCCTCCCGCCGGGACGTGGCGGCGGTTCTGACACGTGAGGGAGGATGACCCATGCGTCCACTCCGGCTGCCCTTGGTCTGCGATCCGCGGTCCTTCCTGATTCTGCTGTTGACCATGCCCCTGGTGGCAAGCGCAGACACGCTGAGCCTGGGGGTATACATCCGTGACATGGAGGAGACGGGCCAGGTGCAGCAGGTCACCACCAGCACCGGCGATCGCCTGCGGCTCACGGTGGAGCTGCTGCAGGGCAACGGCGATCCGGCCGCTGGCCACACCATCGAACTGTTGTCCGAGGCGGGCAACGAACTCGTCGCCCGGGAGCTTCAGACGGATCACCGGGGATGGGCGGAGATCGAGCTGCATCCCGTGTATCCCGGGGCTGACCGCCTGATTATCACTGCCGGGGATGCCCGGCAAGTGGTCTTCCTCCAGATTGCGGATTCAGCCTTCGGGCGCCGCATGGAATCGCCGGACAACCGGGCTGCCTCCCTGCCCGAGGTGGGCGGTGTGGTGCCGTGGGAGCTGCTTGCGGACATCGAGACACGGGAGGGCCGGTACGGTTTGCCGAGCCCCGTATTCAGCGATGCCGTCCGTGAACTGGATCGGCAATCCGTCAAGCTGCAGGGTTTCATGCTGCCGCTGGAAAACAGTGAACGGCAGCGCCACTTCATTCTGACCCGGAGTCCACCGAGCTGCTTTTACTGCCTTCCGGACGGTCCGGAGCAGGTGGTGGAGGTCCACAGCCGGGAACCCATCCGGTTCACCTTCGACCCCATCGTCATCTCCGGCACCATGGAACTACTGGAGGACAGCGACCTGGGTCTGTTCTACCGACTGAAAGCCGCCCGACGGCAGGACTGACCGACCAACACCCCTGCCCCCCTCAATCGCCCGACGATGGCGCAGCGCATCATGGAAAGAGGTCTTAAGGAAGCGCTGATCTATTCCCATGGCGCTCTGGCTTTGCAGCGTGTCCGGGGGCAAGGCGCGGCTCGCAGGCAATGGCGAGCCCTTGGCAAGAGCCGCAACACCGCACCCGGACACGCTGCAAAGCCCCGCAGGGCGGGCCCTTCGAGCACCATGGCAATAGATCAGCGCTTCCTTAACCGCCGCCACGCTGAAACCGGCGGTCGAAGTGGCCCAGGAATGCGGCCCGTTGATCGGCGGTGAATCCGTGGAACTCGATGCTCACCTCGGTGCTGGGCAAGGACAGCATGGCGATACGGCGGCACTGCTCAGCCGCCAGCCGGATGCGCAGCCACCGATCCGGCCAGCGGGCGATGACCGTGGTGTCGTGTACTTCCACCGCTGCATCGTCGAACAGCCCGGGGAGAATGCGATGAAACTCGGCATGGGTCAGGCCCATGTCCTTGCGCACCGTTTCCGCCGACACGGTCAACGGGCTCACCCTCCGGCAACCGGTGGCCACACGGCGAACACGTCCCCCTCGGACAACACGGGCTGCTCCCGCCGTGACGGCGGCACATATTCTCCGTTGATCATCACGAGGTGGGCGAGCCCGTCAGGCACCTTGAGCCGTTGGATCAGTTGCGTCGGGGTGGTGTCCTCCGCCACGTCCAGCTCGAAACCCTCATGCGGCTTCACGCCGTCAGGCATCAGTTCGCTCAGACTGGCGAACAGTTTCACTCGGATTCGCATGAATTATCCAGTCGCAGCTCCACGGAGCGGAGCGGCACGCGGCCGCCCCGCCCGGGTGGTCAGGACAGCACCGACGCGTTGTGGCCGATGGCCTGCGTTCTGGCCAGGTAGGCCTCCATGATCCGCGTGGGATCATCCTTGAGTTTCTCTTTCCAGCCGCCGAGGCGGACACGGCTCTGGATCAGCCCCCGGATCACCCCCACGTGTTCCGTGAGCCCCAGGGCGCTGGCGCCTACCAGGACGTCATCCTGGAACTGCAGCTTCAGGTAACGAAAGCGATCCGGCTCGTGCAGTTCCACCGAGTCGCCACCATCCACCCCCATCCACAGCCCGAAGGACGATGAGATCAGGCCCAGGGTGTCGAGCACATTCATGTTCACGCTACCGCGGAACTGCTGGGTGCGGCCCGCCATGTTGCTGGCGGCGATACGTCCATGATCGGCCGCTGTGGGCTGCACGGCATGGACCGAGAACTCCCCGGTGGAAAAATCCAGCCCCTGGGCCACATCCCCCGCGGCATAGATGCCGTCCACCGATGACCGCAGGTGGCGGTCCACCAGAACGCCTTGGTCCAGCTTGACGCCGGTACCGTCCAGGAACTCGGTATTGGACTGAACTCCGACGGCCACAATGACCAGATCCGCCGGCACCGGGTCCCCATGATCCAGCTTGACCGACAGGGGGTGTTCACCGTTGCCTGCATCCACCGCTTCCACCTTGGTGGACGTGTGCACTGTCACCCCCTTCGACTCGCACCAGCGCTTGATCAGGCCGCCGGCGGTGTCATCCATCATGCGGGGGACCATCCGGTTCTGCTGCTCCACCACCGTGAGCCGGGTCTTCCGCAAGGCCAAGGATTCCAGGATGATGCAGCCGATAAAGCCGGCGCCGATCAGCACCACATGAGCACCGGGTTCCGCCCGGGAAACAATCCGACGGGCATCCTCCAGGGTCCAGCAGGTATGCACACCGTCCCGGTCCATACCGGGAATCGGGGGTATCAACGGACGGGCACCGGTGGCCAGCAGCAGGCGATCGTAATCCATCCGCTCGCCGCCCCTGAGCTCCAATTGGCGTGCCCCGGGGTCCACCTTTTCCACCCAGGCGTCGGTCCTGACCTCAATGCCGTTGCTCTGGAAATGATCCTGCCCCTTGCGCAGGTAGGTGCCCTCTTCACCGATCTGGTCGATCAGGAGATACGGGATCGCCATCCGGGAATAGGGTGGTTCCGGTTCCCCGCTGAGCAGAACAACATCGGACTGCGGGTCGTACTTGCGCAGGTGTTCAGCCGCAACCACACCGGCCGGCCCCGCGCCCACGATCACGTGCTTCATGCTCTTTCCTCCGCAACGCGGGCCGGGGCTCAAAGCCCCAGCCGCTGGCGAGTTTCAGGGGTCAGTTCGCCGGTTGGGGTCCAGCCGCGAAGTGCGTAGTACTTCGGCAACATCTCATCCAACCGATTGACTGAACCCTTCGCCGGTCCCACGTTGGCGGCCTCCTTCAGCAGCCGCGTCGGCAGGGTATCGTCCTTGGCGGTAAGCCCCGCGCGGAGGTTGAAGTCCCGCTCCAGGTTCCAGATCCGTTCACCCACCTCCAACAGGTATTCCGTGGACCAGTCACCCTCACAGGCCGCATCGATCTGCGGCGCGATGTCGTCCAGGGTCCAGGCGAAGGTGGTGAACACGCAGATACCGGCCGAATCCACAACGGCGGTTGCGTCCTGGAAGGCCTTGGTCAGCTCCGGCTTGCCCTCGGTACTGTGGGGATCGGTTTTCTCCGGAATGCCCAGCACCTCGGAGGACACGGTGTAACCGCGCAGGTGACAGGCGCCGCGGTTGGAGGTGGCGTAGGCCAGCCCCATGCCCTGGATTCCGCGTGGGTCGTAGGCCGGGAATTCCTGTCCTTTCACCGTCATGGACAGTTCCGGATGACCGTATTTCTCGCACAGACGCTTGGAGCCGAGTCCGAGATCCTTGCCGAAGCCTTCTCCCTTCATGGTCACCTCGGCCGCCCAGCTCAGGGCCTCCGCGGATCCGAATTTCAGCTCGACACCGCCGGTGTGCTCTTTGGTGATGACCCCCATGCCGTACAACTCCATGGCCGCAGCCACCGTGGAGCCGAAGGAGATGGGATCCACCCCGTCCTCGTTGCAGAGGAAGTTCACATAGGTGAGGCAATCCAGATCGTCCACACCGGTGTCGGTACCAAGGGCCCAGGCCGCTTCGTACTCCAGACCACCGGACGCATGCCAGTATTCCGGCTTGTTCTTCACGGTGAAGTGGCCTTTGTCCACGGTGGAGATGCGACCGCAGGCGATAGTGCATCCGAAGCATGCGGCGTTGGTCGTCAGGTTGGGCTTGCCGTCGGTGGGACGCGGCTCGTGCATGGCTTCGCCGGAGATCTTGTGCGCGCCCTCGAACTGCACCTCCCGCATGTTCCGCGTGGGCAGCGCCCCCAGCTCGTTGATGACGTTCATCAGTACCTGGGTACCATACGTCGCCATGCCCTGGCCGGTGACGGGGTTTTGCTGCAACACCTGCTTCCGTTTCTCCGTCTCCTGCAGAAACCGGATCGGATCCTTGATGTTGCCGACACCCTTGGTGCCACGCACGGCCACCGCCTTCAGGTTCTTGGAGGCCATGACCGTGCCGACCCCTGAACGACCAGCCGCCCGGTGCAGATCGTTGACGACGGCCGCATACAGGGCGCCGTGCTCCGCCGCACGCCCCACGCAGGAGATACGCACCTGCGGATCCTGCAGCTCGTTATGGATCAGCTTGTCCGCTTCCCAGACGGACTTGCCCCACAGATGCTCTGCGGAACGCAGCTCCGCCGTCTCATTCTCCAGGTAGAGGTAAACCGGCGTGGGGGATTTCCCCTCGAAAATGATCATGTCCCAGCCGGCGTTCTTGATCTCGGCACCGATGAACCCGCCGGAATTGGAGCAGGCGATGGCGCCGGTGAGCGGGCTCTTGGTAACCACCGAGTAACGTCCGCCGGTGGACGCCATGGTGCCGGTCAGCGGCCCGGTGGTCATGATCAGCTTGTTCTCAGGAGACAGGGCGTCGACCTTCGGGTCGATCTCCTCCACCAGATATTTTGAAGCCAGCCCGCGCTGTCCCAGGTATTGCCGGGCCCATTCCATGTTCAGCGGCTCTTTCGAAACCTTCCCGTCGGTCAGGTTCACGCGCAGTACGTTTCCGGTCCAGGCCATGTCACATCCCTCCCTGACCGCTCAGATACACGTTGAGGGGCTTCTCTCGCGGCGGGTTGGTGCGCGGCGGTGCGGCATCAGGCGACTGCTGGGCCCATGAGCGCATCCGTTCCATTCCCGTTTCACTGGCATCCACATAGGTGATGGCACCCGTGGGACAGGCTTTGGCGCACCAGGGATCGCCGCCACAGAGATCACACTTGATGACCTTGCCGCTGTCGGCCTCGTAGTTGACGGTTCCGAACGGGCAGGCAATGGTGCACACCTTGCAGCCGACGCAGACGTCCTCCAGCACGTTCTTGGCACCGGTGGCCATATCCACCACGATGGCCTCCACCGGACAAGCGTGCATGCACCAGGCCTCGTCACACTGGGTGCAGGTGTAGGGAGCGAAACGACCCTCCTCATGGAAGGTGAACACCTTGATCCGGGACTTCGCCGGATTGAAAGCCCCGGTGTTTTCGTAGGAACAGGCCATCTCGCACTGCAGACAGCCGGTACACTTCTCGGGCTCCAGCTTCAATGCCTTAAGCATCTGATACTCCTCCTGTCGCCAACTCCGGTCCCGAAAGCGTCTTTACTTGTTATGCGGGCATACGCTCCGGGTTCCCCGTGCCGCCGGGAGACCACTTTTCCCGGCTATCAATGGAGTGTAGAACGATCGCGGCAGTCTGGCCAAACACCCGTGCACCGCCGGAATGTGCCGACATGGCGGACACCCCCCCGCGCCTTGGGAAGCGCTGACTTATTCCCATGGCGCTCTGGCCTTGCTAACGCACCGCCCAGCCGCCGCTCACCGGGAACACCTGCCCGACGAAACAATCCGCCGCGG
The DNA here is from genome assembly GCA_020831885.1 of Ectothiorhodospiraceae bacterium. Classification (GTDB taxonomy): domain Bacteria; phylum Pseudomonadota; class Gammaproteobacteria; order Nitrococcales; family Aquisalimonadaceae; genus LSCE01. Next base: position 54,555 of record JAFIFU010000013.1, read on the forward strand.
CGGTACAGAGGAAAGCGGCGGTCATGGCATCCTCCCGTGGCGACACCAGGCGCCCCAAGGGGACCTCGCGCTTGAGACGATCCTGGAATCTGGGATTGCTCTGAACCTCTTCCGGGAAATAGGTCGGGTTGTCGACAAAGTTCTGAGCGATGGCATTCAACTGAATGTTATCCGCCGCCAACTCCACACCCGCGGCCTGGACATAGGCCAGTTGCGCCCCCCGGGCTGCGCTGTAGGTGGAGGCTCGCCGCATGCCGCGCAAGGCCGACGCACTGCCGATAACCAGAATCTTGCCACCGCCCCGCGCCTTCATGCCTGGCACCGCCGCACGGACCAGACGGGGGAGCGGATCCACCAGGTGCGCGAACACGTCCTCCCATTCCGCATCGGTGACATCCGCCACCCGGGTACTGGGTGCGGGGATCGCCAGATTGGCGATGAGCGCGTCAATGTCACCGCTCTCCGCGACCACCGCCGCGGGGGCTTCGGGATCTGTCAGGTCCCGGGCATCAGCCACCACGGTGGCGCCCAGCTCCTGGAACACCTCGCAGAACGCGGGCCCCATGAAGCTGTCCGCCTGGGTTACCAGAACACGCTTGCCCGCGACATCACACAACGTCATCGCGCCGCTCCTCCGTCTTGAACTGTTATCGACCAGTGTAGTCCGCCAACCCTGCCCCGGATCCTACAGCGGCCACACCCAAAGCAGCATGGGCACGGCGACTGCCACCACCAGCACTTCCAACGGCAGCCCCAGACGCCAGTAATCACCGAAACGGAACCCGCCGGGTCCCAGGATGAGGGTGTTGTTCTGGTGACCGATGGGCGTCAGAAAGGCGCAGGACGCCCCCACCGCCACCGCCATCAGGTAAGGATCCGAGCTCACCCCCAGTTGCCCGGCGGTGCTGATCGCGATGGGGCACATCACGGCCGCTGTGGCCGCATTGTTCATCATGTCCGAGAGGAACATGGTGACCACCAGCACCAACGCCAGCGCGGCAACGGTATTGCCCTGCGCCAGTGTTTCCAGCAGGACAGCCGCCAGCAGATCCGCCGCGCCCGTCACCTCCATGGCCCCCGCCACCGGTATCAGGGCCGCAAGCAGCACAATCACCGGCCAGTCCACCGCATCGTACACGGCACGGGGCGATACCACGCGGGTAACCATCACCGCCAGCACACCGGCGGCGAACGCCACGGCCGCCGGCAACAGACCGAACGCAGCGCCGGCGACCGCCATGACCATGATCATGCTGGCCATCACCGCCTTCCGCTTGTCAGGAATGCGCACCTCCCGCTCGGCCAGCGGTACGCAACCGAAGTTCGACGAAAACTCCCGCAGGGACTCCGGGGGCCCCTGCAGCAGCAGCACATCCCCTTCCTTGAGCTGCATCCGGCGCAGACGGGCAATGGAGCGGGTACCCTGCCGGGACACCGCCAGCAGATTCACCCCGAACCGGCTGCGCAACTGCACGTCGGTGGCGGATCGCTGACTGAGCGCAGAGCCAGGCAATACCGCCATTTCCATAACCACCACCTCGTCCGCGGTTACCTTCTCGGCCTCGTTGTTGTTCTCTTCATCGTTCGCCGGGTCCCCGTCCGCACTCCCCGGTTCCCCCTTTTCATCATCCTGGTTCTCTTCCTTTTCCACCGCCTCTTCCAGCTTCAGGCCGAGATTGGACAGCAGAGCGCCCAGGGCCTCCGGCTCCGCCTCGATCAGCAGAATATCCCCGCGCAGCACTTTGCGATTCGGATGCGGCGCGTGCAGCCGGACCTCGTTGCGGATCAGGCCGATGACCTGGGCATCGGCTTCCTCCAGTTCCTGCTCCACGTCCCGGAGTGTCTGCCCCCGCACCCGGGATTTTGACGTGATCCGGACTTCGGTGAGGTAGGCGCTGGTCTCGAAGCCACCGACATCCGCCTGCTCCCGCCTTGGCACCAGGCGCCAGCCCACCAGTGCGACGAAGATCACACCCGTAAGCGCAACCACGCCCCCGACGGGAGTGAAATCGAACATGGAAAACGAGCTGGGGCCCACATCCGCCCGGAAACCGGAGACGATGAGGTTCGGCGGCGTCCCGACCATCGTGGTCATTCCGCCGAGAATGGAGCCGAAAGCAAGTGGCATCAGCACCTGGCCGGCCGGTAACTCCTGCTTCCGCGCGATCTGGATAGCCACAGGCATGAGCAGCGCCAGCGCACCGACATTGTTCATGAAGCCGGAGAGCAGCGCCGCGATACCGGTCAGCGCCGCGATGGTCAATGTGGGCCCGGCGCCGGAAGGCAGCAGACGCCGGGTCAGGACGTCAACAACCCCCGAGACTTGCAGGCTGTGACTGAGTATCAGCACACAGGCCACGGTGACCACCGCCGGATGACCAAATCCCGCGAATGCCTCCCCGGGACGGATCAACCCCGCCAGCACACAGGCCAGGAGCGCACCCATGGCGACCATGTCGTGCCGCCACCGCCCCCAGAGAAACATGGCCACGGTGGCAAGCAGGATGCCCAGAACGATTAGCTGATCAACGGTCACGCGGTGCCCTGTGTGATGAACCCCGGGTGGTCACGGGCCGGCCGTATGCTGTCGCCGGCGGCATGACATGGCTGACACTATACCAGTGTCGGGGAAGGGTCGCGTCAACGGGGTGTGCCGATCAACGGGGGCCGGAAGCCCCCGACGCCTGGAACGAAAATGGCGGAGAGGGTGGGATTCGAACCCACGGACCCCGCGAGGGGTCACTCGATTTCGAGTCGAGCCCATTCGGCCGCTCTGGCACCTCTCCGTGGGCGCTGTGGCCATGGAGGCGGTAGTTTACAATAATCCCCTTTGGGTTTCGAAGGCGTTTTTCCATGCCGCAGTTCCGTGCCGGAGGCATCACCCTGTTGCTTGCCACTGCCCTGATAGCAATGGCCGCCGGCGGCGCGCTGTACCATCCCACGGCGGAAGAGCGGGTGCAGCGTTCCGGTGAACTGCGGGTGGCGATGCTCACACCCATGCAGGACAGCCGGAACGGCGGCCAGGGTCCGCTGGGGCTTGAACATGACCTGGTGAGGCATTTCGCCGAAACCCTTGGGGTCAGCCCGGTCTTCCTGCTGGCGGACTCCAAGGCGGACTTATATCGATCGGTGGCTGCGGGGGACGCGGATGTCGCCATCGGCGGCCTGAGCATCAGTGGCCGCCGGGACGGAACCTTCCGTTACACGGAACCGTTCGCGGAAGCGGACCGGCAGTTGATCTACAGGTTCGGGGATCCCACGCCGGTGGGTTTTGATCAGATCGCAGGCGACGGGGACGCGGAACTGGCCGTGCTGGCCCACAGCCCCCACGCCGAGCGCCTGCGCGAGCTACGAGATGAACGGCACCCCGAACTGTACTGGACGGAGGTGGCCAGCGGCAGCACGGAAGAACTGCTGTTCCGCGTCTGGAACCGGGAGCTGGATTTCACGGTCGCCAATTCCATCGATGTGATGCGCACCCAGCGCTACTATCCGGAGTTGCGTGTAGCATTCAACCTGGATGAAGGCATTCCGTTGCGCTGGGTGCTCTCCGCCGACAGCGACGACACCCTGTTGGCAGCGGCCAACCGCTTCATTGCGGACGCGCAACAGAACGGGCTGCTGGCCTATCTGCAGGAAAAACATCTGGGCCACTTGCGGGAATTCGATTACGTCGGGGCAAGGGTCTTTCTGCGGCATGTGACGGAACGTCTGCCGGAATTCCGGCCGCTGTTCCAGGAGGCCGCCAGGGAACAGGCGTTGGACTGGCGACTGCTGGCCGCCATCGGCTATCAGGAGTCGCACTGGAACCCACGGGCGGTCTCCCCCACCGGCGTTCGGGGCGTCATGATGCTGACCCAGCGCACGGCGGCGGACCTGGGGGTGACCGATCGGCTGGACCCGGCCCAGAGCATCCACGGCGGAGCACGCTATTTCCGTTCGCTGCGGGAACGCATCCCGGAGCGCATCGAGGAGCCGGCACGCACCTGGTTCGCACTGGCCGCGTACAACGTGGGCATGGGTCACCTGGAAGACGCGCGCCGTCTCACCGAGACCCGGGGCGGAGATCCGGATGCCTGGACCGACGTCAAGGAAACACTGCCCCTGCTGGCGGATCCGGAATGGCATTCCCAAACACGGTATGGTTACGCCCGGGGCTGGGAACCGGTGATCTACGTCGCCCAGGTCCGCACGTACTATGAGCTGCTGCTACGGATAGCCGATCAGGACGGCACGCCGGTACCGGCCAGCACAATGCCGCCGGCTGTCCCCTACGCCGAGACCCGACGGGAACTACGGCTGGGCGAAGCCCTGGAATCCGCCTTATGACTGCCCGACAACGTCGGTCTGTTGCGCTGTGGCCCCGCGACGGGCACGGAAGAAGACACGCAACAACTCCGCGCTCTCGGCAGCCATGACACCACCGGTCACCTGCACCTGGTGGTTGTGCAAGCCGGCATCCAGCAGGTTGAAGCGGCTTTCCACGGCACCGGTCTTCGGCTCCGGCGCGGCGTAGACCAGGCGTTCCACACGGGCATGCACCAGGGCGCCCACGCACATGACACAAGGCTCCAGCGTCACGTACAGCGTGGTACCGGGAAGCCGGTAGTTGCCCAGCCGCCGGGCGCCTTCACGCAGGGCATGGATCTCCGCGTGGCTGGTCGGATCGCTGGAGCCAATAGGACGATTCCAGCCGCGAGCAAGCACCTGGTCATCCTGCACCAGTACGGCACCCACCGGAACCTCTCCCGCTTCCGCCGCCAGCCGGGCAAGCTCCAGTGCCTCGCTCATCCAGCGCTGGTCCGGCACAGACCAACGGTTCTCCGCATTCATCCCAGTTCCTGTGCAAAATGGGCGTCCAGCGCCGCGCGCCGACGCTGGAGAAAATAGTGGGCCCAGCGCACCGCGTCATAACCCGATCCGGACTGCAGCCCACCCGCCTCCAGCTCCCGCTCCGCCAGGCCGATCACGCATTCCAGCGCGGCGGACGGGGATTGCTCCACGCGCACACCGGAGCGCAGCCGCCAGATATGGCGACTCCGGGTCGGCGACGCCGGAACAAGATCCCCGCGGGCCAGCGCATCCAGGGCTTCCCAGTGATCCATGAGCAGATAGTCCAGTTGCTCCAGGGCGGCCTGGCGCGCCAGACGATCCGCCTCCATCGGTCCGCTCCGCCCCTGATTACGCCTCACCTGGCGCTGTGCCAGATCCAGCACGAGTTCAAGTGCATCCGATGGCGACAGCAGGTCGAGATCGTCATCGGATGTGGGATCATTCATGGCTGATGGCCCCTTGCCTCATTCCCACTCGATGTTAAACGAGCTATTGATGTCAATGGCTTACTCGCCAGGGCAGGTAGTAATACCACAAACGATGTCCTCTTCAGAAACCGCCGCCCATCACCGCGGAACGTTGCTGATTGAACACTGCCACACGGCACCTTGGGCCACCTTCCGGGCTGCGACTTCCCATTGTGTCCCCTCATGCTCCTGCACGTTATGGGTCACCGCAAACCGGTTGCTCGCCCGGGGGTTCCCACGTGGCCGGACCATGCACATGAGGCCCCTGATCGATTGATCGAGAACCCGGGGCAGCGCCTCCAATCCGACATCCCATTGATATCGTCACGCAGAACCGTCTTTCTCGTACTGACATTTTTGGCGAGCAGACATTCACACCCGTCTTACAGCAAGTCCATGGGAAACCCGGAATCCCTTTGGGTACACGCCCGTATGCTGTCCCTACACTGTTTCGCCAAGGCATCCTCTGGCCTCTTCCCGTTTCCGGCGCTTATCTGCGAAGCCATTCCAGCAGGCTGACAAGGCGGCGTTCGCAGACAATAGCGAGCCCTTGGCAAGAGCCGGAACACCGCCCCCGGGCACGCTGTAAAGCCAGAGCACCACGGGAATCGATCAGCGCTTCCTTAGTCCGGGCCGTTACCGATGGGCAGGTTCACCGAGGTCAGTTGTGGTGCCCGCATGCAGAAGCTGCTGTTGCCACGTACCACATCCCAGTTCGACTCCGCCTGCCAGGCCTGGTGGCTGACGCTGGCAGGGCTGCCGTGGCGACTGACGAAACGGCCGGGGCTCCCGGTGATGCAGCGGCCCGGGCTGTCCGGGTCCGGGCCCCATGTGACGCCGTAATAGTCGCAGTTGGTACCGGAATGCACCGAACATGCAGGATTCTCTCTGGGATCTGGTGCAGCGCAGGGGTCCGGGGCCGTATGGATGCCGATATGATGCAGGCGGTCGATGTATTCCACCAGTGGCGGGTAATCCACCACATGGCAGAGCACGGGCATGTGAAAGAGCGTGGACACCAGGGCGCGCTGCGCGCCGTGGGTGATGGCCATGTAGTTCACGCCCGGCTCGCCGGGGGCACCGTCAATGTATCCATAGGGGTCGCGCTGGGTGCGACGGCCGGAACTGGAGTCGCATTCGCCTGGTGCACCGTCGTAGCACTGCTGACTGAACAGCTCTGACCAGTAATCCCGCTCCTTGTGTTCCGGGAAGTGGGGCTCATCGCCCCAGACCAGGGCACCGTTCTGGCCGATGTTGATCTGCCGCAGTTCCTGCGGGCCACGTAACGCGGGATCGTCATGGTGGATGGTGTCGAGCATTGCCCGCAGCGTGTCTGCCCGCTCAGGGTCACGGAGGAGTGCTGCCAGGAATGCCGGCGGCAGGTACTGGCCCGCCCACTGGCCGGCGCCGGAACCCCAGGCCCGTTGAACGCCGTCCGGCGGGCTGTAACGGGCGTGGTAGATGTCCAGGCCATAGCTCAGCATGGCCGCAAGTGCCGGGTGCTTTTCGTCCAGGCTGTGGGCGGATGAGAACAGGGTGACCAGGTCGTTGCTGAAGGTCGATGCCACGGTCGCCCCGTAATCGGGCACCATGATATGCGCGCGGAAGGCACGTCCTCCCTCGGAGAAACCGCCCAGCTCGGCGTTACGGATGCTGAACGCCTCGCTGGCATGGGTCCATCGGCGACGAATGGTTTCCAGGTCGCGGGAATTGTGCCAGCTTCCGGAAACCAGATCGGTGCTTGGAAGGCGGGAAAGGTCAAAGTCGGACCAGCGCAGCAGCGGCTTCTCGGTGCCCGTGATCGGTGGGCGGATGGTGTCCGCCCCGGCCAGGGGCGGTACGTCGGTGAGCACTGTCACGACGTGGTAGGCGTCAACGCATTCGCCGACAATTGCGCCGGTACCGCAGGTCGAGCTCTCGTCGGAGGCTTCCGGGCGTTGTTTGGCGGCCACCAGTGAGGTGATGCCGGTGAACACCTGTGGTAGCGCGCCAGAGGCGATCAGATCCTGCGACGGGTCGTGATTTCCATAGTGGTTGCTGCCATCCAGCAAACCCAGTGCTTCGGTGGTGGGATTGGCGTCCAGGCTGATGCTGCCATTGCCGTCAACGCTGAGCAGCGTCAGGGTTTCCCCCGGGCGCGGTGCGATCCAGTAATCCCCGTTGGCGAACTGGCCGCAGTAGGCATCACCGCCGTCGGATTGAAACTGCCAGTGGAAACTGGCGGCCTGGTGGGGTGGGCGTGGTGCGCCGGTGGATTCCACAGTGATGCTGATCGCCTGCCCTGTGCAGGGTGCGGTGAGGTCCGTGGAGCCGCAGTCGCAGTCAGCAATGGCCTGCAACGGCGCAGCCGCCAACAGCAGGGCGAGTCCGGGCCGCAGGGCGACGCCAGTCCAGGGTCTCTGTGATGTATCGCAAAACGGCATGGGGTGCATGACAGTCTTCCTAACGGTCAATCAGCACGGCGTTGGAGTGGGCGCTTTCGGCTGCCGCATCGCCTTCACGAAAGGCAGTGACGGTGATACGGACCGGCGGCTCAAGGGCATTGATCGCATCCATATCGCAATCGGATTGGCGAAAGGTGTGGCGGTAGGGGTCGTCGATCATGCAGATCCGTTGCGCATCGGCATAGAGCCGGAAACCGAGAATGCCCAACGGGGCGATTTCCTCCACCGCATAGTCGAACTGTGCGACCACGGGGTCGGTGTCGTCGGCATGGTCGTCCCCGCCTGCGCTGCTACTGTCCCCGCTGTTGCAGGCCGCCAGCATCACCGCAACCAGGCAGCCGAGGGAAACGCGAATGGCACGTGGAAGGCTGGCGTGGCCGTGCAGTGAACGTCCTTTTCTCATGTATCCCCCAGGCTGCTCGGCCACGACGCGGGCACGTCGAACAAGGCATCGCCATCATCCTGATGTCATGTCAATATTGCGTGAGTGCATGCATGAATGCAAACCATGCGTTTCGCGTCAGGCTACGGAGCGTCGCGCGCCTCGCCCGCAGATCTCACGGATCCCGCGATGATCGCGCAGGACGTTGACGGCACGATGGATTGTTCGAAGGAGCGGGGTATCGGGTACTGCGGCCCACCGAGAACGATTCCGCGATCCATCAAGGGAAGCGAGGGCCCGGGCGACCGGCAAAATACGCGCCTGGACGCCGACTTCGTGCCAGTCTTTCCATACAGTTGAACAATCGGCCACCCTTGCCTTCAGGCGCGTTCCTGAACCGGAAAGGGCTGGCCGACCACCGAAAAGCCTGACGAATCGGTGCTGAGAAGCGGGTTCTGCTACTCCCACTCGATGGTGGCAGGCGGCTTGCCCGAGATGTCATACACCACGCGGGAAATGCCCTCGATCTCGTTGATGATACGGCGGGAGACCAGGTCGAGGAATGCATAGGGCAAATCAGCCCAGCGGGCGGTCATGAAATCCACCGTCTCCACCGCACGCAGCGCCACCACATGTTCGTAACGACGGCCATCCCCGGTGACGCCCACGGATTTCACCGGCAGAAACACGGCGAATGCCTGGCTGACCCGGTCATAGAGCTCATGCCGCCGCAGCTCCTCGATGAAAACGGCATCCGCCCGCCGGAGCAGATCGGCGTAGGGTTTGCGGACCTCGCCCAGAATGCGTACGCCGAGCCCCGGACCGGGGAACGGATGCCGTTGCACCATGTCCGAGGGCAGCCCCAGCTCCAGGCCGATTTGACGCACCTCGTCCTTGAAAAGCTCGCGCAAGGGCTCCACCAGCTTGAGCTTCATGGTCTCGGGGAGCCCCCCCACGTTGTGGTGCGACTTGATGACGTGGGCCTTGCCGGTCTTCGCACCGGCGGACTCGATGACATCCGGGTAAATGGTTCCCTGGGCCAGCCATTCCACGTCCTGCAGCCTGGCCGCCTCCTCATCGAACACCTCGATGAAGGTCCGGCCGATGATCTTGCGCTTCTGCTCCGGATCCTCCACCCCGGCCAGGGCGCCCAGGAACCGGGCCTCGGCGTCCACCCGGATCACGTTCACGCCCATGTGGCGGGCGAAGGTGGCCATGACCTGGTCTCCCTCATCCTGCCGCAGTAGCCCGTTATCCACGAAAACGCAGGTGAGTTGATCACCGATCGCCTTGTGCAGCAGTGCGGCCACCACGGAGGAGTCCACGCCCCCCGAAAGGCCCAGCAGCACCTTGCCGTCTCCGACCTGCTCCTGAACCCGCGTGATGCTGTCCTCAATGATATTGCCCGGTGTCCACTCGCTGGCGCAGCCACAGATCTCATGCACGAAACGGGCGAGAATCCGCGCGCCCTGGTTGGTATGGGTGACTTCCGGATGGAACTGCACGCCATAGTAGCCCCTCGCGTCGTCCCCGATACCGGCGATGGGCGCGGCCTCGGTGCTGGCGATGACCTTGAACCCCGGCGGCAAGGACCGTACCCGGTCACCGTGGCTCATCCATACGTCCAGCATGCCGTAGCCTTCCGGCGTGGTGTGATCCTCGATGTCCCGGAGAAGCCGTGAGTGGCCCCGGGCCCGGACCTGGGCATAGCCGAATTCCTTGTGACTGGAAGGCTCAACACTGCCGCCCAACTGGGAGGCCATGGCCTGCATGCCATAGCAGATGCCGAGCACCGGAACCCCCAGATCGAAGACGGTGGATGGGATGCGGGGCGTCTGCTGGAAGGTGACCGAATCCGGCCCGCCCGAAAGGATGATCCCGTTGGCGCCGAAGGCCCGGATATCCGACGCCTCGGCATCGCAGGCGTAGATCTCGCAATAGACGCCGGCCTCGCGGACGCGACGGGCGATGAGCTGGGTGTACTGGGATCCGAAATCGAGTATCAGAATGCGATGGGCGTGAATGTCCTGGGCCATGTGTTCGATGTCCGTAGCAGCGGCAAAACGGGGTCACACACGTCCCGGAAACGGGCCGGGACGTGCTGCAGCGCGTCAGTCCATGCGGTAGTTGGGCGCTTCCTTGGTGATGGTCACGTCATGCACGTGGCTCTCCCGCACGCCGGCATTGGTAATGCGTACGAACTGGGGCTTGGTACGCATCTCCTGGATGTCCCGGCAGCCCACATACCCCATACTCGCCCGCAGACCTCCCACCAGTTGATGGATGATCGCCACCACCGAACCCTTGTACGGAACCCGTCCCTCGATACCTTCCGGCACCAGTTTTTCCACCTCTTCCACCGCATCCTGGAAATAGCGGTCGCTGGAGCCCTGCTGCATCGCACCCAGGGAGCCCATGCCACGATACGACTTGTACGAGCGCCCCTGGAACAGTTCGATTTCCCCGGGGGCCTCCTCGGTGCCGGCGAACAGGCCACCGATCATCGCCGCATGGGCACCGGCAGCCAGGGCCTTGGCCAGATCCCCGGAGAAACGGATACCCCCATCCGCGATCAGCGGCACATCGGTCCCCTTGAGCGCGGCGGCCACATTGGCGACAGCGGAGATCTGCGGAACACCGACACCAGCGACCACGCGGGTGGTGCAGATGGACCCGGGTCCGATCCCCACCTTGACACCATCGGCACCGGCCTCCACCAGAGCCAGGGCGGCATCGCCGGTGGCGATGTTGCCCCCCACCACCTGCAACTCCGGATAGTGCTTTTTGACCCAGCGCACACGCTCAAGGACACCGCGTGAATGCCCGTGGGCAGTATCCACCACCACCAGATCCACGCCGGCCCGGTACAGCGCTTCAACCCGCGCTTCGGTATCGCCGCCGGTCCCCACCGCGGCACCGACGCGAAGCCGGCCCTGGTCATCCTTGCAGGCATTGGGGAAATCCTTGGCCTTCTGGATGTCCTTCACGGTGATCAGGCCGCGCAACTTGAAGTCCCCGTTCACCACCAGCACTTTCTCTATGCGGTGTTTGTGCAGCAGACCCAGCACCTCCTCGCGTTCAGCACCCTCCTGCACGGTCACCAGGCGATCCCGCCCGGTCATGATCTCTTTCACCGGGGCGTTCACTCTGGATTCGAAGCGCAGATCCCGGCTGGTCACGATCCCCACCAGGTCGTCGCCATTTTCCACCACCGGCACGCCGGAGATGCGGTTGGCCCGCGTGATCTCCAGTACCTCCCGGATGGTGGTGTCCGGCGCCACGCTGATGGGCTCCTTGATCACCCCGCTTTCGAACTTTTTCACCCGCCGCACATGCTCGGCCTGCTGCTCCAGCGACATGTTCTTGTGGACAATGCCGATACCTCCCTGCTCGGCCAGGGTGATGGCCAGAGGAGCCTCGGTGACGGTATCCATGGCCGCTGAGACCAGGGGGAGGTTAACGGCGATCTCCCGGCTGACGCGGGAGCGCAGACTTGCCTCCCGCGGCATCACTTCGGAGTACGCAGGGAGGAGGAGGACATCGTCGAACGTAAGCGCTTCCTGAGCAATTCGCATAGACAGGCCACCTTGCTGTGGTGCTGTGGACCGGAAATGCGGAAGCGGCAGGTCACGATAACCGCACCCGCCGCTTCACCCGATCCGGAGAAAAGTTAGCCGGGTATTATAGGAATTCCGCCACCCCCAGGTAAAGGATCGGTATTCCGCTAGGGAAACACTGATCTATTCCCATGGTGCTCTGCGGAGCCATTCGCGTGCGC
>JAFIFU010000077.1 GCA_020831885.1 Ectothiorhodospiraceae bacterium
CGGTGATCCGCGCTCCGCGCGGCTACCGACCTACGGTTGGCGCGGGGCTCCTCCCGCTCCGGGCTCTGGGCGCCTCCCGCCGATTTTCACCGGTCCATCGGAACCAGAATATCCTGCGCACCGGGCGCTTGACCGTCAACGGGTTCCACCAGGGCAACCTCGTCTCCCGCCACTTGCAGCACGCGTACGGTTCCCACCGGTTCCCCGGGCAGCCAGCCGGCGATGCGGTCGCCAGGGCCGTGAAGGGCACGGCCGGCGCGCTGGACCTGTAGCATGTCACCTTCCTGCAAGCCGGCACCCCGGCCCGCGTTGATCACCCAACCCCCGGCGTCCTGGCCAATGCTGCGGGCGAACCAGGGCAGGCTGCGCGCCTGGTCGCTGGCCTCCAGCAGGAGGAGATCCGCCAGGCTGTCCAGTGCCGGTAACGGCGGGGTGCCACCGGGGCCGTCCGGTAGGGCCAGGCGGCGTTCCTCGCTGCTGGCCTGGAGTTCCAGATCATGCAGGCGGACGTGGACAAATCGTGGATCATCGCCGCCCCGTATCTCCAGAATCAGACGCAGGCCCGGGTAGACGCGCAGCTCGGTGGCGCAGTCCATGGGAGCGCCGCAGCCCAGGTCGTCCATGGCGGCCGCGGTATCCCCGGCCCGCAGGAGCCGGATGGGATAGTCCGGCGCGACAGCCGCCAGCCGCTCATCCAGCCGCGGATCCCCGCGTTCGTCCAGGAGCACGCCGATCAGGTGCCTGGGCCGGTCAGCCAGTACCGGCGCCCGATCCGGAGGGCGCTGATGTTCCATCTGTTCCAGTGCGGCCTCCAGTTGCCGGAGTCGCTGTTCCCTGGCTTCGTCGCGGGGTTCGGAGCGCCGGGCGAACAGCTCATCGAACAGGCCCGGCCGGTCCAGTCGGGTTTCCTGCAGACCCAGGGCTTCGAGCACCTGCGGGTCGTCCTCCGGTGCCTCACCCCTGGAGGCGCAACCGCTCAGCAGTAGACCCGCCAGAACGCCGGGCAGCAGGAGATGCAGCTTGTTCATAGAGGTGGCATGTTCCTTGAGCCGGATGATCCGGAGAGGATAGGGAAGCGCGCCCGGCGGAGCAATGGCATCCGGCTGGCGCGCTTGAAACGGAAGCGGGCATGCCGCGTGTCTTATTCCGGAATCAGGATATGCGCCGGGGTCGGGCGTTCGCCGTCCAGTAACCGGACGGTGGCAACCCGGTCGCCCGCCAGGCTGTCCACCTGGACCCGGCCCGTGGGCTCCCCGGGCAGCCAGCCGGCGGGTTGGCCCGCGGGCCCGCGCAGTACCCGGCCGGATGTGGTTACGGTGAGGATATCGCCGGCGCCGAGCCCGTGCGCGCGACCGGCATTGATCGCCAGGGTGTCATCGTTACTGAAAACCCGCGCCTGCCAGGGGGCGGCATCGGTGCGGCCCAGCGCCGAGCGCAGGGCCCGATCTGCCAGGCTCTCCAGGGCGATGGCCGGGATCTCGCCGTCGGCCATCGGCAGGCGGACATCCTGCCCGCGGCCCTGCCAGCCCAGGACGGTATCGGTGCTTCGCCAGTGGGTGTGGCCATCGGCGTCCACCCGGACTTCGATGAGCAGACGCAGGCCCGGGTAGACCGCCAATGAATCGGCACAGTCGGTGAGCGCATCCGGGGCGCAGCCCGCGTCGACCATGGCCTGTCGGGTTGCCGCGGTGTCAAACAGCAAGGCCGGCCGGTGTTCCGCCGCCCGCTGGAAGGCTGCTTCAACCCGGTCGGGGTCCGGCGCCTCCACCAGCAGGCCGACGCCGTGGCGCATGCCTTCATAACGGGTCCGGGTGTCGGCGCGCTCCCGTTCCAGTCGTTGCACCGCCGCTTCCAGTTCCGCCAGCCGTTCATCGTCCACACTGTCCGGCTCATTCTGCATGCGGGTGAACAGGCCGTCCAGGATGCTGGGCCGGTTGTCCATGTCCTCCTCGCCAATGCCCAGTGCGTCCACCACCATCGGGTCCCGGGATGGATCCTCGTAGCCGCTGCTGGCGCAGGCGCCAAGCATCAGGCTGGAAAGGCCGGCGAGTAACAGCGTGCGGAAATGCATGATCTCGGCTGCTCCGTCATGGGGAAAGGTACGAGCATAGGGAAGCCGGGGGCGGCTGACAATCGGTGGTTCATCGGGCTCCCACGGATGCCCGGGCGCCGGTGTCTCACGTGTTTGCGCCCCACGTGATTCCCCGGAAAAAGAAAGGGCGCCCGCAGGCGCCCTTTGTATCGGTGTCTGAACGGTTCCGCTTAGAAGCGGACGTTCATGCCGGTCACGAAGCCGCTGGTGTTGTTGCCCACCATGTCTTCGGTGTCGGCGTAGCCGATCTGAGCGTACAGGTTGGTAGCCGGGTTAAGCTGGAAGTCGGCACGCAGGTCCAGGAACAGCACGTCTTCGTCCAGCTCGTCGCCGTCGGGATCGAGCATGCTCGGCTTGTCGTAGTTCACCCAACCCAGGGCCGGGGTCAGCGTCAGGTCCGGGGTGACGGCCAGCTTGGCGCGAACACCCAGCAGCAGCACGTTGTCGTCTTCCTCGCCCTCGGTGCCGAGACCGCCCAGGTTCAGGGCGCCGATGCGGGTGGCGGAAGCGCTGTGGTCCAGGCTGTTGTGGATCAGCATGGAGTAAGAGTCAAAGCCGCCAGCCACCAGGTTACCGCCGTCGGTGTAGACCACCTGGGCTTCCAGGCGGGTGTTTTCGTTGGCGTCGAAGCCACCCTTCAGGAACACGCCGTAGGTGTTCTCGGTGAAGACGGCGCCGCGGCTGTCACCCAGGTAGTGACCACCCAGGGTCAGGTCCATCGGGCCCACGCTGCCGGCCACGTACGGGGAGAGCAGCTTGGCGCCGCGCAGGGCGTAGGTGCCGTTGGAGGCGCCGGCTGTAAAGTAGGCAGCCAGCACGCCGTAGTTCCAGCCGGTATCGCCGATGGCGCCCAGGGAGGCGGCGTAGAACAGGTTACCGTCATCTTCACGGGCACCGGTGGTGGTGTCCTGACGACGGTCGGCGCCCACCAGCACGGTCTGGCCGCCCAGGCGGCTCAGGTACAGGATACGGTCACGACGGTCGTCGGAGGTGGTGAAGTTGTGGTTCCAGTTGGCCATCTGACGACCCACGCGCAGGGTGCCCGGACCTACCGGCATCTGCACGAAGCCGTAGTCCAGCTCCACGTTGCGATGGTTCCGGGTGGAGAACGGGCGCTCGTCGTCCGTGCCCGAATCACCGGCGATGCTCACGCCGCTGGCGTCACCGGTCCAGCGGTCGTTGAACAGGTTCAGACGGGTGTGCAGTTGCACGCCGTTGCCGGCGTCCATCACGCTCTGCAGACGGATGCGCTGACGGAAGCCGTCGTGATGCGTGTCACTGGCATCGCGGACGTTGAAGTACTCGGCGTCCACATCACCGCCGAACTGGATGTCGGCGGCATAAGCGGCGGGAGCGGCCAGCAGGCCGGCCAGAGCCAGGGCAGAAAGCTTTCTCATGAGATGAATCCCCTTCAGAACATTGTTGTGGCGTTCTCGGTGTGTTGCGCCGTCATCGGGCGACACCACACGTGGGAGGGCGCGCCCTCCGGCCAGTTTGTTGCGTTGTCGCAACACCACCGCATGGATGGTTACGGCAATAATACAACAGCGGATTCGGACTGCAACCCCTTTTGCTAATCCAACTAGCTAAGAAATTACTTTAAGTTTGTTGCTGCGCTGCGACGAAAAACTGTTGTGTGGCTGCAACACGCCGGTCAGCGACGCCTCTTGTCGAAAAAAACATCTTTAAAACAATAAATTACCGCACGCTCTCCATGGAGAGACGAAGCGCTGCGGATAGCATGGGGTCAACGTGTCGTCATTTTTTCAGCGCCGTGTGCTGTGATTGTTGTTGTCTGGCGTCAGTACCAGATGGAAACCCATCGCGGGCCCCGGGTCAAGTGCGGGGCATCCGGTCTTCGCCGGACGGCACGGAACAGAGGGTGCTTGCGGACCCGCAGCCGATGGGTATTCTGGGTCAGGAACGGGCGCATTGCTTGCGGAGGGCAGCGTGGTCAGACAGGGAACGCGTCAACGCATCCTGGAAGTGGCGGAGGATCTGCTCCAGCACCGGGGCTGGGCGGGCTTCAGTTATCAGCACATCGCGGAGCGCCTGGGCATCCGCAGCGCGGCGGTACATTACCATTTCCCTTCCAAGACCGATCTGGGTGTCGCGTTGCTGCGCCGGTACCGCAGCAGTTTCAACTGGTGGTGCGAGCAGTTGCGGCAGCGCCAGGCGCCGCCGGAGGTGTGCCTGGAGGGGTTTTTTGCCCTGGAGCGTCGCTACATGGACGAAGGCAAGGTCTGTCCACTGGGCGTGCTGGGGGTGGAGGCCGAGGGCGTTCCCGCGGCGGTGCGGGACGAGGCCCGGTTGCTGGCCGGTGACGTGCTGCGCTGGCTGGGCCGGGTGCTGGAGCAGGGGGAGGCTCAGGGTGTGCTGCACGTGGCCGGTACGCCGGCAAGTCACGCCCTGGCCTTGATGAGCAGCCTGCAGGCCGGGCTGCAGCTGGCCCGCACACTGGGACCGGAGGCGTTCTACACCCTGCTGGAACAGCAGCGGGAGCAACTCGGGCTCTCCCGGCGGCGGCGTGCGGCGCTGGGTGGATGAGTATCCGTGCAGTGGACATCCGGCCGGCGCTGGATACGGTGGAGCGGTATGCCGATCGCGTCACGGATCTGGCCGGTGTTCGCCGGCTGTGCGGCATGATCGCCACCTGTCTGAGGGCGGACGCCTTCAATTACGGCCTGCGCCAGTCCGATGGCTTCGTGCATCCGGAGCTGGTGTTCCTGTCCAGTTTTCCGGAGGCCTTGATCCGCCATTACCGGGAGGCGGACCTGGTACAGGTGGATGCGGTGGTGGACTACGCCTACCGCCATGTCCTGCCGGCGACCTGGGATGAGGCCTGGGCCCGCTGCGGGAGCGAGGCAAGCCGGCGGCGCGTGATGCCGGTTTTTCAGGAGTACGGCTTCCACGCCGGGCTGGTGGTGCCGGTTCATGGCGCCTGTGGTCGGCTTTCCGTCCTGAGTCTCGGCAGAAGACGGGGCTCTCCGCCATCCCGGGGCGTCCATGATGAGGCCATGCCCGCGCTCTACCTGGCCACACGGCTGCACGAGGCGGCCATGCGCGTGGTGGCGCCTCCCCAGCGGACAATCCCCGGCCTGACCGGGCGGGAACGGCAGTGCCTCGCCTGGGCCGCGGAAGGCAAGACGGCCTGGGAAACCGCCAGGATTCTCGGCATCGCGGAGCGCACCGTGACGTTTCACCTCAGAAATGCCTGCGTGAAGCTGGGCGTCAGCAACCGCCAGCAGGCGGTGGCCCGGGCCATTGCCCTGGGTTTGATGGCAACGGCGATCCAGGACCTGCCCGAGCCGGGGTGAGAAGCGCTTTGGCGGGTTTCCGGAAGCCCCGGCCTGGCTTCCCTGAAGGTCCGTGGCGCCGGCAGTTTCCGGCAGCGCCCGCGACGGGAAAATGAAATATTCCGCAGATTGGATTCGCTTTACAGGCAGAAACAAGAATGATTATCATTGCTCTCAATTGCAAGCCCTTTGGGAGCGAATCATGCGTCGTATGGTGTTTCCGTTACTGCTGGCCGTGGGTGTGGCCGGGATCGTTCTGGGCGGCGTGCGTGGCACCGGTGGGCAGGACGAGGCCGCCGCGGTGGGCGATGAGGTCGTTGTGTACTCGTCCCGGCAGGAGCACCTGATCCGACCGCTGTTCGAGCGTTTCACCGAAGAAACCGGGATTCGGGTCCGTTACACCACGGATAATGCCGGCGCCCTGATGGCGCGGCTGCAGTCCGAGGGGCGCAACACCCAGGCGGATCTGTTCATGACCGTGGATGCCGGCAACCTGTGGCAGGCCGCGGAGCGGGGTCTGTTGGCGCCGATGGAGTCGGAGCTGCTGACCCAGGCCATCCCCGTGCATCTGCGGGACCCGGACGGGCACTGGTTCGGTCTGTCCGTCCGCGCCCGTACCCTGGTCTACAGCACCGAGCGGGTCGACCCGGAAGCGTTGCGGGGGTACGCGGATCTGGCGGACGAGCAGTGGCGGGGCCGGCTTTGCCTGCGCAGTTCCCAATCCGTGTATAACCAGTCGCTGGTGGCGATGCTGATCGCCAGCCACGGCGTGGAGCGCACCGAGGAGATCGTTAAGGGCTGGGTCGCCAATCTGGCGGCGCAGCCGTTTTCCAACGACACCTCCACCATGGAGGCGGTGGTTGCCGGCCAGTGCGATGTGGCCCTGGTCAACACCTATTACTTCGGGCGGTTGCAGTCCCAGAACCCTGATGTGCCGCTGGCCGTTCACTGGGCGGATCAGGAAGGCAACGGCGTGCACGTGAATATCTCCGGGGCCGGCGTCACCCGCCATGCCCAGCGTCCGGGGGCGGCACGCAAACTGCTGGAATGGCTGGCCGGTGAGGAGGCCCAGGCTCTGTACGGCGCCTTGAACCACGAGTACCCGGCCCGGGAAGGCATTGACTGGGATCCTTTGGTGGCCTCCTGGGGGGATTACCGGGTGGATGACACCAACCTGGCCGAAGCCGGTCGCCTGCAGACCCAGGCCGTCATGCTGATGGATCGCGCGGGGTATCGTTAGTGTCAGCGGTGGCTGGCCAGGTACAGGCCGGCCCCGGCAGGGCCGGCCTGTTACCGTTCGGGCCGCGCGGATGGCGCTGGCTGGCAGGGCTGGTGGCCGCCGTGGTGCTTGCGCCGCTGCTGATCACGGCCCTGTCCTGGCTGCAGGTGGACGCGGCCATCTGGGCGCACCTGCGGGCCACATTGCTGGGGCGGCTGATCACCAACACCGTCATCCTGCTGGCGGGGGTGGGGGTGCTGGTACTGGTGATCGGGGTGGGTCTGGCCTGGTTGACCGCTGTCTGCGATTTCCCCGGGCGGCGCTGGTTCGACTGGGCGCTCATGCTGCCGCTGGCCGTTCCGGCCTATGTGCTGGCATTCACCTTTATCGGCATATTCGATTATGCGGGTCCCGTGCAGGGTCTGCTGCGGGATCTGTTCGGAACCAGCGCCTGGTTTCCGCCGGTACGTTCCACCGGGGGCGTGGTCCTGGTCATGGGGCTGGTTCTGTATCCCTACGTTTACATGCTGGCCCGCACCGCGTTCCTGGCCCAGGGTGCAGGACTGATGGATGCCGCACGGTTGACCGGCATGGGGCCCTGGCGGGCGTTCTTCCGGGTGGCCTTGCCCATGGCGCGGCCGGCCATCGCCGCCGGCACCGCGCTTGCCCTGATGGAAGCGCTGGCGGACTTCGGCGCCGTGGCCGCGTTCAATTACGATACCTTCACCACCGCCATCTACCGTGTGTGGTTCGGCTTCTTCAGCCTGGAGACGGCGGCGCAGTTGGCGTCGCTGCTGCTGCTGTTCGTTGCCCTGGCCGTGTTCGGGGAGCGCTACAGCCGCGGCCGGGCACGTTTCTACCAGCGTGGCGTGGCCGGTAACCGGCCCCGTATCCGCCTGCGCGGCATGCGCGGCGGGATGGCCGCCCTGGCCTGCGGCACCGTGCTCGCCTTTGCCTTCGTCATTCCCCTCATCCAATTGCTGTGGTGGGTTGCGGGCAATTCCCTGGCGGATCTGGATGCCCAGTACTTCGGGATGCTGCTGCGGACCCTGGCCCTTGGGGCCATGGCGGCGGCCATCACGGTGACGGTGGCGCTGATGCTGGCCTATGCCCGCCGCGTCCAGCCGGACTGGTTCACGCAACGGGCGGTGGGTGTGTCCACCCTGGGCTACGCCATGCCGGGCTCGGTGCTGGCCGTTGCGGTCATGCTGGTGTTCACCCGCGTGGACGGCTGGCTTGCGGAGCTGTTCGGCGTGCCGGGCGGGCAATGGCTGACCGGTACCGTGATCGCCCTGCTGGTCGCTTACAGCATCCGTTTCATGGCCGTGGCCTTCAACAGTGTGGATTCCGCCTTTGAACAGGTCCGGCCGAGTATGGCGGAAGCGGCCCGCAGCCTGGGTTCCGGTCAGGTGGAGGTGATCCGCCGCATCTATGTGCCCCTGTTGCGTCCCGGACTGTTTGCCGGCGCCCTGTTGGTCGGGGTGGATGTGATGAAGGAGATGCCGGCGACACTGCTGCTGCGGCCCTACGGCTGGGATACGCTGGCGGTGCGCATTTACGAGTTCACCTCCGACGGTGAATGGCAGCGGGCGGCCCTGCCCGCCGTGACATTGATCCTGGTGGGGTTGTTGCCGGTGATACTGCTGGTCCGGCGCTCTGTGGCCCAGCGACGGCGCGTATCCGGCCCTGTCCCCGGGGCCGCCCCCTGATCTGCTTTGGCGTGCCTGACAAGGGCGCCGGCCACGGCCCGCCGGCGCCGCCCGTCAGCGCACTGGAATGGCTCCGCAGAGCACCGTGGGAATCCATCAGCACTTCCCTTGGTCTTTGCCTGCCTCCTCGGTATAGTGCCCGGAAACAGCGCTTGCCCGTTGGGAGTGGTCACAGGAAAACGCAGCATGCTCCGACGCACGCCGCTTTATGATCGGCACCGCGCCGCCGGCGCAAAAATCGTGGATTTCGCCGGCTGGGAAATGCCGTTGCACTATGGCTCGCAACTGAAGGAGCATGGCCGCGTGCGGGAATCCGCGGGCATGTTCGATGTCTCGCACATGACCGTGGCGGGTATCAGCGGGGCGGACGCACGCCGTTTTCTGCGCCAGGTACTGGCCAATGACGTAGCCCGGCTCCGGGCGCCGGGGCATGCCCTGTACACTTGCATGCTGAATGCCACCGGCGGGATCATCGACGATCTCATCGTCTATTACCTTTCCGAGGGGCGCTACCGGCTGGTGCTCAACGCCGCCACCCGGGAAAAGGATCTGGCCTGGCTCCAGGATCGCGCCGAGGGGCTGGATCTGCGCATCCGTGAACGGCGGGATCTGGCCATGCTCGCGGTCCAGGGGCCGGAAGCCCTGCAGCGCATGACGGAGGAGCTGGACACCACCACCGGGCGCAAGCTCGCCGATCTGAAACCGTTCCAGGGGCTGGAGACGGGCGATTGGCTCATCGCGCGCACCGGCTACACCGGCGAGGACGGCTTCGAGATCATTCTGCCCGACCGTCAGGTCGGCCCGCTGTGGGATCGGCTTGCCGGTGCCGGGGTGACCCGCTGCGGGTTGGGTGCCCGGGACAGCCTGCGCCTGGAGGCCGGTCTGTGTCTGTACGGTCAGGACATGGATGAGAATACCTCGCCGCTCACCAGCAACCTGGGGTGGACCATCGCCTGGGAACCGACGGAGCGCGCCTTCATCGGCCGCACCGCCGTGGAGCTGGAGCGCAAGCGGGGCGCCAAGGAGGCTCTGCGGGGGCTGATCCTGGACGGTCGCGGTATGCTGCGTCAGGGTCAGGCGGTTCTTCTTGCCGATGGACGCGAGGGCCGTATCACCAGCGGTGGCTATTCGCCCGTGCTGGGCCGCTCCATCGCCCTGGCGCGCCTGCCGGTGAATGCGGAGGGAACCGCGACGGTGGAGCTTCGGGGCGGTCCGGCGCAGGTCCGTATCGTTCGGCCGCCGTTTGTCCGGAAGGGTCAGGTGCTGGTGGACTGAGGGCCGGCCACAGGTTTGATCAATCCAAGGGGAAGCCATGAGCAATACACCCAGCGATCTGTATTACGCCGCCACCCATGAATGGGCCCGTCTCGATGAGGACGGGCTGGTCACGGTGGGCATCACGGATCACGCGCAGGAATCCCTCGGTGATCTGGTGTTTGTCGAGACGCCGGAACTGGATAAGGCGGTGGAGGCCGGCGATGCCTGCGCCGTGGTGGAATCGGTCAAGGCCGCCTCGGACATCTATGCGCCGGTGGGTGGCCAGATCGTGGATGCCAACGCCCGTCTTCAGGACGAGCCGGAACTGGTGAACTCGGATCCCTACGGCGAGGGCTGGATCATGCGGATCCGTCCGGATGATCCGGATGACATCGAGCGGCTCATGCGTGCCGATGACTACGAGCACATGATCGAACAGGAAGAGGAAGGCTGAGGAACGTTTCCCTTGTTTTCCGGATGCGAGCCGGCTGGGGCGGGGCGGATGCTCACGGACACGCCGTGAATTCATCCCTGTAGGCTTGTCGGCCGTGTTCATGCGGCCGACACCCGTGAGCATCCGCCCCGCCCCAGGCTCGGTCATCTGTCAGTTTCCCTTGGGAGCCCAGGATCCATGCCCTTTATCCCTCATACCCAGGACGACGTCCGTGCCATGCTGGACGCCATCGGCGCCGGCGATCCGGAGTGCCTGTTCGACGAGATCCCCGCCGAACTGCGCGGCGTCAGCCTCGACGGCGTGCCGGCTGGCCTGACGGAGCAGGCCGTTGCGCGACTGATGCGGGAACGCGCGGCCCGGGACGCCGGCGCCTTGTGCTTCATCGGTGCCGGTGCCTACCGCCACCACATTCCCGCCGCGGTCTGGGAATTGACCACCCGCGGTGAGTTCTACAGCGCCTACACCCCGTATCAGGCCGAGGCCAGCCAGGGCACGCTGCAACTGCTCTATGAGTATCAGACCATGATGACCGGTCTGACCGGCATGGATGTCTCCAATGCCTCGCTGTACGACGGCGCCTCGGCTCTGGCGGAAGCCATCCTGATGGCGATCCGTGCCAACCGCAAGGCGAAGACCTCCCGCGTCCTGGTGGCGGGCACGCTGCATCCGATTTATCGCCAGGTGGCCGAGGCCATCGTCGGGGCCCAGGACATCCGCCTGGAAACCCTGGATATTCCGGTGCGAAACGGTGCGCTGGACGTGCAGCGCGCCGGTGAACCGGGCGAAGCGGCGGCCGTGGTGCTGCCGCAGCCCAATTTCTATGGTCGCCTGGAGCAGATCGATGCGCTCACGGATCTGGCTCATCGTGCCGGTGCTCTGGTGATCGCCGTGGTGAACCCCACCGCCCTCGCCCTGCTCAAGCCCCCTGGCGACTGGGGCCAGCGCGGGGCGGACATCGTCTGCGGCGAAGGGCAGCCGCTGGGTATCCCGCTGTCTTCCGGCGGACCGTATTTCGGCTTTCTCTGTGCCCGCCAGGCGTTCGTCCGGCAGATGCCCGGCCGCATCATCGGCCGTACCGTGGACATGGACGGCAAACAGGGTTTCACGCTCACGCTGCAGGCCCGGGAGCAGCATATCCGTCGCTCCAAGGCCACCTCCAATATCTGCACCAATCAGGGCCTGATGGTCACGGCCGCCACCATCTATCTGGCCCTGCTGGGGCCGGAAGGGTTGCGCCGGGTGGCCGCTGTCTGTCATGGGAACACGCGCCGGCTCTGCGAACTGCTCTGTGCCATCGACGGCGTGGAGCCGGTGCATGACGGGCCGTTCTTTCATGAACGCGCGCTGCGCCTGCCCCGGCCGGCAGCCGACGTGCTGACGCGGCTGGCGGAGCACGGTGTTCAGGGCGGCTACGACCTGGGCCGGCATGAC
Organism: Ectothiorhodospiraceae bacterium; assembly: GCA_020831885.1. Classification (GTDB taxonomy): domain Bacteria; phylum Pseudomonadota; class Gammaproteobacteria; order Nitrococcales; family Aquisalimonadaceae; genus LSCE01. Next base: position 11,459 of record JAFIFU010000077.1, read on the forward strand.
GACAGCATGGCGGACTGCATCCTGGTCTGCGCCACGGAGGTGGTCACCGAGGAGGATATGCAGCAGTATGCCGGGCTTCTGCGTACCGTGCTGGAGGAGATGGGGGCATGAGAGACGATCCGCTCATTTTCGACCAGAGCCAGCCCGGCCGGCGCGCCCTGGCCCAGGCGCCGCTACACGCGCCGGCGGTGGACGATATCCCCGATGAGCTTTTGCGCCGTGAACCCCCGGGATTGCCAGAGGTCTCCGAGCTGCAGGTTGTGCGGCACTACACGCGGCTGTCCCAGAAGAACTTCTCCATCGACACGCAGTTTTATCCGCTGGGCTCCTGCACCATGAAGTACAACCCTCGGGGGAGTAACGCGCTGGCCATGTTGCCGGGCTTTCTTGACCGCCACCCCTGGGCACCGGAGCTCCATAGCCAGGGGGTGATGGCCTGTCTGTACGAACTGCAGGAGATTCTGGCCCGGGTGACCGGCATGGCCGGTGTGAGCCTGACGCCCATGGCCGGCGCCCAGGGGGAGTTCGCCGGGGTGGCCATGATCCGCGCCTACCATGAGGCTCGGGGCGATCGGGCGCGCACCGAGATCCTGGTGCCGGATGCCGCTCATGGCACCAACCCGGCCACTGCCGTGATGTGCGGTTACACCGTGCACGAGATCCCCACCGGCGCCGACGGCGACGTGGATCTGGAGGCGTTGCGGCAGGCACTGGGTCCACAGACGGCCGGGATCATGCTGACCAATCCGTCCACCCTGGGCGTGTTCGAGCGGCGCATCACCGAGATGGCGCGGCTGGTGCACGAGGCCGGCGGTCTGTTGTACTACGACGGCGCCAACCTGAACGCCATCCTGGGCAAGGTGCGGCCGGGGGACATGGGCTTCGACGTCATCCACATGAACCTGCACAAGACCTTCTCCACACCGCACGGTGGCGGCGGCCCGGGCTCCGGCGCCATCGGCGTCGGCGAGCGGCTGCTGCCCTACATGCCTGTCCCGGTGGTGGCGAAGGAGGCTGACAGCTACCGCTGGCTCACCGAGGCGGATCTTCCGCGGAGTATCGGCCGGCTGTCCGCCTTCATGGGCAACATCGGGGTGGTGCTGCGCGCCTATGTTTATGCGCGGATGCTGGGCCGTGAGGGTATGGCCCGGGTGGCGGAGTTCGCCACGCTGAACGCCAACTACCTCATGCACCGGCTGCGGGACGCTGGTTTTCAGGTCTGGTTCCGTGATCGGCGTGCCAGCCACGAGTTCATCATCAGTCTGAAGCGGGAGCAGAAGGAACTGGGTGTCTCGGCCATGGATTTCGCCAAGCGACTGCTGGACTACGGCTTCCATGCGCCCACCACGTACTTCCCCCTGCTGGTGCCGGAGTGCCTGCTGATCGAGCCCACCGAGACCGAGACCCAGGAGGAACTGGACGGCTTCGTGGAGGCCATGGTGTCGATTCGGGAAGAGGCCGCGCGCGACCCGGATTACGTCCGCGGCGCGCCGTACACGCTGCCGGTTCGGCGCCTGGACGAGGTGCGCGCGGCCAAGCGCCTGGATCTGAAGTGGACACCGCCCGGTGCGGGTGACGGGGAGACTGAGGCATGACGGCAATCATCAGCGGATCGGTGGCCTATGACACCATCATGGTGTTCCGGGACCGGTTCCGGGACCACATCCTGCCGGAGCAGGTGCATATCCTGAACGTGTCCTTCCTGGTGCAGGATCTGCGCAAGGAGTTCGGGGGCTGTGCCGGGAATATCGCCTATAACCTGAAGCTGCTGGGGGGTGAGCCCTTGCCGCTGGCCACCGTGGGCGCGGACTTCAAGGACTACGCGGACTGGATGGCGAAATGGGGAATCCGCCAGGATCACATCCGCGTGCTGCCCGAGCACTACACCGCCCAGGCCTACATCACCACGGACCTGGATGATAACCAGATCACCGCATTCCACCCCGGGGCCATGGGGGAAGCGCATGTGGTGGCTGTGCCGCGGGACGTGGACGCCCGACTGGCCATTATCGCGCCGAACGGCCGCGAGGGGATGCTCCAGCATGCCCGCCAGTGCCGGGAATCGGGTATTCCGTTCCTGTTCGACCCGGGGCAGGCCATGCCGTTGTTCGACGGCGAGGATCTGCGCTGGTTCGTGGAGCAGGCCACCTGGGTGGCGGTGAATGACTACGAGTCCCGGTTGCTCATGGAGCGTACCGGCCTGGATCTGACCGCGCTGGCCGCGCGGGTGGAGGCGCTGATCGTGACCCGCGGGGCGGAAGGATCGGAGATCCACGCCGGCGGGGAATGCGTGCGCATTCCGGTGGTCAAGCCACGCCAGGTGCTGGACCCCACCGGCTGTGGCGATGCCTATCGGGCCGGCCTGATCCACGGCATCACCCGGGGACTGGACTGGGAGAGCACGGGCCGGATCGCCTCGCTCATGGGCAGCGTCAAGGTGGCGCATCACGGCACCCAGAACCACCATTTCGCCATGGAGGATTTTCGCGCCTGGTATCACCAGGCCTTTGGCGCGTCGCTGCCCGGGTAGGTGGTTTACGAAGCGCGGTGCGTCGGAGATTCCCGCTGCGCGGGGTTTTCAAACCAAGGTTTGGAAGGGCAGGCCTAGGTCGGTAGCCGCCCGAAGGTCGGATCACCGACGTCATGGAAATACCGCAGCGTTACCGTCGGAGATCGGCGCTGCGCGCCGCTTCCGACCTACGCGACTGCGAACGCTCCCCAGTGCACCGTGGGAATAGATCAGGGCTTCCTTAAAGGTTAGTTAAGTGTGATACGTCCGAGATTCCCGCTGCGCGGGGCTTCCGATCCACGGTTATTGCTGTTACGGGGCAATGGTTCAGCGCGGTTTCGAATCGGGCTTGGGTGTAGGTCGGTAGCCGCCCGAAGGGCGGATCACCGACGTCATGGAAATGCCGCAGCGTTACCGTCGGAGATCGGCGCTGCGCGCCGCTTCCGACCTACGCGACTGCGAACGCTCCCCAGTGCACCGTGG
>JAFIFU010000078.1 GCA_020831885.1 Ectothiorhodospiraceae bacterium
AGGAAGCGCTGATCTATTCCCATGGTGCTCTGGCTTTGCAGCGTGTTCGGGGGCAAGGCGCGGCTCGCAGGCAATGGCCGTGGTCCTTGCCAAGAACGCCAACGCCGCTTAGCGTGCGCGAATGGCTCCGCAGAGCATCATGGGAATAGATCAGTGCTTCCTTAAGGAGACGGACGTGAAGAAGAGGCGGTTTTCGGAAGAGCGGATGAATCGGAATCCTGCACGAGGCGCGGGCTGAGGCTGCGGCCCTGATCCATGGGGCGCATCACACGTAGTCCAGAACTGTGAAGCCCATCACACCAAGGACAGGATATACTGCATTACGGTAGCTTGCTAATTAATAACAAGTCAGGAGCGTTGGCGCCGGTAGGACACCTACGCGCCCTGAGAAACGAAGAGACGAAGACCATGCCACCAACAGCGGAGCGAAAATTTTCCGCGTTGCTGGACAGTGTGCTCGGTTTGTCGTTTGACCGCCGGCACATCGCGGCGCGCGCCGTCGGGGCCTTGGGCATCGCCGTGTTGCTGGGGGTGGTGGCCTTAATCGTCTACCTCTCCGGCGGCACAAAGACGGCCTATATCCATCTCGCCTATATCCCCATCCTGTTCGCCGCCGCCCAATTCGGCATTGTCGGTGGCGTGCTCGTCGCCATTATCGCCGGGCTGGGTATCGCCGGGCCCATCATGCCCATGGATGTGGCCAGCGACACGCCTCAGCCATTGGCGAGCTGGATGTTTCGCGCAACTTTTTTTCTGATCTTCGGCATCGCATGCGGCCTGGTCATCGGCCACCTTCGGAAGCAGCTCCAGCAGATTCGTACGGCAAGCCTGATCCACCCCGCCACCGGCCTGCCCACGCACCTGGCTCTGGAACGGTTCATTGCCGAGTTGTTAAGCAACGGGGAAGAGGCGGGAGAACACGGCCTTGTTATGATTGACATCAAAAATTTCGATCAGATATTCAATACCCTGGGCCCGGAGTTCATGCAGCACATCCCCTCGGCTGTTGCCAGGCGACAGCGTCAGGCCTATCCGCATGCCTGGCAGATTTACCATGTCCACTCCGGGAAGATCGCCATTTTGGTGGACGAAGGGAAAGAGACGACACGTCAGCAGGCCCGAAAAATCCTGTACCGCCTCAGTCGCCCGGTCAGAATCGACAATGTGCCGGTTTACCTGGACGCCGCTGTTGGGGCCGTATCCTTTTCCACCAGGGAGACTGAGCCGGCCGCAATCCTCCAGCGGGCGAACGCCGCACTGGCCACGGCCCGCAGGGACCACGGCGGACTGGCCGCCTATGAGGATCTGAAAGCACCCGACCGCGCCAAGAACATTCGTCTACTGACCGACGCACCCAGCGCCTTGGACACCGGCCAGTTCACGCTCGTCTACCAGCCTCAGTACCGACTTGCAGACCACCGCATCATCGGCGCCGAGGCGCTCATTCGCTGGCATCATCCAATCTATGGCCTGGTCTCTCCCGGACAGTTCATTCCATTGCTTGAGGAAACGGCTGTCATCAACGAGCTCACGCGCTGGGTGGCGAGAACTGCGATCAGGCAGGCGGTGGAATGGCAATCGGCGGGGCTTAACCTATCCGTTGCCATCAACGTGTCCCCGCGAAATCTCGAGAATGAGCATCTACCCAGTATGATCCTGGAAGAATTGGCCAATCACCGGCTGGGAGCGAACCGTCTTGAGCTGGAGGTGACCGAATCCGCGATCATTGACGACCCGATGGTATTACGGGACAGCCTGCGTGGGCTCAAGGATGCCGGTGTCTCCGTTGCGCTGGACGATTTCGGTGCTGGCTTCACATCCGTCCGGCACCTCACCACCCTGCCCATCGACAAACTCAAGATCGACCGAACGCTGGTGGACCGCGTGGCCAGTGATCGGCGCCGAATGCGGATTGTCTCAGCACTGACCTCCATGGCCAAAGACCTGGACCTGCACACCGTCGCCGAAGGCATCGAGGACGCGGACACCCTGGAATTCCTGAAGCGGGAAGGTTGCGATACCGGCCAGGGTTACTATTTCAGTAAGCCCATTCTGGCGGACGAAATGGTGGCACTGCTGGAGCCTACGCGGCACACCTTCCACTAGGCTCACGACGTCGCGGCCACCGCCTCCCGCTCGCCGTCGGGGGCGACCATCGCTGCGCTGGGAAAGGCGATCAGTACTTCGCCATGGTGATCCGCTATCTCATCCGCGGAGTGCCGCTTCGATCGCCGCGATATCGATTTTCCTCATTTGCATCATGGCATCGAAAGCGCGCTTGGCCGCAGCGGGATCGGGGTGTGCGATGGCCTGCGCGAGTACGATCGGCGTAATCTGCCAGGAGATCCCCCACTTGTCCTTGCACCAGCCACACTGGCTTTCCTGGCCGCCGTTTTCAACAATAGCGTTCCAGTAGCGGTCCGTCTCAGCCTGATCGGTGGTGGCCACCTGAAACGAGAACGCTTCATTGTGTGTGAACGCGGGCCCGCCGTTGAGTCCGAGGCACGGAATGCCCAGCACAGTGAACTCAACAGTCAGCACGTCCCCTTTCTTACCCGATGGAAAGTCCCCCGGGGCGCGCTGGACTGCGCCGACGAATGAGTCTGGAAAGGTATCCGCGTAGAAATGTGCGGCCTCCTCTGCGCTGTCATCGTACCAAAGGCAGATAGTGGCCTTGGCTGGTGTTGTCATAGCATCTTCCTTGGTCCATGTCTCAGCAACGCCCGTTAGTCGAACAGTGAACGAGCAAATCGACTCCCGCCCACGGGCGAATCCCGGCCGAGCCCCAGGGGTTAAGGTCAGGCAACTTCCACCACGCGCGTCAGTGCGTCGTCCACTTTGGCCGGCCAGTCCTCGGGCGCCATTTCCTCGAAGCCCACGCCGCTCGGGCAGGCGCTGGATATCACCACGTCGGGGCGGAGGTCGCGGAGCAGCTTCAGGCTGCGAACCAGTGCCTCCCGGTCGCTGTAACCGCTGATCAGTCCGGCCTGCCAGCCGCCATCGTCATTGAGGAACAGGGTGTCCCCGGTGAACAGATAACGTTTCCCGTGGGGGGAATCCACCAGGAAGCAGACGCTGCCGGGGGAGTGTCCCGGTGTGGGGATGATCTCGACATTGCCCAGCAGGGTCTCACGCTTGTGGAACAACACGTCCGGACGACGGATGCGGGCAAAGGCCTCCTGTTCGTTCACGTGCCCGCCCAGTCGGGCATCGAAGCGCTCGCCGATCACGTTGAGTGTTTCGCCAAGCTCGTCCTGGTGGCTGAGGAACTGGTACGCCACCCCTCCCCGGTCGGCCATGGCATCGATCTCGTGCTGGTGGCCGGTGTTGTAGAACAGCACATTGCCGTCTTCCCGGGTCAGCAGGTACGCCCGGGTGATCAGTCCCGGAAAGGGGTATTCCGGTTCGGTTTCCCAGAGATCCGGTTGAACCTGTTTCATGGTGTCCTCCTTAGCCCATACGAAAGCTTCGGAGACAACCCTAAAACCTCAAGTATTATTGAGGTCAAGCATAGACATTGATCCGTTTGGATCGGTGATACGCTGGACTGGAAACGAGCTTGGTTTTCACCGACATCGGGCTTGAAGCGTGAACGATCGGGAACTTCTTGGCCCTGGCCGCCGAACGCGCGAATGCGCTCTCCATTCCCAGCGTTGCCGCCGGTCTGTAGCACAGAGGCAGGGCGACGTATGCCTGTCACTGAGTGACCTGCATCGCGGTCCCGTTGCCGGTCATCGGTAGCGGTTATTGTCCGGCAGTCGCCGTGTTCGGAGCGCGGATCAGGCGGATCACGCTGGATTCGCCCTGGTGGAACGTGCTGTTCACCACGGCGATCTCCCCTGCGGCGTTCACCGCCAGCTTGCGCATCAGCAGGCCCTGAAGGCTGCCGTTGAAGCCCGGACCGGCTTCCCCCGAGCCGGGCACGGTTTGCGAAGGGGCAAAGCGCTCGCCGCCGTCTTCGGACCACGTCAAACCCAGGCCTCTGGAGCGCTTGCCCAGCGAGGGAAACTGCTCCCAGAGCACATAGACGGCTTCACCGGCAACCGCCAGCGCGGGGTAGCCCAGGCTGTCGTGACTGTTCCGCTGGGAAGCGCCCAGTTCGCGTGGAGGCCCGAATTCCCCGCCCTCCCCGGCCCGGGTGTAACGGATATGGGCTGGCTGCCAGAGCCCGTCCGGGCTTTCCGCATAGGCGAGGTGGATGCGGCCCTGATCATCCACCGCCAACGTGGGCGCGTCCGAGTGGCCCTCGCTGGCGTGAACCTCACGAGGCGTGGAGAACGACCGCCCTTCGTCTTCCGAAACCGCGTAGCGGATATCCGCTGCCATATCCTCCCCCACCGTCCAGGCCAGATGTACGCGGCCGTCGCCGCCCACGGCGACCGAAGGCCCCCGGGCTGGCGGCTCGCCCTGCACACCCGCCACGTACTCAGGGCTGGAGAATGATCGCCCACGATCCCCGGAACGGCTCACCCCCAGGCGGCCTTCGTATTCCGTCCACACGGCCCAGACGGCGCCGTCCGGGCCTTCCGCCAGATCCAGGCTGCCGTTATCCCAGCGCTGCGGGGTGAGCCGGCCCTTGCCGGCGCCGTGATCGGTGTTTGAGAGGTTCTGCGGCTCGCTGAACGTACGACCGCCGTCCTCGGAGCGGGCAAACAGGATCTCGCCACCATGACTGCCGCCGGAGAAGATGATCTCCTGCCAGAGCACGTACACGGTATCCGGCGCATCGGCGGCGGTGATCACGCGCGGCAGCCAGGAGAAGGTATCGCCGCTGCGGGAAACGTTCACCGGCTCGTCCAGCAGCGTTTCGCCGGCAGCGTCATAGCGTTGCAGGAATAGGTCCTGCCGGGCCTGGTCGGCCCAAACCACGGTGGCCACGCCCTCCTCGTCCAGCGCCACGGACGGGTCGTCCACATAGCGGAAATCCGACGCGTTCATCCGCCATTGCCCCATATGCGCCTCGCCAGAGGCCACCTCAAGCGGGGGCTGCCAATCGAACTGGCCTGCCACCAGGGGCGAAACCGTCCACATGGCGGCAACGGCGAAAAAGCCGGCGGGAAACAGGCCGGGGACAAACAACCGATGGCGGGAAATGACGGAAGTACGCATGGCTCGAAGACGACCGGAATCGTCATGCCTGATGTGACATGGGCTCGCTACCTATTGTAGCAACACCGCCACTCTCCGCCCGCCTCGCCGCATTCAAACAGTCCAGCCCCCGAAGGCACCTCGCGGCTGTATACCTGCCGCCGTGGTTATTCAAGCATGTATAAGGCAAACCGATTGTGCGTGGTGATCGGGGCAAGTCGGATGACCCGGGAGAGCTGGCCGAGAGGATCCAGCACCCGGTTTAGCGTTACGAACCCGGAGGCATCCGTGGTGACGGTGAGTGTACCAGTCAGATTCGTCTCTGGGTCGGGGCTCGCGGGAGCCAGGGGGTTTACCCCTTCGGTGACGGTTACCATCGGGATGCTCATGGCCAGCGGACTGATCGTCCCATCCACTGTCACGCGCTGTTCAGGCAACGCGATCACGTTATGGTCTACCGGTGGCCTGGAGGTACTGGATCGAGGCATTGTCACGGCGAAAATGAAGTTCAGCGCCTCCTCCAGGTCGGTTTCGATACCTCCTGCCTGAATCAGCGGCGGTGTGAATTCCTCCAGGGCATTCACCACGACACCGCGAATCTGCCCGGCCACCACCTCATTGATAGGACCTTGCTCATACATCACCGTAATGCGGGGGATATTGAGCCATGGTGCATTGGGAGGCGGCGCTCCGAGGGGGTCGATGCCAATCTCGAAGTCCGGCATCGGGCCCGGCGGATTTCGCCGGAAGTGAATCGAAACTGGAGCGTAAACCGTCGCTTGCGCGATTCCCACTCCCAGCGTAACACCCACATCCACAGCATATATGAATCCGAATCCCGGCGCGTCCGCAAAACCGGCCTGGAGATGCGGCACAACGTACATCCGGTGTTGCGTCGCGGAGAGCCCAATCAGCGGAATATCCGCATCGACCACGCCTTCGGATACCGCCGCTGCAAACTGCGAGAGCAGCATGGCGGTCAGCGTCTCCATGTCGAAGCAATCCTCGCCTTGCCCATCGGGCGGGCGGACGAACGTTTGCTGCATGGGAATGGGGAAGCAGGCCGTTTCGTCGACATTCCTTCGCCAGGGCAAGAAACGATCGTCGTCTTCAACCCGGGCCAGCCAGTTGGCTCCGAGAGGCCTGAGAGCGGCGGCGGAGAACTGGGAAAAGTCCGATTGAGGCAGACTGATGTCATCCTTTCGGATGCGAAGTACCGCCAGGTCTCCAATATGGGCGCGGATCCAGCCCGGCACATCGGTGCGTTCGAGAATGGGGGTAACCGCACTTCCAGGTTGCTCTGCCGGCCGGGAAATGCTCAGGAAGACGAACTCCTCCTCCAGCGGCAAACCTGTGCTCTCGGTCGCTTCAAGTCGAACCGTTTGTACGTTCTGCATCCCGTGTCTGCTGTAGTGAACCCGCGGCAACTGCTCGCCCGGAACATGTGTCACGGTGGATACCACTGGGGCAACCGGCTGGAATGTACCGTCTGTGCCCTCATGCGAACCGGCAACGGTAATGCTCTGATCCTGCAAAGTAATTCCGCCGGCACAAGCGGCCAGAATCATCAATGAGGCAAGTAGAGACGGAACCTTCAGGAGGCAAAGCGGGAAACGATACCAGGGCGAAATACTCGAAAAACCGTTCCTGTACATGCCATAAACCCTCCCAACCGGGACAATGAAAAAATCCACCGGCAACTCGCGGCTAACGCGGCAAGTGGAAATGGGTAGGAACCTGATTCGGAAAATCTCTTCTGGCGATTGGTTGTTTCAGTACATCAATAACTATAGGCGGAACCTGAAACTATTCTTCTGTGTAACCGGGGAAGCACTAACCTTTAAGGAGGTAAAACGCGTGGGGCTATCCACCGGGTCATGCCACGTTCCGGGAGGGCCTGTGACAGGCCGCAGACGCACACTGATCTTCGTCGCCGCGCTGCTCTGGCTGGCCCTCCTCGCCCTGCTCTGGACCCTGCTGTCACCAGGTGAGGGTTTGCACCCGGAGGGCTTGCAGGCCTTCGGCCAGCGTTTTGCCGACACCATTTGGTTCCCCTGGTTGGTGTTCGCCCTGTTGCTGCTGATCCAGCAACTGGCCGTCCCCCATCTCCTGCTGGTGGCCATTGCGGTACTGCTACTTGGGTTCTGGCAGGGGTTTCTGGTCGCCTATGCCGCTACCGTGGCCGGGGCATCCGTCGGCTATATGGTGGGGCGGGTCTTCGGCCAGGAGCTACTGGAGCGCTATTCAGGTCCGCGCCTGGACCGGCTGAACCGGGCTCTCGCCCGGCGAGGGGTTGCCGGGGCGGCGGTGGCGAACCTTTTCCCGCTGTTACCCCACACCTTGATCAACGTTGTCGCGGGAAGCAGTCGCGTGGCCTTCCGCCACTTCATGCTGGGGACGGCCATCGGCCTGTTCCCGTCCACCCTGGTGATCGCCTTGATCACGCAGATTCTACTCCATTTCGCCCGCATACCCACGGCCACGGAGGCCTTTCTCGTCCTGTTGCTCAGCGGCGTGGTGGCGCTGGGACTCTGGCTGCTGGGTCAACGACTCTGGCAGCGGATAGAGGGTGACCAGGACGGCCTCTGACCGCGGGGGGCGCGAAAGGAACGAGCCCGGGCATCTGCCCGGGCTCGTTGTCTGCGGCTGGAACCGCTCATGGTGTCAGCCGTCGTTGGTTTCATCGGCTAAGGCTTCGGCCAACAGTTCCTGGCGGACATTGAATGTCATGCCGCCGGATTTGCCATTATACCGCACCGTCGCCAGGTTGCCGTCGCGATAGGTGAGCGTGATCCGCTGCGGCACTTCGTTATCGCGTCCGAATCGCACCGGCAACTGCAGTTCCCCGTTGATCAGGTGCACCTCACGGTTCTGTACCTCCACCGTGTGATCAAACCTGAGCTTTAGCGCGCCTGAGGTCGCCGGGCCTTCCAGTGGGCCGAAGCTCACTGCCACGCCCGGCGCAGCCTGGGTCAGCGTCGCCAGCGGAACACCGAAACCGGATCCGGACGGCAGCCCGGCTCCGGCCTGCACCACCGAGACGATTTGCGGCTTGTGGCTGCTCGCCCCATACCAGTGCGCACCCAGACCCACCACAATGACAGCCGCCACCGCGACTGCGCCCAACTTGATTTGCTTCATATCCACGTTCATCGTCCGCCCTCTCCATCCCACTGCATCAGGGTCCATTGTTCGTCAAGAGAACCTGTTCACATCGCGCACCGCACACCGTCGGCAACAGGGCTTCAGGCGCGGGCCACACGAACGGACTTGGTCTCTCCCTAACCCCGGCCCAGGACCAGTCGACCGGGGCAGTATTCCGGATCGGCTACTCGCCGCCGATCGCCGCGGCAATAGCCAGCAATTGCTCCTTGCTGGTATCCGCAACCAGCGTGTAGACCAGCTTGTCGTCCTTCCAGTAACCCGCCGTGAAACCGTCCACCTTGACCACCTGCACGTCGGCCCCGCTATAGGCTTCCCCGGCCGATACGTAAAATGACAGGCGACGCCCCCGCTGATCCTCATACAGCATCTGGGCCAGCGGTCCCTGTTCGGTGGCGAGCAACCGGCCGCCGATAAAGCGCAGCCCGATGCTGTCAAGCTGCGGAATATCCACCACTGCGTACAGGTGCTCGGAGAACCAGTGTTCCAGTTCCTGGCTGTCCGCCGCCGTCAGCTCCACCGGCCGGTGGCTGTTCTCGGCAAAGATCTGATGCGCCTTGGCGGCTCCGTTGACCACTGACGGCACTGCCCACTCCCAATACGCGTCGTATACGATGCCGGCACCCCATCCGGTGGCGAATAGCGCCACCGCTGCTGCTGTCTGGCGCCACCAGGGGCTGCGACGCGCCGCCGAGCGGGTCAACCGGGCTGCCAACTCGTCCCGCAACCGGGCTGTCACCGGATCGTCGGCGTGGTCGGCAAACTCCGAGACCTGCCGGCGCAATGCGTGTTTGTGCCGCAAATCGGCGTTCACCCGCCGCTGTGCGTCCGGATGATCCGCCAGGTACTCCAGCACGAGTGCGCGGCGTTCGGGGGACAGTTGTCCGTCCACGAATCGCTGCAGCTCATCATCGCCAATCTCAGGCTTCATCGATCGCCTCCCACGATGCGCAGGTGTCGGGGGTGGTCTTCACCCATCAGTTGACGCAGCGCCTTGCGCCCCCGTCCTAGCCGCGACATAAACGTCCCCAGTGGTATTCCCAGCACGTCCGCAGCTTCCCGATAAGACAAGTCTTCCACTGCCATCAACAGCACGGCATCGCCTTGTTCGGCGGGCAGTCTCTCCAGTGCGGCCAGAACATCCCGCAGTTCCAGGGATGCCAGGTGACTCCCCTCCACTGCGCCATCCGCCTCGTCCGGATCGTGCGCCGGTCCGCGCACCTGCGCCCGGCGCAGTTGGCTGATGTGAACGTTGTGCAGGATCCGGAACAGCCATGGCCGGAGCGATACATCCGGCCGCCAGGTATCGGCCGCCGCGATAGCCCGGCTCAGGCACTCCTGAACCAGGTCCTCCGCCTCATGGCGATCGCGGCAGAGCCCATAGGCATACCGCCGCAAGGACTGGATATGTGATGTCAACTGATCGAAATGGGCAGAGTGTTTCAACTCACCTTCCTCGGTGACCGCCCCGCGGGGCCGTACATCCCCTTTCATAAAGACAATACGCGCGGGATCCCGTTTTCATCCATCGCCCCGATGGTTCGTGCGGCACATCGAGGAGCCCCGCATGGGACACCGGTATCGACCCACCAGACCCGGGATGCTGGTATGGTGCAGACACACCCCCCCATGGAGCATGAGGCAGCCGGTGACGCAAACCCAACCCCGGCCCAACGCGATCATCATGGTGCTGTGCGGCATGCTGACCGCCCTTGTGGTGATCGCGTTCGCCCGGCTGGCATTTGGTCTGATCCTGCCACCGATGCGTTCTGACCTGGGGCTCAGCTATCAGCAGGCCGGCATGCTGGCCGCAGTGACCGCCCTGGCCTATCTGGTCTTTGTACTCAGCGGTGGCGTCGCGGCCGCCCGCTGGGGGGCGCGGGCCACCGTGGTGTTCGGCCTGGCGTCAGTGGCCGTGGGCTTCGCTGGCCTAAGCGTGGCGTCGGCCTATCCCCTGCTGATGGTGCTCATGGGTCTGCTGGGGTTCGGAACGGCGTTCAGCTTCGCGCCCATGGTCTCGCTGCTCGCCACCTGGTACCCGGAGCGACGGGGTCTGGTGATTGGCTGCATGACCGGCGGCATCGGCGCCGGGGCCCTGTTGGCGGGGCTGCTGGTCCCCTGGCTGTACGATCTGTTCGATCACAGCGGCTGGCGGGTGGCCTGGGGCGTGTTCTCGGCAACGGCGACCCTTGCCTGCCTGCTGGTGCTGGTATTCGTGCGCAATCCGCCGGCGACCCGGCCGGGAGGTCACGCACGGCCGCCGTCCGCTGACAAGTGGCTGATCTACCGTCACCCCCGCATGCTGACCCTTGCTGGGGTGTACGGCATCATCGGGCTGACCTATATCGTCCAGGCGGTTTTCATGGTCAGTTTCATGGTGGAATCCGGCTATACCGAGGCCACGGCCGGGCGATTGCTGGCGATGATGGGAATGCTGTCCATCATTGCCGGACCGCTGTGGGGTTCACTATCCGACCGCTGGGGGCGCGGCAATGCGCTTACCACTGCCATGACCGTGGTGACGATCGCCATGACGCTTCCCCTGATCCACCAGAGCCTGCCCGTGTTTTTCCTGCATTTTCTCCTCATGGGCTGCTCGGTGAACGGCATGTTCACCCTGGTGCAGGCAAGTAGCACGGATCAGGTGCCCCCGCGCTACATCCCCATCGCCTTCAGCTTCGTCACCCTGTTCTTCGCCGGCGGTCAGTTCGTGGGGCCGGCATTAGCCGGGGGGCTGATCGAGACCACCGGAGATTTTCGGGCCGGGTTCGGTTTCACAGCCAGCGGGGTGGCCGCGGGGGGTTTCCTGACACTGCGCATCCGGCATTTTCCCCGCGAGTGGCTGATCAATGAAGCGGAGCGCGCGCCGGATGCAATGGAAACAAGGGCTGAGTAGATTCCGGCTGTGCCGGCACTGCGCCGGCGTGTCAGCCACACCGCAATAACTGCCTCCTCTTGTGAACCGCGCAGACGACGAGGTCCATGTGGCCGGCGGCTGCGCGGTCACCCACCACCGGTCCGGTTCCCAGAGCCCGTTGCGTGAATTCCGCCATCGCCCGACCGAGGAACTCACCTCCGGGAGCCGGTCATCTGGCGTGTGGAAAGGATGCGGTCCAGCAGGCTGACATCACCCGGGTACGAGAATCTCCGCCACCTGAATCTTGTCATTGTTGACAATTTATGAACCCAAGCCTATCTTGTCAAAATTGACAATTTTTCCGTGAGGCAGACCCAGCCATGCCGAGACCCCGTGTGAGCGAGGAGCGCCGAGAGGAGATTCTTAAGGCCTTCGAAGCGTGTGTGGTGCGCAAAGGCATCGCCAATACCACGTTGGCTGATGTGGCGCAGGAGGCTGACCAGGCCCGATCCCTGGTGCGTTACTTCATAGGGAATCGCGACGCGATGGTTTCCTGCCTGATCGAAAGGTTACTGGCCCGAGGCGAGGCGCAGTTGGATGCCTTGCGGAATCAAAAGGCTTCAATAACACCAGAAGACCTTGCCGAGCTGTTGCTTGATCACGTCTTCGCCGACGCGACAACGAACATCGTCATTATTGAGCTTTGGCAGATGTCCCTTCGAGACGAGGCCCTCCGCGCGCGACTTGCTTCCATCTATCAGCGGATAGTCAACGAAGTGTCATCCCTGATTTCCAGCAAACACGCCCATGACAGAATGGATGCGGCTTTTGCAGCCGTATCAATGGCTTTGGGCGCGGCGCTCCTTAGGCAAATGGGGTTGAGCACATACAAACCATCCCCCCTTCTCGCCAGTATTGTTCGGGTAATGAAAGACTTCTAAATGGATTTTCAATAACAAGACAGGAGGAGATAATAGCCATGTCAGCCATGGAGAAACTTGGTTTGTTCAGCGGGGTTCCTCAGCATGAAAATTTTCCGTATCTTAAGGATTTTCTTCCAACAGGAAAGTTGAGCCCGAGCGCCACACCATTCGTGTTTCCTGAAGGAAAAACCGTAGCACTGCCAGACACCTATTTATATAATGGTGAAACAAGGAGTGTTGAGTCTTTTTTTGAGGAAACCGATACTGCTGCCCTTCTGGTTATAAAGGATGGATCCATTCGATATGAACAGTATGCTCTGACCGGCGGAAGGGATGTTCAATGGATTTCATTCTCGGTAGCAAAGAGCTTCGTATCCGCCCTTGTTGGCATCGCCGTTGATGATCGGTTCATTTCCAGTGTTAATGACCCAATCAGTGATTACATTACCGTCAATCCAAGCTCTGCATATGATGGCGTGTCCATAAAAGACGTGCTGCAAATGTCCTCCGGGGCGTGTTGGAACGAAGCGTATGACGACCCCGATTCGGATATCTCTCACCTCGGCTCTATTATGGGCGGTTCCGGTTCCTTTGATGCCTTTATAGCCGGGATGGCTCGTGAGAACGAGCCTGGAACGCTGTGTCGCTACAACTCCGGAAATGCCCAGGCCTTGGGTGCCCTGCTGGTTCGCGCCACAAACCGTTCGATCACCGACTATATGCAGGAAAAGCTGTTCGAGCCGCTTGGCATGGCATCAAACGGCTATTGGTTGCTGGACAGTTTCGGTATGGAAATGGCGTTTGCAGGGCTTAATCTGACCGCGCATGACTTTGCAAAACTAGGAGAACTGTATCGGAATAATGGTGCCTGGCAGGGGAAGCAGATTGTTTCCGAGGATTGGGTAAAATCCTCCGTCACGGCGGAACAGGCGCATCTGTTACCAGGGGAACCTATTATTGCCGATCGCAGGTTTCCCATGGGGTATGGATATCAGTGGTGGATTCCGGATGGTGATCGCGGTGAGTTCTGCGCTATCGGCGTTTACAACCAGTTTGTCTATGTTGACCCATCGCGGGGAGTTGTCATTGTCAAACTTTCATCGAACCGCTCATATGGGACCACCATGACTGAGGAAACAAACCGGGAAATTGAAACTATCGCATTCCTTCGAGCCATTGCGGCGCAGTTCGACTGAGCCATGGCAACGTGGGGAGATCCCTTGCAGGGGATTGTCCCCGTTATTTTTGAGATGCGGGGTGTTCCCATCTGCTGCAGTGGCGACTTGCGATGCAGCAGATGGGGGCGTGGACTTCCCGAGTTTGAGTATTACGGGAACTCACGAATGAATAGTCCGAAAAGGCCCGCTGGACCGTATACGTTGCCTGAGCTCTGCCCATGCCATGGCTTCCTCGTCCTGTTGCCGCCAGGCGCGCGAGATCTCCTCCTCGACTCGTTGGCGGTGGCGGGGATACGTCCCAAGGGCCGAATCGGGATGTTGGCGCGGTGTCTCTGGCTTCTGCATGATGGATCTCCCACTTCTTCGCCTGTCGCGTTACCTGTGATCGCGTCGCGAGGAAGCGCTGAGGCATTCCGTTATCCGCGCACAGGTCATTGGGAGTAATCTTCCACCGATGCTGCGCTGTCCTAATCGGGTTTTGTGCGTACGTAGAACACCGTACCGCTCAGTGTGTCGCCTTTATCGGGGATAATTCCCTTCGGCGCTCACCCGTTGGGCGATGCGCCCACCCCCGCCATGTTCAATCCCAGCCGAAACGGTCAATGAAGAGAAGCTCCTTGCCCATCCACATGGTGGAGCGTTGGAAGTCGATGAACGTCGACTCGTCCTGGATGGCGCGTTTGTTGGCGCGCCGGACCTCGACCCCAAGTTCCGCAGTTCGCAGCGTAAATTCCGGTTTCCGCCGATCCTGCCATTT
>JAFIFU010000079.1 GCA_020831885.1 Ectothiorhodospiraceae bacterium
AAATCACCAACTTTCTACGACCTGTCAGAGGGTTATGAGTTGTTCAGGACGGACTGAATACAAGAACCGGCCCCACGAAGGGCTGGCCTTCTACACCCCGGCCGACGTCTTCGAGGGCCGCGTGGAGGCCGTTCACGCCAAGCGCCAGGCAGCGCTGGATATCTACTATGCGCAGCATCCGGAGCGCTTCCCGAAGGGACCGCCAGTCGCAAGCCGGCCGCCCAACCGCGTCTGCATCAACCCGGATGACGGCCTCACGGTTCCGGCCAGTGACATGCGGACCAGCACCACTGCCGGGGAACTGGCGTATCCGCCGGTCACCACCGAGAACATTGATTAGCAAACCGATGACTCACTGTCGGAAAAGGTTGACACATTCCGGGGCCGCAACACCGCCGACTTTGAACGCCTTCTGAACCTCGTAGAAGGTATCGCGGTGGTAGCCCATGATCTTGCAGGCCTTGGAGACGTTGCCCAGTTCCTCGGCCAACTGCAGCAGCGAGAGCTTGCGCTTGGTACTCTGTGAAACGGTGGTCATCGGGTGTTCTCCTGGTAGCTCGTTTGTGTCGCAACTTCGAGTCTACCGGAGACCCCGGTGCCCACCCCCTCCAGCCGTCAGGAAGGGGCAGGTGTCGGATAAATACTAAACTGCTTCAGGTGGCGACAATATCTTCCTTGGGGGTAAGTGCTGGTAGCTTCCTCCTGCCCAGTGGATCGCGCAGGGCACAGTGGTGCGGGCCATCGACTACGACGCCTACGGCAACATCATCCGGGACAGCAACCCGGACTTTACGATCCCGTTCGGCTTTGCCGGCGGGTTGCACGACCCGGACACAGGCCTGATCCGCTTCGGCTACCGGGACTACGACCCCGACACCGGCCGCTGGACGGCCCGGGACCCGATCGGATTTGCGGGCGGGGATACGAATCTTTATGGGTATGTGTTAAGGAATCCCGTAACTTTGGTGGATATGACAGGTTTGGCACCAAGCTGGGTGGGTCCCACAGCCGCTGTAACTGGAGCTGCTGGTGGAGGCCTGCTGTTGATTGGCGTGAAAACCGGTAACCCTATAGCTGGCGGTGTTGGATTAGGTTTTGTGGCTATTTCCGGAGCGTTTACCCTATGGGATTGGGCTACGACGCCATCAGAAACTATCGATGCGATACGAGAAAGTGATGATATGAAATATATCGAGGAAAATCTGAGAGGTATTCAAGATTTAATGGATAGCAGGCACCATTATGAAGGTGATTTCTACTGCTTGGGTATTTAGGTTTGTGTTATAAATATTGGTAACTAATGGATACTAAATTTTACAAAAACAGCAAATATTGGTGTCGACTAAATAGACTATCATTTTGGCCAATTGTTTCGTATTTTTTTCTTGTTTTTTTTATTGTTTTAGGTTTTATTGTACTTTATATTTATTCGGTTTCTCCAAATTTTTTGATTTTGTTGAAGAGTGGATGTTTAGAGAATGAAGCTATTATTCTTCACAGAAGCATAGATAAATTATTTTACTATATTTTCTTTTGGATGCTTATGGTGTTGATGAGCAATTTATTTGTCTTGTATGTTGTTTATAATCTTAAGAAATTCTTTGCTGTTTTAAAAAAATATGATGAGCTATGAGAATAAAATTTAGCTCTATGAGAGAGCTAAAATATAATAGGTTGAACGCCGTTCTCAAAATCTAATATAAATAGAATAAGGTGCTCATTTTGCAAGGCGTCACTGAATGGCATTCTGAGCTTGACGATGAAAAATGAAATGATCCACTTCAATCTTGAGTTGGAGAAAGCCGAATCGGGCGATTATGGAAGCATGGTCGCTGTGGCCATTGCCTATGCATCGGGTATAGGTGTGGACATGGATCATGAACGCAGGGATTTCTGGCTTGGGAAGGCCACGAACTGCCAGAAGCCCGAGATACTTGCTGTATTAGGGGAGCTCTACGACGAGGGGCGCTTTGTTGAGAAGGACGAGACCAAGAGCGTGCAGTTATATATGGACGCCTATGGCCTGGATCGCAGGTTGGGCGGGTACGCGCTAGGAAAACACCACTACAGCCGGTTCATGGTCGGCCATGACAACCACGACCTGGTTGAGGCACATCGTTACTGGATGGAGGCCGAAAAAGCCGGGCACTTTACATCATGGGTATCACGGCTCTTGTTGGAAATGCGGGAGCACTTCGGCGCAGTGAGGAGGTTGAAAGCACGTATGAAATGGATTCGGCTCATGCTCTCCATTCGCACGCATTTAGGCAAGGACGACCTATTTTTCCGTTTTTGGCGTATCGACGATCTCCGTGATCGTTTTCCGAAGCTGTGCCAAATAGTAGATAGGCGACTATCCCAGCGCTGATCTTTCGTTGGTGAAGGTGCATTGGTTAGTATGAACAGCGACCTGGTAGGGCGAAAAAAATTAATGATTGGTGATCGGTTAGCATTAGCATCGCCTGTTTGGTTTTTTCTTTTTATGTGGATTGCTGTCTTGGCTGTGAGTGTGCCAGCAACAATGTTGAATGCACCATGGTCTGCTCTCTTGGAAGGGGTCGGTTTTTTCTTTGCATGGGTATTTTATCCGCTTTGCCTAGTATTCTTTTCAAAGGCGCTTGGTGCTAGCCGCAAAGGGAAGCTGGGGTTTTTTGTTGGAGTGCTTGTTTTGGCAGTGATGATGATAATTTATGTGGCTTCAGGTGAGGAGCAGGCTGGCCTTTTTGTCGGAAAATCTCTTTTGCTGGGTTTGATCATAATGCAATTTTCTGCGGCTCATGCTTTCGTCGCTGCTGAAAAGCGCAATGGGCTTGATGCTGTGGTCCGTTGCTTCTCTTATTGGTTCTTCCTGATGTTTCTACCGTTCTTTGGTTATTTCATTCTTCAAAAGCGGCATTTCCGATTGGTTAATGAGTTTGATAGGCAGTATCGGCTACCAACAGAATCTACCGCAAACAAGGGGGCATAAAATAGTGTTAAGACACAGCGGGAAAGTGGCAGACTGATCGGTGGCGACAACATCCTCTTGGGCGTGAGTGCTGGTAGCTTCCTCCTGCCCAGTGGATCGCGCAGGGCACAGTGGTGCGGGCCATCGACTACGACGCCTACGGCAACATCATCCGGGACAGCAACCCGGACTTTACGATCCCGTTCGGCTTTGCCGGCGGGTTGCACGACCCGGACACAGGCCTGATCCGCTTCGGCTACCGGGACTACGACCCCGACACCGGCCGCTGGACGGCCCGGGACCCGATCGGATTTGCGGGCGGGGATACGAATTTGTATGGGTATGTGGTCAACAACCCGATCAATTTCATTGATCCTGATGGACTTGAAAAGCTTTCGCTTTTTGATCCATCCCCAAGTAATTGGCTTCTCAATAGCTTTGCAGACAGCCATGAGGATGTGCCGGGGACGCTGTTTGTTTATGCTCACGGCAATCCGGATATAGTTGCTGGTGATCGGCAAGGTGTTGGAAACAGGGAAGCTCTTGGGGCTGAGGCGCTTGCCAGCCTTATTTCTGGCAGCGATCAATGGCGCCCCGGTATGCCTGTCGTGTTGATGAGTTGTCGAACTGGACATGGAGAGGGTTCAATCGCTTCTGACCTGTCTAATATATTGGGGGTTCCTGTAACCGCTCCGAATAGTTACCTTTGGGCTTATCCAAACGGACACTCAACCATTGCCCCAAAAAAATGGAGCTTCTTAAACCAACCATCCCGAAATCGGGGTGGAATGGTTAAGTTTGGAAATTGATATCATGAGCAAGTTCCTTTTTATCGCATTATGGGTTGTTTTCGCGATCCTTTCTGTAGCAGGAACGGTGGCGTACCTAGGTCGTTATCTTCCCGATCTCGAGTATCCTGTGGACGTGGTTGACGCTTATGCCATGATCGATGGGGGGTCGATTGTCGTAGCGCTGGAAGATGCCAATGGCCGATCCGTATTGTTTGGTATTAGGGGTAACCTTCAGGGTTCTGCAGATGAGTTTCCATTATTTTTGCGGAGATGGCGCTGGATTCCATTGGATATTCCACTTAGGAGGGGTGGTCGGCACGAAAAATTAGTGCTTGATTTTCAGGAGGACTTGTTGAGAAAAAGATTCGATGAGGCGACGATCAGTCGCTTTCTTCAGGGGGGTGTAGCTGTCTTGAATGAGGTTCCTGAAAATTGGCTTGCCTTTATGTCCGTGTATCAGGTTTTAAAGGAGAGAGAAAGCGTGAGTGCGAGCAATTCTCAATAGCGGCAATGTCCCGTTTGTACAAGTTTAGTTATTACCCGACTGTCGGAGTCTCCAACGACGTCGATTATGTCGCCTGACCGATGGCGGTTACATCCTCCTTGGGGGGCGGTGGCAGCTTCTTCCCGCCCAGTGGATCGCGCAGGCGCGGTGGTGCGGGCCGTGGACTACGACGCCTACGGCAACATCATCCGGGACAGCATCCCGGACTTTACGATCCCGTTCGGCTTCGCCGGCGGGTTGCACGACCCGGACCCAGGCCTGTCTAAAGTGCCCGACATTACGCACGTTCTGCTGGGCCATTGTCGGCAGGCGGGTTGACAGGTTGGGGCGCTCTGCTCAGGCTTTTCCCAGGTTGCGGGAACCGCGGGGGCCGGCGCGGGTTCCCTCCGGCCCGTAGGCGGCGGCTTCGTCGGCGCTGCCGCCACGCAGGGCGTTCAGCAGCCGCTCATTCAGCGCCATGCTCTGGTGAATGATGGAGCCGTTGCTCTCGTTCAGCGCCTGGCATTCCCGCAGCAGCGAGAGAATCCCCGTCCAGGCGGCGTTCAGGCGCTCGGTGTCCGGGAAGCCTGTCAGGCAGGCTTTCATGCCCTGGCGGCTGTCTTCGTGGCCGGCTTCGCGCAGCGTGGTGCGGCGCCGGGCGTCCAGCGTCTCCACGTCCTGCAGCAGGTGGTTCTTGCGCTCCAGCAGAGGCTGCAGCGCCTCCACATCCCGCTGGCCGATACAGGTCTGTTCTTCCCGCAGCAGGTCGCGCAGCTCCATCAACCGGTCCTGAAGCTCAAGGAGCACGCCCGTCAGCGGGCTCTCGGGTGCGGTCATGGTCAACGCAGCAGCTTCTCGAAGTCGGCGAACTTGCTGGCGATCCGGTCAGCATCCAGCGGATAGTTGCCTTCCGCAATGCTTTGCCGGATCGCGGCCACCCGGTCCATGTCCACGTCCGGGCTGCGGTCGACGGCGTCGCGGATGGCCTGAAGGCGACCGGAGAGTTGGGCCTTGTCCGCAGCGGCCGTCCCCTCTGCCGGGGCGGCGGGTCCGGTACGCTCCGGAGCGGCCGCTTGCTGGCGGCCGCGCACCCCCTCGTTCAGGGGCTTGCCGACGGTGGGGTTGTTGCCGCCGTTAATTGGGTTGGTCATGTGCTGACTCCTTTGCCTTCAGGCGCGCAATTGCCTGGTTCCCGGGAACTGCATCACGAGGCATCCAGCCTGTTTCCCTCATATCGGCATGCTCAGGCGGAACTTTAGCAGACATTTGCGAACCTGTTGGCGGATTCTGGTCTGTCATCGGTGTATGTGGTTTACAGAATGACCCGGACCCGGCCTTCGCCGACCACGGTGCCTTCCACGACCCGGTCCGACCGGCTGTTCCGGACCCGGATGCGTTGCCCCCGGACCCCGTCCTCCAGTGCCTCGCCCCGCATGGTGACACGCGCAGCGCCGGATTCGGCCTGGACCAGCACGGACTGTCCGCGCTGCACCAGTCGGGGCGGTGCCAGCATCACCGGTGTGAGCACTTCGCCGGGGCGGCTCGGGCGCCGCAGCTCCATGCCCAGCACATGCTCGGCTTCGGTGAAGTAGCCATGTGCCAGGTTGCCGGCGTTCATCTCCACCAGCCGGACATCCTCCTGGGCCAGGCGGGTGCCCCGGGCCAGGCTGCGGGCGGCAGTATACACCTCCACATGGCGGGTGATGCGGGCGGACACGTAAATCGTCCAGGGAGTCTGACCGGTGCAGCGCACGCCGATGGTGGTGCGGCCCCCGTTGCGTTGCCCCGGCGACTGGAACGTCTCCAGCGGCCGGTCGCAGCGCTGCAGGCGCAGGCGCGAGTCCAGGCGGCCGATCTCCACCGTCGCGCTCTCGTCCCCTCCGGTGAGGTTCTGGGCCGCATACACCCGGGCAGCCTCGCGAATGCTCTCCAGGGGCTGGAGTTGTTGGGCCATGACCAGGGGCGACAGGGCGAGCAGGGCAACGGCGATCGCCAGGCGCCGTAAACCCGACAGCGTCAAATTTCCGACTCCCGGAGTTGTGATTCCGGTCCGGTTCGGCATGGGGCGTGTCGCGGTATGCTTGCTCATCACGGCGGTTAATGGGTTGTTGGCCTGGATTGCCGATGGGTGCATGCAGAGTCTATGCCAGGGTCGGTTGGTCTCCCGGGGTTAAAGAATCCCGGGCCGGGGCCGCTAAATGAATAAGAAGCATCCAGAACCCTCTGGTGGGAGCGTAAATCATGTCCGGAATCCTCCACAGTGTTGATCAGCGCACCAATCTCGCGGGGCAGAACCGGTTGGAACTGCTGCTGTTCAATCTCAATGGCGCGCAGATCTTCGGTATCAACGTGTTCAAGGTCTGCGAAGTGATCCGCAAGCCCCGGTTGGTCCGCATGCCCCATGCCAACCCCGCGGTTGCCGGTGTGGCCCATATCCGGGGCAACACCATTGCAGTGATCGACCTCTGCCTGGCCACCACCGGTCGGCCGCTGGAGGATCACGAATCGGCCTCGGTGATCGTCACCGAGTACAACCGCACCACCCAGGGGTTTCTGGTTCGTGCGGTGGATCGCATCGTGAACCTGAACTGGCAGGACATCATGGCGCCGCCGTCCAGCGCCTCCGGTGCCGCCTACCTCACCGGCGTAACCCGGGTGGACGAGCGCATGGTGCAGATTCTGGACGTGGAGAAAGTCATGGCGGAAGTCCACGCCGCGGACGGCATCGGGCTGGCTGAGGATGGGCTCGAGCGCCAGGCGGGCGCCGACCGGCGGCATGTCCTGGTGGTGGATGACTCCGTGGTTGCGCGCAAGCAGATCAAGGGCACGTTGGATCAGTTGGGCGTTCCGGTGACACTGGCCAAGAATGGGGAGGATGCGCTGGAGCAGCTCCAGTCCTGGGCGCGGGATCCGGAAGGCACGCCGTTTCACGATCTGATGATGGTCATCTCCGACATCGAGATGCCGCGCATGGACGGCTACACGCTGACGGCGGAAATCCGCAAGGATGAGGCGCTCAAGCATCTGCACGTGTTGCTCCACACCTCCTTGAGCGGCATCTTTAACAAGGACATGGTGACCCGGGTTGGGGCCGACGATTTCCTGGCCAAGTTCTCAGCCGATGAGCTTGGCCAGAAGGTCGTGGAACGGCTGCAGGCGGCCAGTGCCGCGTGAGCTCGTGGCCCATGGCCTGGCCGGGCGCTTATCATCAGCGGCTTCCGCGGCCATAATGGCGCCTGCACGGCAGCCTGCTGCCGATGCGGATGGTCACCGGTCGCCGCCTGGGCGGCCGTTCACTCAGGGGCGGGGCGTGTCCAGCACTCAGATTGACCCGGAACACTACAGGGCGTTCAGACGGTTTCTGGAGCAGTCATGCGGTATTGTGCTTGGCGATAACAAGCAGTACCTGGTGAGCAGCCGGCTTGGCCAGCTCATGCAGCGGGAGGGCATTCCGGATCTGGGGGAATTGCTCCGGCGTATTCAGGAACGGCCCATGGGTGGTCTGCGCGGGCGCGTGATCGAGGCCATGACCACCAACGAGACCCAGTGGTTCCGGGACAACTATCCGTTCCAGATCCTGCAGGAACTGGTCTTTCCGGAGCTGGTGAAGCAGAACAAGCAGCAGATCCGGGTCTGGTCGGCGGCGTGTTCCTCCGGTCAGGAACCGTATTCCATCAGCATCGCCCTCCAGGAATTCCAGGCGCGGGGAGGTCGGCTGGAAGCGGACATTCTCGGTACGGATATCTCCCCCGCCATGGTGACCCAGGCGCGGCTTGCCCGCTACAGCGCCAGCGCCCTCAACCGTGGCTTGAGTGCGGAACGGCGAAGCCGCCATTTCCATTCGGTGGAACCGGAGGTTTGGGAGGTGCGGCCGGAAATCCGTCGGCGCGTGCGCATTCAGCAGCACAATCTGCTTGAGAGCTACGCCACTCTGGGGCGCTTCGATCTGATCTTCTGTCGCAACGTGCTGATCTATTTCTCGGCGGAATCCCGCCACGACATCCTGCGCCGCATGTGCCAGCAACTCCAGCCCGGCGGCTACCTGGTGGTGGGCGCCTCCGAGTCCCTGGCCAGGCACAATGACGAGCTGGAGATGGTCCGCACCCACGGCGGGGTCGTCTACCGCCGGCGCCCTCCTGTCCGGCGGTAAGCATTGCCGCCCATGGCGGCAAGCCGTTGCCGCCATGGGGCCGTCAAACTTCCGTCCAGCGGTTTATCGGCAGCCCTGCCAAAACCTTTAGCCCCTGCCATTCCGGGGCGCTATCCCTGTTTACCTGTGCGTTCTCCGCCTTCTGGCACGGGGATTGCTTGATGCCTGGCAGGCACGGTTGCGAGGTTCGTCCATGAGCATTTCTCTCGACAAGGCGTTCGGTGTACAGGCCGCGGCACTGAAGCTGCGGGCCCAGCGCCATGAGGTGCTGGCCGAAAACCTGGCGAACGCCGACACGCCGCACTTCAAGGCCCGGGATTTCGATTTCCGGACCGCGCTCCAACAGGCCCAGGGGCAGAACACCGGGGGCGCATTGGCGATGGCCCGCACCCACGCCGGCCATCTGCCGGCCCAGGGGGGCGCGCCCGCCGCTGGTGGGGTGGAATTGCAGTACCGGGTACCGTTCAACCCCTCCCTGGACGGGAACACGGTGGAGAGCCAGGTGGAGCAATCGCGGTTTTCGGAGAACACCGTTCACTACCAGGCCGGGCTGACCTTCCTGGGCAGCCGCATCACCGGCCTGATCAGTGCGATTCGCGGGGAGTAACCAGTCATGTCGCTGTTCAAGGTCTTCGACACCGCGGGTTCGGCCCTGACGGCCCAGTCCCTGCGATTGAACATGACAGCCAGCAATCTGGCCAACGCCGAGACCGTGGCCGGAACGCCGGAGGCGGCGTACCGGGCGAAGCAGCCGGTCTTCGCCGCCGCCCTGCGCCAGGCCGACGGTCTGCTGCCGGGGGCCGCCTCGGGCGGCGTCCGGGTGCGGGATGTGGTGGAAAGCCAGGCGCCCAATCAGGTGCTGCACATGCCGGACCACCCGGAAGCAGACGAGAACGGCTATGTGTACCGCTCCAACGTCAACACGGTGGAGGAGATGGTCAACATGATCTCCGCCTCCCGCTCGTACCAGAACAACGTGGAGGTGCTCAGTACCTCCCGCGATCTGCTGATGCAAACCCTCCGCCTGGGGCGGGAGTGAGGAGTGACACATGTTTGACACCAGTGCATTGAGCGGCGGAACCGGGGTGTCCGGCTCGGATGGCGCGAAGCAGCCCGCGGACGCACGGGGCAAGTCGGACATGGGTCAGGAGGATTTCCTGAAACTGATGATCACCCAGTTCCAGAACCAGGATCCGTTCCAGCCCATGGAAAGCGGCGAGTTCCTGGGGCAGTTGGCGCATTTCACCACAGCCAACGGCATCGGCGAACTGCGCCAGTCGTTTGACGGCTTCGCCCAGCAGATGTTGACCGATCAGGGCCTGCGGGCGGCCGGCCTGGTGGGCCGGCAGGTGCTGGTGGAAGGCGGGCACGGTTACCTTCCGGCAGAGGGAGAACTCACCGGTGCGGTCAGCGTGCCCGGAAGTGTGGAGCAACTCACGATCAGCATCTACAACGCCGCCGGCGAACGGGTCCGGGAGCTGCAGCTCGGGTCCCAGTCGACCGGGCAGGCCGCCTTTGCCTGGGACGGCACCGACGAGCGGGGCCAGCGGCTGCCGGAAGGCCGGTACAAGCTCAGTGCCGAAGCGTACAGCAACGGCAAGACCACGGGGCTCGACATTCTGGCGGGTGCCCGGGTGAACAGCGTCACGCTCGGCCGTGGCGGCGAGAGTCCCACCCTCAGCCTGGACGGGCTGGGTGAACGCAAACTGTCAGCGGTTCGGCACATTCAATAAGAGGGAACACCCATGTCATTCAATATCGCATTGTCCGGTCTGAATGCCGCCTCGTCGGACCTCAACGTCACCGGCAACAACATCGCAAATTCGGGCACGGTGGGTTTCAAGGGTTCGCGGGCCGAGTTCGCGGATGTGTTCGCCACCTCCCAGTTGGGGGTGGCCAGCAATGCCGTGGGTCAGGGCGTGCGGCTGGATAACGTCCGGCAGCAGTTCACCCAGGGGCAGTTCGATTTCACCGGCAACACGCTGGATCTGGCCGTGGACGGCAACGGTTTTTTCCGCATGAGCCAGGAGGGTTCCATCAGCTACAGCCGCGCCGGCGCCTTTGAGCTGGACCGGGAGGGTTGGATCACCAACGCCACCGGCCAGCGGCTGACCGGATACGTGGCCAACGGCGATGGTGAGCTCACCGGTGCCCTGGGGGAGCTGCGTATCAATACCGGCGACGTTGCGCCGCAGTCCACCGATCGTATGGGGATATCCGCAAACCTGGACGCGAATGCCGAGGAGCCGGCGCTGGCGTTTGATCCGGACGATCCGCAGACCTACAACGAATCCACCTCCACCACGGTGTTCGATTCCCTGGGGCGGCCCCACCTGGCCACATTGTTCTTCCGCAAGGGGGCCGATGAGAACGCCTGGAACGTGTACACCGACATCAACGGCGATGTGCGCGGGCCCACCGAGGTGCTGTTCAACCCCGACGGGTCCCTGGCAACCGTCGGCGGCGACGCGGATCCCATGGAACCCTTCACCTTCGAGGCCGGTACCACGCCCGGACTGGGTGGCGCCGAGGACCTTGATGTCACCGTGGATTTCGGCGGGCTGACCCAGTTCGGCACCCCCTTCAGCGTCTCGGAACTGTCCCAGAACGGGTATACCGCCGGTCAGTTCTCCAGCCTGGATGTGGGCGAGGACGGGATGATCTTCGGCCGCTTCACCAATGGCCAGTCCCGGATCCTGGGGCAGGTGGCCATGGCGCGCTTTCCCAGTCCGGAGAACCTGACCCAGCTCGGGGACACCAGTTGGGCGGAGAGCTTCGCCTCCGGTGCGCCCATCGTCGGTGCTCCGGGCACCTCCAGCCTGGGCGGGATCCGCTCCGGGGCACTGGAAGAGTCCAATGTGGATATCACCCAGCAACTGGTGAAGATGATCACGGCGCAGCGCAACTTCCAGGCCAACGCCAAGATGATCTCCACCCAGGACCAGGTGACCCAGGAAATCATCAACATCCGCTGATTGCGGATCGGTTGAGGGAGAGCGAACGCCATGGACCGCTTTGTCTATCTGGCCATGACCGGCGCAAAGCACGCCCTGCAGGCCCAGCAGCACAACAGCCATAACCTGGCCAATGCCAGCACGCCCGGATTCCGGGCGGATCTGGATCAGCTCATATCGCAGCCGGTGCGTGGCCCCGGTTACCAGAGCCGGACCTACGCCTCGGAAACCTCCGTGGGCTGGGATTTCAGCCACGGAACCATGATGAGCACCGGGCATGAGCTGGACGTCGCGGTCCGTGGTGACGGCTGGCTGGCGGTGCAGGCCCCCGATGGCAATGAGGCTTACAGCCGCCGCGGTGATCTGCGTATTTCGCCCATGGGCCTGCTGGAAGACGGCGCCGGGCGCCCGGTAATGGGCGAAAACGGTCCCGTGGCCCTGCCGCCGGCCGACCGGGTCGAGATCGGCAGCGATGGCACCATCAGCATCGTTCCCATGGGCCAGCCGGCGGACAACCTGGTGGTCATGGATCGCATCAAACTGGTGGATCCGCCGGTGAATCAGCTCGAAAAGGGGGCCGATGGCCTGTTTCGCCTCGCCGATGGCGGCATGGCGCCGCCGGATGCGGGCGTGCAACTGGCCGTGGGTGTGCTGGAGGGCAGCAATGTCAGCTCCGTGGAGGCGCTGGTGAACATGATCGACCTCTCCCGGCAGTTCGAGACCTATGTGAAGGCCCTGAGCAAGGCGGAAGAGAACGATGCCGCCAGCAGCCGATTGCTGCGGATGCAGGGTTAGTGATCCGGGCCGCGCGCGGAGCGGGGCCATGTTAGCGAGGAAGACATCATGAATCCCGCATTGTGGGTAGCGAAGACCGGGCTCGATGCCCAGCAGACACGCATGCAGGTGGTGTCCAACAACCTGGCCAATGTGAACACCACGGGTTTCAAGAAGGACCGCGCGGTGTTCGAGGATCTGGTCTACCAGACCGTGCGCCAGGCCGGCGGCCAGAACACCCAGGACACCCAGCTTCCCACCGGCCTCAATCTGGGGACGGGCGTGCGGGTGGTGGCCACGGAGAAAACCCATGCCCAGGGGAACCTGGTGCAGACGGACAACGCGCTGGATCTGGCCATCGAGGGCCGGGGATTCTTCCAGGTGCTGCAGAACGACGGCACGGTGGCGTACACCCGGGACGGATCCTTCTCCATCAACGCCGACGGCGAGGTGGTGACCTCCAGCGGCCAGCTGCTGCAGCCCAATATCAACATTCCGCCCAATGCCCAGGAAATCACCATCGGCCGTGACGGCACGGTGAGCGCCACGGTGCCCGGTCAGGCCCAGCCCGTCCAGGTGGGGAACATCCAGCTTGCGGAGTTCATCAACCCCGCCGGGCTGGAACCCATGGGCGGGAATCTGTACCGGGAAACCGCTGCCAGCGGGGATCCGCAATTGGGTGTGCCCGGGCTGAACGGCATCGGCCGGCTCATTCAGGGTTCGCTGGAGAGCTCCAATGTGAACATCGCCGAGGAACTGGTGAACATGATCGAGACCCAGCGGGCCTTCGAGACCAATACCAAGGCGATTTCCAGCACCGACCAGATGCTGCAGTTCATCACCAACAACGTCTGATGGCCGGCAGGAGCGTGAACGCCATGAAACGTCTGACTGTGTTGCTGATCGGCGCCATGTTTCTGGCCGGCTGTGCCAGCGCGCCGCGGCAGGACCGGGAGCCGGAAGCCTTCCCCATGCCGGTGGTGCAGACGCCGGAACGGGAGGCGAACGGCGCTATTTACCAGACTGGCCGCGACCGCCGCCTGTTCGAGAACCGCACGGCGCTGCGCCCGGGGGATATCCTGACCATCGTGCTGGAGGAAGAAACCGGCGCCAGCAAGCAGGCCAGCACCACCATCAGCAAGAGCAGCGACGTCAATATCGGCGCTCCGCAGATGTTCGGCCGGGATATCACCGTGGGGGGCAACCCCCTGTCCGCGTCCAGCAACGCCGACCGCGGTTTTGACGGGTCCGGCGGTGTGGACCAGCAGAACCAGCTCTCCGGCACGCTCACCGCCATCGTCACCGAGGTCCATCCCTCGGGCAACCTGGTGATCCAGGGGCGGAAGAAGCTCACCATCAACCACGGTGACGAGTACCTGACCATCACCGGCCTGGTGCGCCCCGACGACGTGCGGCCGGACAACACCGTGTCCTCCACCCGGGTGGCCAACGCCCAGATCGCCTACACCGGTACCGGCACCCTGGCGGAGAGCAACCAGATGGGTTGGCTGTCCAGGCTGTTCAACTCCCGTCTCTGGCCTTTCTGAGGATGCAGACCATGCAGCGCGTACTCCGCATGTTCATCACAGTCGCCCTGCTGCTGCTGGCGGGGCTGGCCCCGGCCCAGCAGGCTGGTGAGCGGATCAAGGATCTGGCCGGCGTGCAGGGGGTGCGAACCAACCAACTGGTGGGCTATGGCCTGGTGGTGGGGCTGGACGGCACCGGGGACCAGACCACCCAGACGCCGTTCACCGTCCAGAGCATTCGCAGCATGCTGGCGGC
>JAFIFU010000080.1 GCA_020831885.1 Ectothiorhodospiraceae bacterium
CCCCCCCCCCCCCCCCCCCCCCGCCACGGGTCAGGAAGATGGCGGGTACACGTTTCGACCACTGTCTGGAGCACGTGCTGGCGGCTGTCCGGGAGTGTCCCCTGGGCCAGACCGAATACGCGTTGCTCCATCGCCTCCATGACCGGCAGGCGCCGGGATTTCAGACCCTGGCTCTGGACCGGCCGATGGGGTTGTACCAGTCCCACTTCATACTGTTCCACTGCCTGTACCGGCTCCAGGACCGGCTGCGGCGGAAGACCGGGGAGCATCTGCATATCCATTGCCTGCGTATCGCCCTGGATCCCCCCCAGGAGGGGGTGGCGGAGGGAGCCGCCATGGATCATGCGGATCCGCTGCGGGCGTATTACCTGGATCTGGGCAATCTGGATGGCATGGACGCCGCACAGGTGGAGGCCCTGCTGTCGGACTTCTGGCGACGCCTGGCGCAGCCGGATCGCCGCCGCCACGCGCTGGAAGTACTCGGTCTGGATGATCCAGTGGACCGGGAGGCGATCCGCAAACAGTACCGGCGCCTGGCGCAGAGACACCATCCGGATCGCGGTGGCGATACTGCAACGTTTCAGCGCCTGCAGGAGGCCATGCTGGTGCTGGGAGGGAAAGGCTAGCCAATGACAGGACTGCCCGAGGCGTGGAACGACATCGTGCGCTGGTACAGCCTGCCGGGTACCGAGCAGGCCTGCCTGGCATTGCAGGACAGGTACGGCTTCGACGTGATGGTCGGGCTCGGGCTGCTATGGCTCGCCGTCTCCGGGCAGGGTGCCGTCCGGGAGGCGGCGCTGGAGGATGTGGTGAGAACGGCGGGCGCCTGGAAGCACCAGGTGCTTGATCCACTGCGGCAGGCGCGACGGGGGATCAAGTCCTGGTTGCCGCGGCTGGGTGAGGATGGCGTGTCACTCCGCGCGGAACTGCTGGACCGGGAGCTGGCCTGTGAACACCAGGGGTTGGCAATGCTGCTGCAGGCGCTCGAGGCCGGCGCCACCCGGGAGGCGCCGGGTGATCCCTGCGGCGATGCCTGCCTGAGCCTGGCACGTTACCTCCGACTGCTGGGGTATCAGCGCCTCCCGGCAGCGCTCTGCCAGCGCGTGCTGCATGTGCTCTGCGTCGCGCTGGAGGACTATGACAGTCTGCAGGTGGAGCGGGTGCTGGCCCTTGCCATGGCGCAGGAAACGGGGGCGCCCACCACCGAGCCCTGATGGTCGATCAGCGCTTCCCTGAGCCGTGGATCATAAAAAAGGCCGCCCGTCGCCGGGCGGCCTCGCTGTACCCGTAACGGATCGGGTCAGAGTTCCTTGACGGCGGCCACCATCTTGTTGGCCACCTGGGCGCCGTCGCCGAAAACCATGCGCGTGTTCTCGGCGAAGAACAGACTGTTCTCCACGCCCGAGAAGCCCGCACCACGGCCACGTTTGATCACGAGCACGTTTTCGGACTCGTCCACGTTGAGGATCGGCATGCCGTAGATCGGGCTGCTCTCGTCCGTCTTGGCGGCCGGATTCACCACGTCATTGGCGCCGATGACCACGGTCACGTCGGTCATCTTGAACTCTTCATTGATCTCGTCCATGTCGAAGATCAGATCGTAAGGGACGCCCGCTTCCGCCAGCAGCACGTTCATGTGCCCGGGCATGCGGCCCGCCACCGGGTGAATGGCGAACTTCACCTCCACGCCCCGCTCCTGGAGCAGTTGCACCAGCTCCCAGATCTTGTGCTGTGCCTGAGCCACCGCCATGCCGTAGCCGGGCACGATGACCACCCGCTCGGCGAAGGCCATCATGTAGGCGGCGTCCTCGGGGCCCACATCCTTCATTTCGCCCTCGGGGCCCTCGCCGCCACCGGATTCGCCGGTGCCGAAGCCGCTGAACAGCACGTTGGTGATGGGTCGGTTCATGGCCTTGGCCATCAGGTGGGTAAGCAGCATCCCGGCGGCGCCCACCACCGTGCCGGCGATAATCAGGGCCGGGTTGGAGAGCACATAGCCTTTGAAGCCAACCGCCAGGCCGGTGAGTGCGTTGAACAGGGAGATCACCACCGGCATGTCCGCGCCGCCGATGGGGACCGCCATGAACACCCCGAACAGCAGCGCCAGCGCGAAGAACACGAAAATCGGCAGTACGCCGCCACTGAAGAACACCCAGATCGCGGCCAGCACCAGTGCGGCGAACACGATAATGTTCATGATCTGCTGGGCGGGCACGAGGCTGTTGCGACTCATGCGACCGTCCAGCTTCGCCCAGGCGATCATCGAGCCGGAGAAGGCCACCGAGCCGATCATGCCCCCGAGCAGGGCGAGAAAGGCCACGTCGGCGCCCATGGCGTTGAACACGGCATCCTGGCCGGTTTCCACCAGGTTGCGCTGGGCTTCCAGCAGGTAGACGGCCGCAATGGCGCCGGCGGAACCGCCGCCCATGCCGTTATACAGCGCCACCATCTGGGGCATGTCGGTCATGGGCACCTTCCTGCCGGTGGTCCATGCCAGGTAGCCGCCGATGGCGAGGGCGATCACGATCAGCAGGTAATTGCTGAAGCCATGGATATCCGGGGCGAAAAAGGTGAACACGGTGGCGGCCACCATGCCGATCCCGGACCAGACGATGCCTTTCCGCGCCGTGACCGGGGAGCTCATGCCCTTCAGCCCGACGATGAACAGGACGGCGGCAACGAAGTATGCAAGCAGTATGATGAAGTTCAGCATTCCGGCGCCCCCTTATCCGTCTTTTTTGCTGCTCTTGAACATTTCGAGCATCCGTTCCGTGACCACATAGCCACCGACGGCATTGCCCGCGCCCAGCAGCACGGCGATGAAGCCGATAAGCTGTTCCAGCGGGGTCTCGGCATGGCCAAGAGCGATCATGGCCCCCACCACGACGATGCCGTGGATGAAGTTGGACCCGGACATGAGGGGGGTGTGCAGAATGACCGGCACACGGGAGATGACCTCATAGCCCGCAATGGCGGACAGCATGAAGATGTACAGCGCGGTAAAGCCGGTGATCTCGATCATGACTTCTTGCCTCCTTCCAGGCGCTCACGGGTAGGCCCGTGCGTGATCCCGCCGTCGTGGGTCAGGCAGCTGTCCTTAAGCACCTGATCGTCCCAGTCCAGCGTGATCTTGCCGTCCTTGATGATCAGCGTGAGCAGGTTGTACAGGTTGCGTGAGTACATCTCGCTGGCATGCTGGCACAGTGCGCTGGCCACGTTCTTCGGCCCGTGAACGATCACGCCGTTGTGGTTCACATCCTTGCCGGCCTTGGTCAACTCACAGTTGCCGCCGGTCTCCGCCGCCAGGTCAACGATGACGGCGCCGCGTTTCATCCGCTCCACGGTGGCCTTGTCGATGATCTTCGGCGCCGGCCGTCCGGGAATGGCCGCCGTGGTGATCACGGCATCGGCGCGGGCGATGTGATCCGCCAGCACTTTCGCCTGCTGTTGTTTTTCCTCCTCCGTCAGTTCGCGGGCGTAGCCGCCTTCGCCTTCCGCCTTCACCCCGGTGTCGATGAACTTGCCACCCAGGGATTGCACCTGTTCCTTGGTCGCGGAGCGCACGTCGTAGGCCTCCACCACCGCGCCCAGGCGCTTCGCCGTGGCGATGGCCTGCAGGCCGGCGACACCGGCACCAATCACAACCACCTTGGACGGCTTGATGGTGCCTGCGGCCGTGGTCAGCATCGGGAACAGCCGCGGGCTGAGGTTGGCGGCCAGCAGCACGGCCTTGTAACCGGCAATGGACGCCTGCGAGGAGAGCGCATCAATGGCCTGGGCACGGGTGATGCGGGGTACCAGTTCCATGGAGAAGCTGGTGACCTTGTTCTTGATCAGGGTCTTCAGTCGGGTGTCGCCTTCGTGCGGGGCCATGAAACCGAGCAGAATGCTCTTCTCCCGGAGCTTGCCGGCTTCCTCCACAGTCGGCGGTTGTACCTTGAGCACCACGTCGGCCTTCTTGTACAGCTCATCCGCCGATTGGACGATGGTGACGCCCTCGTAATCGCCGTCGGCGAAACCACTCTCCATCCCGGCGCCTGTTTCCAGCAGCAGTTCCACGCCCTCAAGCTTCTCGTACTGCTTGAGGAGGCTTGGAACCAGCGCCACGCGGCGCTCACCCTGAGCGCTTTCCCTGGGCACGGCTACTCGTATTGCCATTCTTGATCTCTCCCGTTTTTCAGCAGGGCCCGTTGCGAACGCGGCGTGGGATATCGCTTACGCCGCGCCGACCGAACCATGCCTGCCGCCCATCCGCCCTGCCCGGGCGGAAACGGCGCGGGCATGACGGTTGAAACCTTGACCGCGGAAACCGGTCTACAATCTGGAACCCATAGCAGCCCGGAGCCTAGCGGGCAAACCGGGACGTGGCGGCTGGCCTTCGTCCCGACGGCGTCCGGTCCCGAAAAAATGGCGCGGTCGGTCCCCCGAGCCGCGCCAGCCGACAGAGCGTAGTGGAATCCGCGGCCAAATTGAAGTCTGCCCCGCCGGGCGATCCCCGGGCAAGGGATTTCTGCTCGGGACAAGGGTGATGCGCTGCTCGGGCCGGGCAACCCCGTTCTGGGTTCATCATACTGAAAATATTGCGCTTATCCGATCTTTCCGGGATATTGCTCATGACTCGCAATGGTCATGACGCCGCCAGGCAGGCTCCGGACCAGCGCACATGCGGGTGATAGGGTGATCACCCGGGGAAGTCGCCAAGAGGACCGTGTCATGCAGGGCTTTATCAGCCAGATCCTGCGGACAGACGTCTCCGGCATGCCGTTGGAGTGGGTGAGTTATCAGGAGGCGGTCCGTCTTTACCACGCCGGTCAGGTGGCCTATACCTGCGGCCGGCTGCTCTACCGCGTCCGGGGCGGAACCAATGCGCGTACCGGACGGCGCAGCGTGGTGGAGCTGAACTCCATCGTGGCCACCGAAGGCAGCATCCAGGCACGGATGAAGGGACGTCAGGGCTATGTGCCGCCGCTGGACAACAAGGCCCTGTTCCGCCGGGACGATTTCCTCTGTCTTTACTGCGGCAACCGCTTTCCCGAGACGCAGCTCTCCCGGGATCATGTCACCCCCATCAGCCAGCGCGGTCAGGATCTCTGGAACAACGTCGTGACAGCCTGCAAGCGCTGCAATAACCACAAGGCCGGGCGGACCCCGGAACAGGCCGGCCTGCAGCTCCTCGCCATTCCCTTCGTTCCCACCCATGCGGAATACGTCTACCTGAAAGGCCGGCGCATCCTCGCCGACCAGATGGAGTTTCTGCGGGCACACTTCCCGCGCAGCTCGCCACTGCGCACCCGGAAACTCCGGGCCTGACCCGTCCGCCGGATGATCGCCCCTTGTGTGGTCAGCCCCGCGCCAGCCGCCCGGGGAGGGCGGTGCCCCTTGCCGGCTGGCCTTGGCGCCGCGCCCGCTGGTCCGTTCCGGCCAGTGCCGCCAGCGTCGCCCGGCCCTGCTCCAGCCGGACCTCCCGGTATCCCTTGATATTGTCCAGCCGTGCCAGCCAGTGGCGCACCCGGTCCGCCGGGAGTCCCGGCACGATGGTCAGCAGGGCATGGCGGATGTCGCCGGCCAGCCGGCGTTCGTCCCGGTGCCAGCCGGGTAGCCGACGCAGGGGCCGCAGATGGCGGACCAGGCGCAGCATCCAGTCCTTGGTACGCAGATTAAAGGCAATCTGTCGTCCTCCGGGCAACGGAAGTGTGGGGCGGTTCACGCGGCTGACCCTGATTCGGCTGCCGAGCTTGCCGAATGCGTGTTGGCGGGCGGCCTGCTCCATGGGGGACACCAGCAGATGCGCCACGAAGGGTTCGTCCTTGATCACATAGGTCCGGACCAGGGTGCGTAATGCCAGTCGCCGGTGCTCGGTTACCGTGTACAGCCGTGCCAACCGGTCAGTATCCTGCAGGAATTCCTGCAGCCGCGCGCCCCGGTCGTATACCAGCAGATCGTGCACGTAACGGGCATGATGCTCCCGGGGGATGTCCGGAAAGCGGGCCGCCAGCGCGTCCGTCGTTTGCCGGAAACGGTGGATCATGTGCTTCCGCCGCTGTCCCGGCAGCAGGCTGTCCATCAGGCTTCTTTCCAGCAGAGCGGATGTATCGCTGGCAGCGGGCTCCGGTGAACCGGTCATGAGCGCCTCCCGGCCATCGGTGACCAGGCGGCGGCCCAGGATGAACGCCTGCCAGTTCGCATCGAACTCCGCCTCCGGCACGGCCCGCCGGAATGCCTGCTCCAGGTGTTCCAGTGCAAAGGGCAGCGTACCCAGTTGATAAGCAGTGCCCAGAAGCAGGGCGGGGCCGTAGACACTGCGTCCCAGCCGCCGGCCCGTCAGCGACTTGCCCGGTACCCGGTGCAGACGCTCTCCCAGCGTCTGTTCCAGCATGGCTCCCAGCGTGGAAGCGGTGACTGGTGCTTGGTCGTCATTCCGGTCCAGCAGCATGGAAAGGGGGATCTGGAACTCCTCGTCCAGCAGCGCCAGGCCGTGGGGCGCCAGGAAATGAAGCGATTGACTGCCGTCCAGCAGGTCCGGCGAGATCAGCAGATCGGCGGTGCCTTCCGGCGTGATCGGCCCCGTGGGACGATCCCTGCGATGCAATACCAGGTGCCCGGTCACCCGGCCGTTCCGCTGTGCCAGGCCCTTCTGATCCATGAACAGGAACGTCAGCGCGTCCCGGCCGTTCATGTCCAGGGTGGCCTCTGCCAGAACCCGGGAGATGGTGGTGACTCCGGATCCTCCCACGCCGGTCACCACGACGCGCCAGTCGTTGCCGGCCAGTACGTCGTCCAGGGTCTTGCGCGGCAAGGGATCGGGCAGATCGGCCGCCGCGGCTGCCGGCGGCAGCTCCTGGTAGCGGGTCGGATGGAAATCGTAGACCTGTACCTGCTCGAAACTGGGACAGGCCATGATCCGGCTGCAGTATCCGTCGGCCACGCAGATCTGGGGGTCGATGGCGATCTTGGTTCCGTAGGGATCTTCGGTGCGGGTAAGCCCCGGACAGCCAGTGGCCTCCACGCAGGCACGGCAGTCCTCGCAGGCCGCCGTGCTCACACGGAAGAACGCCTGCATGGGTTTGGTGCCACCCTGACGGAACAGGGCCCGGTCCCGTGCCCGTTGCCGGCCGTGGTAGGTCAGACCGCATTCCTTGCTGGAAACGATGACCTTGGTGCCGGGTCTGCGGATGTAGTCCGCCAGCACATTACGGTAGAAGTACCGGTCGCTGGGGTTCACTTCGATGGCATCGCTGACCCCGAGCCCCCGGACCACGGCGAGAATGTCCTGGCGCGGCCGTTCCCGCCCCTCCACCGAGCAGCCGGTGCTGGGCGTCATCTGATGGCCGGTCATGGCGGTGACGTCGTTGTCCAGCACGATGTAAGTGATGTCGTGTCCCATCTGCACCGAGCTGGAGATGGTGTTCATGCCGGAGTGGAAGAAGGTGGAGTCACCCACCAGCACCACGGAGGGGTTCCGGGAGAAGCTGTCCAGGCCGGCACCGACGGCACCGCCCTGACCCATGGCGCCGATATTGTGCATTTCGCGGAAGGGGGGCAGAAAGGACAGGGAGTAGCAGCCCACATCCCCGTGACTGATCAGGTCCACCCCCTCCTGCTCCAGCGTGCGTCGCAGTTCCTTCAACAGGCTCAGCGTCTCCCGGTGGGGACATCCGGGGCAGAAGGTCGGCAACCGGCGCGGCAGCGCGACGTCCAGGCGGGTTCCGGCCGTCCGGACCGGTGATCGGCTGCAGCCGGGCTCCCCCAGCAGTTGCTGCAGTTCCACCAGCTTGTCCCGGATGATCTCGTACGAGAGTCCGCCATGGGCCGGGAAACCTTCACGGGCATGTCTGCCCTGGTGGAACCGCTTGCCCATGACCTGCACGGACAGGCCGTGCTCCTGGCAGAACGCGATCAGCTCCGTTTCCAGAAAGCCGCGTTTCTCCTCCACCACGATGAC
The DNA here is from genome assembly GCA_020831885.1 of Ectothiorhodospiraceae bacterium. Lineage (GTDB taxonomy): Bacteria > Pseudomonadota > Gammaproteobacteria > Nitrococcales > Aquisalimonadaceae > LSCE01. The sequence goes on from JAFIFU010000080.1 coordinate 7,943, forward strand.
GGTGTCCAGCCCGCGAAGCCAGGCCAGCAGGCGTCGTCCGGCCAGCGGGTAGGAGCAGGCCGGCTTGAACAGGGAATAACGGCCCAGCAGTCCGCTGTCGTGCATGACCTGGTGCAGGGTCGCGAAGGCGGCACCACTTGCCACGAACCCGACATGCGCCTTCCGGTTACCGTGGATCCGGTCCAGATCCAGCGCATCCAGGACCTCGCGCACTCCGGGGAAACGTTCCCGGATCATGCGTGCGTCGGCGGTCAGCGAGTTGGGGGGCACCATCACGGTTTCTGACAGCTCGAAATCCGCGGCGTGGATTTGCTCCGGGGCAGGCGGTACCGGGGCCGGTTCCCCCACCCGTACCCGGCCGCCGCCCTCCGCCAGGAAGGTGGTCAGCAGCAGGCCGCAGTAGACCGATGAGCGCTGGGATACCGTGAGCGCGTGGGCGACCCAGTCCTTGATCTCCTGGGGGCTGGCGGGTTCCAGGAAGGGTATGTGCAGGTGCTTGAACAGGTAGCGGGAGTCCGCCGGGGTCGAGGTGGACATGGACCAGGGGTCGTCCCCCACCACCACAACAACGCCGGGACGGTTCCGTGCGCCCGTTTCGGGGTCCTGGCCCGGCTGTCCGGGATTCGCGAAGTTGCCAACGGACAGGGAATCCGCCGCCACATGGAGGCCCATGGATTTCATGGCAAGGAGGCAGTTGCGCCCCGCCTGTTTGCAACCGCTGGCCATGGCGGCCGCGTTGGCCTCGCTGTTGGCGATGGCGACCCGGATGCCCCGTCGCGCCAGTTCCCGGCGCCGGGCATGCAGGATGTTGAAATAGTCGGCCAGCGGTGAGCCAGGATAGCCGGTGTACAGGGAGAAGCCGGCCTCCAGTCCGCCCTGGATGACCAGTTCATTGCCGTTCATGACCTGATACGCCATGGCGCTCCTCCGGATAAGGTTCTTCTGTCTTTAGCTCGAGCATAGGAGCGACATGCAGAACATTGCAGATATAGCTATGCTGAATCTGCACCATGACAGTTTCCGAAACACGGGACTGTCATGGTGGATTTCTCGCCAACTGTCATGGAGGCCGTCGTGGGCGACACGCTATACCGACGTCTGGCCCAGGATGTGGCGCGGCAGATCGAGGACGGTATCTTCGTCGTGGGTGACCGTATTCCGTCCATCCGCGCCCAGGCGCGGCGCCTGGGGGTCAGCCTGGACACCGTGCAGAGCGCCTATGCGTTGCTGGAATCCTGGCGGTTGATCGAATCCCGCCCCCAATCCGGTTTCTACGTCCGGGTCCGCCAGCGGGAATTGCATTCGCCGCCGCCCATGAGTCAGGGAATCAGCGACCCCACGGCGGTGTCGATCCGCAACGAGGCAACGGTGGTGTTGCAACGTTGTCAGACCCCGGGGGTTCTGAACCTGGGGGCCGCTATTCCGGCACCGGATTTTCTGCCGATCCGGCAACTCCAGCGCATCGTCGGTGGGGTCGCCCGCCGGCGCATGCACGAAGCGGCCATGGCGGTTTTCTCCCCGGGGCTGGAAGCGCTGCGGATCGAACTCGCCAAGCGCATGGCCGACGCCGGTTGCCATGTGCCGCCGGATGAGATCGTGATCACCAACGGTTGCCAGGAAGCGCTCAGTCTCTGTCTGCGCACCGTGGCCCGGCCCGGGGATACCATCGCCATCGAGTCCCCGGCTTTTGTCGGCGTGCTGCAAGCCATCGAATCCCTGGGTATGAAGGCGTTGGAGATCCCATGCCACCCGGAGACCGGTATGAGTCTGGAAGCGTTGGAACTTGCGCTGGACCAGTGGCCTGTGGCCGCCTGCCTGGTGGTCACGGGCAACAGCAACCCGCTGGGCGGCAGCATGCCGGAACCCAATCGGGAACGCCTGGTGGAGATGCTCGCGGAACGGCGGATTCCACTGATCGAGGACGACGAGTTCGGTGATCTCAACTACGACGGCTCGCGCCCGCGCGTGGCCAAGGCCTTCGATCGGCGCGGCCTGGTGCTCTATTGTTCCTCGGTATCCAAGTCCATCGCATCCGGCCTGCGTGTCGGCTGGTGCTCGCCGGGGCGCTGGGAAGGCAGCATGGAGTTCCTGCAGGCTTTCAGCAGCGTCAGTAGCTCCACGCTGAGCCAGTTGGTCGTGGCCGAGTTGATGTCCGGAGGTGGTTATGACCGTCACATCCGGCGAATCCGGGCGGCTTACGCCGAGCACGTGCGCCTGTTCCAGGGCGCGGTCATGGACTGGTTTCCGGCGGGCACCACCCTGTCCCGGCCGCGGGGCGGTTATGTGCTGTGGGTGGGCCTGCCGGAGGGTGCCGACGGCGGGCTGCTCCATTCCCAGGCCTTGGCGCAGGGTGTTGGCGTGATGCCGGGTCACCTGTTCTCGGCCAGCGGCAAGTATCGGGACCATCTGCGTCTGAACTGCGCCGTTCCCTGGTCGACCCGGGTGCAGGAGGCACTGATGCTGCTGGGACAACTGGCCCGCAACGGAGGTGGGCAGCCGGCGGGGGTCAGGGCGTCCAGCGCTTGACCTGGGGGATGAATTGCGCTTAGCTTGAAGCCATGAGTGACCTGATTGTGAACACGACCGGCCTACGACTGCTTAACCCGGCCTCCTGAAGGAGCGCCGGGATCAGGTTGTTGTTTGGTCGGTTTTGTGTTTTTCAATCAGGGTATTCCGCGCATGTACGATTCCGAGTGTTGTCCGTCCTTGATCGTTGGCTATCGCGCCAGCGCGCATTCCACCATCTTCTGTGCACTGTTCTTCGCATTGCTGCGACTGCGTGGCGGTCGTGGAGTCTGATGGCAGCTCCGCGACCGGTTTCTGTGCGCCATATCGCCCCGTTCGCAGTCATGATTTACCGGAGACGCCTGCAATGAAACAGAATCCGTCCAGCAAATACCGCAGTTTCGCCCCCATTCCCCTGAGCGGCCGAACCTGGCCGGACCGGGTCATCGACAAACCCCCAGTCTGGTGCAGTGTGGACCTGCGCGACGGCAACCAGGCGCTGATCGAGCCGATGAACGGTGATCGCAAGCGGCGCATGTTCGAGGCGCTGGTGGAAATCGGTTTCAAGGAGATCGAAATCGGGTTCCCCGCGGCGTCGCAGACCGATTTCGACTTCTGCCGGGAACTGATCGAGAATGACATGGTGCCGGATGATGTCACCATCCAGGTGCTCACCCAGGCGCGGCCGGAATTGATCGAGCGCAGCTTCGAGGCTCTCAGGGGTGCGAAGCGGGCCATCATGCACCTGTACAATTCCACCTCCACCGTGCAGCGCAAAGTGGTGTTCGGGCTCGACCGCCCCGGCATCGTGGATATCGCCGTACGCGGTGCGGAGCTGGTGAAGAAGCTGGCGGCGGAGCAGCCGGAGACCGACTGGGTGTTCCAGTACTCGCCGGAGAGTTTCACCGGCACGGAGCTGGATTTCGCCGTGGAGATCTGCGACGCGGTCAATGCCGTCTGGCAGCCCACGCCGGAGAACAAGGTCATCATCAATCTGCCGGCCACGGTGGAGATGGCCACGCCCAACATCTATGCCGATCAGATTGAGTGGGTCTGCCGCAATATCGCCCATCGCGACAGCCTGGTGATCTCAGTCCATCCGCACAACGACCGGGGTACGGCGGTTGCCGCCGCGGAGCTCGCCGTGATGGCGGGTGCCGACCGGGTCGAGGGCACCCTGTTCGGTAACGGTGAGCGCACCGGAAACGTGGATGTGGTGACCCTGGCCATGAACCTCTACACCCAGGGCGTGCATCCGGGACTGGATTTCTCCGATATCAACCGCGTCATGCGCCTGGCCGAGTACTGCAATCAGTTGCCGGTGCACCCACGTCATCCCTATGCCGGAGAACTGGTGTTCACCGCCTTCTCGGGATCCCACCAGGATGCCATCAAGAAGGGTTTTGCCGCTCAGGATCAGGAAGGGATCTGGGAGGTGCCGTATCTGCCCATTGATCCCCAGGATGTGGGCCGGAGCTACGAGGCCGTGATCCGCATCAACAGTCAGTCCGGCAAGGGCGGGATCAGCTACCTGATGGAACGGGATTACGGCCTGGTGATGCCGCGACGGCTGCAGATCGAGTTCAGTCAGGTGGTGCAGAAAGTGACCGATGACACCGGCCACGAGCTGACCGCCGCCGAGATCTGGGATGCGTTCCGTGACGAATACCTGGCCCTGGACCGGCCGTTCAGCCTGGTGGAGTACCGGGAGGGCAGCGATGCCAACGGGCGTGACCGGCTTACCGCGACGATCCGGGATGATGGTCGGGACTGCCTGATTGCGAGTGAGGGCACCGGCCCCATCGATGCCTTTGTCAGTGCCCTGTCGCGACACGTGGGCGTGGAGCTGCAGGTGGCGGATTACACCGAGCACGCGGTCAATGCAGGCGCCAATGCCCAGGCGGTGGCCTATGTGGAGATGCGCGGGCCGGATGGTGAGACCCTGTACGGTGTCGGCCGTCACGCGAATATCGTGACGGCCTCGCTGCATGCCGTATTGAGCGCGGTCAACCGGCTGGCGGGCCGCAGCGTACTGGACCACGTGGGCGATACCGCCTTGCAGGAAGCCCGGGCCGGCGCCTGAGCGGCGGTACGGGGGTGTGCGTGAAGCGGGCGCGGGGGGGCGCCCCCTTGACGGCCGGTTCCCCTTGTTGACGCCGGGGCTGGTAGACTCATCCTTCAATGAACCCGCTCTATCTGATCGACGCCAGCGTCTATATCTTCCGTGCCTGGTTTTCCGTGGATGACCGGCTGCTGGATGAACGCGGACAACCCGCCAATGCCGTGTTCGGCTATGGCAACATGCTGCTGGACTTCCTTGCGGGGAATGACACCCTGAACGCGGTTGCGGCCTTCGATCAGAGTCTGACCACCTGTTTCCGCAACGATTTCTTTCCCGCCTACAAGGCGAACCGTCCCCCGGCGCCGGAGGATCTGAAGCGGCAGATTCACGTCTGTCGGGATCTCACCCGCGGTCTGGGGCTGGCGGCGCTGGCCAGTGAGCGCTTCGAGGCGGATGACCTGATCGGCACGGTGGCCGCCCGGTTCCGCCATCAGGGCTATGCCATGCGCTTTGTCACCACGGACAAGGACTACGCACAATTGCTGGAACCCGGCGACCGGCTGTGGGATATCGGCGGTCGCCGCAACCTGGACTGCGATGGCGTGATCCATGCCTTTGGGGTGCGGGCCGACCAGGTGGCCGATCTCCTGGCGCTGGCCGGGGACAGTGTCGACAACATCCCCGGCGTACCCGGTATCGGTCCCAAGACCGCGGCGGTGTTGTTGCGGCATCTGGGCAGCCTGGATGGCGTCTACCGCTGCCTGGATCAGGTGCCGGCGCTGCCCCTGCGCGGCGGGAAGCGGGTGCAGCGCCTGCTGGAAGCCCATCGGGATCTTGCCGAAGTCTCATTGCGGCTGGCCACGATTCATCGGGAGGCGCCGCTGGACCTGCCGCCGGGTGCGCCGCGGCGGGCTGCGCCAGACGCGGAATTACTGGTGGAACTGCCCCTGCCGGGGCGGCTCCGCCAACGGGTGAACGCCCTGCTGGCCCCGGGGGG
>JAFIFU010000014.1 GCA_020831885.1 Ectothiorhodospiraceae bacterium
CCGCCCCCCCGCGGCGCGGCGCGGCCCCCGGGGCCCGGGTGTTTACATGCCGTGCAGGGCAGGATCCACCTTCGAGAGTACTTCATCCCAGTAGAGCTGGGCCAGTTGCTCTCCGCTCTCGATGTTGTCCACCAGGCCCTTCCACTTCTCCAGAAGCTCGCGCATGGCGGAAATCATCTCTTCCCCGCGCTGGACGCCGTGGCGTTGACGATAGTGTTCCGCCATGGAGTCCAGATCCTTGCGGGTAAACTCACGGGTGGCTTCTGTGAGCGAGTCCGCGGCTTCGTGGATCGTGGCACCCTTGGCTTTCGCCTGATCGATCCCCTCGTACTGGCTCTGGGCGTAACGGTAAGTGACGATGCCGGAGATGTCCGCCGCCGCGCGCAGCAGGATACCGCGGTGTTCATCGCTCAGACCCTGCCAGGTGTCCCGGTTGAAGTTGGTGGTGCCGACGCCCGCAAACAGACCGCCCGGCACGCCCATGGTGATGTCCGTCACCGCGTCAACCAGCCCGAAGTTGATCAGTTCCGGGGCGGAAATGGCGATGCAGTCCACCACACCCTGTGTGAGGGCCTCAAACGCCTCGTTCACCGAGATGGACACCGGCGAGGCACCCACCCCTTCGGCCCAGCGTGACCATTGGGCACCGCCCACCCGGATGCGCTTGCCGCGCACTTCTTCCAGCGTGCGGATCGGCGAGGTGCACTGGAGGATATAGGGGGGGCTGTGGGCCGTGCCGGTGAATACCTGGTTCTGTCGCGCGAACTCCTCATGGCATTCCGGGCAGTGTTTCATCACGTACTCCAGCAGGGCGCCGGTGTACGCGTAGCTTTCCGTTCCCCATTCCACATCCTCCATGAGCGTCAGCATCATCGATGCCTCGGCCAGCAGGTTGGTATGCGGGAATTCCTGGGGGAAGTAGGGCGTGAGCATATAGCCGATGTCGGCGATGCCGTCGCGAACGCCGGATGAGGTCTCGGCGAAGTTGAGCAGCGACAGCGGGAAGACCCGAACCGAAAGCTCACCGTCAGAATACTCCTCCACCTTCTCCGCATAGAGATTGGCGCCGATGGTGGCGTCGGATGCGGAGGGAAAACCCAGCGCGAAACGAAACTGCTGTGCATCGGCGGTGGACGAAAACGCCACGCCGCTGGCGAGGGCCGCCGACAATCCCAGTCCCGACAGATATTTGCTGAAACCCATGATCACTCCTCCGAAAGCGGCGCAGGCCGCTGGTCGTTTACTTATGTATGTCCGCGTGTCCGCCCGACATGCCATGTGCGGACGGTATGGCGTGCCGACCAAGCGCTTGTGCAGGCCGACTAGCCCCGAGAATACGGTGCGGAATCCCCGGGTGCAACAAGAAATAAAACATGATTCATTTCTTTTTCTGAGGGCGTTGCCAACGGGTGGTTGACCGGGAATGCCCTCCGGTTGTTACACGGGTTTTCCTTCTCCCGCTCGGGCGCGTTACCGTTCCCCGCGGCGGCGGCGGAGCCAACGGTACGGGAGGTGTCGATGGCAGCGGAAACGTCCTGGCGGTCGCCATCCCCCGCTCCCCGTCACCGTGTCTGAACGAGGCCTGCAGATCCGTTTGTACGTGTAATCACCCTGTGGGGCGGGCATGTCGGTGGGTACCATGGACAGACACGACGATTTCGCGAGCCGCCGGCCTCGTGTCCGGTGGCCGGACGGAACATGATGCTCAGGAGGTAGTCCGTGATCGTTTCCCGCTGGCCCTTCCCCCTCCGTTACAGCGCCTACCTGATCAGCCTCGCCGGCGTTGCTGTCCTGCTGCCACTGGCCTTGCTCTACAACGCGGTGACGCCCCTGTTGCTGGTCTTCCTGGCGCTGGCCGGCCTGGGTACCTGGGACGTGCTGCAACGCCGCCGGACTGTGAGCCGCAACTACCCCATCCTCGCCCATTTCCGCTACTTCCTGGAATCCATCGGTCCGGAGATCCGGCAGTACTTCATCCAGTCGGACACCGAGGAGCGGCCGTTCTCCCGGGAGCAGAGGGCACTGATCTATCAACGTGCCAAGGGTGTGCTGGACAAACGGCCCTTTGGCTCCCAGCTCGAGATGAATGCCGAAGGTTACGAGTGGATGTACCACTCCATATTGCCGGTGGACATCGAGGACAGCGATTTCCGTGTCACCGTGGGTGCGGACCGGGCGCAGCCTTATCGCTGCAGTGTATTCAATATTTCCGCCATGAGTTTCGGCTCGCTGTCCGCCAACGCCATCCTGGCGCTCAACCACGGAGCACGCATGGGCGGTTTCTATCACGATACCGGAGAGGGTTCCATCTCCCGCTACCACCGGGAACCGGGTGGCGACCTGGTCTGGGAAATCGGTTCGGGATATTTCGGCTGCCGTGACGTGCATGGCCGGTTCAGCGAGGAGCGCTTCCGGGAGGGCGCCCGGCTGGAGCAGGTGAAGATGATCGAGCTGAAGCTCTCCCAGGGGGCGAAGCCCGGGCATGGCGGGATTCTGCCCGGGCGAAAGGTGACGCGGGAGATTGCCGAGGCCCGCGGCGTGCCGGTGGGGGAAGACGTGATATCGCCGGCGCGGCACTCCGCGTTTTCCACGCCCATGGAACTGCTGGAATTCATCGATCACCTGCGGGAGTTGTCCGGAGGCAAGCCGGTGGGGTTCAAGCTGGCCATCGGCCATCCGTGGGAGTGGTTTGCCATCGTCAAGGCCATGCTGGAAACCGGCCGGCGCCCGGATTTCATCGTGGTGGATGGGGGCGAGGGTGGTACCGGGGCGGCACCGCTGGAGTTCATCAACCGGCTGGGCATGCCGCTGGCGGAAGCACTGCTGCTGGTGCACAACGCGCTGGTGGGCACGAATCTGCGCAGGCACATCGCCATCGGCGCCGCCGGCAAGGTGACCTCCGCGTTCTATGTGGCGCGGCTCATGGCGCTGGGGGCGGATTGGTGCAACGCCGCGCGCGGCTTCATGTTCTCGCTGGGCTGTATCCAGGCGTTGAACTGTCATACCGGCTGCTGTCCCAGTGGTGTGGCCACCCAGGATCCGCGCCGCGGGGGCAATCTTGACGTGAAGGACAAGAGCGTCCGGGTCTACAACTTCCACCGCAACACGCTCGATGCCTTGGCGAATCTTCTGGCGGCCGCCGGTCTGCATCACCCCTCGGAGCTGGGTCCGGAACACATCACCCGGCGACAAAGCCGAAGCACCGTGCATACCTACATGGATCTGTACACATTCCTTGAACCCGGTGCGCTGGTTTCCGGTGAGCAGGTGAATCACTCGGTTTTCGATCGCTTCTGGGCCTCTGCCGACCCGACAAGTTTCGATCCGCCGGAATACATCCTGCGCCTGCGGGAATCCAAGCTCCATTAGGGAAACGCTGATCCATTCCCATGGTGCCCGCGGAGCCCGGAAATTCGTTGATGCATTGTCGGGCCCTCAGGACGTATTGTCAGGGGGTGAGGGCAGTGCTGCTCCGGCGAGGCACAGGTGCCACAACGCGGCCACGGCAGGTGGTCCCGCCTGCGGCGAATAACACGGGAGGAGGCAGGCATGTATGCGGAGTTGAAACAGATCCGGGCGGAAATGACAGCGCCCGGTCAGGATTTCGAGATTGCCCGGATCAACATCCGGGGCGTCCCGACGCTTGCCTATGCCAATGCCCCCGGCAGTTTGCGCAGCTTTTGGCTGGGGACCGAGCAGCTCGCCGATCGTGAATACCTGGTCTACGGGGATGAACGCTGGACCTATGCCCGCGCCCATGCCGAGGTGGCGTCCGTTGCCGCGTGGCTGGTGTCCCGGGGTGTCCGGCCCGGTGATCACGTCGCTATCGCCATGCGCAATTACCCCGAGCACATGCTGCTGTACTGGGCGATCACCTCCATGGGCGCCGTCGTGGTCGGGATGAATGCCTGGTGGGTGGGCCGGGAGATGGTCTATGGCATCCAGGATTCCCGCCCCAAGGTGGTGTTCGCTGACCAGGAACGTCTGGAACGGCTGATTGAGGTCCGCGACCAGGTGCCGGAGCCGCTGTTGGTGGGAGTGCGTGTGGCGCAGCCGCCGGCAGATGTCGTCTCCTATGAGGAGACGGTGCGGTCCCACGCCGGCGGGATGCCGGAGGTCACCATTGATCCGGATGCGGATGCCTGCATTTTCTACACCTCCGGCACAACGGGGCGCCCCAAGGGGGCGCAGCAGACCCATCGCGGTTGCGTGAACAACATCTGGAACGTGCTGTTCGGGGCCGCCTCCACCGCCCGGGTACAGATCCGCCTGGGCAAGCTCACCCAGGCTGACCTGGACGCCATGCCCGTGCCGGTCACCTTGATCACCACACCGTTGTTCCACGTCACCGCCATGAATTGCGGCGCCCATGCATGCACGGCCAATGGGGGCAAGATCGTGTTCATGTACAAGTGGGACGCGGCGGAGGCATTGCGATTGATCGAGAAGGAGCGTGTGACCGGCATGAGCGGTGTCCCGGTCATGGCCCGGGAGCTGATCGCGCATCCGGATTTCCGGAAGCGGGACACGTCCAGCCTGCTGGCCCTGGCCGGCGGTGGTGCGCAAGTGCAGCCGGATCTGGTGGCGGCTATCGAGCGCCAGGTGCCCACCGCCCGTCCGGGAACGGGTTACGGGATGACGGAGACCTGCGGCATCGTCACGTCCATCTCCGGTGATTTTTTCGTCGACCGGCCCGAGAGCGCCGGTCCGGCGTGCCCCACATTCGATGTGGAGATCCGGGATCTGAATGACAGGCCCTTGCCCCAGGGGGAGGTCGGCGAGCTGGTGGTGCGGGGTGCACCCGTGATCCGGGGCTATCTCAACCGGCCCGAGGCCACCGCCGAGAGTATCCGGGACGGTTGGCTGCATACCGGTGATCTGGCGCGTCTGGACGAGGATGGTTTCATCTATATTGTCGACCGCCTCAAGGATATGGTGCTCCGCGGCGGCGAGAACGTGTACTGCGCCGAGGTGGAGAGCGCCATTTTCCGTCATGGCGGGGTCGCCGAATGCACGGTCTTCGGCGTGGACGACGAGCGCCTGGGCGAAGAGGTGGGGGCCTGCGTGGTGCCGCGGCCCGGCGTGGAGCTCACCGCCGATGAGCTCCGGCAGCATTGTGCCGGGCAGATCGCCGGACACAAGGTGCCCCGCTACATCTGGATTCGCGATGAACCCCTGCCGCGGAACGCCAATGGCAAATTCCTGAAGCGCGAGCTGCGGGCGCAGTTGACCATCGGCGATGCTGCCTGAGGGCCGCCGTGCCCGGCAGCGGCAGCATGCTGCCTGCAGGACGGCTTGCAACGCCGTTGATATTGACGCAACAATCCTTCGACACAAGGCCGACCCGTGAATGGCGATGTCCCGGCTCAGCGTGGCGCAAGCGGGGTCGTCGTGGGGCAAACCGAAGCACGGGTGACACGTGCAGGAGGAGGAGTGATGAGTGGACTGGACGCCTTTCTGGCCGCCCGGGATTTTCTGTTCCAGCACCGCAGTGACTACGATGCTGCCTACGCGGGCTTCAAGTGGCCCCAGCTCGATACATTCAACTGGGCGTTGGATCACTTTGACACGATGGCCCGGGACAATGACGCTCCGGGGCTGTGGATTGTGGAGGAGGACGGCAGCGAGACGAAACTGAGCTTTTCGGAGCTGTCGTGGCGCTCCAACCAGGTGGCGAACTTCCTGCGCGCCCGGGGGGTGAAGCGCGGTGACCGGGTTCTGCTCATGCTGGGCAACGAGGCACCGTTATGGGAGACCATGCTGGCCGCCATGAAGCTCGGTGCCGTGGTGATACCGGCGACGCCGCTGCTCACGCCGGATGATCTGCGGGACCGTTTCGACCGCGGGCAGGTGCGCCACGCGGTGGTGAACCACGCCCATGTGGGTAAATTCGCCGACCTGGGCAACGATTACACGCGGATCGTGGTTGGCGGCGAGGCCGCGGGCTGGGTAGCGTTCGACGGCGCTGCCGAGGAAAGCCGGGAATTCACGCCTCAGGGAACAACCAGGGCCACGGCCCCGCTGCTGCTCTACTTCACCTCGGGCACCACCTCCCGGCCGAAACTGGTGCTGCACACCCACCAGTCCTACCCGGTGGGTCATTTGTCCACCATGTACTGGCTTGGCCTGCGCCCCGGTGACCGGCACATGAACATCAGTTCGCCGGGCTGGGCCAAGCATGCCTGGAGCTGTGTGTTCGCGCCCTGGAACGCCGGTGCCTGCGTGTTTCTCTACAATTACGACAGATTCGATGCCGGCGCCCTGCTGGATGTGCTGGTGAAATACCAGATCACCACGCTGTGCGCGCCGCCCACCGTCTGGCGCATGCTGGTGCAACATGATCTGGCCGCCGTACGGACCAGCCTGCGGGAGCTGATCGGCGCCGGTGAGCCGCTCAATCCGGAGATCATCGATCATGTCCACAAGGCCTGGGGCATCGTTATCCGCGATGGCTATGGCCAGACCGAAACCACTGCACAGATCGGCAACACCCCGGGTCAGAAAGTGGTTCCCGGTTCCATGGGGCGCCCGTTGCCAGGCTATACGATCGAACTGCTGGACCCCGACGGGCGGCCGGCCCGGGAGGGGGAGATCTCCCTGCCGCTGTCCCGGCGTCCCCTGGGACTGATGGCCGGTTACGCCGGCGACGATGCGCGTACCGCGGATGCCATGCGTGAGGGCTATTACCATACCGGTGATGTGGCCAGGATCGATGACCAGGGCTACATCACCTACGTGGGCCGGGCCGATGACGTGTTCAAGGCATCGGACTACCGCATCAGCCCGTTCGAGCTGGAAAGCGTGCTCATCGAGCATCCGGCCGTGGCCGAGGCAGCGGTGGTTCCGGCGCCGGACCCGATGCGCCTGGCGGTGCCCAAGGCGTATATCACGCTGGCCGGGGGCCGGGAGCCGGATGCCGAGCTGGCCCGGGACATTCTGGCCTTCGCCCGGGAGAAGCTCGCCCCGTACAAGCGTATCCGTCGCCTGGAATTCGCCGAGTTGCCGAAGACGATCTCGGGCAAGATCCGTCGCGTGGAGTTGCGCAAGGGCGAGCAGGAACGCGATCCGGATCAGCGGCGGGCGCATGAGTATTTCGAGGAAGACTTCCCGGGGTGAGCTTGACTGCTTCCGTGGCGCAGGGCTTCGGCGTGCGGCCGGCGCCCGCGGAATCGCGGAACTGACAGGGGGTGCGGCACCTGCCGCAGGGAGCAGACGATGAACCAGTTGATTGCCGCGATTCGCGAGATCGTGGGACCGCAGGGGGTGCTGGAAGGCGAGGATGTGCGCGCCCGGCCGGCCACGGTGCAGGGCGGGTCATGCGAGGCACGGGCGATCATTCGACCCGGCAGTACCGAGGAGGTCTCCCGGGTTCTGCGCCTCTGCCATGAGGCCAGCCAGCCGGTGGTGCCCTATGGCGGCGGTACCGGTCTGGTGGAAGGGGCGGTGGCGAGCCCCGGCGAGTTGATGCTCTCCCTGGAACGCATGAACCGGATCGAAGAGGTGGATACCCTGGGCCGCGCTATGGTGGTGCAGGCCGGCGTTCCGGTGCAGCGGGTCCAGGAAACCGCAGAGGACGCGGGGCTGTTTTTCGCCGTGGACTTCGGCGCCCGCGGCACCGCCACCATCGGCGGCGCGATCTCCACCAATGCCGGCGGCAACCGCGTGCTCCGCTATGGCATGCTGCGGGACCAGGTGCTTGGCCTGGAGGCGGTGATGGCGGATGGCACCGTGGTATCGGCCATGCAGCGCTTCATCAAAAACAACGCCGGTTACGACCTCAAACACCTGTTCATCGGTTCCGAGGGAACGCTGGGCATCGTGACCCGGGCGGCACTGCGCCTGCGCCCGTTGCCGCGCAGCCGGCATACCGCCATGCTGGCGCTGGACCGTTACCAGCATGTGCAGGAACTGCTGGCGCTGCTGGATACCGAGCTGGGCGGTACCTTGAGCGGGTTCGAAGTGATGTGGAATGACTTCTATCGCATGGTGGTGGAGGGACCCACCGGGCATCGCCCGCCCCTGGGCGTGGATCATGGCTACTACGTCCTGGTGGAATGCCTGAGCGCCGACCCGGCGCCGGAGAACCCCCGTTTCCGGGCCGCGCTGGAGCAAGCCATGCAACGGGAACTGGTCAGTGATGCGGTGATCGCGGAATCCCGCGCACAGCAGGACGCCCTGTGGGCCATTCGTGATGACATCCCTACACTGCTGCAGCTCATGGCCCCCTTGTTGCCGTTTGATATCAGTCTGAACCTGCACGAAATCGACGCCTTCGTTCTTGATGTGCGCGAGAGGTTGTCCCGCCGCTGGCCGGAGGTGGATTCCGTCTCCTTCGGCCACCTGGGGGACGGCAATCTGCATCTGGTGGTCGGTATCGGGCAAGACAACCCCGAGCGCCGCCGGCAGGTGGATGACGTGGTGTATAACGCCGTTCGGGAACGGGGTGGTTCCGTTTCCGCCGAGCACGGCATCGGCAAGGAGAAACTGCCCTATCTGGCCTGGTCCCGGAGCGCCGAGGAAGTGTCCCTGATGCGCACGCTGAAGGGCAGCCTGGACCCCAGGCGCATACTCAACCCCGGGAAACTGCTGGACTGACCCATAGCGTGGATGTCCCTGCCCCGTCCTCCCCCTGTCCCTGATCACCCCGGGGCAGGCTGTGCGCCCCGCCAATGACTCGCTCCCGTTCCGCGGAGCCGGTCACGGTGTATACACCATATGGGTGATGCGCCGGCATCTGGCATGCCTCTAGAGTGGTACCGCAAGTCCTTGTGCCTCCCGGGGGAAAGTGATGTCCATCTCTGGCCGTGTCTCAGCGATTTTCGTCAGCCTTTTTGCTGCGCTGTTCATCGCTGCCTGCAATAGTGGTGGCGGAGGCGGTGGGGGCGGTGGGGGCGGTGGCGGCGGTGGGAGTGGTCATGGGGATGAAAATGGCGGGGCAACGCTGGATGCTGTTTCGGCGCTGCAGCTCACGCTGGACGGCGCCCAGGGCCTGGTGGTGACCGGAGACAACGGCGCCGCCACCGCCGCCGCCGCCGTGGACCCTCAGCGCTTCGATGTGGACGACTATCTGATCCGTCCCCAGGATCAGGTGGATCTGGAGCCCAACAGCCTCTACAAGGCCACGGTGGATGGGCGATTGGAGCGGGTGAGCTGGACGTCGGAAGACGGTGATGAGATACCGCCGGGTACGATCATTCCGAAGGTCGTGAATGAGCTGAACAACCGGTTCGTCGCCATCGGCTTCCAGCAAACGATTGAAGGCGGCGACGTGCTGAGACTGGCGTTTCTCGCCGAGAAATCCACGGGCTTCGCCTATAGTGAAGACCCTCACAACCCCGGGCCTCTTTACCTCAATACCTTCGAAGAACCGAGGAAGATCACCACGGATCGGGACGGCAATATCTATCTGGAAGGCTTTTTGCCGGGCATGGAGCGGGAAGGCACCGTGGGGATTTACCGGATCGATGTGTCCACCGTGGGGACCGGCGAGAATGTCGAGGCGACGCTGATCAGCGGAACGGACAACGGCATTTATTTCTGGGAGGTCCCCCATCACGGACGATTCGTGGCGTATGCGGGAAGCACTGCGGAGGGCCAGCCAGCCCATCGCCTGCGGCGTACCGATGCCGCAGGCTTCGACAACGTCGACATCGAATTGGGCAATCGCATGATTCTGGGTGCGGATGGCGAGGTGTATGCGTTTTACCTGGATCCGCATTACGACGATACCGCCAACAAGCTCTATCGCCTTGATTTGCTGGTTACCGAATCAGATGTGACTGCTGAGCTGGAGGAGATGGTTCGTGCTGAAGACACCCCGCCGATCATGCTGCCGTTCAATTCCGAACGGCGGGTTATCGCCGGTCGCCTGATTGTTCCCGATGGGCTCGACAGCACGCCCTACGAGGTGCGTCCGCGTCAGGGTTACAGCCGGCCCGTGCCCGAACTGGAAGGGGTGTTCAGCAACATTCGGAACCATTTCGCAACGGAACGGTTCCTGTTCTTCTTTGCGGATACCACCGAGGCGGCTCCCGAGGGTGAAGCCAACGGCGTGATCATTCGCTGGGACGGAACCAGCGGCGAGCTTGTCCAGCTTGATCTGCCGGAGCAGTTCGATCTGCTGGAATTCGAAGTGCTGTCCGACAGCCGCGTCTGGGTGCGGGCGGTGGAACGCGCCACGGATTCCACGGTGATCGGCGAGATCAGCGTTGCCGGGGTCTTCACCGAGACGACACGTGTGCCCGGAACCCTGGAGGGGCTTACCCTGACGCCGATCAATCCGGCGCAGTTCATCGTGGTGGACGGTCTGGCCCAGGACTGGCCATCCGACCTGCTCATTGCGACGTCAGGAAGCGGAACTGTGGACGCGCTGGGTGCCGTTGCGGACCGCGGCGAGCTCAAGTTCCTGGTGCGGACCACGGAGGTGCCGGAAGACGGTGTGCGACTGAAACTGGATGACGGCGCCGTGGAGCACACGCTGGTGTACGAGGCATCGCAGGCCGTCTACCAGTATTTCAACAGTACGGATGGAACACCGGTCAACGTCGCGGAGCAGGGTTGGCTGGCCGCTTCCGGCCCGGATGGATTCGAGTTCTCCATGCCGCTGGATGCACTTGCGGAGGGTGCGACCCAGGTGACAGTGAGCGCGGAGCTTGCGGAAGTGGATGATGCCGAGTCGCCGGTCATCGTCATACCCACCGGTGGTTCCATCGGTCCCGCGACATACGGGTTGCCTTGACCGGTGCGCAGGGGGGCCCGTACCCGTCCACCCCGGGCCGGTTTTCAACCGCAGGGGCTTATCTAGCCCGGGGGGACCATCCAGCGCTTTGCCGCCTGTCAGGCGTACCGCCTGATCACTTCCACCAGGTGGGGGTTGAAGCCCTGCGGATCCTCCATTTGCAGGAAATGCCCGCCTTCCGCCAGCACCGTCTCGGTCATTTTCCCGCCCCAGCGTTCCCGGGCGCTGTCGGGAATCAGGCCGCCGTTGATGGCGTGAACCTCACAGCGAAGTCGCTGGAATGCCTGCTCCGGGTTCCAGCCGAGCAGGGACTTCCAGAGAGGGAGCGCCCATTCCGGGTCCGCTTCCGACATCTCCTTTCGCAGCCGTTCCTTCAGGGAAGCGGGCGTGGCACCCGTGCTCGTGTCCTCGATCAACCCCGCGATGGCGCCGGAGAAATTGTCCCGGAAGGCCTTGTGGATGCCCTCCTGGGTTTCTTCATCCAGTCCGCCGTAGTCGATGACGAAGGTGTCCACCAGAATCACGCCACGGACCCGGTCGCCAAGCCGCGCCGCCGCCTCCAGGGAAACCGCCCCTCCCATGGAGTGGCCCACCAGGATCACCTTCCCGTTGGCATGATCCTGTATCAACCGGACCACATCGTCAGCCAGTGTCCCAATGCTTAGTGGGCTGCCATCCGGTGCCGCTGTGTCGCCGTGGCCGGGCAGATCGGGGGCGAGCACAGGAAACTCCGGCGGCAGGGCATCGATCTGCGGTTGCCAGTAGGTGCGGCGGCAGGTCCAGCCGTGAATCAGCACGATGACGGGTTGGTTGGTGTTCCCTTCGCGTACGGTGACGGCCATGGGGCTGCCATCCGCCGTTCTCGCAGTCAGGTGTTTCAACTCTGCCTCCTTAGTGCGGTAGGGGACGATGCGATGCCCGGGGTTCGCGGGCGGCTAATGATCGCCGCGGCGCCATTGATCGAGGTCGCTGGGTTGCGTTGCCCGACCCTGTGGGCTTGTTGGGGCCGGGGTGGTCTGTTCGCCCGGCCGACAGGCCGGGCTCAGGAGAATCTCCCGCGCCAGTGCCGTCTGCCGTCGTGTACCCGTTTTCCGCATGGCCGCCTTGAGCTGAGTGCGCACGGTATGCACGCTCACCTGCAGCACCTCTGCTGTCGCTTCCAGGCTCTGACCCCGTGCCACGGCAGCGGCGACCCGTGCCTCGGCATCGGTAAACCCATACAGTCGGACCAGCATCGCCTGGTTGATCTCGGGTGTGATACCCGGACTGTGAATGAATACGGCAGCGAAAGCGCGGGGGGCAGGTTGCCCAATTGATGCTCCCAGGTCCGGATGAATCGGGGTGACCAGCAGTCGCAGCCCGCTGCCGTCGCCGCGGCGGGCAACCATGTCGCCCCCAGCGCTCTCCCCATGGCCGGTGGCGGTGGTCAGGCAGCGCAGTGTGAGCTGACGAAGGCGCTGGGTATCAGTATCCGTCTCGCAGCGTACGAAGCCGTTCCGGGGAGGAGGCAACACGCCGCGCCGGACCAGCGTCTCCGCGTCCGGTGAGGTGTGGCAGATCTGCCCTTGTGCGTTGAGCAGAAAATACGGCAGCCGGTACTGCTGTGTCGCGGCGGCCATGGCGTGGCGCTGCGCGCGTTCGGTGGCAATGGCGCGGTTGATGAACAGTGCCCGCCGGAGGTGCGGAATGAGGGTGTTGATGGCGTCCGTCTCCGACGCCGAGTAATGGCCATGCCCTCCGGTACGCTGGATCAGCAACTGCACGGTCTGGCCTCCGGCCTGATCGATGGTTCCGCAGACGCCGTGATGGATGTCCAGTTCACGGGCCCAGTCGTTGAAGAACTCGGTGCGGTAAAAGCGCCGCTGATCGCAGGAGAAATGCAGATAGGTGGAATACAGCCTTCCGGCCTGCTTCTGCCCCAGTTCCGTCCGCCAGGGGCAGGTGTTCACGTAGTAGTCCACGTAGCGCTGGTGTGCGCTATCGTCGGTGTTCACCTTGACGCTGGCTAAAACTTCAGATGCCGTCTCATCCAGGATCAGCATGCGGGCTGAACGGGATTGGGTGATGTTGACCAGGTCGTGAAGGACCTGTTGCCAGTGTTCGGGCTGCGCGGCAGCCACGTAGACGCCCTCGATCAGCTTCTCAATGTCCTGTCGGCTCTGCGGGAATGCATGCGCGGCAAGGCTCACGGTGTGCCCCCTGATTTTCTGTTTATTCTTCTGAGTACCCCTGAGTTCTTCTGTCCTTCCGTGGAAACCGCGCGTCAGCCGCGCACGGCGTGCCCTTTCCGAGTCGTGTTATGGAAACTAACCGATTCGCCGACCACGCTCAATTGTTGAGTGCACAATAACGCGAACGGGTCACAAGATCCGGCTGCATCGTCAAGACGGGACCCGGTGGGGTGTCCTTCCGGCAGCGACAAGGCCAACAATGGTCTAAACGGGGGGTGTGGGTGGGGCGCCTGCCCGTCCGCATTCAGCGGTCTTCAGCCGGTGCCTGCCGCCCGGGGAACACCCGATCCGTCAGCTTCACATACCAGGCCGCGGACTGCACCTGGATGATGTAACCGACAGCGATCACCAGCGCGGCGGCGGCGCCGGCCTCCCCAAAGGCATTCATGGACAGGGCCAGGGCGATGGAGAGGTTGCGCATCACGGTGCCATAGACCAGGGCGATGCCGTCGCCGCGGGGCAGCAGCCAGCGGGCGACCCCGGTGCTGAGCGCGTAGTTGACGAGATACAACAGTACCACGGGAATGATGACGATCAGCAGATCGCCGGGCGCGGCGATCAGGTCCTCGGCCTTCAATGCCATGGCCACGAACACGATACCCAGCACCCCCAGTGAGGACAGCGGCGGGAAGCGGGGTGCCCATTCCTTCTGGTAGCGTTCCTGTCCGTGGCGTTTGCGCAGGTAGTACTGGGTGAGCTGGCCGGCGATGAGCGGCAGCAGGACGATCACGCCTATCTGCCGGAACACGGCCAGCATGTCCACGGGCACGGTGGCCCCCATCAGCCAGCTCACATAGAAGGGTGTGGCCAGCGAGCCCAGCAGAAGGCCAATGACGGTCATCTTGATGGCCGCGGGTACGTTCCCCTTGGCGAAACCCGTCCACGAGATGGTCATGCCGCTGGTGGGCAACAGTGCGGCCAGCAGCAGGCCCAGCGCGAAATAGGGTTGCTCGGCCAGGAACAGCAGGCCGATGCCGAAGGCGATGAACGGAATGACGCCGAAGTTGATCAGCAGCGCCAGGCCCTGGGCGCGCGTGTCGCCGCCTTCGATCACGCTTTTCAGTTTCAGGTTCACCATCATCGGGTAAACCATGAGGAAAGTGAGGGGCAGGATCAGCCATTGCAGCCAGCCGGTGGGTGCCACGGTTCCCAGGAAAAAACCCATCAGCATGGTGGCCGGGATCGCAATGGTGAGTTTGCCGGTGAGCTTCGAGACCAGTTGAAAGAGCGTCATGGTTCCCCTGGATGGCTTGTTATTCAGAGCGTGTACCGTCTCATCATACGTACAGAGGCGGTTGCAGCGCACTTGCCGGAGGACGCGATATGTTGCAGCTTCACCCCCTTGCCCTTGGGCCCGCGACCTTCCTGTACACTCTCGCTGAGCGGGCCGGCGCCGCCGATAAGCGCGGGTGGCGAATCCGTGCCGATCAGCCGGCACAGGAGGTATGCATGCTGCGGAATCGCTTCCGGGAAGTCCTGATGGTGGTCATGCTGCTGTTTCCCGTGTTGCTGTCCGGTGGCGAGCCGGAGTCGGAGGACCGGAAGTCCATCGGCCTGGCCCTGGGTTCCGGCGGTGCGGGCGGGCTGGCGCACATCGCCGTACTGGAGGTCTTCGACGAACTGGGACGGAAGCCGGACCTGATTGTCGGCACCAGCATCGGTGCGGTGATCGGAGCCCTGTACGCATCCGGGCTGAGCGCGGAGGACATCTACGACATTTTCGATGATTTCGCCGGGTCCGGGCTCGATGCGCTATCCGGCCTGGTTGGATCGGGTTCGGAACTGGATCTGGGCGACGTGATAAAGCTCGGGTTCAAGGATGGCGGCGTGTTCGATTCCAGCGGGTTCCTTGAGTTTCTGGCCGGCGAGATGCCGGTGAAGACCTTCGACGCGTTGCGAATCCCCCTGTTGATCGTCGCCACTGACTACTGGTCCGGTGACACGGTGCTGCTGGGCGAGGGTGAACTCATCCCGGCCATGAAGGCCAGCATGGCGGTGCCCGGCCTGTTCTCGCCGGTGCGCGATGACGATCGCCTGCTGATTGATGGTGGCACCTCCAATCCGTTGCCCTTCGATGTGGCCCGGGCCCGCACGGACCTGGTCATTGCCGTGGACGTGACGGGCACCCGGTCCAGGACCGGGGATAACGAGGCAAGCTGGGTGGATCTGCTGTTCAAGACTTTCGAGATCATGCAGCAATCGATCATTGCGGCGCGGATGGAAGCCGGTGAACCGGATATCTACATCAAGCCGGAGATCAGTGGCGTGCGCCTGCTGGATTTCTACCGGATCGACGACATCCTGGAACAGTCCCGGACGGCGGCGGACACCCTGCGGGAGCGTCTGGGGGAGTAGATCGGCGCTTCCTTAACCGTGATTCAGGGGCTTCCGTGGCTGGGGGCTTCCACGGGCAGACGACAGATTGTCGCCCTGCGGCCAAGCCGGCATACTCGGCCCCATTACTTCGGTTTGGGGATTCATTGCCATGCGTTTGCCGTTGCCGAAGCGCCCATCGGCGCACCTCAGGGGTCAGCTCCAGACCGTACGGCTTCTGTTCACATTGCTTGTTGCCTTCCTGCTGACGCTGCCGGGTGCTGCCGTAGCGGCCGAGCGGCAGCCCCTGCAACTGGCATCCGTGCACGCGGCGGCGGCTTACCTGGATTCCGGCGAAGTCCTGGTGAGCAAGCGTTCGGATATCCCGGTACCCGTCGCCTCGCTCACCAAGCTCATGACCGCCATGGTGGTGCTGGATTCCGGTGAACCGCTGGATGAATGGTTGACCATCGTCCAGCGGCGGCACACCGTGGGAAAGAATGCCTATTCCCGGATGCGGGTCGACTCCCGCCTGCCGCGGCGCGAGCTGATCCGTCTGGCGCTGATGTCCTCGGAGAATCTTGCCACGTATGTGCTGGCCCACCATCACCCCGGGGGACGCGATGCCTTCATTGCAGCCATGAACGACAAGGCCGCGGAACTGGGTATGGCCCGGACCCGATTCGTGGACACCAGCGGGCTCTCGGTGGAAAACGTGTCCACCGCCTCCGATCTGCTGAAGCTCCTGGCCGCGGCAAACCAGTATGAAGAGATCCGCCAGTACTCCACCACGCCTCACCACACCGCGCGTTTCCGGGGGCCGCGCTACACCAAGGGCTATGGCAATACCAATTCCCTGGTAAGCCATCCCAACTGGAACGTACTGCTCAGCAAGACCGGTTACCTGATCGAGGCCGGCCGCTGCCTGGCCATGGTGGCGGAAATGGATGGCCGCTCGGTGGCGCTGGTGTTCCTGAATTCCCATGGAACCCGCAGCCCCCTGGGAGACGCCGGACGCTTCCGCCGCTGGCTGGCTACCGGGGAGGGCGGCACGGTGGCCCCGGCTGCCCGGGAATACGAACAGCAGGTGGCTGCCAGGCTGGCTTCCGACGGCTGATCAACCCCCCAAGGACGCACTGATCCATTCCCCGCTTTCAATGGAGAGATGCGTCATTTTGCCTATACTGCGGTTTATCGCATCCATATCGCCTACGTGCACAACAACCCGGGAGGGCATATGGATAGCACAGAAGAAGCCACCGTCTATCGGCGGGCAGGCAGCGTGCGCGCCGGCAGGGCAGGGCGGCAGGCGGGCCATCGACTTGTGGCGCTGGTGGCGGCATTGGCGATGGCACTCATGCTCGCGGCCTTGCCGCCCCCATCGGCCTACGGCGAGCCATCCGGGGAGGCGTCCCCGGCAGTGGCCCTAAACGTTCTGACGCCGGGAACCAATCTGTTCCTGTTCGAACACCTCCCCGTCAATGTGGTGTTCATTGGTTATGAGCCCGGCGATGGTCCACTCCAGATCGATGTTTCACGATTCGTGGCGGCGCAGTCGGATCGAGCCGTCGGCGTTACAATGATTCCGCTGTTTGCTGGCCGCATTTACCCCTCCTACACGGTTGCCGACATCGACCTTCGCATCCGGTTTGCTGATCAGGGGTTCGAGGACGCGTTCTTCGAAACACTGCTGGAGATCGGTCAACCCCGGCCAACGACCCTCTACCAGGAGCTTTACAATGAAGACCCCGGCAGCACACAAACCATCGATGGCACGCTTAACATCGATGCACGCGCTGTCGAGGCCTGGCTCGGCGAACACGCTTCCGAGCTTGGAATCCACCCGTCGGAGCCGATGGTTTTTTTCATCAACTGGTTCGGCCGGGACGATTTCGTATTCCACAACTACCGCATCACGGGGGAGCCACCGGCCGATTCGGAAACGGATTTCGGTGAGGCGGATGCACGGGCGCTGATTGCCTGGGGCGGAACGCCATCCAACCCGGCGAGACGGGTGTGGTTTCATGACCTGTCGGCTGGTCCGGATGGGGTTACCAACAACTGGAACCTGACCGATGCGGATGTGGTGGGGGATGGCCGCACCGACTATCGCCTGCCGCCCGTGTGGGAGTATGCCGAGCCCGGCGAGGACACCTATCGCCCGTTTGACGATCTGACCGGAGATCTCGCGAAAGTCCTCCGCTATGTCGCCATCGACATGCTCTTCGCTTCATCGCCCTTGTATCCGCCGGCGCTGACCCAGACCGTTCTTCCGGAGAAGGTGAGCGTGGACGTGACCCGCGTTGCTTACCCGGGGCGGTCGATTCCGCCGCTGGATGTGAATGTGGTCTTGCAGCGCCTGAACCAGGTCCGGCCCTGGCACGAGTACATTGTCAATATCACCGAACGGGAGTTCTCCCACCGGCTCGTGAATATCCAGGAATGCTGGCTCACGGGTCGGGCCGATCCAACCGGGATGGGGTCATCCTGCTTCGGAGGCAGGGGCGGCGGCTTCGCGTGGTACGATCTCTGGTTCCATCTCCAGGATCAACGCCTCCAGTATGTGAGCAGGGACAGTGACTATGCGATTCCCGCGTTCCTGTTTTCGGTCTTTGACGAGGATCTGCCGGTACCCTTTATCGCGATAGCCGATGGCGACCCGAGAGACGGGACCCAGTCGCACGTGGTGAGCTACTGGACTTCCTCGCTGGAGGCGTTCGATTACGGTCACACGGATACCGTGGTGCATGAATTGGGGCATCATCTCGGCTTGTCGCATCCCCATGATGGCATAGACACCGAGTTCGATCCTGCCACCGGTTTCACCACGGTGACCATCATCCGTCCCGTGGGCGATTTCTATTTCACCTGGGTTGGAGGGATGTCCTCCACCGTCATGAGCTATCTGCGCCTGACGGGTGGCTTCAGTCAGTTTGATCTGGATCGTACCGGTCGCTGGTTGACCATCAGCTATTTGAACCAGTCCAACCATATCCTGGCTGAATTGCTGACCAGTCCGCGACTGAATACGGTGGTGGATGACATCCTGGTAGCGGATCAATGGGGGCTGGTTGCCCTGCATTACTTCGGCTTGCGTGATTACCAGAGTGCTGCCTGGGCGGCGAAACTCGCCTCGGATCAGTTGCTCGCTGCCGCGGACCAGCTCGGTATCCCGATCCAGCCCCAGGCCAGGCCAGCGGAGATGAAGGCGGAGCCGCCGCAGGCCTTCTTCGTAAGCCCCATTGGGCCGCTGGACGCCGGTTACCACGTCCCACCGGGGCCGGACGCCTACCTGACGGATCTGATGCTGCCGGATTTCAGGCGGGGTGGCGACACCGTTAGCCTGGTGCCGGAGGTGGCCTTCGAGCAGGCCGTGGAACTGCGACCGGCGCCGAGCCCCTGAGTGTGGTGTATACAGGGGAACCGAGTCACTCGGGGAGTTCTTCCAGGTGACGGGTTCCGGCAGTGTTCCCCGGTGCGAGCCCCTGCGGTGCGTGGGGGCTCGCCTGTCATTCGGCGACTCGTCTGGTAAGCTGCCGGGTAGCCTTGGAACGGCCGGAGCGCGGACATGCTGGTAGAGCGTCAGTGGGTTGCCCAGCATCTGGATGATCCCCACCTGCGGATTCTGGATTGCACCACCTACATGTTTCCGCAGCCCGTGGGGCCCTCACGCATTGAGAGCGGGCGTCCGGACTACGAGGCCGCCCACATACCCGGTGCGCAGCATGTGGATATGTGTGATGACCTTTCGGATCCGGACGGCGCCTATCCTTACACATTGCCCCAGCCGGCACAGTTCGAACGGCTGATGACGCGGCTCGGGATCAGCTCCGAACACCATGTGGTGCTATACGGGCGGGCATCGGTGCTGCCGGTGACCCGTGCCTGGTTCGTGCTGCGGGTCATGGGGCACAGAAAGCTTTCCGTGCTCAATGGAGGGTTCGAAGGCTGGCAGCGGGATGGATATCCGGTGACCGCGGAAGAGCCCTCGTTCGCCCCCGCCCCCTACCGGGCGAATCCGCGACCCCATCATGTGGCGCAGATGCGGGATGTGGAGAACGCGTTGTACGATCCGCGCTGCCTGCTGGTGAACGCCTTGTCGCCGGAGCAGTTCTGCGGCACCGGGGGCGCTCACTACGGACGTCCGGGGCGCATACCCGGCAGTGTCAATGTTCCCGCACAGGATCTGGTGGATCCCGATACCATGCGGTTCCGTTCCCCGGATCACATCCGCACGCTGCTGACCGAGGCCGGAGTGCCGGGCAGCCGGCGGGTTATCACCTATTGCGGCGGCGGCATTGCAGCTTCGACAGCGGCCTTTGCTCTGGAATTGCTGGGTTACACCGACTGGGCGCTCTACGACAACTCGCTGCTGGAGTGGTCCGCCAAGCCACAGGCGCCGATGGAGAGCGGTTGCGCCGAGTAACGCAGGCTGCAGGGAGGCGCTGCCGTTATCATCGCCATTCATTTGCTCCACTGGTTGGCTGCCCTTGCGGTTGCCCTGGTGCTGCTCGGAAGTGCGGCCGACAGGAAAGTGCTGGCTGGTGCCGCCAAGACGGTGGCCAGCACCTGCTTTCTGGGGGCGGCGGTCTTGTGGGGTGCGCTGGAGTCAGCGTATGGGCAGTTGATCCTGCTGGCGCTGGTGCTGTCCTGGTTCGGGGATGTGCTGTTGGTGCCCCGCGCCCGTCCGGCGTTTCTGGTGGGAATCGCGGCGTTTCTGCTGGCGCACGTGGCCTTTGCCTTCGCGTTTGCGGCGCGCGGCCTCGATACCGCGGGAATGCTGGCCGCACTGGTGGTGATGTGTGTATCCGGTGGGGTGGTGTTGAAATGGCTCTGGAGGCATCTTTCCGGGTTGTTCCGCCCCGCCGTGGTGCTTTATGTGGTTGCCATAGTGGCAATGGTTGTCATGGCCACTGGTGCCGTGGTGGCGGGTGCCGGCATGACGCTCCTTTCAGGGGCCGTGCTGTTCACGGTTTCTGATCTCTCGGTGGCGCGGGACCGCTTCGTGTCGCCCAGGCCGCACAATGTCAGGTGGGGGTTGCCCATGTACTACGTGGCGCAGTTTCTGCTGGCGTCCACGGTGAATGGGGTTGGCTGAGCGGGAGCCGGCGCGTGCCCCATCGCCGGGGCTAGCGTCGGTCCAGTATGTGGTCCGCGACGCGTTCGGGGGCTTCCATGGGGATCAGGTGATTGTACTGCTCCAGATGAACGTCCCGCCCCTGCCGGAAGTGCGCCGCCAGTTCCGGCCAGGTGGGGGAGGTGGAAAAGTGGTTCCCGCTCCCGTCGCTGGCGGGTAGCCGGGCGCGGAGGACGGTCACCGGCGCCTGGATTTCGGCGATCAGTCCGTGGACATTGCAACCGGCATGGTTCACGTAGACGCTGGCCTCCACCTCCGGAGGGCAGGCCAGGACAAAGCCGTCCTCGTCCGCCGCCGGCAGCAGGCCATGGCGGCAGTAATCCTCCAGCACGGTGGGATCCCAGGTGGCAAACGGCGGGCGATCACGGAAATGCTCCGCCATCACCTGCCAGGAGGGCCAGGTATTGCGGCGCCGCGTTGTGGGGTGATCCTCGACCCGGTCCCACATGGGCGGCTGCTGGTACCGTTCCGGCGGAAAGATCACCGGATCGATCAGCAGCAGGCGCTGAAAGACCCCCGGATATCGGGCCGCCGCCTGGACCAGAACGTGCCCTCCCATGGAGTGGCCCACGGCGATGACGTCCCGCAGCCCCAGCAGGGTGATCAGCTCGCACAGGTCCTTGCCGAAGGTGTCCCAGGTGTAGGGCGGGATTTTCCCGCTCCGGCCGTGGCCGCGCTGATCGAAAGCGATGACCCTGCGGCCATCCAGGTGCCGGATAATCTGATCCCAGCAGCGGGCGTGGAATCCGGTGGCATGAATCAGGAGAACCGGTGCCGCCTCGATCATGTCCGCCGATGCCGGCCAGTCGAAACAGTGCAGGTTTACCCCGTTGACGAGGTAACGGTTCTCCATGGGGCAGGCGTCACTTGCTCGTGTCATGTGCTAACTCGTCAGGCGGCTTTGCCGTCTCTTGTGGATCCATGTACCTGCGGGACTGTCAGAATGTCCCCACCAGTGTGCCCAGGGTGATCAGGAAAACCAGCGAAAGAATCGGTACCAGGACGGCGACGACCGCGATATCCAGGTATGCCTGCCGGTGGGTCAGTCCGCAGATGGACAGCAGGGTGATCACGGCGCCGTTATGCGGCAGTGCATCCAGGCCGCCGGTGGCCACGGCGGTGACCCGGTGCAGGAGTTCCGGCGAGATGCCGGCCGCCTGGCCCATGGCCAGGTAGGTGTCGCCAAGTGTGGCCAGGGCGATACTCATGCCCCCGGAGGCGGAGCCGGTCATGCCCGCCAGCACGTTGACCGCGATGGCAAGAGAAATCAGCGGGTTTTCCCCGCCCACCGAGGTGATCCAGCCGCTGATCAGACCGAATGCGCTCAGGGACGCGACCACGGAACCGAAGCCTACAAGGCTCGCCGTGTTGAAGATCGGGAGCAGCGATGCGTTGGCACCGCTGTCCAGGCTGGCGGTGAGGCGCGGCAGGCGCCGCAGATTGGCCGCCGTGAGTACCAGGATGGAAATCACCAGCGCCGCGATCACCGACCAGACCCCGCGCACAGCTTCCACGCCGGTGGCGCCGTAGCGCGGTTCGGCCAGGTAATCGGTGTCCATCGCCGGAATGATCAGTGTCGTGAACAGCAGATTCAACAGGATGACCAGAACCAGGGGGAGCACTGCCAGGGTGACGGGTGGCAGATCCCGGGGCGGGGTTTCCGGCGGCACCTCGTTCAGATCGAACCCCTCCCCGGCCGCATGCTCGCGGAGCTGCTTGTTCAACCGGGGTTCCCCGTCCCCGTGTTCGCCGTAGCCTTCGCCGGCGAGCCGGGCCCGGGCGGCACGTCTGGAGAGCCAGGCCTGACCAAGCACCAGCATGAGCAGGCCGGTGAGGATGCCCAGTCCCGGGGCGGCAAACGGCGTGGTGCCGAAATAGGGCATGGGAATGGCGTTCTGGATAGCGGGCGTCCCCGGCAGGGCTGTCATGGTGAAGGTGAAGGCCCCCAACGCGATGGTGCCCGGAATCAGACGCTTTGGGATATCCGCTTCCCGGAAGAGGGCGGCCGCAACGGGATAGACGGCGAAGGCCACCACGAACAGCGACACGCCACCATAGGTCAGCACGGCACAGGAAAGCACCACGGCCAGAATGGCCCGGGAGGCACCCAGGCGGTGAACGATCGCCCGAGCCAGAACCTGGGCGCTGCCGGAGTCTTCCATCAGCTTGCCGAAGATGGCGCCGAGCAGGAACAGCGGGAAGTAGAGGACGATGAAATCCCCGGCCGCCCGCATGAACACCTGCGTGTAGCTGGCCAGCAGCGGCGTGTCCACCGACGCCAGTGTGATCAGCGCGGCCAGCCCGGGCGCCAGGATGAGGAGACTCAGGCCCCGGTAGGCCAGGGCGATGAGCAGACCCAGGGCTACCAGGATCGCCAGCACGCCGGTCATGGCGCGTCTCCCCGTTCCGGTTTCGCCGCCGCCGGAGGATCCACCGGCCGGAACGCATCCCGGAACAGCTCGTCCAGGTCGAAGGTGGAGCGCTCCCCGATGGCCTGGAAATTCCGCTCCAGCCACCGGTCGGCGCAGGCATAGCCCTCGGCATGCAGCTCTTTCAAAAAACGCCATTCCGAGTTCAGCTTGCTGGACGCACTGAGCTGTTCCACCTTCCGCTCCGCATGGATGAGGTGCAGGCGCATGGCCCGATAGCTCTCCAGCGTCAGCCCTTCGGCATCAATCAACTGCTGCAACAGGTGGATGGACCTCAGTTCCTTGATAAGGCTGGAGTTGAAGGTGATTTCATTGATCCTGTTCAGGATTTCCCTGGCGGTTCCGGGCAGCTTGTTCCGTTCCACGGGATTGATCTGGACCACCACCAGGTCACGGCAGCCCTGGTCATCCACCAGCGGGTAAAGCGCCGGGTTGCCGCTGTAGCCGCCGTCCCAGTAAGCGTCTCCGTCAATCTCCACGGCATCGAACATGAACGGGAGGCAGGCGGACGCCATGACCGTGTCCAGGCTCAGGTCAGGTTGACGGAAAATCCGCGGGCGACCGGTGCGGACGCTGGTGGCCGTGACGAAGACCTTCACCTTGCGGGTGGCGTTCACCCGTTGGAAATCCACCTGACGTTCCACCAGGTTCCGTAGCGGGTTGATGCCCAGCGGATTCAACTGCGCCGGGGGGATCAATTGGGTGAGGGTGTTGAAGAACAGGTAGCTGGGGGAATAATCCAGGCTGAAGTTGCCGGTCAACCAATCCCAGGGGCTCCGCTGAATGGGCGAGAATCGGGCTGCGTCGCTCACCGAGCGCCAGAAGGATTTCAGCGCTTCCCGTGCCCCTTCGCGCCCGCCGGATTCCAGTCCGTCCGCGAGCACCACGGCGTTCATGGCGCCGGCGCTGGTTCCGCTGATGCCGTCGATCTCGATGCGCTCGTCCTCCAGTAACCGGTCAAGGACGCCCCAGGTGATCGCACCGTGGGATCCGCCCCCCTGTAACGCCAGATCGATCTGCCGACTGTGACTGCCGCTCACATGCCCTCCTCGCCGTGTTCCATGGTGCGACGCAGTATCCGGTTTGCATTGTATCCGCCTGGCGCACGGAATTCAGGCCCGGGGGCGGGGACCGGGCACTACGGGGGCAGCGAATCGCGTCAATCGGAAAGCGGCATCTCCACGGTGACTGTTTCCGGATCCTCGTCCGGGTGTTGCGACATGCCCAGCTTTTGGGCCAGCCGGAGCATGCCCCGGTTGCGGGTCAGCACCTGCCCGGTCAGGAACCGTGTTCCTTGGTTTCGTGCGTACGCGATGGCCTTTTCCATCAACAGGCGCCCGAGTCCGGTGCCCTGCATGTCGGAACGGACAGTGACGGCGAATTCCGCCCGGGTGTTGTCCGCGTCCGTGACCGTACGGACCTCTCCCAGGATCGCGGCATCCCCATCGTGGCCGTCCTGGGCGATGAATGCCATCTCCCGTTCGTAGTCCACCTGGGTCATGCGCGCCAGTTCGGACCGCTCCAGGGTCTTCACCTCACGGAAAAAGCGTGTGAACAGATCCTCCGGAGTCAGTTGTGCGAAAAAGCGCTCCAGCAGGGGTTCATCTTCCGGGCGTATGGGTCGGAGCAACACCCACCGGCCGTCCCGCAGTCGGGCGGTTTGTTCCAGTGAACCCGGGTAGGGACGGATGGCCAGTGTGGGCCGACTGTCCGGATCCGTCAGCCGCATATGCGCGCTGGCCACGGTAACCCCCTGGTCGTCGGCGAACAGCGGGTTGATGTCCACTTCGGCGATTTCCGGAAAATCCACCACCAGTTGGGAGAGCTTCACCATGGCCAGACAAATGGCGTCGATGTCGGCGTCCGGCCGGGCGGGGGAGCCCTGCAGGGAATGCCAGGCCCGGGTACGGCCCAGCAGATCCCGCGCAAGGGGCGGATTCAGCGGTGGCAGCCCCACGGCATGCTCACGGTAGGCCTCCACCGCCCGTCCTCCCTCGCCGATCACGATCACCGGCCCGAACAGCCTGTCCACGGCCACGCCCAGGAACAGTTGTCGCGCATGGGGGCGCGGTTGCATGCGACGGAGTACGAAACCCTCCACCCGGGCATGGGGACGCTCCCTGCTGGCCCGGTCCTGCATGCGTTCGGCGGCGGCACGCACGGCCCCGTCGTTGTCCAGGTAGAGGGCGATGCCGCCGATGTCGCGTATGCGGGCCACGTCCGACGAGCACAGTGTCAGCGCGATGGGGTAGCCCAGCTTGCGACTCAGCGCTGCTGCGGCCTCCGGCGACGAGGCCAGGTGCCAGGCCACCGTGGGGATGCCGTAGGCGCTCAGCACCTGCATGGTGTCCGGTTCGCTCAGGGCGCCCCGGGGTTTTGCAGCCTGGATCAGCCGCCGTGCCGTTTCCACCTCCGGGCGGGCATCCTCCGGCAATTGGGGAGGCGTCTGCATGAGCATGGCGCGGTTTCGGCGGTGGTTGACCAGGTGTGCGAAGGCGCGGATGGCGGCCCCCGGGCTTTCGTAGGCAGCGATCCCGGCGTCGGTGAGGAGATCCCGGGCCCGGCCCACGGTTGCGCCCCCCAGCCAGCAAGCCAGCAGACGGCGCTTGCCGGAACGCCCGGCGGCCTCGATCAGTTCCTGGGCGATCTGTTCGCTGTCCTCAAAGGCGGAGGGTGCATGGATGACCAGGGTCGTATCCACTTCCACCGCTTGTAGCAGCGCCTTCGTGATCCGGCCGTAGCGGGAGGCCTCCCCCGTGCTTCCCAGATTGATCACGGCCCTGTCCGGGTTCAGTGTGTCCGGGTGGAGCAAGGGTTCCAGCCGCTGAACGGTGTCCTCCGACAATGCCGCCGGTGCCAGGTCGGCGGCGTGAAGGCAGTCGGCGGCCATCGCCGCGGTGCCGGCGCCGTTGGCCACAATGGCGAGCCGGCCATCACCGGTCTGAAGCCCGCGATTGAGTGTTTTCACGGCGGCGAACAGTTCCTCCAGTTCGTCCACCTGGAGAATCCCGGCACGTCGCAGCATGGCCTCGAATACGTCGTCCGGATGGACCAGGGCGCTGGCATACGTGGCGGGTTCCGGGTCCCGGCCGCGGGCGCGGGGTGTGTGGCCGATCCGGACGGCCACCACCGGCTTGTTCCGGGCGGCCACCCGTGCCGCGGCCACGAAGTCGCCGCGTTCGGCCAGGGATTCAATGCAGAGCAGAATGGCGCTTGTGCCGAAATCGCCGGCCAGATAGTCCAGCATGTCCGCGAATCCGATATCCGCGGCCTGACCCAGGGCCACCACATGGGAGAAGCCGATTCCCCTGGGGTGTGCCCAGTCCAGTACCGCCGAAGCCAGCGCCGCCGATTGGGTGACAAAGGCCAATCGGCCGGGAAGCGCAGGAACGGCGGCGGCGCTGGCATTCAGCTTGTGTGCCGGCACCAGCACGCCAAGACTGTCCGGACCCAACAGGCGCAGCCCGTGCCGTTTCGCCGCCTCCCGCAGTTCATGGTGGGGAGTGGCCAGCCCGTCCGGAACGGCCCCCGCGGCGAACACGGCGACCCGCGTGCCCGCCCCGGCCAGTGCCTGGATGAGGTCCGGGACCGCCTGGTCCCACTGACCGATCACCGCAAGTTCCGGGGAAACCGGAAGATTCGCCACTTCCGGATAGGCCAGAACCCCGGCACAGGCCTTTTGCCGGGGGGAGACGGGCATGATCGGCCCCGGAAAACCGCCGGTGAGAAGATTGCGTAGATAGCGTTCACCGGCGCTGCCGGCGTCCGCGCCGATCACGGCGACACTCTCCGGTTGGAACAGCGCATTGAGATCACGGGATTTCATGCAGCCTCCGGTTGCGCTCGGTTCAACACACCATGTAACCGCAGCCGGGCCCGGCTGACCTTGACCTGTGACAATGCCGGTGCCTTTCTGTCACGGAACCGGCGGTGTGTTTGGGGGCGGGGGATTCGGTGGTAACGTGCTCACTTGCCGGGTGGAGATCTGACCGTGCATTTGCATAAGCTGAACAGTGAAGTGCGCAGGGAGGAGTGAGAGCGGATGCGGCTACTGAAAGCCATGCTGGCACTGCAGGCGTCCGAGGGGGCGGTGACAGACGCGGCCCTGCGGGACCTTGCACGTCGTGAGGGCGTGCCACTGTATCGCCTGGAAGGTTTACGCAGCTTCTATCCCGTGTTCCGCAAGCACCCGGGCAAGGCGATGCAGGTGGAGGTGTGCCGGGATCTGGTCTGCTGCATGGCGGCTGACGGCGATCCGGTGCGGCAGGTGCGGGAAGCGCTGGCTGATCGTGACGATGTGGACGTGCGGGCCGTGTCCTGTCTCGGGCAGTGTGACCGTGCGCCGGCCGCCATGGTGGACCACAGGCCCGTGACCGGCCCAGCGGATGGCATCCGGGCCTGCCTCAGCGGCGAACAGATGGCCCCGGAATCCGGAACCTTGCCCAGTGGCCGCTGGGCCACTGATCCCTACAAAGCCGCCGAACAGTACTACACCACGGTCCATGCGCTGCTCACCGAAAGCGAGCCGGATGCCGTCATCCGCGCGCTCAAGGATGCCGGTCTGCGGGGGCTGGGCGGTGCCGCTTTTCCCACGGGCATGAAGTGGGACTTCACCCGTCGTGCGCCGGGTGGCGAGAAATACGTGATCTGCAACGCCGACGAGAGCGAGCCCGGTACGTTCAAGGACCGCGTGATCCTGGAGGATCTCCCCCACCTGGTGATCGAAGGCATGCTGATCGGCGCCTGGGTGATTGGCGCCCGGCGCGGCATTATCTACCTGCGACACGAATACGGTGCTGCGCGCAAGGCGCTGGAGACGGCCATTGCCGAGGCCTACCAGCGCGGAATTCTGGGTGAAGCCGCCTTCGGCCCCGGCCGGGGTTTCGACCTGGAGGTGTTTGTCTCACCCGGTGGCTACATCATGGGCGAGGAGACCGCGCTGCTGGAGGCGCTGGAGGACCGGCGGGGCGAGCCCCGCAACAAACCCCCGTTCCCCACCGATGCCGGGCTGCACGGCAAGCCCACCCTGATCAACAACGTGGAAACCTTCGCCGCGGTCCCGGCCATTTGCGGGCGGGGTGCAGACTGGTGGGCGGCGCAGGGCCTGGGCGACCACAAGGGCCTCAAGTTCGTCAGCGTCTCCGGCGATGTGGAGCGCCCTGGTGTGCATTGCGTGCCCTGGGGGACCACGGCACGCCAGGTGCTGGAGCTTTGTGGTGGCCTCGTCGGGAGTCAGCCGCTGAAGGCATTTTCCCCGGGGGGTGCCTCCACCAGTTTCCTGCCGCCGGAGAAGCTGGATACGCCCCTGGATTTCGATGCCATGCAGGGCGCGGGCAGTGCGCTTGGCACCGGGGCCATGGTGTTCGTGGCCGGACATCGGGATCTGCTGGACGTGACCCTGGCGCAACTGCGGTTCTTCCGCAACGAGAGCTGCGGCAAGTGCGTCCCGTGCCGGGTGGGGAGTCACAAGGCCGTGGAGATGGTGGAACAGGTGCAGCGTGGTGAACGCGCCGGCCCCGGGATTGCGCTGGAGGCGCTTCACCGCACCCTGGCCCGTACCTCCATCTGCGGTCTGGGCCAGGTGGCTCTGCTGCCGCTGGTGGAAGCCTTGCGCACATTTCCCGACGAACCATCCCTACAGCCGCTGCGGGGGGAGGAATGATGGCGACGGAGCACGTGAGCCTGACCATCGACGGCCGGTCCGTTTCGGTCCCTGCCGGGGCAAGCATCTGGGATGCCGCGGCCCGGCTTGGCATACACATTCCCGTGTTGTGCCACGATCCGCGCCTGCGACCGGTGGGGGTATGCCGCTTGTGCGTGGTGGATACCGGCGAGCGCACCCTGGCCGCAGCCTGCGTGCGCCCCTGCCAGGACGGAATGGAGGTGCGGACGGACTCGGAGGAGGTGGAGGCGCATCGCAGGATGCTGCTGGAACTACTGCTGTCGGAACAGCCGGACCGGAGCGCGCGGGAGGAGACCACCGGTGACGACGCGTTATATGCCCTGGCACGCCGTTACGGTATCCGGGAGATCCTGCTGCCGGACGGGGGCGAGGGCACGCCCCGCGGCCGGGACGCGAGCTCGCCGGTGATCGACGTGGATCATCAGGCCTGCATTCTGTGCGACCGTTGCGTGCGGGGCTGCGACGAGATCCAGCACAACGACGTGATCACACGCACCGGCAAGGGGTACGGCACACGGATTGCCTTCGATCTGGATGTGTCCATGGCCGAGAGCACCTGTGTCTCCTGCGGCGAGTGCGTGGCGGTCTGTCCCACCGGGGCGCTGACCCACAAGGCCGTGCGCGGGCTGCGCCTGGAGGAGGGGGCATGAAACGGTTTGCCGATGCCTTGAGCAGGGCGGCTGCCCAGCCCGTTCGCAGCCGCGCCGTGGATACCCTTTGCCCCTATTGTGGCGTGGGTTGTGCGGTGACCTATGTGGCAGATACGGAGCGCAACCGCATCCTGTACGCCCGCGGGCGTGACGGGGCGGCCAATGCCGGGCGCCTGTGCGTCAAAGGACGCTACGGATTCGACTACGCGGATCACGCGCAGCGTCTCACGCACCCCCTGATCCGGCGCGAGAGCGCCTACCCCAAGGGGCAGCTATCGCCCCTGGAGAAACGCCCGGAAAAGCCCGGTGGCCCCGTGGATTACGACGATCTGCTGCCGCATTTCCGCGAGGCGAGCTGGGATGAGGCGCTGGACCTGGTGGCCGGCCGGTTCAAGGCGATTCGTGACCGCGATGGCGGCCAGGCCCTGGCAGGGCTGGGCTCGGCCAAAGGGTCCAATGAAGAAGCCTATCTGTTCCAGAAACTGGTGCGTGCGGTATTCGGCAGCAACAATGTGGACCACTGCACCCGGCTCTGCCATGCCTCCTCGGTGGCTGCGCTGGTGGAAGGCATCGGTTCCGGTGCGGTGACTAACATCGTCCGGGATATCGCCCGTGCCGACGTGGCTTTCCTGACCGGCTGCAATCCCACCGCGAACCACCCGGTGGCGGCCACGTTCATGAAGGAGGCCGCGCAGGCCGGCACGCGGCTGATCGTGGTCAACAGCCGCCGCCCCATCATCGCCGAGCATGCGGCGCTGTATCTCCCCATCCGCCCGGGAACCGACGTGGCCCTGCACAATGCCTTGCTGCATGTGCTGATTCGTGACGACCTGGTGGATCACGCATTCATCCGGGAGCGTACCGAAGGCTTCGAACAACTGGCCGAGACGGTGAAGGCGTATCCGCCGGAGCGCGCCGCCCGGCTGTGTGACGTTCCCGCCCAGGACATCGAACGGGCCGCACGCATGATCGGCGACGCGCATGCGGTGCTGTTCTTCTGGGGGATGGGGATCAGTCAGCACACCCATGGCACCGATAATGCCCGTGGCCTGATCAGCCTGGCCATGATCACCGGCAACGTGGGGCGTCCCGGCACCGGTCTGCATCCGCTGCGTGGCCAGAACAACGTGCAGGGCGCGTCGGATGCCGGGCTTATCCCGATGTTCTACCCGGACTATCAGCCCGTGGATGACGAAGACGTCCGGCGCCGCTTCGAGCAGGCATGGGGGGTTCAACTCTCGCCGCAGCCCGGGCTGACCGTCACCGAGATGATCAAGGCCGCGCGTTCGGGGAAGGTGCGCGGCATGTACATTCTGGGCGAGAACCCCTTCGTCTCCGATCCGGACGTGAACAAGGTGCGGGAAGGGCTGACGAATCTGGAGTTCCTCGCGGTGCAGGACATCTTCCTTACCGAGACGGCCGAGTTCGCCGACGTGATCCTGCCGGCCAGCAGCTTCATGGAGAAAACCGGCAGCTACACCAACACGGACCGTCGGGTGCAGTTGGGCAGTCCCGTGCTGGATCTGCCCGGAGAGGCCCGACAGGACTGGGAACTGATCTGCGAGATCGGCAGGCGCATGGGGTTTGCCATGGAGTACGGCAGCGTCGCCCAGGTATTCGACGAGTTCGCCGCGGCCACGCGTGCTTACGCCACCTTGAGTCATACCGCGCTGGGGGCGCGCGGACGCTGGTATCCCTGTGCGGACCCGGAGCACTCGGAAGGGGATCCCATCGTGTTCCAGGACAGCTTCCCCTCCGGCAAGGCCCGGCTCGTGCCGGCGCGGTTCCAGCCAGCGGAGGAACAGCCGGATGCGGACTATCCTTTCGTGCTCAGCACCGGGCGTGTGTTGGAGCACTGGCACACCGGCACCATGACCCGGCGGTCCCGGGCGTTGGACGCCATCAGCCCGGAAGGTTTCATGGAAGTGCATCCGGGGGACGCCCGGTCGCTGGGGTTGCGCGATGGTGATGTGGCCACGGTACGGTCGCGGCGGGGGGAGGTCAGGATCCGGGCGCGGATCACCGATGCCGTGCTGCCCGGTACCGTGTTTATCCCCATGCACTTCCGCGAGGCCTGTGCCAACCTGCTCACCGATCCGCGCATCGACCCCGATGGGAAAATTCCCGGATTCAAGTTCTGCGCGGTGTCGGTTCAGGCCGAAAGGTGCGACGTTGGCGTGGTTTCGGCGCCCCATAGGTGAGCGTGAAAACCACGCACAGGGCGGCGAGTGTCTGTACGCCGAACCAGGCTGTCAGGCCGGTACCCGGGCCCAGACCGACGGCCAGGAGTGCCGCGGCCAGTGTCAGTGCGAGCCAACCCAGCGCTTGCAAACCGCGGCGGCGTCCTCGCGACGGGGGAGGCGAGGACGGTCGCAGTTTCCGCCAATGTCGCTGGGCGCTGAGACACAGCGCGAACATGCCGGTCACGCTGCAGAGCATGGCCGTGAGAAAGCTCAGATCACTCATGATTCAACCGTCTTGGCCTCCTGCGTCCCGTGGTGGTGCCGGCCATCGCCCGCCTTTGCCGCACCCGCGGCCAGCGGGGAGGGATCGCGGGACGGATGAAGCCGGTACGCGGCCACGGCCAGCGCCAGGCCCAGACCCAATACCGTGAGATCGAAACCGGCCAGGGGCCAGTCACCGTTAGGCAGGCTCCGCAGCAGATGGCGTTCAGTGGTCAGTATGTTGAGCAGCGGCAACAGGGCATAGGCTGCCGCGGCCAGCGTGCACTGTTCGAACCAGGCATGCCGACGGGGCCGCAGCATCGCGTGGACCAGCATCAACAGCCAGGTCAGGAACAGCACATGAAGCTCCCAGTCGCTGCGGTTGGCCATCTCCAGCGGCAGCAGGCGATTGGCCCAGAAGTAGGCGGCGATGGCCACCAGCAGGCCGGCCACCACCCCGATGTTGAGTCGTTCAACCAGTACGATGCCGGTATGGGCACGTCCGTCCCGGGCTTCGATGCGCTGCCGTCGCTTGACGGTCCAGAGAACCAGTCCGGTGGCCACCATGGCGGTGCCCAGTACGCCGGAGAAGAAATAGAGCCAGCGCAGCAGGGGGCCGGCAAACAGACCTTCATGCAGGCCAAGGAGGATGTCCTGCATGCCCGTTGTCGGCGAGCGGAACGCCGCGGAGGTCTCCAGCAACTCACCGGTCACCCCGTGGAAGATCAGTTCCTCACCGCGGCGGAGCGGGGTCTGGGCGTGGCTGGCGCGCAACAGGATACGGGCCTGGGCGTCGCCTGGATAACGGATGTCCACATGCCGGATGTTGCTAGCGCCCCAGCGGGTCTCCGCCTGGGTGATCAGGGCGCTCAGATTGGTCAATGGAGCGGGCTCGCCGCTGGCCTCCACGCGCAGGCCCGAGAACATCTCCGCGCGCAGCGTTCGCTCTGCCTCCGCGCCGGTGCCGTAAAAGGCCGCCACCATGAGTGGAAAGTAGATGAACCCCATGAACAACAGGCCGGAGTAGGTGATCATCAGATGGAAGGGCAGCGCCAGCACGCTCAGGACATTGTGCGCGTCAAGCCAGGAACGCTGTCCTTTCCCCGGCCGGAACACGAAGAAGTCCTTGAAGATTTTCTTGTGGACGATAATGCCCGTGATAATGGCGGTGAGCATGAACAGGCTCGCCAGGCCCACAATCCAGGCGGACAGGCTGTCGGGCAGATAGTGCAATCGCCAATGCATCTGGTAGAGCTGCTGCCCGCCCGCTGTGTCCCGCGCCTGCAGGGGATCCCCGGTGATGGCGTCGATGGTCTGCCGGCCACCCCGGGGGCGACCGGCCTGGTTCCCGCCGTCTGCCTGCCAGAGGATGCTGGTGTAGGGCTGATTGCGGTCCATGGGCAGGGCAATCAGCCAGCGGGCCGCCTCCGGGGCTTCCTCTTCCAGTCGGCGGAGAGCCGTTCGCACGGTGGTTTGCGCCGGGACGTCGGTCTGCGCCCGGGGAAGTTCGGGCTGCATCCAGCGGTCGATTTCCGTATCGAAGTAGCCGGCGGTACCGGTGACGAACATAAAGTACAGCACCCAGCCCAGCAGCAGGCCCATCCAGGTATGGAGCCAGGCCATGGATTGACGGAAACCGTCCTTCATGATCAGATCCCCAGCATCCAGTACAAGGGCGCCAGCAGCACCGCGGTAGCCAGAATGCCCAGCCAGGCGCGCCCGGCGCTGCGGGCAGCGAACACCCAGATGAACGTGGCCGTGAAAATGGGATAGCTGAGCAACAGACCGCCGGTGAGCGACTCCACCCGGTTCAGGGGCAGCGCCGCAGCGAGCAGGATGCCGCCCAGTGTGCTGAGCATATAACCGCCGGCCAGGGCGGCCATGGCGCGGGAGAGAATCCCGGGTGCGGGGTGGCGGGTCAGGCGTTCCCGCCGCCCGCCGTCGGTGGCCAGAGGCCGGGCGGTGGTCGGGGCCATACTCAGTTCCCTTCCGCTCCGGCGCGCATGCCTTCCTCGTGTGGTCCGCTGGCTGGCAGCCGCGGCAGGGGATCCAGACCCTGACTCCGGATGAAAGTCAGGTTGGTGGCGAAGCCGCGGTGGCTGTGTTCGATGGTTTCCGTGCTGCCGTCCTCCAGGGTGCGTTCGCGTCGTCCGGGCTCCGCCACGGTGTGCCGTGCGGAGACCATGTAAAGGCCCTGCCAGGGCAGACCGGGGAAGCGGACGATGCCGTGTTCGTCCGTGCGGCGTTCCATGCTCCAGCCGCCCTCATGGCTCAGGCGCACCGCATGCCGGGGGCCGACGGGATTGCCATACAGGGTCACCAGAAAGGCGCCTGTTTCGCCAGTGGGGGTAACGTCGAACTCCAGCACCGGCTCAACGGTGTCCAGATTGGGGGCGAAGCGACTGGTCATGGTCCAGTGCATGGCAACGGTTTCCCCGCCTTGTTCGTTTCGGTACACCGGGCCGTTGTCGTGGATCAGCAGTGCCGTGTGTTCCGGCTTGGCGTCCAGAGCGAGATGGCTCCGCTGCATCGCTGTATCCACGGTCTGCGGACCTATCCCCTCCACGACAATCATCGCCTTGGGCGCCACGATTTCGTCGAGCCGGCCGGGTGAGACCTCCCGATGGTTGCGGTCCATATAGCCGTAATACATGCCAAGGGCACCGTCCTTGGGTTCCAGCCAGAGCTGGTGCGCCGCCGCCTGGGCACCCAGGGCGAGTCCGCCCAACAGCAGAGCGGTGTGCGACAGTGTGCGAATAACGCGTCTTGTTGCGGGGCGGATCCAGGGAGTACGTGGAAAGCGGGCGTCCTGATCGGGCATGGTTCATCCTTGACAGTTGATAACGAAGACAAACGATAAGCATTCGCATTCAAGATGTCAAGTGTTCCCGGAATCCCGGGTGAGCCGGTGGAGCGGATACGGCGGCGCGCGGGTATTCCCGGCGCCGGAATACAGGTGCCGCGGCGCCATGGCCCCGGAACGCTTCAGTCAGGGCTGTGCCGACGGCACATCACCCCCCGGGGGAAGCCCCCGGGATCACGTTCCGCGCGGTGTGGGCGTCGGAGAGCTGGCGTGGGCGTCGGCGCCGGTGAGGGCCTCGAAGGTGCCGGCATTGGGGCATAGCACCCGGCATTCCTCAAGCGGCGCACCGGCCATCAGCGCCTTCCGGCACCGGCGCTGGGATGGGCACGCGGCGCACACCCGCTGGATGTCACGCAGCACCGCGCCGTTCTGGTGCTCCAGGGTTGCCGTATCCAGCCCGAAGCGGGCCATCATCCGGGGCAGGAGCTGGTCCGGCCCTTGGGCGTGGAACCCAGGGAGCTCGCCGCGGTTTACCCGCGCGTCCTGCAGAAGTCGCTGACGTTCGCCGGCGTCCAGGCGCTCCAGGTCACGGAGCAGTCGGTAGCGCTCGCGCATGGCCCGAAGGGCCTGGGCCAGCTCACGGAACACGCCCTGGCTCAGCGCGCCGTTCGTGTGATGACGGGATTCCGGTCTGTGCTTCATGGGGGCGATCTCCTGGTACGTGGATCCAGTGTCTACGGTACCGGGATACCCGATGTTGACCCAGGTCAAGCGGAGGTGTTGCGGTCAGCCCGCGGTGGCCTCGCCGGGGGGTGCCCGCAGATAGGGCGCACAGACTGTGGCCAGCTCCGCCACGCAAGCCTCCACCGTCCTTCCGCTGGTATGGATGGCATGATTGGCGGAACGGTAGAAGGGTTCGCGTTCCGCCAGGATGCGCCTCAGGTCATCCATGGCGCTTTCGTTGCCCTCCATGGGGCGCAGATCTCCCTGCCGGATCACCCGGTTCATGTGGTCCTCCGGGTCGGCGCGTACCCAGACGGTGTAGAAGGCGCTGCGCAGTGCCTTGAAGGTGTCCAGTTCCGCGACGATGCCACCGGTGGCCTCGATCACGCCGCCGGGATAGTGTTCCCGGGCATAGTCCACCGCGCGCCGCTCCAGGCGCCGGTAGGCCTTCTGTCCTCCCAGGGAGAACAGTTCCCCCACCTCGATGCCGGCAAGCTTCTCGATGATCTCCCGCAGCCGCACGAAGGGGACGTCGAAGGTCTCCGCCAGCCGTCGGCCCAGGGTGGTCTTGCCGCCGCCGCGGAGCCCGATCAGGGCGATACCGGAATAACCGTTCTGCTGGCCGGAAAAATGACTCATCAGCACGGACAGCGCCCGGGACTGCTCCTCCGGCGTGAGCCGCTGGATGAACTCCAGCAGGGCCTGGTGATCCGGCGACTGGGGTTCCTCGTCGTACAGCAATTGCTGAAGACTGATGCCCATGGCGTGCACGATGCGGAACAGCAGGACCAGCGAGGGGTTCGCCTTGCCGTACTCCAGTTGCGCCAGGTAACGCTCGGAGATACCCGAGTGCCGGGAGAGATCCTTGCGGGTCATTCCCCGACGGGCGCGAAGGCGCTTCACGCGCTCGCTGAGCTCCTGCAGATAGCGCTCGGCGTCGGAGAGGTCCATGTCCTTCATGGTTGTGTCACTCTGTCTGGCTGCAGCCGGCGGCTAACCCTCCGGTCCGGGTCCATGCTGGCAGCCTGTCTGACTTAGGCTGCCAGTCATGTTACCAGCGTTCCATCGCCGGCTCATGCCTGTCAGACGCCGATGTGCTGTTGCAGCAGTTGCGGTTTCCCTGCCAGTTCGTGGCTGGAGCCGTCATAAACCACCTGCCCCTTGACCATGATCAGACTGCGATCGGTGATCCGCATCAGGGCATTGACGTTCTTGTCCACGATCAGGCTGGCGATGCCGGTCTCCTTCACCATGGCGATGACGCGCCAGATCTCCTTGCGGATCAGTGGCGCCAGGCCCTCGGTGGCCTCGTCCAGGATGAGCAGGTCCGGATTCAGCATCAGGGCACGCCCGATGGCGACCATCTGCTGCTCGCCCCCGGACAGATTCCCGGCCTTATGATTGATGCGTTCGGCGAGCCGCGGGAATGTTTCCAGCACGCGCTCCAGGGTCCAGTCCCGGCGTCCGTCCACTCCCGGGCGGGCGGCCATTTCCAGGCTCTCGCGCACGGTCAGGCTGGGAAACATGCCGCGGCCCTCGGGCACGTAGCCGATGCCGGAGGCGACGATATCGTGGGTCTGTGCCCGTGTCATGTCCCGGCCGGCGATACTGACGGTGCCGGCCGTGATCCGGGTCAGGCCGAGGATGGACCGGATGGTGGTGGTCTTTCCCATGCCGTTGCGGCCCATCAGGCAGACGGTCTCGCCCCGGTGAATCCGCAGATCTACGCCCTGGAGCACATGGCTCTGGCCGTAATGGGTATGCAGGCCGCGGGCGTCGACCATCAGCGGCG
The DNA here is from genome assembly GCA_020831885.1 of Ectothiorhodospiraceae bacterium. GTDB lineage: Bacteria > Pseudomonadota > Gammaproteobacteria > Nitrococcales > Aquisalimonadaceae > LSCE01. The sequence continues at coordinate 36,944 of JAFIFU010000014.1, forward strand.
CGGGGCGCGATACGTTGTCGGTCAGGGGGGTCACGGCTGCCATTATGCCTCCTCCACAGCGTCTGCCTCACCCAGATAGGCGTGCTGCACCGCCTCGCTGTTGCGGACCGCGTCCAGAGGTCCGCTGGCGATGACGGCACCATTCACCATGACCGTGAGCACATCGGCGATGGAAAAAACGGCATCCATGTCGTGTTCCACCAGGATCAGCGCGTATTCCCGGTTCAGTTCCCGCAGGAGTTCCAGCAGGGTTTCCGATTCCCTCTGCCCCATGCCGGCCATGGGCTCGTCCAGCACCAGGAACCTGGGATCAGTGGCCAGCACCATGCCGATTTCCAGTTGTCGCTGCTCGCCGTGGCTCATGGCGGCGGCCGGTGTATGCCGCCGGTGGCTCAGGCCGCAGAGTTCCAGCGCCCGTTCCGCGCGCTCCGTTACCTGCCGGTAGGACTCCGCCGGACGGAAGAACCGGAACGAGTTCTTCAGGCGTGACTGGGACGCAAGCCGGCAGTTCTCCAGGCAGGTGAAGCTGGGGAACACATTGGTGCGCTGAAAACTGCGCCCCATGCCCAGATGGGAGATCCTGTTGGGTGACATGCCGGTGATATCCCGGCCGTAGAACAGGATCTGCCCGGCGGTGGGGCGCAGGGCGCCGGTGAGCAGGTTGATCATGGTGCTCTTGCCGGCGCCGTTCGGGCCGATGATGGCGTGGACCTGACGTGCCTCCACCTGCAGTGAGACGCGATCCACCGCCACCAGGCCGCCGAACCGCATGGTCAGATCCCGCGTTTCCAGTACCGTCCGGCTCATGGTCTGGCCTCCTTGGTGGTTTCCCGGATCGGCGGCTTGGCCTCTGCAGCCCCCTTGCCCTGGGCCGGGGCGGGATCGGGCTTGCGCTCCGGAATGCGGTTGCTCAGATCCAGCAACAGCCCGGCGATGCCCCGGGGCAGGAGCAGCACCATCAGGATGACGACAATCCCCAGGGGCAACTCCCAGTGCCGGGTGACATTGGAGAAGCCGTAGTGCAGCCATTCGAAGGCGAAGGCGCCGAGTACAGGCCCGAACAGCGTGCCCAGCCCGCCCAGGATGACCATGACCAACGCATGCGCCGAAAGTGTCCAGCTTACCGCGCTGGGGTCCACGAAGGCGTCCTGAACGGTGTAGAGGAACCCGGCGTAGCCGGCGATGGTGCCCGCAATCACAAAGGCGGCCAGTTTGTAGAACAGGGGGTTGTACCCCAGGGCACGCATGCGGGTCTCGTTTTCCTTGATCCCTCGCAGCACACGCCCGAACGGTGCCCGGAGCATGACCCGCAGTAGCAGGTAGATGGCCACCAGCGACACCAGGGCGATGAAAAACCGGGTCTGCCGGTCCTCCAGGTTCAACAGCTGCACGCCGCCGATGCTGACCTCCGGGCGGAAAAACATGTAGATGCCATCGGAACCGCCGAAGAACGGTGCGTCATGAAACAGGTAGTAGAGCATCTGGGAGAAGGCGATGGTGGCCATGATGAAGAAGATGCCGTGGGTTCGGATCACCAACAGGCCGATCACCAGGGCGGCCAGCGCCGCCATGACCAGGGCCGCCGGCAGCACCACCCAGACATTGGCCGCGGCAAACTCCGGTGTGAGCATGACCAGGGTGTAACCGGCGACACCGAAAAATGCCGCCTGGGCGATGCTGACCATGCCCGTGATCCCCACCAGCCAGTCCAGGCTCAGGGCCAGGATGGCCAGCAGCATCATGAAGGTGAGCTTTTGCAGGTAGTACTCGTAGCGGTCGCCGAAGAAGAATTCCCCCCAAAGCGGATAGCAGGCCAGCAGCACCGTCAGCAGGAGGAGGAGAATCCGTATCGACTTTGGGATGTCCAGCATGGGTGGGTTCCTCTCAGGCAAACAGGCCGCGCGGCTTGAACAGCAGGACGATGGCCATCAGGGCGTAGACCGCGGCGGAGGCGAAATTGGGCGCCAGCACCGTGCCCCAGGTGGCGGTCAGCCCCACCAGCAGCGCGCCGAGAAAAGCCCCCTTGATGGATCCGATGCCGCCGATGACCACCACCACGAAGGCCAGGATGAGTACCGATTCCCCCATGCCCGGGTATACCGATGACACCGGCGAGGCAATCATGCCGGCAAAGGCGGCCAGCGCGGTGCCGGCGGCGAATACCAGCGTATAGACGCGATTGATGTTCACCCCCAGGGAACGCACCATCTCCCGGTCGTCGGCGCCGGCGCGGACGATCATGCCCAGGCGCGTGCGCTGGATCAGCAGATACATACCGATGGCGATGGTGATGCACACGCCGGAGATGAACAGCCGGTAGACCGGGTAACGCAGGTTGTCGGTCAGCGCCACCGAATGGTTGAGCCACTCGGGTACAGGGACGCTGTGCACATCGTTGCCCCAGATGATGCTCTGCAGCGCGTTGAAAATCAGGATCAGGCCGAAGGTGAGCAGGACCTGATCCAGGTGCGCCCGGGCATAAAGGTGTCGGATGAGGAAGCGTTCGATGAGTATGCCCATCATCAGGGCGATGGGCAGCGCCAGGATGATGGCCAGGAACAGGTTGCCCACCAGGGAGGTCAACCAGAACGCCAGGTAGGCGCCGACCATGTACAGGGCACCGTGGGCCAGGTTGATGATATGCATGATGCCGAAAATCAGGGTCAGGCCGCTGGCGATCAGGAACAGCAGCAGACCGTACTGGACACCGTTCAGTGTCTGGATCAGAAACAACGAGAGGTCCATGGAGGGCTCCAGCGCTGGTGGCGCAGTCCGATACGCCCCGCCCGTGGCCTGAGTGCCGACGGACGGGGCCGGTATCCCTGTTCAACTTACATGTTGCAGCCGCGTGCCGGGTCCTCCAGCGCCTCCGCGGCGATGTCGATCACCACGTTCTGCCCGTTCTGCACCTCGCGGAGATAGATATTCTGGATCGGGTGCTGTGCCCGGGAGAACTGCCAGGGACCGCGTGGGCTGTCGGGGAACTCCACCTCCCGCATGGCCTGGAGCAGCGCATCCCGGTCGCTGGTATCGCCGTTCACCGCTTCCATGGCGCGGACCAGCAGGATGCCCGTGTCATAGCCCTGGACGGCGTAGATGTCCGCGGCCATGTCGAACTTCTCCTCGTAGGCCTGCACGAAACGCTGGTTGTGTTCGTTATCCAACTGGGTGGAGTAGTGCAGGGTGGTGAGCACGCCTTCGGCAGCCTCACCCTGCGCGTGCAGGGTGCCATCGGTGAGGAAGCCGGAGCCGGTGAGGGGGATGGTCTCGTTCAGACCGGCGGCCGCGTAGTCCCGCACGTACTGCACGGCGCCGCCGCCAGCGAAGAAGGAGAACACCGCATCGGGACGCAGGGAGGCGATTTCGGCCAACTGTGCCTGAAACTCCACGTCCGGGAACGGCACGTAGATCTCGCGGATGATCTCACCACCCGCTTCCTCGAAGCCCTGCTTGAACCCGGCCACCGATTCCTGGCCGAAGGCGTAACGCCAAGCCAGGGTCACCATGCGCTCGTAACCCCGCTCGTAGGCGGCCTTGCCCATGGGGTAGGCGGTCTGCCAGGAACTGAATGAGGTCCGGAAGATGTTGGGCGCGCACAGGGCGCCGGTGGCGGCGTCGAAGCCGGCGTTGGGGATAATCGTGGGTACGCCTTCCTCGCGTGCCACGCGCACCATGGCGGTGGCCACACCCGAGTGAACCGTGCCGATCAGGAAGTCCACCCGCTCGCCGGAGATCAGACGCTGGGCGTTCTGTGTGGCGCGGCTGGGGTCGGATTCATCATCCACGGTGACGATTTCCACCTCACGGCCACCCAGACGGCCGCCGTTTTCCTCGATGGCCATCTGAATGCCGTTGGTGATGGCTTCACCGAGCTGGGCGAAGGTGCCGGTGTAGGGCAGCATCAGACCGACCTTCACCGGACCGGAGTCGGCGAGAGCGGAGCCGGAAAAGGCCAGGCCGAAGGCGGCAAGACCGGCTGTCATGCCGGACCGCAGCTTCGAGAGACAGGAAACAGATGTGGTTTTCATGAGTTTCTCCTCCGGGGTGTTGTCAGTCATCGTCCGAACGGGCGATCACTGCTTGTCATCCATGGGTGGATGATTTTTAGTTCATTTCTCGTTTGCAAAAGTGTGGCCTGAATGGAAGTCGCATGCAATAAGTCGCAACCATTATCCGTTTATTTGAGCTCATTCTGTAGTTAACCAACTGTTATTTAATTGATTATCCGAAACAAGTTATATAGTGCATTATTCGTCACCGAGGCGACTGTGCTCCCGGGTATGGGCCGCCCCCGGGGACTGTCCGGCGCCGGTATCCGGCCAGTGGATCCCGCGCAGCCGGGATGCCCCGGGTTCAGTAGGTTTCCACATGGAAGCGCCCGCTTTCCCGCATGGACGGCCGCAGCGTGCTCCAGTCCATGCCGTGGAGTCTGCAGACGTCGGCCAGGGCCTCGTCCACGCCTTGTTCCATGCCTTTCAGACCGCAGATATAGATATGCGTGTTGTCATCCTTCAGCAGCTCCGCCAGATCCCGGGCGCGCTGGCGGATACGGTCCTGCACGTATTCCCTGGGTGCGTCCGGCAGGCGGGAGAACACCAGTTCCTTGTCGATCAGGCTGTCCGGCAGCTTCTTCAACGGGCCGTGATATGGCAACTCACCCGGTGTCCGGGCGCCGAAGAAGAGCAGCAGCTTGCCCGGAGCGGCGGGCATGTTGCGCCGCCGCCGTTCGGTCATGGCCCGAAACGGTGCCGATCCGGTGCCGGTGCAGATCATGATGATGTTCGCCTCCGGGTGGTTGGGCATCAGGAATGTACTGCCGAAGGGGCCGGTAACCTGTACTTCGTCGCCGCGCTTCAGCCCGCACAGGTAGTCGGAGCAAACCCCGTAGCGCACCTGGCCGTCCACCTCGTAGCGTTCCCGCTTCACGGTCAGGGCCACGTTGTTGTGGTTGGGGCGCTCTCCTTCCCGGGGACTGGCCACTGAGTAGAGCCGGATCATGTGCGGCCGGCCCCTGTCGTCTGTCCCCGGGGGGATCACGCCGATGCTCTGTCCCTCCAGCACCGGGAACGCCTGGCTGCCGAATTCCAGCACGATGTGGTGGATTTCCGCAGAAGCGTCGTCGGCCGTGAGGCGATAGTTGCCTGAGACGCGCGCGACGGCGGGCCTTTCCCGGGTATAGGTCTGGACGTAGGGATGGGCGGCGGAATAGGGGGGAACCAGCTTCCCGGCGCCAAGGCCGGAACGCGCCTTTTCCATGATCCGGTCCACCTCGTCGTCCAGGTGGGCCGGATCGGTTTCCGTTCCGGACTCCTCCGGGTGCTCCGCCTCCTCGGGTAGTTCCTCCCAGGAAAACTGCGCTTCCAGGGTGTAGGGCGTCTGGACCGTCCGCCAGGAGTCGATTGCGCCGGTGGGGCATGGCGCGATGCAGTCCATGCAGAAGTTGCAGATGTCGGCGTCAACCACGTAGTTGTCATCGTTGTGGGTGATCGCATCGATCGGACAGGTTTCCTCGCAGGTGTTGCAGCGGATGCACACCTCCGGGTCAATCAGGTGTTGGCGGAGAAGAGCCATGACTGCCTCTGGAGTCTCGTATCCGGGGAGCGCGGGAGGGCGCCCGGAGGCGGGCCGCTCCCGCGGCGTTCCGTTGCTACTCTGCGATCTGAACGTACTCGAAGTCGCCGGGTTGCTTGTTGATGCCGACTTTGGGCGGCGCGATCCAGCCGGCAAAGCGGCCGGGTTCATAGACGGGCTTCATCAGCGAGGCCACGAAAGCGTAGTCGTCCTGGTCGGGCAGCCAGTCATCACGCCTGGCTTCCCAGGCAGCCGCGTCGAGCACGTCGCCCTCCGGTGATACATGGGCTTCCGCGAACTGACCCACCTGGCGGTTGAAGGCCTGGTGGGGCAATTTCAGCTCGAAGTCGATGCCCGCTTTCGTGATGACCTTGTTCCAGCGTCCCACCCCGGACCCGCAATCCTTGATGTAGTCATCACGCAGCCGCGCGTTCAGCGCACTCAGTGCGGGTTCGTCCACGTAGCGGAAGGTATCGCCGTCCAGGTGAAGCACAGGGTAGGTGTCGTTCACAAGCTGGTGATCGTCGTCGATCTTCACTTCCTGAAAGCGTCCCTTGAGGCCGGCGTTGAAGGCATTGGCCGCATTGGTGGAGGTTTCCGAACCGAACAGGTCCAGGCTCACCGTGAAGTGGAAGTTGATGTAGCGCTGGATGGTGGGCAGGTCGATGACCCCCAGCTCCCGGATCCGGTCCACGTCGTAGGGATCGGTGATGCCGGTCTCCTTCATCCGCGTCACGGTCTGTTCGATGGTGCGCATTACGCCGGTTTCGCCGACGAACATGTGGTGCGCTTCCTCGGTGAGCATGAAGCGGCAGGTACGGGACAGCGGGTCGAAGCCGGACTGGGCCAGGGCTTCCAACTGATACTTGCCGTCACGGTCCGTGAAGAAGGTGAACATGAAGAAGGCCAGCCAGTCCGGCGTGTCCTCATTGAACGCGCCCAGCACCCGCGGACGGTCCTCGTCGCCGGAGCGGCGCTGCAACAGGGCTTCCGCCTCCTCGCGGCCGTCCCGGCCGAAGTAGGCGTGCAGCAGGTAGACCATGGCCCACAGGTGGCGTCCTTCCTCCACGTTCACCTGGAACAGGTTGCGCAGGTCATACAGTGACGGCGCGGTCTTGCCCAGGTGGCGCTGTTGCTCCACGGAAGCCGGTTCCGTGTCTCCCTGGATGGCGATCAGGCGGCGCAGCATGGCCCGGTATTCGCCGGGGACTTCCTGCCACACGGGCTCGCCCTTGTGGCGGCCGAAGGGGATGGTGCGGCCTTCCTCCTTCGGTGCCAGGAAGATGCCCCAGCGGTAGTCCGGCATTTTCACGAAGCCGAACTGGGCCCAGCCCTTGGGGTCCACGCCGACGGCGGTCCGCAGGTACACGGGGACATCCTGGAAACCCTCGGGGCCGGCCTGCAGCCACCAGTCGATGTATCCCGGGTGCCATTTCTCCAGCGCCCGTTGCAGACGACGGTCCTGGGACAGATTGACGTTATTGGGGATCTTCTCGTCGTAGTTGATCATTTCCATGGGTCACACCCTCACCTTGTCATACTCGGGTCGTTCGCCGGTGCCGTAGCGGCGCAGGGCACCGGTGTCGCTTACTGCATTGGGTCGCTGGAAGATCCAGTTCTGCCAGGCGGTCAGCCTGCCGAAAATCCGGGTTTCCATGGTTTCCGGCCCGGCGAAGCGGAGATTGGCCTCCATGCCCACCAGGGCATCCGGTGAGAAGGAGGCCCGTTCCTCTAGGGCGATGCGGATTTCGTCTTCCCAGTCGATGTCGTCCGGCGCCGAGGTGACCAGCCCGGCCTCCAGGGCTTCGGCACCGTTGAGATCGCGTCCGATCAGGCCCTGGGCGGCTTCCAGGGTTTCCGGTTCGCCCAGGAAGCGGGTCTGAAGTCGTGTGAGATCATTGCTCATGGGCAGCGGGCCGAAGCTGGATTCGGTGAGCCGGATCCTGGCCTCGGGGGTGTCATCGTCCTCGAACTGGCCGTCCAGCATGTAGGCGCGGTCGGCGGCGAACAGGAGCTCAGCCAGCAGGCCGGCGTAACAGCTACCGGGTTCCACCAGAACGAACAGGGTTCTGGAGGTCACGTCCAGACGCTTCAGAACGCGCTTCCAGTACAGGAGGATCTCCCGAACCAGCCAGTGGTCCCGGTTCGCCAGCATGGCGGCATCGAAGGCGGCAACGCGGTCCAGGTCGCCGCGGGTGAGGAACACCAGGGTGCCGATTTCCGGCTCGTTGGTGCGCAGGTGCAGGATGGCGTCATCCAACTCCCGGGCCAGGGCGAGCCCCCAGAACTCCACGCCTTGCTCGCGGATGGCTTCTCCATCGGCAGGCGGCTCTCCTTCCGGTCCGGACAAGATCAGCTCGGCGGTGCGGCGGGTGCGGTCGATGTCCACCTGCAGGTGCGGATAGCGGACGCCGTGCTCGGTGAATTCCCGCTGCAGCGGGGTGAATACCACACCCTCGCCGCTTGTCGGACGGTCCGATTGCCGGGCGAATTCCGCCGCGCGCTGGCGGACCACGTCCTCCAGCTTGCTGGAGGGGGCGATTTCGTCCACCAGGCGCCAGTCCACGGCCCGTTGGCCCCGGACCCCTTCCTCCAGCGTGCAGAACACGTCCGCCAGATCGCGTCGCACCTTGCGTTTGTCGGTCAACCGGGTCAGCCCGCCGGTGCCGGGCAGCACGGCCAGCAGTGGCACTTCCGGAAGCGCCACGGCGGAGGAACCGTCGTCCGCCAGAATAATGTGATCGGTGGCCAGGGCCAGCTCGTAGCCGCCACCGGCGGAAACCCCCTTGACCGCGCAGAGATAGCGCTGTCCGGAGAACCGGGAGGCGTCCTCGATGCCGTTCCGGGTCTCATTGGTGAACTTGCAGAAGTTCACCTTGTGGGCATGGGCGGCGCCACCGAGCATGCGGATATTGGCACCGGCGCAGAACACGTTGGCCTTGCCGGAGCGCAGCACCACGCTGTGGACTTCCGGGTGCTCGAAGCGCAGCCGCTGGGTGACATCGTAGAGCTCGATGTCCACCCCCAGATCGTAGGAGTTCAGCTTGAGCTGATAGCCCTCGAACAGCGTCGCGTCCTCGTTCACATCCATGGTCAGGTAGGCGACGTTGCCCTCAATGGTGTAGCTCCAGTGCCGGTACTTGGCGGGGTGGGTCTGGAAGTCAATCATGGTGCTCCGTCCTCGTCGAATGAAGCCATATAGTTCATATTTTAGTGGCAGTATACTGCTTATATCGGTGTGTTCAAGCTGAAATGATGAATTATAAGTAATCAATCGCCGCTAAAAAGCGCATCACGACGCATCGAGATGCAGATATGGGTAGCTGGGAGGATGGTGCTCCGGGCGGACCTGCCGCAGGCGTTGGGTGTGATAGCGTTCCACTGCGGGCAACCAGTCTGACAGGGGGTTGCCCATGTAATGATCCAGAGCGGCAACCGGCGACAGGTGGTGGAGGTACTCCCGGCGGAGCCTGGCCACTGCCCGGGGTCGCCCCATCTCCAGCTTCAGATGGGCGTTGGCCACTTGAATCAGTCCCTGGAAGTAATGGCGCTGGATCGGATCCCCGGAATCCAGCCAAACGGATTCCCAGGCCTCGTGCGCTTCCCACCAGTAGCCATGGTTGTAAAGGTCGCAACCGAACAGGTAGGCCGCGCAGCAATGCCAGCGCCCGGGCGGCAGGCAGTGTGACTCCCGGGTCCCGGCGCGATGACGTGAGTGGCCGCCGGGATCCGCTGTTGGGTGTGCGTTGCGGCCCGGCACATAGGCATAGGGCGGCATGGGCCGGTTGGACCAGCGGCGGTTGCTCAGGATGTGCATGGCGCTTCCGCCGGGCTTGTATCCTGTCCGTGAAGCCACGCCTGCGTTGCCTGGTGAATGGCTTCCAGGGTCGCATCCGGGCGATCACGGTGGGGTGAATGGCCGCAGTCGTCCAGCCACAGGGTCTGCACTGGCGCGCCGGACCGGTGCACAATGGCCTCCACCTGGGCGGCCGTGCCGTATTCGTCCTGCCGGCCCTGAATCACCAGGGCGGGAATCCGTACTCCGGGCAGATAGCGTTCGATGTTCCAGTGCCAGAAATCCGGGTCCAGCCAGGCGCGGTTCCAGCCCCAGAACGCGCAGTCCACATTGTCGCCATGGTAGTTTGCCAGGCGTTCCCGCAGGGATGTGTTCAGGTAGGCCTCCCGGGCCTGTCGTATGCTGTCCACACAGCGCTGTTCGTTGAAGACGTGGGGCGCCATCAGGATCAGACCCGCGAGCCGCCGGTCCTGCACCGCCCCGGCGTGAATGATGGCAATGGAGGCGCCGTCGCTGTGCCCGACAACAACCGCGTGCCGAATGCCTGCGCTATCCAGCACGGCGGGCAGAACCTGTTGGCCCTCGTCATGCATGTAGTGCAGCGGTCGGGGCAGTGGCACCGGGCTGGAGTCACCATAGCCGGCGCGGCTGTAGACCAGGACGCCCAGCCCGGTACGCTCCGCCACCCGGGCAGGGAAATCTTTCCACATGGCCACGCAGCCCAGGCCCTCGTGCAGGAAAACCAGGGTGGGGGTCTGCTCCGGCCCGGGGCCATACCAGGCGTACTCGAGCCGGTGCTCCCCGGCTTGGAGGAATCCCTGGCGGGGCTTCATCCGTCCGTCTCCGTGGCCCGCTGGCGCAGCTTGAAGCGCTGGATCTTACCGGTGGCGGTTTTCGGCAACTCATCGATGAATTCGATCCAGCGCGGGTATTTCCACGGCGCCAGCTTCTGCTTCACATGCTGTTTAAGGCTGTCCTCCAGGTCGTCGGTTTCCCGGGCATCCTCGCGCAATACCACGTAAGCAGCGGGCTTGATCATGCCGTGGGCGTCCTCACGGGCGATGACAGCCGCCTCCAGCACCGACGGGTGCTCGATCAGGGCGGATTCCACCTCGAAGGGGGATACCCAGTTGCCGCTCACCTTCATCATGTCGTCCGCCCGGCCGCAATAGTGGTAGTAGCCCTGATCGTCCCGGTAGTACTTGTCCCCGGTGTAGGTCCAGGGACCGACAAAGGTGCCGAGGGACTTTTCCCGGTTATTCCAGTAGCTTTCCGCGGCAGAGGGGCCCTTGATGAGCAGTTCGCCCACCTCGCCGTCCGGCACGTCCTTCCCGGTCTCGTCCACCAGCCGGGCCTCGTAGCCGGGTACCGGAAAGCCGGATGTGCCGTAGCGCACCGCCCCGGGCTGATTGCTCAGGAAGATGTGCAGCATCTCGGTGGAGCCCACGCCGTCCAGGACTTCCGCGCCGAAGCGTTCCTGCCATTGCCGGCCCACCTCCTCCGGCAGCGCCTCGCCGGCGGAGATGCAGATCCGCAGCGCCTGGGAGGCATTGTCCCGGTTCGCCTTGCGGTCCGCCAGGATGGCCGCGTACAAGGTGGGCACCCCGCAATAGATGGTGGGCTGGTGCTCACGCATCACCCGCAGTACCGCATCCGGTGTCGGACGTTCGGCCATGTAGACCGCGGTGGCGCCGACGGAGAACGGAAAGCTCATCCCGTTCCCCAGGCCGTAGGCGAAAAACAGCTTGGCCGCGGAGAAAATAATGTCGTCCGACCGGATGCCGAGTACCGGCTTGGCATAGAGCTCGGCGGTGGCACGCAGGTTGCGATGAAGGTGCCGGGTGCCCTTGGGGGCGCCGGTGGAGCCCGAGGAATACAGCCAGAAGGCGCAATCGTCCCGCGTGGTGCGGGCCGGTTCCAGATCGGTGGACGCCGCCGCCAGCAGGTCCGCCAGTTCCGGATCACCGGTGCTGCCGCCGCCGGCCACGATGACGTGTCGGAGATGTGCTTGTCCGCTGAGTGCCGGGGCAACGGATTCGTACAGGGGGGCGCTGACAATCACGGCCTCGGCCCGGCTGTCGTTCAGGATGTGCCGGTAGGTGTCCGCTGTCAGCAGCGTGTTCACCGGGATGGGGACAATGCCCGCCTTGATGGCACCCCAGAACACGGCCGGGAAGTCCACCGAGTCCAGCATGATCATGACAACGCGGCTTTCCTGTCGCAGCCCCAGTTGGCGCAGGGCGTTACCGGCCCGGTTCATGCGCTCGGCCAGTTCCCGGTAGGTGTAGCGGCCATGGTCGTCGATGACGGCCAGATGGTCCCGGCGGTCGCCGGTCAGGTGCTGGTCGATGAAATCACTTGCGGCGTTGTAATCCCGGGGTATGTCAAGGGTGCCGTCAGGGTGCGGTACCGGGCGTGCTGCCGTGGACATGTGTCTGGTCTCCTCCGCAAGGGTGCGGTTCTCTGCTGTTGTCGGGGTGGCCGGCACCTTCCGGTGCCGGTTGCCGGGCCCTATTGATGCAGAACGCTTGTTATCGGTTTCTCATGAAAGCCCGTGAACGTCCCGGGCTCCGCCTGCTCAGGGCCTGGTGAACTCGATGGCGCCATCAGGCAGCAGGTACAGGACCAGCGCTTCCCCGTCGGTGACGGTGGGCGGATGTGCGCTGTCCGGCGGGTACACGAGCCACCCCTGGCCGCGGCCGTCGAACTTTGCGGATGGGGTGATCGGCATGATCATGTCGATCTCCCCGTTGGGATGGCGATGGTGCGGGCCGGCAATATTCTGCATATGGACCACATCCACGCTGAAGCCGCCCAGGGCCTCGTTGGGTTTGATCACCCGCCCGAAACGGATGCCGCCGCGTTCGTGCTGACACATCCAGCCTTCCTGAATGGCCTGGTGGCAGGCCTGGTTGATCTGCTGGAACACGTCGCCGTCCGCCGGAAACTCCTCGTTCAGGAGCTGTTCCAGGGCACCGTCCAGGGGTCTGCCGGCGATGCGGTCCGTGATGGTGCGGATCTGTTGCTCGAAGCTGGCCAGTGACATGCGTGGGCTCCTCCAGAATTCTGAACAATAAAGCCTGTTTGCACTGATTATAGAGCATATATTGCATCATAATTCATCTCAACCGGGCTGATTCACTGCGCCCACCCCCGGAACCGGCCGTATGGGTATCAGGGCGGGTGCAGGCCGAGAATCCGCCGCTGTTCGCGGCGCCCGCGCCGGGAATCCCCGAATAATGCCACGGCCACAACCGCCAAGCCGGGGAGTTACACCAGGAGGCTGTAGTTCACGAACAGGGCGTACAGCACTGCGGCACCGCCGGCGGCGGCCAGGACACCCGGCCAGGGTGATCCGTGGCGGCGGAAGCCGGCGGCCACGGCGATGACAGCCAGCAGGGCGAACAAAGCGATGGCACCCGCCCAGGCGGTTTCATTGAGGGAAACACCCATGCCCAGCATGGTCAGCAGACCCAGGGCGGCCAGCGTCCCGTAGCAGACCAGCAGCGCGGCCACCAGGCTCAGCATTCCGGCCAGCCCGCGTCGCCGGACGCGGTCCGGCCACCGCTGTGGCCCCCAGAGCGTCCACCATTGCCGCAGGCGGCCGGGGGCCTCCCCGCCGCGACGGGCCCGGAGTTCCAGGGAGTAGGCGCCGAATCCCCTGGCGACGTCCCGGGTCTGTGTGCTGGGGCTGTGATTGAAGTAGTCATGCCTGTTGACCACGTCCACATCCTCGAAGCCGGATGCCCGGAACAGTTCCAGGAGATCCTCGTCCACGGTGGCGCCGACGACGCATTCCACCCATAACCGGGGATCGGTGTGGCAGTCCACGGTCACGGGACGGTGGATCACCACGTCCGCGAGCTGGACGCGTCCTCCGGGGCGCAGAACACGGAACAACTCCGTTACGGCCCGGCGCTTGTCGGGAACCAGGTTCAGCACGCCGTTGCTGGTGATACAGTCCACGGACTCCGATGCCAGCGGCAGCCTCTCCGCGGAGCCCTGGATGATGCTCACATCGCAGCCGGCCTGGTCCACGTGATCCTTGAGTTTGCGGGTCATGGCCGCGGTGAGATCCAGTGCCAGTACGCACCCCTCAGGCCCCACGCGGTGACTGGCCAGGATGGCGTCCACGCCGGCACCGGCCCCCAGGTCCAGCACCCGGTCCCCGGGGCGGATCATCCCGCAATTGTGGGGGCAGCCCACACCGGCGAAGGAGGCCACCACGGGATCGGGCAGGCGCTGGATGTCCTCCGGGGCGTAGCCCAGAAGCGTGCAGGCGGGGGCGCCTACCGGAAAGTGGAAACGGGCGTCGGGTGTGTGTGCCACCGCGGTGTACATATCCTGCACCGCCTCGGTGATCTGTTCCCGGGAGTATCCGAGGATTGCCACCATGGCCGGGCTCCCTGTTCCATTGCGGGTCAATACGAGTCGATCAGTTTCCGGATCCGGCGTCGCAGCCGTTCGGGAGCGGATGAGGTGGCGGCATGGGCCGTCTTTTCCCGCAGCCGCCGTTCGAATTCCGCTCGGGTGAAGCAGTCCCGACAGCGTTCCAGATGCCGTTCAATGGCGGCCGCCTCGTTCTGGCCGATCTCCCCGTCCAGGAAGGTCAGGAGCTGTTCGATCACTTCCTCGCAGGTCAGCTCATGATCCGTCACGGGGACTCCTCCTCCTGGTATCCCGGGTCGGTTGGGCCGGCGTAAGCCCGGCCTCCCGGGCCTGTCGCCAGAGCGTTCGCTGCAGCATGGATCGCCCGCGGCTCAGGCGGGATCGGATGGTGCCCAGCGGTGCCTCAAGCAAGTCCGCCACTTCCTGATACGTATAGCCCTGGATTTCCACCAGAACCACCACGATGCGGTAAGCATCCGGCAGCGCATCCAGCGCCTGTTGTATGTCCTCCTGCAGGAGCGCGTTCAGGAAGCGCTCCTCGGGGTTCGACCACCACAACAAAAACGGTTGATGGAGTTTCTCGAACAGGGAGAAGTCCGGACTCTCCGGTCCCTCTGCGACGGAGTGCTCGAGGGCCTGCTGCCCCTGTTGCCGGGTTTGGCGGCGGCGCCACTCACTGATGAACGTGGCGTTCAGAATGCGGAACAGCCAGCCGGGCAGGCTATCGGGATCCCGCAGGGTATCCAGCCGGGACCAGGCTTTGCCGATGGTTTCGGCCACCAGGTCTTCGGCGTCGTCCGGGTCGCGGCACAGCCGCAGCGCCGTGCCGTAAAGGCGGTCCATGAGACGTTCCACCTCGGCCTCGAACCTGCGCTTGCGGGCCTGTTTAGCCCGGATACCGGACGGATGTCGCTTCTGCTCCTTTGACACGGCGGCGGGCGCTCGGGGTATCGCTGCATCTGTTCAAACCATGGTTCATGTTGGGCGGTTGCGCCACCCGTGCAGTATTGCGCACCCCTGGGGAGGCGCTCCGCACAGCACCGTGGGAATCGATCCGCGCTTCCCTGGGAACAATTTCCCCTGCTGTCGCGTCCTCGTGCAACCCGCTGCATCCCGTGGCGGGTCAATAACGGAGGAGAGAAACATGGCGATGACACGGGCAGCCCACGATGTGGATCGCCGGGCGGCGGAGAATGAAATGAACCGGGGAGGATCGGTTATGAAAACGATTGGTCTGGGTCTGGGTGCCGCCGCCCTGGCGGCGGTCATGTCCCTGGGCACGGCCAGCGGGGAGCCGTATCGCGGCCACGGACACCTGCTGATGACGGCCGATGAGCTGCAGTGGGGCGATATCGCCTCCATGGAGGCACCGGCACGGATCGCCATCATCGAGGGGGATCTGAGCCGGGAGGAACCGTTCACCTTCCGTCTTGATCTCCCCGCCGGGTACCGGATCAAGCCCCATGTTCACCCCGCCTATGAGCGGGTGACCGTGATATCCGGCGAGCTGCATTTCGCCCACGGCGAGGTCTTCGACCAGGGGGCGACAACAGCTCTCCCGGCCGGTGGCGTGGCGATCATGGCTCCGGGTGAACCCATGTTCGGGTACACCGAGGTGGATACGGTGATCCAGCTCCACGGCACCGGTCCCTGGGGTATCGAGTACATCAACCCGGACGATGATCCACGCAACTGACGCGGCCTGTCGCTCCGGACGGATCCGGGGCGACAGGATCTTTCCTGGCCGCCATCGGCTGATCCGGTTGCGGAGGGTGAGATCATGATCCTGCCGGAGGAACGGATGAATGCCTCATGGTGGCCCGGATTTACCCTGGCCGGAAAGTCCGCCCGCCGCCGCTGGTGCATGGGTCAGGGTGGCTGGTGTGTGCTGCTGATGCTGCTCCTGCTGGCCGCCCTGGCCCTGCAGCCGGCATGGTTTGCGGCGGCAACCGGCAGCCTCTGGCTGCTGCTGGGTCTGGGCCTGCTCTATGCTGTTCTGCTGGCCATACCCTTTGTGCCGTCCATTGAGATCGGGCTGCTGTTGATGCTGGCCTTCGGCAGGCCGGGCATAGCGGTGGCCTATCTCGCCACGCTGGTGGGGCTGAATCTTGCCTATCTGGTCGGGCGGTACATACGCGCCCGGGGGGCCATTCTCCGGTTACCACATCTTCCGCCCCGTCTGGTCGCCATGCTGAACAGCGCCTCGGAGCGGCGGTTGTTGCCGGTGATCATCCTCGGGGGGTTGCTCAACATGCCGGGCAACACGGTTCTGGGCGGAGGGGGCGGGATTTCACTGGTCTACGGTGCCTGGCGTCTGCTTTCCTGGCCCCTGTTCCTGGCGGTGGTTGCGGTTGTGACTGCCGTGGTGCCGGCGCTGGTGCTATTGGGGGTGATTGGCGTGGAGCGTGTCGTGGGCACCGGCGCGTGACGCCTGGTTACCCCGACCGCTGTGTTACCGTGCATGGACCGTGGTCCGGCGAAGTGTTTGCCGAATGAGCGGGATACAGCGGAAATGCGGAGGCATGCGGATGGGAATCGAAGTGAGCGGCATATTCGGAGTCATCTGGCTCGTCATAGTTATCTGGGCGATCATCCGCACCGCGCAGAGTTCGGCGTCGCCGTTGGCCAAGGCCATCTGGATCGTGGTACTGCTGCTGTTACCCCTGTTTGGTCTGATCGCCTGGCTGCTTTTCGGGCCCAAATGACTCTAGGAAAGCACTGATCTAGTCCCATGGCGCTCAGCGTGCGCTATGGGCCCGCCCTGCGGGGCTTAACAAGGTGCCCGGGGGCGGTGTTGCGGCTCTTGCCAAGGGCGCGCCATTGCCTGCGAGCCGCGCCTTGCCCCCGAACACGCTGCTAAGCCAGAGCGCCATGGGACTAGATCAGTGCTTCTCCAAGGCGCCGTTGGTGGGTGCCGCCCAGCGCTCCTCGGCAGTGAACAGGACGTCGGTCACCACCCGCGGGTGCACCTGCCGTACGGCGCTGTCCAGCCGTGCGCGGATGGTGTCCAGCGTCGTCAGTGTCTGCACTGGAAAATCGGCGGGTAGAACCAGGTGTACGGTGACGAACAGGGTGCGACCCGGGCGCACCATGCGGACGTAAACCCTTTTCAGCGGCAGCGATGCCAGACTTCGGTCAATGGCCTCCCTGACCGGTTGCGTGACCTGTGCCGGTGGGGCGCGGTCCAGTAATTCCATGACCGCCCGCCAGGCCAGGCGCACCGGCATCCCCAGGCAGATCACCACCACCAGGGTGACCAGCAACGGGTCCACGTAGGGCGTGATCGCGTCCCAGCCCACCAGTCGTGCCAGTGGAATCAGGCAGAAGGCCAGCAGCACGGAACCGGAAACCAGACTGTTGATCAGCCAGTTCTCCACGTCAGCCTGGATCAGCGGAGTGGGGTGTTCCCGGTAGGCGCGCCGGAGTCTCAGGGCGGTGGCGGTGCAGGCGATGGTTGCGAAGAAGGCATAGGCAATCGCGAGTCCCGCAAGGATCTCCCGTCCTCCCGTTGCGAGGGCGATCACGGAGTCCACCAGGGCCACGGCGGAGACACCCAGGATCAGCAGTCCCTTGCCGGCGTTGATCAGAGATTCGAAATAGGCGTAGCCGAAGGGGAACTCTTCTGTGTCCGGCCGCATGGACAGGCGTGCCACGCGGACCGTGGCCAGTGCGACGATGAAATAGGTAAGGTTGAATAACCCGTCCAGCAGGATGGCCCGGGATTCGGTCAGCAGGGCGAAACTGATCCCCGCCGAGCCGACGATCAGGGACATGATTGCGGAGAGCAGCAGCGCTCGGCGTTCGACTTTCATGGAGAATGCCCGGCGACTGTGGCGATCGAAGGCAACGGGTAAAAACCTTACCGCGGGTGATACCAAGTGACCACAGCATCGTATAGCCGCTGCGGCCTCCAATGGCGGGAATGCTTCAACCCTTCCCGATGTGTCACAGTTTCCTAGTGTGCCACAGTGCTCGTCACATGCGGGCAGGAGCGAGTTGATGCCCACCGATAAAGACCGGCAGCCGGTGAATCTGGATCTATTCGTCGGGCGGGATCCGCTGGAGCCGGAACGGCAGGTGCTGGGACCCGGGGCGGTGTTGCTCCGGGAATACGCTGCTGAACGGGATGGGACGCTGCTGGCTGCGCTGGATCAGGTTCTGCAGGCGGTGCCGCTGCGGCGGATGTCGACCCCCGGGGGACGGCCCATGTCGGTGGCCACGGCCAGTTGCGGAACGCTGGGCTGGGTCACGGATCGCCGGGGTTACCGCTATCAGGGGAGCGACCCGGCGAGTGGGCGTCCGTGGCCCCCCATGCCCGAGGCCTTCGCGCAGTTGGCAGCGGACGCGGCGGCCGAAGCCGGCTACCCGTCTTTCCGCCCTGATTCCTGTCTGATCAACCGGTACGCACCCGGAGCCCGGATGGGTTTGCATCAGGACCGGGACGAGCGGGATATGAGCCACCCCATTGTGTCGGTTTCGCTGGGGGTGCCGGCCGTGTTTCTGTTCGGGGGGCTGCGCCGCAACGAGCGGCCGCAACGCGTCCGCCTGCTCCATGGGGATGTGGTGATCTGGGGTGGGGCGTCCCGGTTGCGGTTTCACGGCGTCGCGCCGTTGAAGGCCGCGTGCCATCCCCGCCTCGGCCGGTATCGGATCAATCTCACCCTGCGGCGGGCCGGCTAGGGAAGCGCTTCCCTAACGTCCCGAAAAGAACTACACAGTGTTCAGAATCAAGACAACGTTTTTCCTTGGAGGAGATCATGGCCAGTCATCCGGAATCAGCCGCAAGCCGCAAACTCATGAACGGGGACGCCTATCGTGACTCTCTGCGTCGCTACAAGCCCCGCGTTTACGTGGATGGGCGTCAGGTGGAATCCGTCGCCGACGCAACGGAGTTCCGTCCCGGAATCAATGCTCTGGCGGTGACTTACGATTTCGCCCTTGATGGGGAGAAGGCACCGCTGATGACCGCCCATCAGGCGCTTACCGGCCGGACTGTCAACCGGATGCTTCATATCAACGAAGCCGGCGGCGATCTGTTGAACAAGCTGGAAGCGGTGCGGTTGTTATGTCAGGAAACGGGCTGCGCGCAACGGTATCTCGCCCATGATGCCCTCAACGCCATCCATCAGGTCTGTGCCGCCATCGACGACGCACGGGGTTCCACCGAGCACCGTGGGCGTTTTCTCGAGTATCTGAATCATGTCCAGGAACAGGATCTCGCGCTGGGCATTGCCATGACCGATGCCAAGGGCGACCGGTCCCGACGGCCCCACCGGCAGGCCAATGCGGATACCTATGTCCACGTGGTCAAACGCGATGGACGGGGGATTGTCATATCCGGCACCAAGGCCATCGTCACCGGCGGCCCCTACATGCACGAATTCCTGGTCATGCCGTGCCGGAACATGGCAAAGGAAGATGCGGATTTCGCGGTCTGCTGCGCCGTTCCGGTGGACGCGGAGGGCATCACCATTGTCGCCCGACCCGCCGGGCGCCCCGGGGAGAAGACCGAGCATGGAGAGCCGCTGTTCTCACGGCGCTACGGGCAGTCCACGGCGGTTGTCCTGTTCGACCAGGTGTTCGTTCCCTGGGAGCGGGTGTTCTATGCCGGCGAATGGGAACACTCGGGACAGCTTACCTACAACTACGCGACCCATCACCGGCATAGCTGCATCGGGGCCCGTGCCGGCTTTGGCGATCTGCTGATCGGTGCGGGTGCGCTGATGTGTGAGGCCAACGGCTTCGATCCCGGGGCCAAGTCCAACCTGCGCGAGCCGATGGTGGAACTGATCAAGATCACGGAAGGCTTCTTCGCCTGCGGCGTCGCGGCCAGCGTGTACGGCACGCAGGACGCACACAGCGGGGGCTTCATGCCGGATCCGGTCTTCTCCAACATCGGCAAGCTGCTGCTGGCCACGCAAATCTATGACATGCACCGGCTGGCCCATGAGGTGTCCGGCGGGCTGATCGTCGCCCTGCCCGGACCGGACGAGGATCACAACCCGGCAACGGCGGCCAGCCTGTCCGAGGTGCTGCGGGCTCATCCCGACATCCCCTACGAAAAACGTATTGAAGTGGCCCGCTTCATGGAAGACCTGACCGCTTCCTATCAGGGTGGATGGTACTCCGTGATCAGTCTCCACGGCGGGGGGTCGCCGGCCGCGATGAAACAGGAGATCTGGCGGAACTACCCGCTGGGCAACAAGGTGGACCTGGTGGAACGGCTGCTGGATCGAGGGGTGGCCGGTGACGAGGATCGCCCCATCACCCGCAACCGTCAGCCCGGCCGGTGCTGTGCTTCGGGCTGCACAGCCCCCGGGGAGCCCTTCATGGTGCCGCTTCCGCAAGCGAAGAAGTCATGACCGTGTGTTCCGGTGATGCCAGCCTCCCGCGCCAGGGGCAGCGCTATGTCGGCCGGTACATCTCAAACCGCTGGGCGGCGTCGATGCCGAAATAGCCCGCCGGCCCGCCGGCACGGACCACGGGCTCTGCGGCGGCGGTGTCATAGATGCCGTTCCTGAGCAGATCCTTGCGGATGTGTACACCCACGACCTCCCCGAAGACCATCCAGGTGTCGGTCTCCTTCCCCCGCGTATCTGTCAGGCGGAAGTGCTGGGTCAGGCGGCACTCGAAGGAGACAGGACTTTCCGCGACCCGTGGGGCGCCGATGAGCCGCGACGCCAGCGGGGTCACCCCAGCGAGCTGGAATTCATCCACCTCCGGATCAACCGTGGCGCAACTGGCGTTCATGGCCTCCGCCAGTGGGCGGGTGACCAGATTCCAGCCGAATTCGCCGGTTTCCACGCTGTTTCTCACAGTGTCCTTGTAGCCGATGCTGGAGAAACCGATGATCGGCGGGTGGTAATTGAAGGCATTGAAAAAACTGTACGGGGCCAGGTTGAGGTTCCCGCTGCCGTCGTGGGACGAGATCCAACCGATGGGGCGGGGCGCCACCAGTGCATTGAACGGATCATGGGGCAGGCCGTGTCCTCTGGCCGGTTCGTAGAAATAGATGTCATCGCTCATTGTCTGTCCCTCGGTATGATGTTGGCAGGGCCGTTCATGGGGCCTCCAGTGCGTCCAGTAGCCGGTGCGTCTCGTTGCTGAGCCATTGCGGTTCGATGCAATCCTCCAGATGCTGGTGGGCGAAGCGCAGAAAACTCCATGCGGCATGGGGCAGGCGCCGGTTACGCCAGATGATGAACTGCCAGTGACTGGTGATGGGCAACCCCTCCACCGGTAGCTTGACCAGTCCGGGATGGCCGGGGGGGAGCACATGCTCCGAGAGCACCGCCAGCCCCATGCCGGAAGCCACCCCCACGCGGATGGCTTCGTTGCTGGCCATCTGCATGGTGGGCCCCAGGATCAGGCCCCGCTCCTGCAGCCAGCTCTCGAACAGCATGCGGGTGGCGGAACCGGACTCCCGAAGCAGGAAGCGTTCGCCGAGCAGTGTGGCCATGTCCACGCTGGACGCGGTGCTTGCCGGGTGGCCCGCCGGCGCCACCAGCACCAGCGGATTGCGCATGAAACGGGCGGCCAGGGCATGCTCCAGCGATGGCGGATGACTGAAGACATAGACGTCGTCGTCCTGACGTTCGAAGCGGGCCAGCATCTGCCGCCGGTTGCCGATGTTGACCTCGATTTTTACCTGTGGGTGCCAGCGGCTGAACGGTCCCAGAACCCGGGGGAGCACGTACTGTGCGGTATTCACCAGGCCGATGCTGAAGCGCCCGCTTTGTCCACCGCGCAGGGCTGTCAGGTAGTCCCGGTAATCGTTGAAACGCCCCAGGACATCCTGGCTGACCCGGTAAAGTTCGTTGCCCGCTTCGGTGGTCCGGATGCGCCCGTGTCGCGTATCCAGCAAGGGTTCACCCACGATGTCCTGCAGACGGCGGAGTTGTTGGGACACCGTGGGTTGGGTCAGGTGCAGTTGCCTGGCCGCCTGACTCACCGTTCCGGTCTGGACGACGGCGGCATAGACCTGGAGCAGGCGAAACGTGATCTGTCGAAGCTGCATCGTGACGTGCTCGAAGGTTGGGTATAGATAATAACCAATGTCATTGTTTCAAAATTTCAATTTGGATCAATAGGCAGTCTTGCGCACAATCCCCGCGGCCTCGGGGAAGTGTGCGTTATTCCCATGATGCTCTGGCTTCGCCGCGTGCAGGAATGGCTCCGCAGACGGTCATGGGGTTGATTCAGCTTCCTGCCTTGGATGTATGGAGATCCGGATGCCCGATATTGTCGTGATGTTCTTTCTGCTCGGCCTGCTGGCCGGGCTGGTCAGGTCGGACCTGACGATTCCCAAGGCGGCTTACGACACCCTGAGCCTGCTGCTCATGCTGACCATCGGCCTGAAGGGCGGCATGGCGCTGAACGGCAACCTACAGTGGACACTCGGTGTGGAGCTGCTGGTGGTCGCCCTGGTGGGTGGCCTGATCGCGCTGGGGCTGGTGCCGGTACTGCGGCGTCTTGTGGGCCTGTCGCGCGCCGACAGCGCCAGCATTGCCGCGCATTACGGTTCGGTCAGCGCGGGGACCTTCGCCGTGGCCCTGGCCTACGTGGAGGGGCGGGGCCTGGTGACCGGGGCGGAAGTCACGCTGTATCTGGTCATGATGGAACTGCCGGCCATCATGATAGGGATACTGCTGTTCCGGCGCATGCGTGGTGACCAGCAGGCCGGGACCAGCCTGCAAGGCCTGTGGCATGAAACACTGACCAACCGCGGCGTGATTCTGCTGGCTGGCGGGGTGGTGATCGGCGCCATGTACGGCCCCATGGACGGGGCGCCGGTCACGGATCTGTTTTCCGGGGCCTTCAAGGCCGTGCTTGCCCTTTTCCTCCTGGAAATGGGGCTGACCGCGGCGGAGACCCTGCGCCCGCTGCCGTGGCGGCATTGGCGCATGCTGGTGTTCGCTGTGGCAGCGCCGCCTGTTCTGGCCCTGGTGGGGCTGATTACCGGCCGCATCCTGGGCCTTCCGGACGGGTCGGTTCTGGTGCTGATGGTATTGACGGCCAGTGCATCCTACATCGCCGCCCCGGCGGCCATCCGGAATGCGATACCCGATGCCAACATCGGCCTGGCGATGCTGGCGTCACTGGGCATTACGTTCCCGTTCAACGTCATCATCGGCATTCCGCTGTACCACCAGTTGGTGCTGCTGTTCTGAGAACCCATCCCGGGGGAAACGGCGGAGGTTCCCCCGGCCCCCATGAGGGGCTTTTCTCCCACCCCTGTAAAGCTGGTGATGGTACGGGATTCGTGGGAGAATGCCCCCGCCAGGCACGCTTGCCCGGTGTTTCAGAATCGACCTGCGAAAGGCCAGGTTATCGACATAGCCCCCGCAGTTGTTTCCCGACTTTCGCCGCACATCACCCGATGAGCTGGCGGTAGCCCCTTCATTTCTCATACGCAGGTTCTTCGTTCAGTGAATACAGATCCATGTCCCGACTTCCGGTCACTCGGCCTCCCCGAGCCCATTCTCCAGGCGCTTGCAGATGCCGGTTACAGAACGCCCACCGCCATCCAGGTGCAGAGCATCCCGCCTCTCCTTGCCGGCATGGATCTGATAGGGCAGGCGCAGACCGGTACGGGAAAGACGGCCGCTTTTGCCCTGCCGCTGCTATGCCGGCTGGCGCCGGACGGGCCCGGGCCAGGGGTGCTTGTTCTCACGCCTACGCGGGAGCTGGCCATCCAGGTGGCGGAGGCGTTCCAGAGTTACGCCAGACATCTTCCTGCCGTCCGCGTGCTGACCCTGTATGGCGGACAGGCCTATGGTCCGCAGCTCCGGGAACTGCGCAGGGGTGCCCACATCGTCGTGGGCACACCCGGTCGCGTCATCGATCACATGCGGCGCGGCACGCTGCGGCTGGATGGCCTGAGCAGCCTGGTACTGGATGAGGCCGACGACATGCTGCGCATGGGCTTTATCGACGACGTGGAGTGGATTCTGAAGCACACGCCCGCCGCGCGGCAGGTGGCACTGTTTTCGGCCACCATGCCGGACCCCATCCGGCGTGTGGCGCGACAGCACCTGCGTGATCCGCAGGAGGTGCGGATCGCCACCACCACCGCCACCGTTCGGACTATTCGTCAGCGTTACTGGCGCACCACCGGTTTGCATAAGCTGGACGCCCTGTGCCGGGTGCTGGAGGCGGAACCCATCGATGCCGCGCTCGTCTTCACAGGTACGAAAACCGGCACTGTGGAGTTGGCGGAGAAGCTCACGGCCCGAGGCCATGCCTGTGAGCCGCTGAACGGCGATATGCCACAGAAACTACGCGAGCGGACCGTGGAACGGCTGAAGGCCGGGGAGTTGGATGTGGTGGTTGCCACCGACGTCGCCGCCCGGGGACTGGATGTGAAGCGCATCAGTCACGTGATAAATTACGACATCCCCCGGGATGCCGAAACCTATGTGCACCGCATTGGCCGGACCGGCCGGGCGGGGCGCAGCGGTGAGGCCATCCTCTTCGTCGCGCCGCGGGAGCAGCGCATGCTCCAGGCTATCGAGCGGAGCACCCGCCAGGCGATCGAGCCCATGGACATGCCCAGTGCCGGCGATGTGAACGCGCAGCGCATCGCGCGATTCGGCAGACGCATCGGCGAGGTGCTTGCCACGACGGACCTGACGGATTATCGGGCCCTGGTTGAAGCCTATGCCCGCCAGCATGCCGCGGAACCCCTGGCGCTGGCCGCTGCTCTGGCCAACATGCTCCATGGTGACGCGCCGTTCCTGCTGGAGGAAAAACCGCAGTTACCGGAAACCGCCCGGGCGGCAACGCCGGCCGCTGGCCCGCGGCGGCAGTCCCCCATCGGTTCCGGCGTTCCTCCGTCACCGAAGCGGCGCCCGGAGATCCCCATGACCCGTTTTCTCGTGGATGTGGGGCATGAGCACGGCGTCAAACCCGGAAACCTGGTGGGCGCCATCGCCAACGAGACCGGCATGGACAGTCGCGCTATCGGTGCCATCAGGATTCAAGACCGGCATTCCACCGTGGAGCTCCCGGCGGACATCCCGCCGGAACTGGTGGTGCAACTGCGCGGGGTCTGGGTCTGCGGCCGCCGGCTCGGGCTGCGCGGGATGGGAGAGGATCGCCCCTTGCAACGTCGTCCGGAACGGCCAGCCGGGGCGGTGCGCCGCAGAGTGGCCGGCAAGACCGCTGCCGTACGTCGCGGCAGGCATGCAGCCACGTGATGATTCCGAACCGGCATACAGGGCCGGTATCGACACAGGCTGGCCGGCGGGTGCATAGTCGGCGGGAAATATGTTGGCGTGTTCACGCCATGACCGATTTCCCCGGGAGGTAAAGCCATGCCGGCCTATGTCATTGGCCATATCTCGGTGAAAGACCCGGACAAATGGGCCGCCTATCGCGAACGGGTACCGGAGACCCTGGAGCCCTGGGACGCGGAGCTGGTGTTCCGGGGGGAACGGGCGGCCGTGCTCAGTGGCTCCCATGCTTACACGGACACGGTGGTCATCCGGTTTCCGGATCTGGCGGCGGTGGATGGCTGGTATGAGTCCCCCGCGTATCAGGCACTGATTCCCCTACGCCATCAGGCCGCGGACGTCGTTCTGGTCAGCTACCAGTCCGGCGTCTGAGCGATTAAGGAAACACTGACTCTATTCCCATGGTGCTCAGCGTGCGCGAATGGCCCGCCCTACGGGGCTTTGCAGCGTGTCCGGTTGCC
>JAFIFU010000015.1 GCA_020831885.1 Ectothiorhodospiraceae bacterium
GGGGGGGGGGGCGGGGCGCGCGCCCCCCCCCCCGACAGCGTTCGGCGGGTTCAGAACTTCTGCCGATCCAGCCAGGGGATGATGCGTTCGAACGCCGCCTCGATGGATTCCATGGAGGTGGAGTAACTGATGCGGAGCGAGTTGGGACAACTCTCGCCGAAGGCATCGCCGGGGACCGTGCAGACCCCGGTTTCCCGGAGCATGCGCAGGCAGACCGTGTTGGCATTCACGTTATGCGGCAGTGACGGGAAGATGTAGAAGGCGCCCTGGGGCCAGTAGCCGGTCAGGTGCGGCGTCTCGCTCACCAGGTGGACCACCCGGTCCCGCCGCGCCGCGTACTCCTTCACCATATCCCGGACGCAGTCCTGCGGCCCCTTGAGTGCGGCGATGCCCGCCCACTGGGCCGGGGTGTTCGCCACGGTGGTGGTGAACATGTGGTAGCGGCGCAGCTTCTTGATGGCGGCCTGGCTGGCGATCACCCAGCCGATGCGCAGCCCGGCCATGCTGTAGGTCTTGGAGAAGCTGCTCACCACCATGATGTTGTCCAGGTCCAGCGCGTGGCGCAGCACGCTGGGGTATTCCATATCGTCCAGGATCAGGTGGTCGTAGACCTCGTCGCTGAACACGTAAATGTCCCGGTAGGCGCACTCCTCCAGAATGGTTTCGATGGTTTCCCTGGGGTAGACCGTCCCCGTGGGGTTGCTGGGCGAGTTCAGCACGACGCCGTAGGTGCGCATGCCCATGGCGTCGATCAGTTCCTGGGGGTCAAGCTGGTGGCCGTTCTCGGGCCGTGTGGGGATCAGCTTCACCTCGCCGCCGTTCATGCGGATCAGCGGCGCGTACAGCAGAAAGGACGGATCCGTGACCAGGAACTGGCGCCCGGGAGCTGCCGTGGCGGTCAGGGCCAGATACATGGCCTCGGTGGCCCCGGTGGTGATCAGGATGTTGTCCCCGGTGATCTGGCGACCATAGCGCTTGCCGTAGTACTCGGCCAGGGCGTCCACCAGTTCGGGCAGGCCCGCGTCCATGGTGTAACCCGTCTGCCCGGCTTCCAGCGCCTCGATATAGGCCTCGACGATGTGCCGCGGTGTCGGGAAGTTGGGCTGGCCGATGGAGAGATGAATGACATCATCCATCTTCGCCGCCAGATTGACCATCTTGCGGATGCCTGCCACCGGGATTGCGCGGAGCGAGGGGTGCCAGGTGGCGTCCCGCAGGTCCTCCACTTCCGACAGGTCCATGTCGTCGATATCCACCGGGTTCACGGCCATGGCAGACGTCCTCCTCAGGTAGCTGGCCTTCCGGTTGACTATGGGCCCGGAAAATCCCCCGGGTCAAGACGTATCGGGCGGCCGTGGACTGCGCCTGGAGGTGGCTCGGTTGACGCTTGCCGGGGTGCTGTATAACGTCCTGAGGAAGACTGACCTTTGAGAAGGTAAAGCCATGTCCACGAAACCGGCCATCGCCGTTCTCGCTGCTGCCGACGAGGGCTGGCCGCCGGGGCTGGAGGCCCTGGAGGGCGAGGCGGAGCTGAAACTGTGCAATGACCGGGGCAGTCTGTCGCGGCACCTGCCGGAGGCTGACATCCTGCTGGTGACGGATTTCCGCACCGAGCTGCTGGAGGACGTATGGCCCCGGGAGCATCGCATCGGCTGGATTCACGCCACCAGCGCCGGCGTGGATGCGCTGATGATCCCGCCGATCCGGGACAGCGCTATTCCGGTGACCAACGCCCGGGGCGTATTCGACCGGCCCATCGCCGAATTCGTACTCGGCCTGGTGCTGAGCTTTGCCAAGGATTTCCCGGGTTCCCTGCGCTACCAGCAGCAGTGCCGGTGGCAGCACCGCGATACTGAACGGATCGAGGGTCAACAGGCCCTGGTGGTGGGGGCGGGCTCCATTGGCCGTCAGATCGCCCGACTCCTGGGTGCGGTGGGCATGCGGGTGGACGGCGTGGCGCGCTCGGCCCGGGACAGTGATCCGGACTTCGAACGGGTGCACCCCGCGGATTCCCTGCTGGAACATCTCCCGGATGCCGATTTCGTGGTCATCGCCGCCCCGCTCACGGACGACACCCGCGGCTTGTTCGGAGCCGGGGCGTTCCGCGCCATGAAGACGTCGGCGCGGCTCATCAACATCGGCCGCGGCCCCATCGTGCAGACGGATGCCCTGATCCGGGCGCTGGAGGCCGGGGAACTGGCGGGTGCCGGGCTGGATGTGTTCGAGGAGGAACCCCTGCCGGCGGACCATCCCCTGTGGGGGTTTCCCAACGTCCTGATTTCCGCCCATATGGCGGGGGATGTGGTGGGTTGGCGGGAGACACTGATCCGTCAGTTCATCGATCATTTCCGGTGTTGGCAGCAGGGCAGGGATTTGCCCAACCAGGTGGACAAGGCGCGCGGCTATGTGCCGCCGGCGTCCTGAGAACAGATCCAGAGGGAGGCAGCATGCTCGAATCCAGCTTGCTAGGGCAGGTACGTGGTTACATCAACGGCGAATGGCTTGGTGGTGGCGGTGACACCCTGCCCGTGTACAACCCGGCCAACGGGCAGCTGCTGGCGGAGATCCCCAACATGGGGGCGGCGGAGACCCGGCAGGCGGTGGAGGCCGCCCGGGCCAGCCTGAAACGGCCCGCCAGCCTGGACCAGCGCCGGGACTGGCTTGCGGCCATCGCCAAGGCGCTCACCGACCACCGGGAGGAGATCGGCCGCATCCTGACCCACGAGCACGGCAAACCGCTCAAGGAAGGTCAGGGTGAGGTGGATTACGCTGCCGGCTTCTTCAGCTATTGCGCGGAACATGTGCATGAGCTGGCACCGCGCCGGCTGGAGGAAAAGCCCCGGGGTTGTGAGTGGACCGTGCACTATCGCCCGGCCGGTGTGGTGGGACTGATCACACCGTGGAACTTCCCCATCGGCATGATCGCGAAAAAGCTCTCGGCCGCCCTGGCCGCCGACTGCCCCAGCGTGATCAAGCCCTCGTCGAAAACGCCCCTGACCATGATCGCGCTGTTCTCCCTGCTGCACGACGTGGTGAAGCTGCCGCCGGGCAAGGTGAACCTGGTGATGGGGGCTTCCGGACCCATCGGCGATGTGCTCATGGAACATCCGGATGTGCGCGTGATCAGTTTCACGGGCTCCACCGAAGTGGGGAAGGAACTCATCCGTAAATCCGCCGAGCAGGTGAAGAAGCTGACCCTGGAACTGGGCGGCAATGCGCCGTTCATCGTCTTCGATGACGCCGACCTGGATGCGGCCGCCGATCAACTCATGGCCAACAAGTTCCGTGGGGGCGGCCAGACCTGCGTGTGCTCGAACCGTGTCCTGGTGCATAGCGCCGTGGCGGATGCCTTTGCGGACCGGCTGCGGGAGCGGGTGGAGCGTCTCAGGGTGGGGGACGGCATGGACCCGGATACCGATATCGGCCCGCTGATCGATCGCAACGGCTATCACAAGGTGCGACGTCATGCGGTGGACGCCCTGGAGAAAGGCGCCACCGTGGTTGTGGGGGGTGTTCCCGATCCCATCGAGAATGACTGGGGCGGTTTCTTCCCGCCCACGGTGCTTCAGGGTGCCACCGCGGAGATGGCCTGCTGGAAGGAGGAGACCTTCGGTCCTCTGGTGCCGCTGGTGCATTTCGACAGCGAGGAGCAGGCCCTGGAACTGGCCAACCGGACGGAATTCGGCCTGGCGGCCTATCTGTTCACCGCCGATGACGGCCGGGCGCAGCGCATGCTGGCCGGCCTGGAGTTCGCCCATGTGGGCTACAACACCGGGACCGGGCCCACCCCGGAAGCGCCGTTCGGGGGCATGAAACAGTCCGGCTACGGCCGGGAGGGCGGCCTGGAGGGGCTGTTCGAGTTCATCGAGCCGCAGACGGTGCCGAAAGCCTGACCCCGGTGATCCGCCCCGCCCCTGGGGCGGATCACCGATCCCGTGCGTTCAGGCCGGTTCCCTGCGCATCCCCACCAGTCGGCGCAGGCCACCCAGTAGCACCAGCCCGCCTGCTGCCACCAGGCAGACGCCGCCCAGGACGACCATGGTCAGCTTCAAGCCGATAGCGTCCCCGGATGCGCCCACGGCAAGCACGACGGTTGCCAAGGCGCAATAGGCCACCACATAGAACGCGGAGATCACACCGCCGCGCTTGTTCTCCGGGGCGATCAGGCTGATAGTGCCCAGCGCGCCAACGCTGGTCGCTCCGCAGCCCAGGGCTGTGGTGGCCGTGCCCAGGGCGAAAACCAGTGGGGAAGTGAGCAGTATGCCGGCCACGCAGATCAGCATGCCCAGGGCCAACACCAGCGGTGCGATCAGCAGCAGCCGCCGTGGCGGCTGGTGACGCGAGGAAAACTGGCTGATGCCGATCACGAGCTGGAACGCGGCGGCATAGAGGCCGGCCAGAGCCCGGTCTCCGATGCCCACCAGTTCAGCGGCCAGCAGCGGCCCCAGGGCGGCATAGATGCTGCCCGCGGACCAGGACAGACAGAAGGCGGCAGCGGCGAAGGCGAATGCTCCGATGATCTCTCTGGGCACGGCCATCTCCTGGGGGCGCCAGTTCCGTAGCCGGAATCCGGGGCGGCGTTGGCCGAGATGGGACGGCCACCTGACCACCAGCAGGGTCAGTGCGCCGAAGGCCCCCAGGGCGGAGGTCATCAGAAACGGGGTCAGCAGCGGGGCCATGTCCAGATGCAGCGCCAGGGAACTGAGGGTGGGCCCCATGGTGGCCCCGGCGGTGAGCATCAGCGCCGAGATGGTGGCTGCCCGGGGCCAGTTGCGGTCCGGATCCAGCTCTACCAGTGCCGCCGTGGCGGTGCCGGTGATGACCCCGGTGCCCAGCCCGGTCAGGAAACGGCCCAGGGCAAGATCGTACAGATTATCGGCGAAGGCGAAGACCAGGCTCCCCACCACGATGAACAGAACCCCCGGCACAAGCACCTGACGCCGGCCCACCTGATCGGACAGCGCGCCCAGGGTGGGCAGGGTGAGCACCACCCCGATCACGTAAACCGAGAACACCGCGGTGAGTGCAGTGGAGGAAAACCCCCATTCGGCCTGCCAGACAGCGTACAGCGGGGTGGGGACGTTGCTGGAGAAGATGGCGGTGAAGATTACCAGGATGCAGGCGAGGCGCGCAGGCAGGTTGCGGCCGTCCTGAGTCTGCATTCCCTGTGAGTGCTGCATGTCGGGGTGCGTATCCGTTGCTGAAGGCGTGATTCCGGCGCAGTGCCGGGGATATTCGGCGGGACAGTCGTCCGCC
This sequence comes from Ectothiorhodospiraceae bacterium, assembly GCA_020831885.1. Taxonomy (GTDB): domain Bacteria; phylum Pseudomonadota; class Gammaproteobacteria; order Nitrococcales; family Aquisalimonadaceae; genus LSCE01. The sequence goes on from JAFIFU010000015.1 coordinate 5,257, forward strand.
CCGGAAACGCACTAGTTTACACGCGTATCATCCATTCACGATGTATCCGCGGGGATGTGAGGCCGGGTGTTCTGCTCCACTGTTGGGGCAGGCATTCGTCCGGGCAAACACCAGGCAGTGATTGAAAATGCATTTTGATGCATGTAACTACTCTATTGGGCGACCGCCAGTGAGCCGAGCCGGATGGAAAATGCCAGATATGCGCTGAGACCCTGGATGGCGGAATTCCTCAACCCGGAGGTGGAAAGCGATTACCGTGCCGGGCAGTTCGAGCTGCAGTATTTTCAGGTCCGCCTGGCGCTGCTCGTCTGGGCGGCACTGTGGATGCTGTTCCTGCTCGAGGACTATCGTCACGTGGGCTTCGCGGTGGAACTCGGTTATCTGCTGCTGCAACGGGCGTTGGTTGCGGGCGCGATTGTCGGGTTCGCTCTCCTGCTGGAGCGCAGGCCGGCCCTGCTCACCGACAGCCACGGGCTCGCGGGGCTCATGATCCTCTCGTGGACCGGCTTCCTTTTTCTCTATTTCCAGCGGCCGGCGGAGGAGGTGCCCTGGATGTTCGCGCTGGGCATGGTGAAGTTGATTGCGCTGTTCGTGTTCATTCCCATCCGCCTGCCCCATGCCGTGGTTGTCGGCACCTACAGCATCCTTGGAACGGCGACGGTTCTTCCCCTGGCGCATGGTGTGGATGGCGGCCAGTTGGCATCCGCAGTGGGTGTGATGCTGGTACCCATGCTCACCGGCCTGGTCGTGCTTTACCGGCTGCAGACCAGTCAACGGCAACAACACGCCCTGCTGCGGCAGGCGCAGGAAAGCAACGTGGAACTGGCGCACGAGGTAGCCATGCGTCGCGAGCTGGAACAGCAGCTTCGGGAACAGGCCACCGTTGATCCGCTCACCGGGCTGCTCAACCGGCGCCAGTATGAAGGGTTGGCCAACCGGGAGATCCGCCGGGCCCGCCGGACGGGGGCACCCTTGTCGCTGTGCGTTCTGGATATCGATCATTTCAAGCGGGTGAATGACACTTACGGTCACGGTGCCGGCGATGAGACCCTGCAGTTCCTGGCCCGGCTGTGTCAGGAAACGGCGCGTGAGACCGATATCCTGGGACGCCTGGGCGGGGAGGAATTTGTGTTCACGCTGCCGAATGCCGGGTTGGCGGATGCGCTGCGCTTTTCGGATCGGCTGCGCAGCCGTGTGGAGGCTGCGGAGATCCCGACGCAAGGTGGGGTGATCCGCGTTACCGTCACCATTGGGGTCGCCGAACTCTCCCCCGGGGACACCGACCTGAAAGGCCTGACCCGCCGCGCCGACGAAGCGCTGTATGCCGGTAAGCGCGGGGGGCGTAATCAGGTGTGTGCGGCGGCCTGATGGCAGTCCGATCCCTGGCGCACGCTCTCCGGTAACAGGTCCACGCTCGCCGCTGTCGCCATTTCCGAACAGGTGTATTGGCAACGCCATCGGCGCTTATAGTGGCGGTTGCCACCGTGCAATGCCCGCGCGGTACGCCAGTCAACTTATGAAGGAGACAGACATGATGACGAGCAGAATACCAGTCCACCTCGCCGGTTTCGTGCTGCTCGCCAGTGTGGGCCTGGCCGGGTGTCTGAGCAGCGATGACAGCAATGGCAATGGCGGTGAGACCGGAACCCTGAGCCTGGCCATCACCGATGCGCCGTCCGACTATGCCGACGCCGTTAACCTGCTGATCCGGGCGGTGGAGCTGAAACCCGCTGACCGACGCTCCGTAACCTACGAAATCGAGGAACCGGAGCATATCAACCTGCTGGATTATCAGGGAGCCGATGCCCATTGGCTGTTTCAGGATGTCGAACTGCCGGCCGGGCGATACGAGTGGATTCGTCTCCATTTCAATGGTGACGGTGTCAGTACCGAGGAGGCCTCGATCGAGATCAATGAGAACCCGGGCCCCTATCCCTCAGGCATACATCCGCTTCGCGTTCCCAGTTCCGAGCAGACGGGTCTGAAGCTTGTTCGCGGTTTCACCGTGCCCGCAGGTGGTGAGGCGAGTTTCACCATCGACCTGGATCTGCGCAAGGCGATCCACATGACGGGCGCTGGGCAGTTCATGATGCGGCCCACGTTCCGACTGATCGACAACGTCACGGTGGCGCACATCCAGGGCGACGTGGCGCGCTCCCTGACCGAGCATCCCCAGTGTTTCAATGAGGATACGGGTGGGCTGCCCTGGGGAAGCGCCGTTTACCTGTATCACGGGCATGAGGCTGAACCATTGCCGATTTCCGCGGACCTGTCCGCAGAGGATGGTGGGCCCATCACCACCGCGGGCGTCCCGTTGGACTACGCCGGCGATCCTATCCCCTTTACCATTGGCTTTGTGGGACCCGGTGACTACACGGTGGCCTTTACCTGTCAGGCCGGCCGAGACAGCGCGGTGGATGAGGAAGGCAATCTGGTGGATCCCAGTGTCGATGGGGAACCGGAATTCCATCCGGCCACTGTGAATGTCACGGTCAGCGAGGATGCCGGGGTGACGCCGGAGCATGTGGAGTTCCGAGAGGAAATCTGATCCTGATGAACCCGGACCCGGGCGCCCGGGTCCGGGTCAGGATTCCCGGGTTCCCTGCGTCACCGGATCGTGGCTATCATGCCCTCTTGGGAAGCGCTGATCTGCGCCCATGGCCACGCCTGACCAGGGATTGTCGTCCATGTCGTTGTTCCGTCCGCTGTTCCTGCTGTTCCTGATCGTCTCCCTGACGGCTTGTCAGTTGTACTTCATTGACCGGGATGACGATGATGATGACGACCGTTCCGGCGGGACGGCAACGCTCACCCTGCGCATCCAGGGCACGGAGGAGGCGGGCTTCCGGGAAATCGGCCTCAGGATCCACGGCGTGGAGCTGCAGGGGGAGGACCGTACCGAGAGCTTCGATATCCCGGAGCGGACGGTGCTGCTGTACGAGGGGGGCGGCGTGCTGCTGAGCGGGGTGGAAGTGCGGGCCCAGCAGTACAACCGCGTCCGCCTGCGTCTGCGTGGTGACGGGGTGAGCACCGGCCTGTCCTTTGTGGATGACGGCCTGACCGGGGGCGAGTTGCCGATCGATGTGGGATCCACCGGCCGCCAGGATTTCTCCACCGGTTTCACCCTGACCCGGAATCGGAGTCAGACGGTCACCCTGGTGGTGCACGCCGCCTCCGCGTTCCTGTTCGAGGAGCCGGATACCGGGCTGGATTTCTTCAGCATGCGACCGGCGGGCTACGCCGTCCGCCATGGCCGGGGCGGCTTCCTGGAAGGCACCATCCCCAATGTCTGCAGCAGCGGTCGGCCGGATGATGTGGCGGTGTACGTCTTCAATCCCGATGCGGACCCCAGGGACATCCGGGGGAATCTGGGTGCCGCCAATGAGCCTGTGGCCTCCTTCGCGGCCCGGAGCGATCTGAGTTTCCGGTCCCCGCGGCTGCCTGCCGGTGACTGGCTTGCCTCCTATACCTGCAACGCACTGGATGATGACCCGGACGACGTGGACCGGAACATCGCGGATGAGCTCCGCGACAATGCCTGCAGCGTCACCGTGGAACGGGAGGAGACGGTCAGTCTGGATTTCGCCGCCTGCTGAGCCGTTTTTGGGCTGACCCCGCCGGAAATGCTATAAGGGCCCCGTGCACCGGCCCGGTCTGTCGTGATGAACCTGAAGAATCTGGAAAAGCGTCTTACCTACCTCACCGCCAATGCGATCAGGGACTACCGCATGATCGAGGAGGGCGACCGCATCATGGTGTGTCTGTCCGGCGGCAAGGATTCCTATGCCATGCTGGATATCCTGCGCCTGCTGCAGACCCGGGCGCCGGTGCGCTTCGAACTGATCGCGGTGAACCTGGATCAGAAGCAGCCGGGCTGGCCGGAGCATGTGCTGCCGGAGTATCTGGATGCCGTCGGCGTGCCGTACCGGATCCTGGAACAGGACACCTACAGCGTGGTGAAACGGGTGCTGCCGGAGGGCAAGACCCTGTGCTCGCTCTGTTCCCGACTGCGCCGGGGCGCGCTGTACACTGCGGCCGAGGAGATGCGGTGCACCAAGATCGCTCTGGGTCATCACCGCGACGACTTGATCGAGACCCTGTTCCTGAACATGTTCTACGGCGGCAAGCTGGCCACCATGCCGCCCAAACTGAAGAGCAATGACGGCCGCCACGTGGTGATCCGGCCGTTGGCCTATGTGCCGGAGCGTTACCTGGAGCGGTACGCGGAGCTGCGGGAATTCCCGATCATTCCCTGCAACCTGTGCGGATCGCAGGAGAATCTCAAGCGCGCCCGGATCAAGCAGATGATCCGCCAGTGGGAGCAGGATGATCCCAAGCGGCTCAACATCATCCTGCGCAGCATCCAGAACGTGCGGCCGTCCCATCTGGGCGATACGGATCTGTACGATTTCGAGAGTCTGACCGGCAGTGTGGCGGACATGCCGGACCCGATCACCGGGGAGCAGGATGCCTTCGCCGAGCTGTGGGGCCAGGGGGAGCCCCGGGCCTACCCGGTCTGAAGGACCCGGTCTGAAGGGTAGAACCGTGGGTGGGTGAGCCCGGGCTACCGGAAATCCCGTGATCGCACGGGGAGTTCCCCCAGCAGCTCGCTGTGGTCCACCAGCCGCCCGGCCACCAGGTGGCAGACCGGGCCGCGTCGTTCCCAGCGGCCCACAACCCCCAGCAGACGGGCGCCCAGCAGCACCTTCCGCTGGGCCTCGCCCGTATCCCGCCAGACCACCACGTTCACATGGCCGGTTTCATCCTCCACGGTGACGAAGGTCACGCCCGCGGCGGAGCCCGGCCGCTGCCGGTTGATCACCAGCCCGGCCATGCGGGCGATGCTGCCGTCGGCCTGCTGGTCCAGAAGCTCACGGGCGGGGCGGTAGCGCCAGCGGCGCAGTCTGCCGCGCAGCAGTTCCAGCGGATGGGCCTCCAGGCTCAACCCCAGGCTGGCATAGTCCTGCACCAGGTTCTCTCCGGTGCCGGGCCGGGCCAGTGGCGGGGGCGGGTGATCGGCGGACAGCGCCAGCAGCGGTGTGCCCTGGTCCACGCCCAGCACCTGCCACCAGGCCCGCCGGCGATGGCCGGCCAGGGGTTTCAATGCGCCGGCCTGACTGAGCGCGGTGAGGGCGCGCTGGTCCAGCCGCGCCTGGCGGGCCAGGTGGTGCACGTCCTCGAAGGGGGCGTTGGCGCGGGCGGCGGTGATGCGCTCCCCGGCCCGCCGGGGCAGCCCCTTGATCATGCGCAGGCCCAGCCGCAGGGCGGGGCGGCGTTCGCCGTCGGGTTCCAGGATGCAATCCCAGTGGCTGCGGGTCACATCCACCGGGAGCACGCGCACGCCGTGCTCCCGGGCGTCGCGCACCAGTTGTGCCGGGCCGTAAAAGCCCATGGGCAGACTGTTCAGAAGGGCGCAGCAGAAGACTTCCGGGTGGTGGTGCTTGATCCAGGCCGAGGCGTAGACCAGCAGGGCGAAACTGGCGGCATGGGATTCCGGGAAGCCGTATTCGCCGAAGCCCCGGATCTGGCGGAAGATGCGTTCGGCGTATTCCGCGCTGTAGCCGCGCCGGCGCATGCCGTCGTGCAGCCGTTGCTCGAAGTGCTCCAATCCGCCCCGGCGACGCCAGGCGGCCATGGAACGGCGCAGTTGGTCGGCCTCGTCCGGGCTGAAACCGGCGGCCACCTGGGCCAGTTTCATCACCTGTTCCTGGAAAATGGGCACGCCCAGGGTGCGTTCCAGCACGGGTTTCAGATCCTCGCTGGGGTAGTCGGTGGCCTCCAGCCCATCCCGGCGGCGCAGATAGGGGTGGACCATATCGCCCTGGATGGGTCCGGGGCGAACGATGGCCACCTGGATGACCAGGTCGTAGAAATTCCTGGGCTTCAGTCGGGGCAGCATGGCCATCTGGGCGCGGGATTCCACCTGGAACACCCCCACCGAGTCGCCCCGCTGCAGCATGGCATAGACGGCCGGATCTTTCGGCGGGATGTCGGCCAGTTCCAGCCGCCGGTTGTGGTGCCGGGCCAGCAGGTCCAGCGCCCGACGGATGGCGCTGAGCATGCCCAGGGCCAGTACATCCACCTTGAGCAGACCCAGGGCTTCCAGGTCGTCCTTGTCCCACTGGATCACCGAGCGCCCGTCCATGGCGGCGTTTTCGGTGGGCACCAGCTCGCTCAGCGGCCCGCGGGAGATGACGAAGCCGCCCACATGCTGGGACAGGTGGCGGGGGAAGCCGATCAAGATCCGGCACAGTACCAGCAGGCGGTGGATCACCGGATTGTCCGGGTCGAAGCCGGCGTCCCGTATCCGTTCCCCGGCCAACCGCCGGCCGTCCCACCACTGCAGATTGCCGGCCAGTTGGTCGAGCTGATGGGGCGCCAGCCCCAGTGCCCTGCCCAGATCCCGGAGGGCGCTTCGGGGCCGGTAGCTGATTACCGTGGCGGCCAGCGCCGCCCGGTGGCGGCCGTACTTGCGGTAGATGTACTGGATGACCTCTTCCCGCCGGTGGTGCTCGAAATCCACGTCGATGTCCGGTGGTTCGTCCCGGGCCCGGGAGATGAAGCGCTCGAACAGCAACTGGCTGGTGGCCGGGTCCACGGCGGTGATCCCCAGGGCGTAGCACACAGCGGAATTGGCCGCGGAGCCCCGGCCCTGGCAGAGAATGCCACGGCTGCGGGCGTAGCGGACCACGTCGTGCACGGTGAGAAAGTAGGGTTCGTAACGCAGTTCGGCGATCAGGGCCAGTTCCCGCTCCAACTGTTCCCGGACAGGCTCCGGGATACCATCCGGCCAGCGCCGGGCGGCGCCCTGGAACGTGAGTGCGCGCAGATGGCCGGCCGGGGTTCTGCCGGCGGGCACCAGTTCGTCCGGGTACTCGTAGCGCAGTTCATCCAGGCTGAACCGGCAGCGCCCGGCGATGACCAGCGTCTGCTCCAGCAGGGCCGGCGGGTATAGCCGTTGCAGTACGGGTAGCGGTCGCAGGTGGCGTTCGCCGTTGGGCAGGGCCTGAAGTCCGAGCTCGGCCACCGGCTTGCGCAGACGGATGGCGGTGAGTGCATCCTGCAGCGCGCGGCGACCCCGCACGTGCATGTGCACATCGCCGGTGGCCACCAGTGGCAGGCCGGTGGCGGCACCCAGGGCCTGCAGATGGGCCAGGCGGGCATCGTCGTCCGACCCGTGGAACAGTTCCACCGCAAGCCAGCCGCGGCCACGGAATTGCTCGGCAAACCACACGGCGGATTCCTGGTCGGTGCCCGGGTCGGGCAGCAGCAGGGCCAGGCAGTCCGGCACCTGTCCCGTCAGGTCTTCCCGCCGTAACCGGTACTGCCCCTTGGGGGCATTGAGGCGCCCCAGGGTGATCAGGGCGCTGAGTTGGGCGTAGGCCCGGCGGTGGGGCGCCAGCAGCACCAGGCCGGGGTCGTCCTGCAGGCGGAGTTCGGTGCCGATGATGAGCTTGAGCCCGGCGGTCTTCGCGGCCTGGTGGGCCCGGACCACACCGGCCAGGGAGCATTCGTCGGTGATGGCCAGCGCCTGGTAGCCCAGCGTGACGGCGCGTTCCACCAGCTCCTCCGGGTGTGAGGCGCCCCGCAGGAAGGTGAAGTTGCTGATGCAGTGCAGTTCGGCGTAGGGCATACGCCAAGTTTACTGGTTATATGTACAGTATTCTATGAGTCGGGATGGAAATGCCTTTGCCATGCGGACCTGAGTCTGGCTGCGTTCAACTGCTGGCGGGACGGGGGTGGTGGCTTCGAATCGATCGGGGACCTGGTGGTCTCGTTGCGGACACGCATGAATACATCCCTGTAGCGGCCGACTCGAAGCCCCCACGCCTTTCCCGTTGGACGGACGGAGCGCTTACCTAGCTGGCGGGAATGCGGTGGACAAGCCAGTCCAGGACCAGGGGCCAGATTTCCTGCTGGGCCGGTTTGCTGACCACGATGCCCGGGTGGTCATAGTCCTGGAGAAATCCGGTTTTCCTGCCCGCCCGGATGAAGCGCTTGTCCTTGCTGGCGAAATGCGCCACCAGGCGTTCGCAGCCTGCCGTGGGATCCACCTTGTCCCCCAGTCCGGAGATGGCCAGTACCGGCACCGTGATCCGGTGCAGGGATTCGCGGATGTCCGGCTTGCGCCGGCCCTCGGTGACCTGCCGGATGGCGTCATCCATGGCCTCCGGCGGTTCGTCCACCGGCCCCAGCCCCAGGCGGCGGGCGGGGAAGCGGCCCAGCCGGTGGGAGACCAGGGAGGTGAGCCAGGACACCGGCGGATGGAGACCGCGTTTCCCGACCTCGAACTGGGCGGCGAACAGCACCAGGCCCAGAATCCGCGACTGATCCGGATTGCCTGCCGCTGCACGGGCAGCCAGCACGCCACCGAAGGAGTGGCCCATCCAGAAAGCCGGCTGCTTCCAGGTGCGCTCCACCAGTGCCTGGACCAGCGGAAGATCCTGCGTCAGATGATCCTCCAGCCCCGGGCGCCCTCCGCAGCCGGTGCGACGGCGCTCCACCACCAGCCCCGGAAAACCGTGGTGTGCGAGATAGGCGGCCAGGCCGACGCTCCGGGAGGACAGCCAGAAGTTGCGGCCGGTGAACATGCCGGGCAGATACACCACGGGCGGTTTGTCCGCGTGTTCGCCTCGGACGTGAGTGACGCGGAAGCGGGCGCCATCGGGAGCGCTCGGGGATTCCTCGCGCGTCTGAAGCACCGTTTCGTCCATGTTGCTTCCTTCGGAATATCCGGTTGCCGGTGTGTGCAGGCGGAGAGTATACCGGCTTCTATCCGGTATGCTGTGATCAGAGCCACCGCACCAGGAGACTCAGATGGACGACAGTGTCATTCGCGCCATGCAGCGCTGGCCCAATGTGCCGGCGGTCTACGGCTGGTTGCGCCTGAACAGCCGCGGGGACTGGTTGCTGGACGGCGAGCGTATCACCCATGCCCAGTTCCGCGGTTTCATCGGTCGGAACTATCTGGTGGACGACCGGGGGTGCTGGTACTTCCAGAATGGGCCGCAGCGGGTGTTCATCGCCCTGGACGCCACGCCATGGGTGATCCGCCATCGGGCCGATGGCACGCTGGAAACCCACACGGGCGAGGAAGTGGCGGAGGTGCGGGCCGCCTATCTGGACGAGGAAGGACGGGTTGTGCTGGATACCGAGCACGGCCCCGGTCTGCTGCATGACGGTGACCTGGACTGGGCCGTGGATCAACTCCGCACCCGGGACGGCAGGCCGGCGGGTGTGGAGGAACTGGAACAGGCGATGATCCGGCTCTCCGGGGAGGACACCGGCCTGTACTGGCAGGGGGATCCGGCCACGCCGGTGCGGCGGCTGGACTGGGATGCCATGCCGAAGGCGCTGGGTTTCGAGCGGGAGCCGGCCGAGCCGTCTTGAGCGCCCCGCCGGGGGGATGAGACCGCTGGCGCCGGTCCCGGGATCAGGTGATCAGGATGCCCCGGTCCAGTTGCGCCACACGGGTAGTGCCGGTGAGCGCCATGGCCACCCGTATTTCCGCCTTGAACGCCTTTAGCATGGCGGTGACCGCGGCCTGGCCGCCGGCGGCCATGGCCCAGGCCCAGGGGCGCCCGAGGAGGACGCCATCCGCGCCCTGGGCCACTGCCTTGACCACATCCAGGCCGCTGCGCACGCCACCATCCATCAGGACCTGGACCTGCCCCTGCAGTGCATCGGCGATGGCCGGAAGGGCGCTGATGGCGGACGGCACGCCGTCCAGTTGGCGGCCACCGTGGTTGGAGACCACCACCGCATCCGCGCCGGCGGCCACCGCGGCCTGAGCGTCTTCCCGGGTCAGGACGCCCTTGATGACGAGCTTGCCGTCCCAGATGTCCCGCAGCCACTCGATATCCTGCCAGGTGACGGAGGCGTCGAACTGTTGCGCGACCCAGCCGCGGAAATCCGCCGGATTGGTGGCGCGGGGCACATAGGCGGTGAGGTTGCCGAAGGTGTGGGGCTTGCCTTTTATCCCCACATCCCAGGCCCAGCGGGGGTGGGCCAGATACGAGAGTGGCCCGGCCCGCAGTCGCCCCCACCGGCCGCCCCCACCGGTCATGCCATTGCGTACGTCCCGGTAGCGGGCGCCCACCACCGCCAGGTCCACGGTGAATACCAGGGTGCGCACTCCCAGCCCGGAGGCACGTTCCAGCATTTCCCGGACAACGCCACGGTCCCGGAGCATGTAGAGCTGGAACCAGAACGGCGTGCTGGAGACCGCTGCCACCTCCTCCATGGAGCAGATGGAAACCGTGGACAGCGTGAACGGCAGGCCGATGGCGTCGGCGGCCCGTTTTGCCTGGAGTTCCCCCCGTTGCGCCAGCATGCCACCCATGCCGATCGGGGCCAGCGCCGCCGGCATGGCCGCCGGATCGCCCAGCAGGGTGGTTTCCGTGCGGACGTCGGAGACGTCCCGCATCACCGTCTGCCGGAGCTGCAACCGGCGGAAATCCTGCTCATTGGCGTCGAGGGTGAATTCATCGTAGGCACCCCCGTCCACGTAATCGAAGAATGGACGGGGCAGGCGTTTCTCCGCCCGTTTTCGAAAGTCATTGGCAGTGGCGGGTACCAGGTCAAGGCTTGGCATGGAGCGGTCTCGCGCGTTGTTGTTCTGCTGTTTCCGGACCCGGTCCGGTGCGACAGGCCGGCCATTCAGGCGGTGATCCCGGAATGCCGGTGAATGTACTCAGGGTACATTACGCCATCCGCCCTTGTCGGCGGAACTGGCGAAGGCGGCATAGGCGCGCAGTGCCGCCGTGACCACCCGGGTCCGTTCACCCTCCGGCTGCCATTGATCCCCTTCCGGGCGGGCCTCCATGCGGGCGCGCCGGCGATCCAGTTCCTCCTGGCTGATCGCCAGCCGGATGTGGCGCGCCGGGATGTCGATTTCAATCGTGTCCCCGTCCTCCACCAGTGCGATGGCGCCCTGGTTCGCGGCCTCGGGCGATACGTGGCCGATGGACAGGCCGGCGGTGGCGCCGGAGTAGCGGCCGTCGGTGATCAGGGCACAACTGTCCGCGAGCTTCATTGCCTTCAGGCTCATGGTGGGCTTGAGCATTTCCTGCATGCCGGGACCGCCCCTGGGGCCCTCGTAGCGGATGATGATGGCTGTGCCCGGGGCAATGGCATTCCCATGAATGGCCGCCAGGGCCGTTTCCTGCTGGTCGAACACCCGCGCCGGCCCCTGCCAGCGCAGCAGGTGTTCCGGTACCGCCCCGGTCTTCACCACGCAGCCGTTCTCGGCGATGTTCCCATACAGAATGGCCAAGCCCCCCTCCCGGGAATACGGGTGATCCAGATCCCGGATACAGCCCCGGGCGCGATCCAGGTCCAGTTCCCGCCAGCGCATGGACTGGCTGTAGGGGACGATGGTGCGGCGGCCACCCGGGGCGGCCCGGTAAAACGTGTCCACCTCTGGATCGTTGTTGCGTCGGACATCCCAGCGCTGGAGCAAGTCCCCCAGACTGCATCCGGCCACGGTACCCACCGAGGTGTCGATGAATCCGCCCCGTTCCAGTTCCCCGAGGATCCCCATGACGCCGCCGGCCCGGTGCACGTCCTCCATGTAGTAAACGTTATTCGCCGGGGAGACCTTGCACAGGTGGGGGATGCGCCGGGACAGGGCATCCATGTCCGCCATGGTGAAGTCCACGCCCGCCTCGGCGGCCATGGCGAGCAGGTGCAGGATGGTGTTGGTGGAGCCGCCCATGGCGATGTCCAGGCTCATGGCGTTCCTGAAGGCCGGCAGCGTGGCGATATTGCGCGGCAGCACGCGGTCGTCTTCCTGCTCGTAATAGGCGCGGGTCAGCGCGACGATGCGTCGGGCGGCACGGATGAACAGCGCCTTGCGGTCGGCGTGGGTGGCCAACAGGGAACCGTTGCCGGGCAGGGCCAGCCCGATGGCCTCCGCCAGGCAGTTCATGGAATTGGCCGTGAACATGCCGGAGCAGGAGCCGCAGGTGGGGCAGGCGGCCTGCTCGATGGCGTTGGCGTCATCGGGTGCCGCGTCGGGGTCGAAGGCGGCCACGTAGGCCTCGATGGGGTCAACCCGGCGGAACTGCGCCGGGCCGCCGATGCGACCGGCCTCCATGGGGCCGCCGGAAACGTAGATCACCGGGATGTTGAGCCGCAGGCCGGCCAGCAGCATACCCGGCGTGATCTTGTCGCAATTGGACAGACAGATCAGCGCGTCCACGCAGTGGGCCTGGCACATGTATTCGATGCTGTCGGCGATCAGTTCCCGGGACGGAAGGGAGTAGAGCATGCCGTCGTGGCCCATGGCGATCCCGTCGTCCACGGCAATGGTGTTGAATTCCCGGGGAATCGCGCCGGCCTCGCGGATGGTCTCGCAGACCAGCCGTCCCACTGCCTGCAGATGGACATGACCGGGCACGAACTCCGTGAAGGAGTTGGCAACGGCAATCACCGGGCGGCCGAATTCCTCGGGCTTGACGCCGCCGGCCATCCAGAGGGAGCGGGCGGCGGCTGCCCGCCTGCCCTGCGTGACCTTGTGGGATCTGTATCTGCGCATGACTGGGTGACTCCACGGCCGCTGGTGAATGATGGGGTTTCCGTAGCCTGACGCAAACGCGGCGTGGAGAAAGCAACGTTTGTTTCAATTCCGCCGTCCGGATGGTTGTTTGCAATTGCAGCCGATGTTGCATTCTTTCCCGCATCCATGCCGGTAGACTGGTTTTCCGGATATAACCATGAAACGGCGTGCGCCCGATGCGCACCCGGGGGGGGAGTAGGGACATGGCAGCTCGGATGGCGGCACAACGGCTGGATTACCAGCTTTCCGACCGGATGACCGTGGAGGACGGTTGGGTCTACATGACGGGCATGCAGGCCCTGGTCCGGCTACCGGTGCAGCAGCGCAAGCGGGACCAGGCCGCGGGTTTGAACACCGGCGGCTATATCTCCGGCTACCGCGGTTCGCCGCTGGGACGGTACGACATGGAGCTGTGGGCCGAGGAGGAACGGCTCCGGTCCCACACTATCGTATTCCAGCCCGGTGTGAACGAGGATCTGGCGGCCACGGCCACCTGGGGGAGTCAGATGGTGGGCCTGCTTCCCGGTGCAAAGGTGGATGGCGTGTTCTCCATCTGGTACGGCAAGGCGCCCGGGATGGACCGCTCCATGGACGCCATCCGGCATTCCAATCTGCAGGGGACCAACCCCCATGGCGGATCCCTGCTGCTGGTGGGGGATGATCACGGCGCCAAGTCGTCCACGCTGGCCTGCTACTCGGATTACAACTTCGTGTCCGCCGGTATGCCGCTGCTGGCGCCCGCCAACCCCCAGGAGGTGCTCGATTACGGGCTGCACGGCATCGCCCTGAGCCGTTACTCCGGTACCGTGGTGGGGCTCAAGCTGGTCACCGATGTGATCGAGGGCGGCGGTACGGTGCGGGTGTCCCCGGATTCCCCGACGATCGTTTACCCGGAGGCCCGGCGCCGGCACGAGTTGCGGGTGTTCACGCCGATGCTTGATCAGGAGCGCAGCCTGTACGAGGACCGGCTTCATCAGGTGCTGGATTACGCCCGGGTGAACGCCTTGAACACCATCAGCGGAAGCGACAGCGCGCGCCTCGGTATCATCTCCGCCGGAAAGGCGAGCCAGGATCTGGCCCAGGCCCTGGCGGCCATGGGGTATCGGGACGGCCGCCTGGGCGATCTGGATGTCCGCGTGCTGAAAGTGGGCATGGTCTGGCCACTGGATGCCGGGATCGTGCAGGCGTTCGCCCAGGGGCTGGACGCCATCGTGGTGGTGGAGGAAAAACGCCCGCTCCTGGAAGACCAGGTGCGCAGCATTCTGTATGAGTCGGAGCGGCGCCCCCGCCTGGTGGGCAAGCGTTTTCACGGCCCCCTTTACGGGGATTACGCCGCCGTCAGCGCGTTCCCCAATCACGGGGAACTGGACCCGAACCTGATTGCCCGGGTACTGGCCCGGGTGGCGGAGGAGATCGCCCCGGGGAGTGGGGTGACGGCGCCCGAGCCGTCCTCCCGCCCCCTGATGGCCTCCGGTGGCGCGCAGCGCATGCCCTCGTTCTGTGCGGGTTGCCCCCATGGCCGTTCCACCCAGGTCATCGAGGGGAGTCGCGCACTGGCCGGTATCGGCTGCCACAGCATGGCCATGCTCCGCGACCCGGTGCGGACCAACTCCATCAGCCAGATGGGTGGCGAGGGGATCGCCTGGCTGGGACAGCAGCCCTTCACGGAAGAGACCCATGTGTTCACCAATATGGGGGACGGAACCTATTTCCATTCCGGACTGATGGCCATCCGGGCGGCGGTGGCGGCCCGGGTGCCCATCACCTACAAGCTGCTGCACAACGGTTTTGTCTCCATGACCGGCGGCCAGCCCGTGGATGGGGAGCTGAGTCCGTCCATGATGATCCGGCAACTGCAGGCCGAGGGTGTGACGCGTATCGCACTGGTCACTGACGAGCCGGAAAATTACCGCGGGCAGACGTTCGGCGAGGGCGTGACCCTGCACCCGCGCCAGGAGCTGGAAACCGTTCAGAGAACGCTGCGGGAGGTGCCGGATGTGACGGTTCTGATCTACGATCAGCCCTGCGCAACGGAACGCCGGCGGCTGCGCAAACGTGGCAAATGGGAGGATCCGGATCGCCGGGTTTATATCAATCCCGATGTCTGTGAGGGCTGTGGCGATTGTTCCACGGTGTCCCAGTGCATGGCGATCGAGCCGCTGGAAACGCCGTTCGGTCGCAAGCGGGTCATCAACCAGTCCAGTTGCAACAAGGATTTCTCCTGCCTCGAGGGGTTCTGTCCCTCTCTGGTCACCGTGAGCGGGGCACGGCCGCGCACGGCAAGAACCGCGGAAGCGGTGATTGATGTCGGGCATGTGCCCCTGCCGGCAACGCCGGCCGTGGCGGGGTGCTGGTCCGTGCTGGTGTCAGGCATCGGCGGCGCCGGCGTGGTGACCGTGGGCCAGACCCTGGCCATGGCGGCCCATGTGGACGGCTATTTCTCCTCCAATCTGGATATCACCGGCCTGGCGCAGAAGTACGGTGCGGTTCATTCCCACATCAAGATGGCGGCATCCACGGAGGCCATGCGGTCCACGCGGATCGCCGCCGGCGAGGCCGATGCCCTGATCGGCTGCGACCTGGTGGTGGCCGCGGGAGACGAAGCCCTGAGCAAGCTGGCAGCGGACCGGGCGGTGGCGGTAACGGACACCACCGTGGTGCCCACCGCCGAGTTCTCCCGCAACCCGGACTGGCGGCTGGATGGGGATGCGCAGCGACAGCGCCTGGAAACGGTGCTCGGCCAGCGCGTCTGCGCGCTTCCCGCCCAACTGCTGGCGGAACGGGTGATGGGGGATCGGGTGTACGCCAACATGGTGCTGGTGGGCGCGTCCTGGCAGCAGGGTGGCATCCCCCTGTCCCTGGAGGCGATCCACCGCGCCATCGAACTGAACGGCGTACAGGTGGAGCGGAACAAGCAGGCCTTCGCCCTGGGCCGTCTGGCGCAGTTCGACCCGGATGGCGCCCGGCGCCTGATGGGAGAGGAACGGAAGCCGGTCGCCATCCCGGTGCACCGGGCGCAGACGCCGGAGCAGTTGGTGGAACACCGGGCCGGGGCACTCACCGAGTACCAGGATGCCGCTTACGCGCGACGGTATACCGACACGGTGGCCCGCGTGCGGGATGCCGGGCTTGATCAACGGGCGGTGACCGCCGTGGCGTCCGGCTACTACAAGTTGCTGGCTGTGAAGGATCCGTGGGAGGTGGCGCGTCTCTATTCCCGGCCGGCGTTCCGGGCGGCACTGCGGGAAGCGTTCGAGGGGGAACTCAAGCTGCGCTTCCACATCGGTGCCTGGCCCTTCGGGCGGACGGACAGAGCAACGGGGAAGGCGGTGAAGGGGGAGGCCGGCGAATGGATGTTGACCGTATTCCGGCTGATGAGCCGGATGCGCCGGTTGCGGGGGACAGTGCTGGACCCCTTCCGCAACAATGCGGAGGCCCGGCTGGCCCGGAAGGCGCTTGCGGACTACGAGGCGGATATCGATTTCGCGTTGGAGCATTGGTCCGAGGAGCGGGCCGATGCCATCTGCCGGCTGCTGGAACTGCCCGGGCAGCTCCGGGGTTTCGGTCACGTGCGGCAGCGCCATCAGGAACAGGTCCAGCGGCAGCGAGCGGATCTGCGGGCGGAGATCCTTGCTCCTGCCGTCCGGGCGGCCTGAAAGCCCGGCGTTCCGCGCCGGATGGCGGCGGCTTCAACCCCCCCCGGGGCTCAGGGCACTGCCGTCCATCTGGCCCAGGGGCGCCGCCGTGATGGGCTCGTAGTCCAGGTTCTGGCCGAACTCCTCCACCATGCGGGGGTAGTCCAGGATGACGACGCTGCGGTACTCGACCCGGATCAGCCCGCGCACCTGCATTTTCTTGAGTTCCCGGCTGACGCTTTGCCGCACCGCTCCGACCATGTTGCCCAGCATCTCGTGGGGGCAATCCCCGATCCGCACGGTGGCCTCCCCGGTTCGCCGGGCCCGTCCGGAGAGGCTGAGCCGGATGAGGATCCGGCCCAGACGGTCATACAGGGAGAGGAGGCAGGCGTCCTGGATCAGAGCGAACAGGATCTGGAAACGATCGGCCAGCATACGGTTCATGGTGACCAGGATTTCCGGGAAGGCGTCCGCCACATGCTGGAAAGCGCTTCGGTGCAGGACGGTGACTTCCGATGCGCTGATGGCCTGGGCGTGGTTCACCCGCACCCCGGCGCGGACCAGCCCGAGATCCCCAAGGCAGTCCCCGGGGCCCAGTTCGCCGAGCAGCAGTTCCCGCCCGGTCCGGGACAGACTGTTGACGGCGATACGGCCCCGCAGGATCTGGAATCCGGTCTCCGCGGGATCCCCGTAGCGGTACAGATACTCGCCCGGGCCCAGGGACACGCGTGCCACATGTGCATCCAGTGCCGCGCGGGCGGCGTCGGAGAGTTCCGCACGCCAGTTGTGGTTCAGCGTCTGCAGGCCGGGATGGGGCGCGGACATGGTCATGGACGGGCGTTCTCCTGGGGATCCGACAGCCTGTGCCGCGGGTTTCAGGGGGGCTGTTCCGGGGGGCGGGTGTCCGCCGGGGCTTTCGTCCCCGGTGTGGCGCCCCTGCTCCCGGCGCCTTCCCGGTACGATCGGGAAACCCCGGACGCTTGTCAATCGCGATCCGGCCACGGCTCCGACGGCACGGCGCGGAACGGCGTTGCGGGGCGATAACACCACGGCGGATCCTCAGGTCTGCACGTGGCGGAGAAAATCCCGGAAGCGGTCCGAAGGCGGGCTCTCGAACAGAACCTTCGGATCACCATCGTGGAGGATCCTCCCTTCGTCCATGAAAATCAGCCGGCTGGCCACGTCCGCGGCAAAGCGCATCTCGTGGGTGACGATCAGCATGGTCATGCCCTCGGCGGCCAGGCCCTGCATCACCTGCAGCACCTCTCCCCGCAGCTCCGGGTCCAGCGCCGAGGTGGGTTCGTCGAACAGCATCACCCGGGGATTCACCGCCAGCGCCCGGGCGATGGCCACGCGCTGTTGCTGCCCCCCGGAGAGTTCCGACGGGTAGTGGTGGGAGCGATCCGCCAGGCCCACGCGGTCCAGCAGGCGATCCGCCAGTGCCGCCGCCTCCCGCCGGGACTGGCGGCGTACCTTGCGCGGTCCCAGCATCACGTTCTCCCGTGCGGTCATGTGCGGGAACAGGTTGAACTGCTGGAACACCATGCCGGTTTCCCGGCGAATATCGCGCTTGCGGGTGCGACGGTCGCCCAGGCGCTTGCCGCCCACTTCCAGTTCACCGCCGCTGATGGGCTCCAGCACGTTCAGGCAGCGCAGCAGGGTGGATTTCCCCGAGCCGGAAGGGCCGACGATCACCACCACCTCGCCGGTGTGCACCTCCAGGTTGATGTCGCGCAGGACCTCGATGGCGCCGAAGCGCTTGTGCAGCTTGCGACAGGTGATCAGGGGGCTCACAGGATGCGCATCCTCCGTTCGATGAGACGCATGATCATGGCCAGGGTGAAGGTCATGATGAGGTAGAACACGGCCACCGCCGTCCAGATCTCCAGCGCCCGTCCGGTCTGGGCGGTGAGCTGCTCGCCCTTCTGGGCCAGCTCCGCCACGCCGATGACCAGGAACAGGGCGGAATCCTTCAGGCTGATGATGAACTGGTTGCCCAGGGGCGGGATCGTGCGGCGGAAGGCCAATGGGCCGACGATGCTGAGCAGGACCTGCGGGTACGACATGCCCAGGGCCAGCCCCGCATCCTGCAAGCCCTTGTCGATGGACTGCACCGCACCGCGCACGATTTCGGTGATGTAGGCGCCGGCGTTCATGGCCAGGCACAACGAGGCGGCGGCGAAGCCCGAGAGGGTGATGTCCAGCGCCAGCGGCAGGGCGAAGTAGATGAACATGGCCTGGACCACGATGGGCGTGCCGCGGATGACCGACACATAGGCGAACACCAGCCAGTGCAGGATCGGTACGCGGAAGGCGGTGACCAGGCCGCACAGGGTGCCGATGATCAGGCCGCCGCCGATACCCAGCAGCGTGATCTGGGCGGTGAGCTGGGCGCCGTCCACCATCTGGGGCAACGCGTTCCACACCACGTCCCAGCGGAAGTCCATGGGCGGGTTCTCCGGAGCGGTGGGGGGGCCCCGGTGGCGGGGCTCCCGGTGGGGTTACGGCGCTTCGCCGAACCAGCGTTCGTAGAGTTCCGCGTAACGGCCGTCTTCCATCATCGCCAGTAGCGTGATGTTGACCGCATTGCGCAGTTCGCTGTTGAGCGGGAAGGCCATGGCGTAGGACTGGGCCTCCAGATTCTCGCCCACGGCCTTCACATCGCCGTCGCCCGCGGTCTCGATGTAGTAGAGCACGTTGGGGGTATCGTGCAGGGCGGCGTCCACGCGGCCCGAGCGGACCTCCAGGTAAGCCTGCTCGGCGCGGGAGAAACGGGTGAGCTCCGTGTTGGGCAGGTTGTTCTCGGCGAAGTCGTCGCTGGTGGTGCCAGTGGTGACCGCCAAGCGTTTACCGTCCAGATCGGCGATGCTCTGGATCTCGTCATTGTCGGCGCGCACCATCAGCATCAGGCCGCTGTCGTAATAGGCGTGGGAGAAGTCCATGGTCCCCTCCCGTTCCGAAGTGATGGTGATGGCGGCGATGGCGGCATCCACGCGGCCGGTCTGCAGGGCCGTGATGATGCCGGAGAAGTTCATCGTGTTGTACTCGAACTCCCAGCCGTTCTCCTCGGCGATGGTTTCCCACAGCTCCACTTCGAAGCCGGTCCATTCGCCGTCTTCCTGGAACATGAACGGCACGAAGGACGAGGGGATGGCGACTGTCAGGCGTTCGGCCTGGGCCAGGGGTATGGCGGCCATGAGGAGCAGGCCGATCAGCAGGCTATGCATCCGTTTCATGGTGAACTCCGTTGCTGCGCCGGGCTTGATGGCGGGGCGCGGGGCCCCACGGGCGGTGCCTGGGCTGCGGACATGCCGGCGGAAATCCGCATGAGGGCACCTGCATGTTCTTCTTTTGACCCTATGCAGAGAGGAGGATGGTGTCAAACCGCTGATGCCGGCGCGGCGGGGTGCTTCCTAGCCGAAGAACCCGTGCAGATACCAGTCCCCGGGCCGTCGCCGGTCCTGGTAGATCCAGAGCAGCGCACCGTTCGCTGCCCGGGCCCGGTAGTAGTCACGGCAGATGTCCTCGCCGTCCCACCAGCCGGTTTCGATACGCTCCGGCCCGTGACATAGCAGCAGGGGCCCCTGCCAGTGGGGTAGCCCCTGTCCGGTCCGCAACGCCCGGGGGCTGGACAGCAGCCACAGCGGACGGTGCGGATCCGGTCGCTGTTCCGCCGCCCGATCCGGGGGGAGAAGTCGCCAGGCCTTTTCCGGGCGGTGTTCCGGCAGTGTGGCCAGCCGCCCCACGGCTTCCTCGCCCAGTCGCGCCCGCAGCCGTTCGATGAGTTCCAGTCGGTGTTGTTCCGGGGCCTGAGCCCCGGATTCCAGCAGGATCATCGCTTCCGGCGGCAGGGGCAGGAGGTGTTCGGCCCGGAGTTCGATGGCCGTGACGGGGGCCGGCAGAGTGTGCTGTTCCAGCCGCTCGCGGCAGATCATCAACAGATGTGCCGGTGAGCGGCTCGGGCGCATCAGGCCCGGCTGCAGGCGTGTTGCCGGGACCCGGCGATGCTCCAGGCGCAGGTCCAGTTGCTGAACACCGGTTTCCAGTCCCCGCAGCAGACCGGCCAGCTCCTGCAGCAGGCGATGCAGCGCGAACAGGACGGCCTCGCTGCCCTCGGCCGGGGTCGGGAATTCCAGGCGCCCCCGGTAGTGCCGGGCTGGATGATGCCGGGGGCGCGGGTCCGGCTGGCGCCCCAGAGCACGCTCCAGCAGTGACAGCAGCTCTTTGCCGAGACGGTTGCCCAGGTCGCGGGCGGGCAGGGCCATCAGTTCGCCCAGGGTGCGGATGCCCAGGCCGGACAGTGCCTGATGCCTGGCATGGTCCAGGGGCAGGAGGCTGGCGGGCAGGGCCGCCAGCCGCCGGTGCAGGTCTTCGGGATCCGTGATCGGAGCACTGTCGCTATTCCGCGCCAGGAGCCAGGCGGCAACGGGCGTGGGGGCAGTGCCGCGCTGGTGGCGGTAACCCAGTGCCGCCAGTTCCGGTTCCAGGCGGCGGAGGAGGGGCGTGAGCCCGCCGAACAGGCGCAGGCTGCCTCCCAGTTCGAGCAGCAGTGTGTCCGGGGCCTGGCAGCTCACCTGGCTGGTGAACTGGAGGGCCCAGTCCGCCAGTTGTCGCAAGGCTCGGGCCTCCCCTGCGGGATGGCGTTCCAGCAGCATCAGCGATGGCGCCAGGGAGCGCGCGGCGGCCAGGCCAAGGCCCGGATGAACGCCGGCTCCAGCGGCGGCGGAGTTCACGGCGAGGATCCGGCCGCCGTCAATGACTGCAAGGGCCTGGTCCGTGTCGGTGCCCCGGCAGTGCACTTCCAGGGGCAGGTGCGGCAGGTGCAGGGCAAGCCAGAGCATGGGTGCGCAGGTGGGGCACAGGTGAGAAAGGGCCGCGCGCGCTCCCAAGGGAAGCCGCGCGCGATCGGTGCGCTGTGCGGGCTAGGACTCCACGTGCCGGTGATGGACCAGCCGCAGACCTGGGGATGCTCCGCCCCGGGTTGTTCCGGAGCGCCCCAGAGGGAGCGGCAACTGGGGTTGGGGTTCCGGCCGGGGGCGGTTGTCGGGGCGGGGGCGGCGCTGTTGCCAGCCGGTTGCCCCATTGGCCACAACAGGCGTGGTCGGCTTGACCGGCAGGGCACGTGTGCGTGGCCGGTCCAGGTCCAGCTGCACGCTGTGCCGGATGAGTCCGCCCCGGCATTTCAGCAGTTCGAGACGGGCATTACCGTCCTCCGGGGTCTCCGCGTGCAGTACCACCCGGAGGGCGGAGGGCGAGGCCTCCTGCGTGCAATCATGACCGCGGAACAGAATGCCCCAACTGCGGCCCGCCTCAGCGGCGAGCTGCAGGCGCCGGAACTGCCGTGCCGGGGTGCCGCTGCCCGGCCAGGCCAGCACGGCAGCGCAGGTGCCGGAACGCAGCGCCTGCTCGGCTGCCCAGAGTGTGTCCTGATGCCGGCGCGGATGGACCAGCAGGATGCGGGAGAGATCCACGCCCTGGGCTGCCAGGGCCGGTGCGTAGGGGATGTGGGGCGGAGCGATCAGCGCGATCCAGCGTCCGGAACGGCTCAGCCGCGCCAGGGCCGGCATGAACAGGCGTAGCTCACCGATACCGTGCGGTGCATGGAGCAGTTCGGTCAGTGCGCTGTCCGGCCAGCCGCCCCCGGGCAGCGCGGCATCCAGTTCGGCAAAGCCGCTGGGAATGTGGCCGGGCCGCGGCTGACCGCTGTCACCGGCGCGCCAGATGGCCGGTTCCTGCAGCAGGTGTTCGAGTGCTTCGTTCATGGGGAACCTCGCTGTGTCTTTGTGCGGGCGGCCCTCTGCGGACCTGCCCGTCCGCCCGTGACTACAGGGGCAGTCCGTTGCGAATCAGGCCGACGCCCAGACCTTCGATCACCAGCGGTTCCCTCCGCAGGTCCACTTCAATGGGTTCGAAATCAGGGTTTTCCGGCAGCAGCCAGACACGGCTGCCCTCCTTGCGGAAACGCTTGACGGTGACCTCGTCGTGCAGGCGGGCCACCACGATCTGGCCGTTGCGGGCCTCGCGGGTGCTGTGAACCGCCAGCAGGTCGCCGTCGAGTATGCCGGCATCGCGCATGCTCATGCCGCGGACGGTGAGCAGATAGTCGGCCCGGGGTTTGAACAGGGCTGTATCCACCCGGCAGCGGCCGCGGATGTGCTCTTCCGCCAGCAGGGGGCTGCCGGCGGCCACCTGGCCGATGATGGGCAGCCCTTCGGATTCCGTATCCCCGTCCTGGTCCAGCAGGCGGATGCCGCGTGAGGAGCCCGCCTGCAGCTCCAGTGCGCCCTTGCGCTCCAGGGCGCGCAAATGGCTTTCCGCCGCGTTCGGCGATCGGAAACCCAGCCCCCGGTTGATATCCGCCCGTGTCGGAGGGAAACCGTGATCGTTGATGAAGTCCTTGATGAACCGGAGGATTTCGGTTTGTCTCGGAGTCAGGGATTGCATCAGTGGAAACCTGTTTATTTGATCAGTAATGGTAATATATACAGTAAACCCGGGGTGCGCAAGGAGCCTGGTGTGCCGGCCTCCCGGGGTGGTATCTGTGGGGCGTGCGGGTAAAATGCGAGCGCTTCTTGTTCAACCAGCCGGCCCGGGCACGGGGCCGCAGGCACAGGGTCAGACCCGGAAATGGTTAGCGTAACGGATGATCTGAGCGATCTCTTTGCCAGCGGTGAGCTGAGTCTGGATGCCTGGCTGGATGCGGCGGAGGTGACGCCCGATGCGGAGGACTACGCCCTGCTGGCCGGTGCCTGGGATATCCTGCAGTCGGCATGCGGCACGCAACGGCGTCCCACCGGTGATCTCTACCTCGAGCACGCCTTGTCGGTGGCCACGATTCTGCTCAGCCTGAAGCTGGACGTGCATACCGTGGTTGCCGGCATGCTGCATGATGTTCCGCAGTTGGCCGGGGGGCGCTGGAAGACGCTGCGCGAGCGGTGTGACCCGGATGCGGTGGCGCTGGTCGAGGGCGTGGAGCGCATGGATGTGGTCAAGGAGCTGCGCGACCAGCCCGAGAGCACGGCCGGGCGGGATGCCCAGACCGAGGCGTTGCGGAAAATGCTCCTGGCCATGGCGCAGGATATCCGGGTGGTGTTCGTGAAGCTGGCCGAGCGCCTGCACGATCTGCGCACCCTGAAGGCGCTGCCGGAGGCCAGGCAGCGTACGATTGCCCGGGAAACCATCGAGATCTATGCCCCGCTGGCGAACCGTCTGGGTATCTGGCATGTGAAGTGGGAGATGGAGGATCTCTGCTTCCGCTATCTGCAGCCCGAAACCTACAAGAGCGTGGCCCGGTTGCTGCAGGAGAAACGGCGGGATCGGGAGCGGTACATCCGTCAGGTCATCGATCAGCTCACGGCGGCATTGCAGCGAGCCGGTATCGAGGCCGAGGTCTACGGCCGGCCCAAGCATATTTACAGCATCTGGAAGAAGATGCAGCGCAAGGGGCTGGATTTTCACCAGTTGTTCGATATTCGCGCACTGCGCGTGATGGTCCACGACGTGGCCGCCTGTTACGCCACTCTGGGTGTGGTGCACAGCCTCTGGAAGCATATTCCCAGGGAGTTCGACGACTACATCGCCACCCCCAAGGAAAACAACTACCAGTCCCTGCATACCGCCGTGGTGGGCCCCGAGGGCAAGACCCTGGAAGTGCAGATCCGGACCTACGAGATGCACGAGCAGGCCGAACTGGGCGTGGCCGCGCACTGGCGGTACAAGGAGGGGGGCAGCCACGACGCCCGCTTCGAGCAGAAGATCGCCTGGCTGCGGCAGCTACTGGAATGGGGGCGCGAGGAAAGCGGGGCGGAGGATTTCATCGACCGCTTCAAGGCCGAGATCTTCGAGGACCGCGTCTACGTGATCAGCCCCCGGGGGGATGTGATCGACCTGCCCCGGGGCGCCACGCCGCTGGACTTCGCCTACCATATCCACAGCGACATCGGCCATCGCTGCCGCGGGGCGAAGGTGAACGGCCGCATCGTGCCATTGACCTATGAGCTGCGCAACGGGGACCAGGTGGAGATCCTCACCTCCAAGACCAACAATCCCAGCCGTGACTGGCTGAACCCGTCCCGGGGCTACCTCCGCACCTCGCGGGCCCGGTCGCGGGTGCGGGCCTGGTTCAAGCAGCAGGATCACGACAAGAACGTTGCCGCCGGTCGCCAGGAACTGGACCGGGAGCTGCACCGCCTGGGGCTGCGGGACGTGAACCTGGAGAATCTGGCTCAGAAGACCCGCTTTCCCCGACTGGAGGACTTTCTTGCCGCCATCGGCCGCGGGGATATCACGCCGGGGCAGATCGCCGGGTTGCTGGGCGACCTGGTTCTGCCGCGCCGGGAGGAGCCTCTGCCGGTTTCCAGCCGGTCCAGCCAGGCTGCCGGAGGCAGCGGCGATGTCACCATCTATGGCGTGGGCAACCTGCTCACGCGCATGGCGGGCTGCTGCAGGCCCGCGCCCGGAGATCCGATCATCGGCTTTATCACCCAGGGCCATGGCGTGACCATCCATCGCCGTGATTGCCGGAATGTGCGACAGTTCATGGAGACGGATGAGCATCGTCTGGTAGAAGTGAGCTGGAGGGCGCAGGGCGATCAGAAGTACCCCGTGGATATCCAGGTGGATGCGTACGACCGGCAGGGACTGCTACGGGACATCACGGCGATTCTCACCAACGAGAAGCTGAATGTTCTGGGAGTGAACACGTCAACGGGCAGGGATGATCACCGGGCACGCATGACGCTGACCGTGGAGATCAGCGATGTGGCCCAGATGAGCAGGTTGATGGACAGGATCGCCGCCCTGCGCAACGTGGTGGATGTGCGCCGTCGGGTTCACTAACCCGTCGGGGCATCAGGCGCGCCCGCCGCCGGGTCTGGCGGTTTGGCAGTCAGGGGAGTAGCCGGCCGGATGATGGAAGACAGAATCGAACACCAGGCGGCGCAGGCTGCCGGGCAACCGGATCGCGGGGATGTGCTGGCCCGCCGCGCCCTGCGGGGCATCCAGTGGCTGAGCGGCCAGGCCGGTCGGTTGGAGATGCCGTTTTGGGACAGTGCGGCGCTGCGCCTGCTGGCGGACGTGGCCGGTGCCGAGGCCGCGCTGCTCTACTGGGTTGAACCGCCCCGCGCCGGAGCCGCCGCCGGACAGGCGTGTCAGCACGGTCTGTTGCCGGCCGATTATCAGCCGTTGGCCGCGGTGCCGTCCCGGGTACGCAGTCTTTCGTTGTCGGCGGCGGGCCGCTTCGTTCACATGCAACACGCCCCCGGGACGGCGGGTGTGGTCCTGGTGCCCGTGGCCGTGGCGGGGCGCCAGTGCGGCGTGGTTCACCTCTACTGCCGGGAGCTCGCCCGTCTGAGCACGGTGCAGACCAGTACCCTGGATCTGCTGGGTGAGCTCATCGGCTACGTGCACCGGCACTGTGTCGATACGCGGGTGGCCACCGGCGGGGCGGCTCCTGCGGGCAGCGAACCCGGGGCGCTGGTGGATGAAGCCACCGGCCTGTTCCGGGAGAGTCAGTTTCATCGCATGTTGAACGCCGAGCTTGATCGTGCGGGCCGTTACGGTGATCCGCTGGGGATGATCCTGTTTACCGTGAGCAGTGGTGAGAGCATGCCGGATCCGGCTTCCCGCGTCATGCAGCAACTGCTCACCACCTGGGGGACGCTGCTTCCGGCGCTGCTGCGGCGCATGGATCACGCCTTCGTGCTGGATCCCGGAACCTTTGCCGCGTTGTTGCCCCGTAGCGGGGAGGACGGGCTGATCCGGTGTGGCGGCGAGCTTCAGACGGCCTTCGGCCAGATGCTGGCGGAGAATTTCCCGGAACTGGATGGGTTGTGCCTGCGTATGGGGGCCGCGGTCTACCAGACCGGGGACTCGGTGGGTGATATGCTGCAGCAGGCGGCGGCAGGGCTTGCCCGGGCGGTGGCTCAGCACAGTCGGGATGTGGTGATTCTGCGGCGTTCGGCGGGCGGCCTGTCCGACTGAGGCGCCTCCCCGGTATCCCATGGTTCCCGGAGAGGCGGGGTCAGGGTCACCCGCTTCATCCCCGGATCCCCGTCTGGCGATTATCCGGTGGCGGCAGCACCTCCGCCGCGGGTGACAAGCGGGCGATCCTCCCCTAAAATACCGGGCATTTCGTGGAAAGGTCTACTCGCAGCGGGAGGGCATCCTGGAGATCCCTCCCGTTTTTGCGCGCGCACGGGCAGGAGGGTCTGTTGAACACACCGGCGATACTAGCTCTGGCTGATGGCACTGTCTTTCAGGGGGAAGCCATCGGCGTTACCGGAACGCGCACCGGCGAGGTCGTTTTCAACACGGCCATGACCGGCTATCAGGAGATCTGCACCGATCCATCCTATAGCCGGCAATTGGTGACTCTGACCTATCCCCATGTGGGTAATGTGGGCACCAATCCGGTGGACGAGGAAGCAGCCGGTGTCCAGCTGGCCGGCCTGATCATCCGCGACCTGCCCCTGCGCGCCAGTAGTTGGCGTTGCGAGGAAACCCTGTCCGACTATCTGCAGCGCAACCGGGTGGTGGCCATTGCCGGCATCGATACCCGGCGCTTGACGCGTATCCTGCGTGAAGGGGGCGCCCAGGATGGCTGTATCATGGCCGGCGACGTGGATCCGGCGCAGGCCGTTGAGGCGGCGCGCGCCTTTCCCGGCCTGAAAGGCATGGATCTGGCGCAGGAGGTCACCTGCGCTGAACCCTATGTCTGGACGCGCGGCAGCTGGCAACTGGACCAGGGACGGGACGACGTGTCCGACACGCCGGCGGAGCGCCTGCAGTGGCATGTGGTCGCCTACGATTACGGCATCAAGCGGAACATCCTGCGGATGCTTGTGGACCATGGCTGCCGGGTCACCGTGGTGCCCGCGAAAACCCCCGCCAGCGAAGTGCTGGCCATGCAGCCGGACGGTGTGTTTTTCTCCAATGGCCCCGGCGATCCGGAGCCCTGCGATTACGCCATCGAGGCCATTCGCGGGATCGTCGATACCGGTATGCCGAGTTTCGGTATCTGTCTCGGGCACCAGTTGCTCGGCCTGGCCAGCGGTGCCAGGAGTGTGAAGATGAAGTTCGGCCACCATGGCGCGAACCATCCGGTGCAGGATCTGGATACCGGACAGGTGATGATTTCCAGCCAGAACCACGGGTTTGCCGTGGATCCGGACAGCCTGCCGCAGCACCTGCAGGCCACGCACCGGTCCCTGTTCGACGGTTCGCTGCAGGGAATCCGCCGGACCGACCGACCGGCGTTCGGCTTCCAAGGGCATCCGGAGGCCAGCCCCGGTCCCCATGACGTGGCGCCGCTGTTTGCCCACTTCGTCGAGCTGATGCGCCAGCGACGCGGCTGACGGGCCCGCCAGTCCGGGCCGGTGTGCCCACTGTCCGATGTACAGCGCAGAACCAGCGAGTTACCAGAGACCATGCCCAAGCGTACTGACATTGAAAGCATTCTGATCATCGGTGCCGGTCCCATCGTCATCGGCCAGGCGTGCGAGTTCGACTACTCCGGTGCACAGGCCTGCAAAGCCCTGCGGGAAGAGGGCTACCGCGTCATTCTGGTGAACTCCAACCCGGCCACCATCATGACCGATCCGGAGATGGCGCATGCCATCTACGTGGAGCCCATCACCTGGCGGGTGGTGGAGAAGATCATCGAGAAGGAGCGGCCGGATGCCATTCTGCCCACCATGGGCGGACAGACGGCGTTGAACTGCGCGCTGGATCTCGACCGCCATGGGGTGCTGAAGAAGCACGGCGTGGAGATGATCGGCGCCGACAAGAATGCCATCGACAAGGCGGAGGACCGCGAGCGTTTTCGCGAGGCCATGACCCGGATCGGTCTGGACACCCCGCGGGCGGAAATCGCCCACAGCATGGAGCAGGCGCTGGATGTCCAGGCGCGCATCGGTTTTCCCACCATTATCCGCCCCTCATTCACCATGGGGGGCTCCGGCGGCGGCATTGCCTACAATCGCGAGGAGTTCATCGAGATCTGTGAGCGCGGGCTGGATCTGTCGCCCACCAATGAGCTGCTGATCGAGGAATCGGTTCTGGGCTGGAAGGAGTTCGAGATGGAGGTGGTCCGCGACCGGGCGGACAACTGCATCATCGTCTGCTCCATCGAGAACCTGGATCCCATGGGGATCCATACCGGTGATTCCATCACCGTGGCGCCGGCGCAGACCCTGACCGACAAGGAATACCAGATCATGCGCAACGCCTCCCTGGCGGTGTTGCGGGAGATCGGCGTGGAGACGGGCGGCTCCAATGTGCAGTTCGCGATCAACCCCGAGGACGGGCGCATGATCGTGATCGAGATGAATCCCCGCGTCTCCCGTTCCTCGGCGCTGGCCTCCAAGGCCACCGGCTTTCCCATCGCCAAGGTGGCGGCCAAGCTGGCCGTGGGCTACACGCTGGACGAGCTGCAGAATGAAATCACCGGTGGCGCTACCCCGGCCTCCTTCGAGCCGAGCATCGATTACGTGGTCACGAAGATGCCGCGGTTCACCTTCGAGAAGTTCTCCCAGGCGCAGCCGCTGCTGACCACACAGATGAAGTCCGTGGGTGAGGCCATGTCCATCGGCCGCACCTTCCAGGAATCGTTCCAGAAAGCCTTGCGCAGCATGGAAACGGGGCTCGATGGCATGGAGTCCCGGTTCGATCTTCAGGCGCCCGATGTGCGGGAGCAGATCCAGGAGGCGCTGCCTCAGCCGCGGGCCGAGCGCATTCTGCACATCGCCGATGCGTTCCGGGCCGGTTTCACGGTGGACGAGGTCTATGCGCTGACTGCCGTGGATCCCTGGTTCCTGGCCCAGATCGAGGATCTGGTGCGCTGGGAGGAGTACGCGCAACGGACCGGACTCAACCAGCTCCAGACGCATGAGCTGCGCAACCTGAAGCGGCGCGGGTTTTCCGATGCGCGGCTGGCGCGCCTGACCGCCGCCACCGAAGCCCAGGTGCGGGCGCGTCGTCACGAGTTGGGCGTGCGGCCGGTGTACAAGCGGGTGGATTCCTGCGCCGCCGAGTTCGCCTCGGCCACCGCCTACATGTATTCAACCTACGAGGAGGAGTGCGAATCGGCACCCACCGGGCGGGAGAAGATCATGGTGCTGGGCGGCGGCCCGAACCGCATCGGTCAGGGTATCGAGTTCGATTACTGCTGCGTGCACGCGGCGCTGGCGCTGCGGGATGACGGCTATGAGACCATCATGGTCAATTGCAACCCGGAGACGGTGTCCACCGATTACGACACCTCTGACCGACTGTATTTCGAACCGCTGACCCTGGAGGACGTGCTCGAGATCATCCATCTGGAGCAGCCCAAGGGTGTGATCGTCCAGTATGGCGGGCAGACGCCGCTGAAGCTGGCACGGGATCTGGAAGCCGCCGGGGCCCCGATTATCGGTACCACGCCGGATTCCATTGATCTGGCCGAAGACCGGGAGCGCTTCCAGCAGTTGATCGACCGGTTGGGCATCCGGCAACCGCCGAACCGGCTGGCGCGTACCGCGCAGGAGGCCTACCGCCTGGCGGCGGAAATCGGCTACCCCCTGGTGGTGCGGCCCTCCTACGTGCTGGGCGGGCGTGCCATGGAGATCGTTTACGACGAGACAGAGCTGGAGCGTTATATGAACGAGGCCGTGAAGGTCTCGCATAACAGCCCGGTGCTGCTGGACCGTTTCCTGGATGACGCGGTGGAGGTGGATATCGACGCCATCTGTGATGGCACCGACGTGCTGATCGGCGGGGTGATGGAGCATATCGAACAGGCCGGCGTGCACTCCGGCGACTCGGCCTGTTCCCTGCCGCCGTATTCGCTGTCGCCGTCCGTGCAGGACCGGATGCGGGAACAGGTACGGCAACTGGCCCATGCGCTGAACGTGGTGGGGCTGATGAATACCCAGTTCGCCATCAAGGGGGATGATATCTTCATCCTGGAAGTGAATCCCCGGGCCTCGCGCACCGTACCCTTCGTTTCCAAGGCCACCGGCGTACCCCTGGCCAAGGTGGCCGCCCGTTGCATGGTGGGGCAGAGCCTGCGGGATCAGGGGCTGGATCGGGAGGTGATCCCGAGGTTTTACTCGGTGAAGGAGGCGGTGTTCCCGTTCATCAAGTTCCCGGGGGTGGATCCCATCCTGGGGCCGGAGATGAAATCCACCGGTGAGGTGATGGGCATCGGCCTCAACTTCGGCGAAGCCTACGCCAAGTCCCAACTGGGGGCGGGAGTGAACCTGCCTCGCTCGGGCAGGGTCTTTATCAGTGTGCGGGATGCTGACAAGCCGGCGGTGCCGGCAGTGGCCCGGGGGCTGGTGGAGCAGGGTTTCGAGCTGGTGGCCACCCGGGGCACGGCGAAGGTGCTGCAGGAGGCCGGTATTCCCTGCACGGCCGTCAACAAGGTGCGCGAGGGGCGGCCCCATATCGTGGATGCCATCAAGAACGACGAGATCCAGCTCATCATCAATACCACCGAGGGGCGGCAGGCCATCGCGGATTCCTACTCGATCCGGCGTGAGGCGCTGCATCACAAGGTGAGCTATACCACCACCATTGCCGGAGCGCGATCCACGGTGCTGGCGCTGGAACATCTGGACGTGAATGACGTGACGAGTCTGCAGATTCTGCACAAGGAGGCCACCGCATGAGCAAGGTTCCCCTGACCGTGCGCGGCGCCGAGAAGCTGCGCGAGGAGCTGAACCGGCTGAAATACAAGGAGCGGCCGCGGATCATCGAGGCCATTGCGGAAGCCCGGGCCCATGGCGATCTGAAGGAAAACGCGGAATACCATGCCGCGCGTGAGCAGCAGAGTTTCGTCGAGGGGCGTATCAAGGAGATCGAGGCCAAGCTGTCCAATGCCCAGATCATCGACGTGACCCAGCTCAATGCCAATGGCAAGGTCGTGTTCGGCGCCACGGTGGATCTGGTGGACGAGGAAACCGGCGAGGAATTCACCTATCGGATCGTCGGCGAGGACGAGGCAGACATCAAGGAAGGCATGATCAGTGTGCAATCCCCCATCGCCCGTGCGCTGATCGGCAAGGAGGAAGGAGATGTGGCCTCCGTGCAGGCACCGGGCGGTATCAGGGAATACGAGATCATTGCGGTCCGCTACGTGTGATCGGGTGCCGGCATGAGTGCCGCCATTGAACGCCTGCTGGTCACGCTCTGGGTGGGAAGCGTCTGGGCCATCGGCTACATTGCCGCGCCAGCGCTGTTCGCGAACCTGGATGATTCCGAACTCGCCGGAAGGCTTGCCGGCGAGTTGTTCACCGCCACCGCCTGGGTGGGCATGGGTTGTGCTGTCGTGCTGCTGATGGTCTATCTGGTCCAGCGGGGCTGGAGCGTCTTCACGCAGTGGCGTTTCTGGCTGGTGCTGGTGATGCTTGCGTTGACCGTGGTGGGGGAGTTCGTGATCCGTGCGCAAATGGAGCTGGTGCGGGGCACGGAGTCCTTCGCCCGGCTCCACGGTACCGCCCAGCTCGTGTTTCTGGTGGTGGCCTTGCTGGGGTTGGCACTGGTGCTCGCCGGGCCGGCCGGCCCCCGCAGACGGCGCAGTATCTTTGCCTGAGTCGGGTTCAGGGCAGGGCGATGCGACGCTTTTTCTCGATGCGCGAACGGCGGAACAGCAGCGCGATCTTGCCGATGGCCTGCACCAGGCTGGCGCCGCTCTCCTGACAGATGGTGTGAATGACTGTTTCCCGCTGCGCCCGGTCCTCGGCAACGATTCTGACCTTGATCAGTTCGTGGTCGTCCAGGGCGCGGTCGATTTCCTCCAGCACCGCCGGCGTGAGTCCGGCGGCGCCCATCAGGACCACGGGCTTGAGTTCGTGGCCGAGCCGCCGCAGATGCCGTTTCTGATGTTCGTTGAGTGCCTGCATGTCTGTTGATCATCACCCACAACCCCCGGGGCGCAGGAGTGTAGCACGCGGCGAAAGTACGCCGCAGCTCGTACTGCTGCCCGGTGTGAAGCTTGACCTGGCCCTGGTGGTGCTATTCCTGATCTGCCTGTGGCTGGGGCTGGGGCTGGCCGGATTGTCCCGGGCGGTGGAGCTCGGGTTGTTGCTGGGCGGCAGCGTGGCCGCCAGCCTCTGGCTGGCCTGGAGAACCCGGCGCGCGCTGATACGTGCGCAACTGGAGCGGGGGCGACGGCATGGCCCGTAGCAAGAGCAGTGGCCGTTGGCTGCGAGAGCATTTCAACGACCGGTACGTGAAGGAGGCGCAACGGCAGGGCCTGCGCTCCCGCGCGGCCTTCAAGCTGATGGAGATTCAGGACAAGGATCGTATCCTCGCGCCGGGTATGCGCGTGGTGGACCTGGGGGCGGCGCCCGGTGGCTGGACACAGGTGGCCGCCCGGATCACCGGTGTCCACGGCCGGGTGATCGCTCTGGATATCCTGCCCATGGATCCGCTGCCGGATGTGACCGTGCTGCAGGCGGATTTCACCGAGGATGCCGCCCTGGTTGCCCTGCGGGAGGCCTTGCAGGGTGAGCCGGTGGACCTTGTGCTTTCCGATATGGCGCCCAATATCTCTGGGATGAAGGCCGTGGATCAGCCGCGGGCCATCTACCTGGCGGAGCTGGCCCTGGCCTTTTCCCGGGAAGTTCTGAAACCTGGCGGTGATTTTCTGGTCAAGACCTTTCAGGGAGAGGGTTTCGATGCGTACCTGGCGGAATTGCGCGAGGATTTCCAGCGGGTGGTGACGCGCAAGCCGAAGGCCTCGCGGGACCGGAGCCGGGAGACCTATCTCCTGGCCCGGCAAAAGAAGGTGTAGTAGGGTAGCCGACTCTGCCACTGTTTTCGTTCATGCCGCTGTCCCCGGTGATGGCGGCCGTAACTTGATCGAGGTGTGTCACCTTGAATGACATGGCCAAGAACCTGATTCTCTGGGTGATCATCGCCGTGGTGCTGATGTCCGTGTTCTCCAATTTCCAGGAACGGGCAGCCACGCCGAACAAGATCACCTACTCGGAGTTCCTGACGGAGGTGGAACGGGGGAATGTCCGTGACGTGACGATCCAGGGGCAGGAGATTACCGGCAACACCGTCGGCGGCAATTCCTTCACCACGCTGAGCCCCGAGACGGACAACCGGGCGCTGATCGGCACACTGCTGGACAACAACGTTATCATCGACGCCAAGGAGCAGGAAGGGCGCAGCATGTTGCTGCAGATCCTGATCTCGTGGACGCCGTTCCTGTTGCTGATCGCGGTGTGGATCTACTTCATGCGTCAGATGCAGGGTGGCGGTGGCGGCCGGGGGGCCATGTCCTTTGGCAAGAGCCGGGCGAAAATGATGACCGAGGAGCAGGTCAAGGTCACCTTCGCCGATGTGGCCGGCGTCGAAGAGGCCAAGGAGGAAGTCGCGGAACTGGTGGACTTCCTGCGGGATCCGTCCAAATTCCAGCGTCTGGGCGGGAAGATCCCCCGCGGGGTGCTCATGGTCG
The DNA here is from genome assembly GCA_020831885.1 of Ectothiorhodospiraceae bacterium. Lineage (GTDB taxonomy): Bacteria > Pseudomonadota > Gammaproteobacteria > Nitrococcales > Aquisalimonadaceae > LSCE01. The sequence continues at coordinate 38,897 of JAFIFU010000015.1, forward strand.
GTTCCCCCGGGACCGGGAAAACCCTGCTGGCCAAGGCTATCGCCGGCGAGGCACGGGTGCCTTTCTTCACCATCTCGGGTTCCGATTTCGTCGAGATGTTCGTCGGTGTCGGTGCGTCCCGGGTGCGTGACATGTTCGCCCAGGCCAAGAAACACGCCCCCTGCATCATCTTCATCGACGAGATCGATGCGGTGGGTCGGCAGCGTGGTGCCGGTCTCGGGGGCGGCCACGACGAGCGCGAGCAGACCCTGAACCAGCTCTTGGTGGAGATGGATGGTTTCGAGGGCAATGAGGGTGTCATCGTCATTGCCGCCACCAACCGTCCGGATGTGCTGGATCCGGCCCTGCTGCGTCCTGGCCGTTTCGACCGGCAGGTGGTGGTGCCGCTGCCGGACGTGCGCGGCCGCGAGCAGATCCTGAAGGTGCACATGTCCAAGCTGCCCCTGGCCCGGGACGTGGATCCGTTCATCCTGGCCCGCGGCACCCCCGGCTTCTCCGGGGCCGATCTGGCCAACCTGGTGAACGAGGCTGCCCTGTTCGCCGCGCGTTCCAACAAGCGTGACGTGGACATGGAGGATTTCGAGCGGGCCAAGGACAAAATCATGATGGGGGCCGAGCGGCGCTCCATGGTGATGAGCGAGGACGACAAGCGCCTGACCGCGTACCATGAATCCGGCCACGCCATCGTCGGCCTGACGACGCCGGATCATGACCCGGTGCACAAGGTCACCATCATCCCCCGTGGCCGGGCACTGGGGGTGACCATGTTCCTGCCGGAGGAAGACCGGGTCAGCTACTCCAAGCGGCGGCTGAACAGCATGATTGCCGCGCTGTTCGGCGGGCGGCTGGCGGAAGAGTTGATCTTCGGTGCCGACAAGGTGACCACCGGGGCGTCCAATGACATCCAGCGCGCCACAGAGATCGCGCGCAATATGGTCACTCGCTGGGGGCTGTCGGACCGCATGGGGCCCTTGTCCTACAACGAGGATGAGGGCGAGGTGTTCCTCGGGCACCAGGTGACCAAGCAGAAGAATGTCTCCGATGAAACGGCCCACGCCATCGACGAGGAGATCCGCTCGATCATCGACACCAACTACGAGCGTGCCAAGCAGATCCTGATGGATAACATGGACAAGCTGCACGTGATGGCTGATGCCCTGATGAAGTACGAGACCATCGACAAGAGTCAGATCGATGACATCATGGCCGGCCGCCCGGTGGGGCCGCCCCAGGGATGGAACGCCGACCGGGGGCAGGACGGGCCCACCGGTGGCGAGCGGGCCCCTGCCGCCGGAACCGACCAGCGGGATGACCGGGCTTCCGGCGGCAAGCTGGGAGACCCTGCCGGGGAACACTGAGGCATGGCGCCAGGTGATACGGGCCGGCCCGTAAGAAACGGGCCGGCCGTCATTGATTGCGGCGGCCGGCCGCTGGACCTGACGCGGCCGCGCCTGATGGGGGTGCTGAACCTCACCCCCGATTCCTTTTCCGATGGTGGCCGCTTCATGGCCCGGGAATCCGCCGTGGAACAGGCGTTCCTGATGGTGGAGGAAGGCGCGGCCATTATCGATGTGGGCGGCGAATCCACCCGGCCGGGCGCCGAGGCGGTCAGCGCGGAGGAGGAGCTGGAACGTGTGATGCCGGTGCTGGAGGTCCTGTGCCGGGAGTTGCCCGTGCCGGTCTCCGTGGATACCAGTAAGCCCCAGGTCATGGAGGCGGCGGCCGGCGTCGGGGCGGGAATGATCAACGACGTTTACGCCTTGCGTGCTCCGGGTGCACTGGAAGCGGCAGCGGCCACCGGCCTGCCGGTGTGCCTGATGCACATGCAGGGTGAGCCCCGGACCATGCAGCGCTCGCCCGGCTACCGGGATGTGTGCTCCGATGTGATGGCCTTTCTCGGTGAGCGGGTTGCCGCCGCCACCGCCGCGGGGATTGACCGCCGGCGGTTGCTGCTGGATCCCGGATTCGGTTTCGGCAAGACCGTGGAACACAACTACCGCTTGCTGGCCGAACTGGGCCGGATCGTGGCCATGGGCCTGCCGGTGCTGGTGGGGATGTCCCGGAAATCCATGATCGGAGCGGTCCTTGATCATGCACCTGTTGATCGCCGGCTGTTCGGCAGCCTGGCGGCTGCGGTTGTGGCGGCCCGGGCGGGAGCGCGTCTGATACGGGTTCATGATGTCGGCGCCACGGCCGAGGCCATGGCCGTGGTGCAGGCAGTGCTTGCCGAGGCGGGGGAGAGCGGATGAACAGGCGGTATTTCGGAACGGACGGCATTCGGGGGCGGGTCGGAGAGGCGCCGATCACGGCGGATTTCGTGCTCAAGCTTGGCTGGGCCATGGGGCGGGTGCTGGCTGCCGACGGCCAGCGGGATCTGGTACTGATCGGCAAGGATACCCGGCTTTCCGGCTACATGTTTGAATCCGCGCTGGAGGCCGGTCTGTCCTCCGCCGGGGTGGATATCCGTCTGCTGGGCCCCATGCCCACACCTGCCATCGCCTACCTGACCAATACCCTGCGGGCCAGCGCCGGCATTGTGATCAGCGCCTCCCACAACCCGCATGAGGACAACGGCTTCAAGTTCTTTTCCCGGGACGGCGAAAAACTGGATGATGCCACGGAACTGGCCATCGAGCAGATGCTGAACGAACCGCTGACCACGGTGGCTTCCGAGCGGTTGGGCAAGGTTTCCCGGCTGAATGATGCCCCCGGTCGCTATATCGAGTACTGCAAGGGCAGCGTGTCCCGTGAGGTCCGTCTCACCGGTCTCAAGCTGGTGGTGGACTGCGCCAATGGCGCCACTTATCACGTGGGTCCCGAAGTGTTCCGCGAGCTGGGCGCCGAGGTGATCGCCATCGGTAACCGGCCGGATGGCCTGAACATCAACGTCCGTTGCGGCTCCACGCATCCGGCGGCGCTGCAGCGCGCCGTGGTGGAGAACGGCGCCGATGCGGGTATCGCCTTCGACGGTGATGGTGACCGGGTGATCATGGTGGATGCCCATGGGCGGGTGGTGGACGGTGACGAGCTGGTCTACATCATCGCGAGTTCCCGTCATGCCGCCGGCCTGTTGTCGGGGCCGGTGGTGGGTACCCAGATGAGCAATCTGGGTCTGGAAGTGGCGCTGAAGGCACTTGGCCTTGACTTTATCAGGGCCCGGGTGGGTGACCGCTACGTGCTGGAGCTGTTGAGACAACGCCAAGGCGTGGTGGGCGGCGAGTCTTCGGGGCACATCATCTGCCTGGATCGTACCACCACCGGGGACGGTATCGTTTCCGCCCTCCAGGTGCTGGAGGCCATGGTGCTGCGGGAGCAGTCGCTGTCGCAGCTCGCTGGCGGAATGTCCAAGTTTCCCCAGCATATGATCAATGTCCCGGTGACCCGGCGCCGCTCCCTGGACGAGCTACCGGCCCTGCAGGATGCGGTGGCCGCAACGGAGCGGGAACTGGGCGATGACGGCCGTATTCTGCTTCGCCCCTCCGGCACCGAACCGGTGATCCGGGTGATGGTCGAGGGGCGCGAGGCCGACCAGGTCCGCCGCCATGCGGAACGCCTGGCTGCGGTGGTGCAGGAGCAGCTCCAGTAACCGCACGCGTTGATCTGCTGCGGGGGTGACGTTACCATTCCCGCCGGTTTCCCATCCGGGGAGTGCGGCCGACGGGCCGGACGGAGAGAACGGGGGTAGGGATCACCATGCGCAGAGCACTGGTGGCCGGTAACTGGAAAATGCATGGCAGCCGTTCCTCGGCCGAGGCGCTGGCGACGGCCGTGGCATCCGGCCTGGGAGAAGCCTGTGCCGCCGAGGTGGTGCTGCTGCCGCCCTTCGTGCACGTACCGGAGGTGTCGCAGCGGCTTGCGGGGACCACGATCGGGCTGGGTGCACAGAACGTGGCCGATGCCGCCGAGGGGGCGTGTACCGGTGAAGTGTCGGCGGCCATGTTGCGGGAATTCGGCTGCCTGTATGCCCTGGTGGGGCATTCCGAACGCCGCCTGCTTTATGGTGAGGATGACCGGCTGGTTGCCCGGCGCGCCCGGGCCGCGCTGGATGCCGGCCTGATTCCCGTGGTCTGTCTGGGTGAGACGCTGGAGCAGCGGGAAGCGGAGCAGACCGCCCAAGTGGTGCTGGCACAACTGGATGCCGTGGTGGAGCGGCTCGGTGCGGACGGTCTTGGGGGATGCGTGCTCGCCTACGAGCCGGTCTGGGCCATCGGTACCGGCCGCAGCGCCAGTCCGGAGCAGGCCCAGGAGGTGCATGGTCTGCTGCGCGATCATCTGCGCCGGATCGACGCGGCGGTGGCGGATGAGCTTCGCATTCTCTACGGAGGCAGTGTGAAGCCCGACAACGCCGGTGCGCTGTTCGCCATGCCCGATATCGACGGGGGCCTGGTGGGCGGTGCCTCCCTGAAAGCGGACGATTTTCTGGCAATCTGCCGTGCTGCCGGTTAGCACGCGGCAATTAGAGAGGAATACATGGGACAGATTATTCTGGTCGTCCACGTGGTCATCGCCGTGACCATCGTGGTGCTGGTGCTGCTACAGCACGGCAAAGGGGCCGATGCCGGGGCAGCCTTTGGCAGCGGTGCGTCCAGCACCGTCTTCGGATCACGGGGTTCCGCCTCGTTCCTGGTCAAGGTGACCGCTCTGTTGGCCACGGGTTTCTTCCTGACCAGTCTGACCCTGGCCATGATCGCCAGCCGGCAGGCAGCCCCGCCGGCCAGTGTGGTGGATCTGGTGGACGAGCACGTGGAGCTGGAAGAGCCCGCGCCGGCGGCGCCTGCGGATGATGACATCAACGATGACGCTCCGCCGCCGCCGGCTGATTGATGCCGAGGCTGCTGCCGGAAAACCGCCCGTAAGGGCGGTTTTTCATTGATGTATGGTGGTTCCTGCGCCGTGGGGCGCAGATCGGTTTGCTGCCGACCGCCGGGGTTGATAGAATCCCCGCCCGGTAGCAACGGGTTCTCCAGAGCTTCCCACGTGCGGATGTGGTGGAACTGGTAGACACGCTGTCTTGAGGGGGCAGTGGCGAAAGCCGTGCCGGTTCGAGTCCGGCCATCCGCACCATGTAATCCAGCCCGGGGCGCTGTCGTTTCTGCTCCATAAGCGTCTGATATATTTAGCATTTTTACGGCTTCTCGGTTGACGTGCGAGGTGCGCTTGAGCTAGACTGCGCCGCGTTGTTGAGTCCAGGCATGCCCTGGTGGCCGGAGCAGGCTGCCCGGGTTGGGGAACAGGCCCATGCTCGAAAACTACCTACCGATTCTGCTGTTCATCATCGTTGGCCTCGGGGTCGGCGTCGTCCTTCTTGCGGCGGGGTTTATCCTCGGACCGCGCAAGCCCAGTGAAGAGAAGCTCTCACCCTACGAATGCGGCTTCGAAGCCTTCGAGGACAGCCGCATGCGGTTCGATGTGCGGTACTATCTGGTCGCCATCCTGTTCATCATCTTCGATCTGGAAATCGCGTTTCTCTTTCCCTGGGCGATCGTGCTGGATGAGATCGGCCTGTTCGGCTTCGCGTCCATGGGCGTGTTCCTGGCGATCCTCCTGATCGGTTTCCTCTATGAATGGAAGAAGGGGGCGCTGGAATGGGAGTAGAGGGCGTACTCGAAAAAGGCTTTGTCACCACCTCGGCGGACAAGCTTTTCAACTGGGCCCGCACCGGCTCCATGTGGCCCATGACCTTCGGTCTGGCCTGCTGCGCCGTGGAAATGATGCATGCCGGCGCCGCCCGTTACGATCTGGACCGCTTCGGCATCATCTTCCGCCCCAGTCCGCGCCAGTCCGATGTCATGATTGTGGCCGGCACCCTGTGCAACAAGATGGCGCCTGCCCTGCGCAAGGTCTACGACCAGATGTCCGATCCCAAATGGGTGATCTCCATGGGGTCCTGCGCCAACGGCGGCGGCTATTACCACTACTCGTATTCCGTGGTGCGGGGTTGTGACCGGGTCGTGCCGGTGGACGTCTATGTGCCCGGCTGTCCGCCCACGGCGGAAGCGTTGCTGTACGGTATCGTGCAGTTGCAGAACAAGATCCGCCGCACGAACACGATTGCCCGGTGATTCACTACGTCGGAGACTGACCGTCCATGGCTGACGCGCAGCATCAACTGGCCGAGCGCCTGAAACACGCATTTCCCGATCGTCTCCTCGCCTGTGTCCAGGCGCTGGACGAGGTCACCATCGAAGTGGCGCCGGACCAGTTGCTGGACGTGATGCGGGAGCTGCGGGATCGGGACGAGTTCGCCTTCTCCCAGTGCACGGATGTCTGCGGTGTGGACTATGCCGCCTATGGCCAGGATGAGTGGATCACCGAACAGGCCAGCAGTGCCGGCTTTTCCCGCGGTGTGCAGGGCAATTCCTTTGCCCGGCGCGGCCTGACCGGCATCTACGGCGTGGATGAGATCACCACGAATACCGGACGGCGGTTTGCGGCCGTCTACCACCTGTTGTCCCTGCGTCACAATATGCGGTTGCGCGTGAAGTGTTTCTGCGAGGATGACAATTTCCCGGTGGTGCCCTCGGTGATCGGGATCTGGGCGGGTGTGAACTGGTTCGAACGGGAAGCCTTCGACCTGTTCGGCATCGTGTTCGACGGCCATCCGGATCTACGCCGTATCCTCACCGATTATGGTTTTGTCGGGCACCCGTTCCGCAAGGACTTCCCGCTGATCGGCAATGTGGAAGTCCGCTACGACGAGGACAAGGGCCGGGTAGTCTATCAGCCGGTGACCATCGAGCCGCGGGTGCTGGTGCCGCGCGTGATCCGGCATGACAACCGATATGCCGAGCGGGCCGGCCAGGAGGAATCCAACGATGGGTGATATCCGCTCCTACACCATGAACTTTGGCCCGCAGCACCCGGCGGCCCACGGTGTGCTCCGCCTGGTGCTGGAAATGGAGGGCGAGGTCATCCGCCGGGCCGACCCCCATGTGGGGCTGCTGCACCGGGCCACGGAGAAGCTGGCCGAGTCCAAGCCGTTCAATCAGAGCATCGGCTATATGGACCGGCTGGACTACGTGTCCATGATGTGCAACGAGCACGGCTATGTTCTGGCCATCGAGAAGCTGCTGGGTATCACCCCGCCCAAACGGGCCCAGTACATCCGGGTGATGTTCGACGAGATCACCCGCATCCTCAATCATCTCATGTGGCTGGGCGCCCACGGCCTCGACGTGGGGGCGATGACCGCCTTTCTGTACTGCTTCCGTGAGCGCGAGGATCTCATGGACTGCTACGAGGCCGTGTCCGGTGCCCGCATGCATGCCACCTACTACCGGCCGGGCGGCGTCTACCGCGACCTCCCGGACCGCATGCCCCAGTACGAAGCCTCACCGTTCCGCAGCGAGAAGGATCTGAAGATCCTGAACGCGGCCCGGCAGGGGTCCCTGCTGGACTTCCTGGAGGATTTCTGCGAGCGCTTCCCGGGCTGCGTGGACGAGTACGAAACCCTGCTGACCGAGAACCGCATCTGGAAGCAGCGTCTGGTGGGTATCGGGGTGGTCTCCCCGGAGCGGGCCCAGGAGCTGGGATTCACCGGGCCCATGTTGCGCGGCTCCGGCGTGGAGTGGGATCTGCGCCGCAAGCAGCCCTACGAGGTGTACGACGAGCTGGAGTTTGAGATCCCGGTGGGCACCAACGGCGACAGCTACGACCGGTACCTGGTCCGCGTGGAGGAAATGCGGCAGTCGAACCGGATCATCAAGCAGTGCATCGACTGGCTGCGCAAGAACCCGGGCCCGGTCATGGTGGACGATCACAAGGTCGCGCCCCCCAGCCGTGAGGAGATGAAGGACGACATGGAGTCCCTCATCCACCACTTCAAGCTGTTCACCGAAGGTTACTGCGTGCCCGAGGGCGAGGCCTATGCCGCGGTGGAGGCGCCCAAGGGGGAATTCGGTGTCTACCTGATCTCCGACGGGGCCAACAAACCGTACCGGCTCAAGGTGCGCGCGCCCGGGTTCGCGCACCTGGCGGCCATGGATGAGATGGCTCGGGGGCACATGCTGGCCGATGTGGTGGCCATCATCGGTACTCAGGACATCGTTTTCGGGGAGATAGACCGTTGAGCTCGGAGCGCCTGTCGGAAAAAGTGCTTTCGCCCGAGGTGCGGAAGGAGATCGACCACTGGCTTGCCAAATTTCCGTCGGACCGGAAGCGCTCCGCGCTGATTCCGGCCCTGCACCTGGCCCAGGACAGCAATGGCGGCCACCTGACCACCGAGCTCATGGACGCCGTGGCGGAGTACCTGGAACTGCCCAAGGTCGCCGTCTACGAGGTGGCCACGTTCTACACCATGTTCGATCTCGAGCCGGTTGGCCGGCACAAGGTGAACGTCTGTACCAATATCTCCTGCTGGCTGATGGGGGCGGAGGAGATCGTCTCCCATTGCGAGAAGCGGCTCGGGATCAAGCTGGGGGAAACCACGCCGGACAAGCGGATCACGCTGAAGGTGGAGGAGGAGTGTCTGGCCGCCTGCTCATCGGGCCCGATGATGGTGGTGGACGGTCATTACTACACCCATCTGACCCCCGAGAAGGTGGACGAGATTCTGGATAACCTGGAGTAACCATGGCAAACGAAGTCTGCTACCGCACGCTGGAGTTCGACGAGCCGTGGACGCTGGAGAACTACGAGAAGATCGGTGGCTACCAGGCCTGGCGGAAGATCCTGGCGGAGAAGACCCCGCCGGAGGAGATCATCGAGACCGTCAAGAAGGCGAACCTGCGGGGCCGCGGGGGTGCGGGTTTTCCCGCCGGCGTCAAGTGGAGCTTCATGCCGCGCAACGCACCGGGACCGAAGTACCTGCTGTGCAACTCGGATGAATCCGAGCCCGGTACCTGCAAGGACCGGGACATCCTGCGCTTCAATCCCCACGCGCTGGTGGAGGGCATGGCCATCGCCTGCTACGCCATGGGCGCAACGGTGGGTTACAACTACATGCGCGGCGAGTTTCACCACGAGCCGTTCGAGCGCATGGAACAGGCCCTGAAGGAAGCCTACGGACTGGGGCTTCTGGGCAAGGACATCCAGGGCACCGGAATCGACGTGGATATCCACAATCATTACGGGGCCGGGGCCTATATCTGCGGCGAGGAATCGGCGCTGATGGAGTCCCTGGAAGGCAAGAAGGGGCAGCCCCGGTACAAGCCGCCGTTTCCGGCCCAGTTCGGCCTTTATGGCCGGCCCACCACCATCAACAACACGGAAACCCTGGCCTCGGTTCCCACCATCATGCGCGAAGGGCCGGAATGGTTCCTGGAACAGGGCAAGCCCAACAACGGCGGTACCAAGATTTTCTGCGTGTCCGGCCATGTGGAGAACCCGGGTAACTGGGAACTGCCTCTGGGTACGCCGTTCCGCGACCTGCTGGCCCTGGCCGGCGGCGTGCGCGGCGGCCGCAAGCTCAAGGCGGTGATTCCCGGGGGGTCGTCCATGCCGGTGGTCCCTGGGGACGTGATGATGGAGCTCACCATGGATTACGACGCCATCGCCAAGGCCGGCTCCGGCCTCGGCTCCGGTGGGCTCATTGTCATGGACGAGACCACGGACATGGTGGCTGCCATCTGCCGCATCAGCCGTTTCTACTATGCCGAGTCCTGCGGCCAGTGCACGCCATGCCGGGAGGGCACCGGCTGGATGCACCGGGTGCTGAAGCGCATCGTCAACGGCGAGGGACGCTGGGAGGACCTGGAGCTGCTGGAAGGCGCCGCCGGCCAGATCGCCGGGCATACCATCTGTGCGTTCGGCGAGGCCGCTGCCTGGCCGGTGCAGAGTTTCCTCAAGCATTTCCGGCACGAGTTCGAGTACTACATCGAGCACAAGCGCTCGATGGTGGCTGATGGCGCAGGGGTTGCCGCATGACTGACAAGGCTGAAGCAAGCAATCCGGACCACGTGACGATCCAGGTCGACGGCGTCGAGATGCAGGCGCCAAAGGGGGCCATGATCATCGAGGTCACCGACAGGAACGGCGTGCATGTGCCGCGGTTCTGCTACCACCGCAAGCTGTCCATCGCCGCCAACTGCCGCATGTGCCTGGTGGACGTGGAGAAGGCGCCCAAACCGTTGCCCGCCTGTGCCACGCCGGTGGCGGACGGCATGAAGATCAGCACCCGGTCCGAGCGCGCCCTGAAGGCGCAGAAAGGGGTGATGGAGTTTCTGCTGATCAATCATCCGCTGGACTGCCCGATCTGTGATCAGGGTGGCGAATGCGAGCTTCAGGATCTGGCCTTGGGTTACGGCCGGGGCGTGTCCCGTTTCACCGAGCGCAAGCGGGTGGTGAAGGACGAGAACCTGGGCCCGCTGATCGCCACGGAGATGACGCGCTGCATCCACTGCACGCGCTGTGTGCGCTTCCTGGATGAGGTCGCCGGTGAGCGGGAGCTGGGCGGCATGGGGCGGGGTGAGCATACCGAGATCTCGACGCTGGTGGGGCTCGGTGTGCACTCGGAAATGTCCGGCAATGTGATCGACCTCTGCCCGGTGGGGGCGCTCACCTCGCGGCCTTACCGGTTCACCGCCCGTGCCTGGGAGATGCTGAGTCACCCGGGGGTTTCCCCCCATGACTGTGTGGGTTCCAACCTGCAGTTGCACCATCTGCGCGGGCGCATCAAGCGCGTGGTCCCCCGGGACAACGAGGCCATCAACGAGTGCTGGCTGGCAGACCGGGACCGCTTCTCCTACGAGGGCGCCTACAGCGAGGACCGGCTGGAGCGGCCCCGGATCAAGCGCGACGGCCAGTGGCAGGACTGCAGTTGGGAGGATGCCCTGGAGGCGGCGGCCGGGGCGTTGATGCAGGTGGTGGAACAGCACGGCGGCGAGCAGCTCGGCGCCCTGGTCTCGCCCAGCGCCACCGTGGAGGAACAGTATCTGGCCGGCCGGCTCATGCGCGCCCTGGGCAGCCGTAACGTGGACGCCAGGTTGCGGACCGGGGATGTGTCCGATCAGGTGCTGCGCCCGGCCTATCCGGCCCTGGGGCTGCCGCTGGCGGATATCGACACGCTGGACGCGGCGCTGCTGGTGGGCAGCAACCCGCGCGCCGAACAGCCCATCGTCAACCACCGTCTGCGCAAGGCAGCCCTGGGCGGGGCCGCCATCCACTATCTGAACCCGCGCCGCCATGACTTCAACTATCCGGTGGCGGAGCAACTCGTCGCCGCGCCCTCCACCCTGGTGTCCCGCCTGGCCGCCGTTGCGGCAGTCTTGCTGGAAGAGCGGGCTGGTGAGGCCCCGGCAGGTTTCCGGGAGCTGCTGGCTGGTGAGACGCCGGATGATCAGGCGCGTGCCGTGGCCGGCGCCCTGCGGGAGGCGGGCCATGCGGCCGTGATGCTGGGCCCCCTGACCGAGGCGCATCCCCAGGGCGCGGCCCTGCGGGCGCTGGCCGGTCTGGTGGCGGACCTGTCCGGTGCCAGCGTGGGCTATCTGAGCGAGGGCGCGAATACCGCGGGCGCCTGGCTTGCCGGCGCGGTGCCGCACCGGCAGGCCGGTGGGAAGGCGGAATCGTCCCCGGGGCTGGATGCGGTCGCCATGCTGGCGGAACCGCGCAAGGGCTATCTGCTGCTGGGCGTGGAGCCCGAGCTGGACTGCTGGGATTCCGCAACGGCAATGGCGTCCCTGCAGCAGGCGCAGACCGTGGTGGCGCTCACCGCTTACGTGACGCCGGCCCTGGAGGCATGCGCGAACGTGCTGTTGCCCATGGGGGCCTTCGGCGAGACGTCCGGCACCTTTGTCAACGCCGAGGGGACCTGGCAGTCCTTCCCGGGTGTGACCAGTCCGTTGGGTGAGGCGCGCCCGGCCTGGAAGGTTCTGCGGGTGCTGGGTAACGTGCTGCAGCTCGGGGGCTTCGAGTACCAGTCCTCGGAAGCGGTGCTGGCTGAACTGCATGCCCTGTTGCCGGAAGATGCGGGCGAGACCCGCATGGCCTGGCAGGCGCCGGCAGCCGGACAGGACAGCGGGGGCCTGGAGCGCGTGGGCCTGCTGCCGCTGTATGGCACCGATCCGTTGGTGCGGCGTGCCGGGTCCCTGCAGCAGACGCGGCAGGCACGGGACCGGAGCGTTCGGATTTCTCCGGCCACCGCGGAGCGGCTGCAGCTTGCCGGAGCGGATGCCGTCGAGGTGATCCAGGGCGATCAGCATGTCCGCATGCCGCTGGTGGTGGATGAGGGCATGGCCGATGATGCGGTGTGGGTGCCGGCGGGTATCCGGGAAACGGCCGCTCTCGGTCCGGCGTTCGGCCCGGTGGAGCTGAAGGGCGTCTGAAGGCACGATCAGTCTCGCGCCGCCGGGCGGGCGCGTACGGCGGAGGCCGGTCTCGAGACCGGCCGCGGGTTAGCCCCGGCATACAGCCGGGGAGCGACTAGACGGGAACAAGAAGACCCATGGCGGAACTCACGGAATTCATCTGGATCATGGCCAAGATCGTCGCGATCCTGGTTCCCCTGATCCTGGCGGTGGCCTACCTGACCTACGCCGAGCGGCGGGTGATCGGCGCCATTCAGGCACGCAATGGGCCGAACCGGGTCGGGCCCATGGGCTTGTTCCAGCCCTTCGCCGACGTGTTCAAACTGCTGTTCAAGGAAGTGGTGATCCCCAGTAACGCCAACCGCTTCCTGTTCCTGATCGCGCCCATGCTCTCGCTGATGCCGGCGCTGGCCGCCTGGGCGGTCATGCCGTTCAGCGACGGGCTGGTGCTGTCCGACATCAACGCCGGACTGCTCTACATCCTGGCCATGACCTCGTTGGGCGTGTACGGCGTGATCATCGCCGGCTGGGCGTCCAACTCCAAGTACGCCATGCTCGGCGCCATGCGTTCAGCCGCACAGATCGTTTCATACGAAATCGCCATGGGATTTGCCCTGGTCGGGGTGCTGATGGCTGCCGGCAGCATGAACCTCAGCGGCATCGTCAATGCCCAGGCCGGCCCGATCTGGAACTGGTTCTGGCTGCCGCTGCTGCCTCTGTTCGTCGTCTACTGGATCTCCGGGGTGGCCGAGACCAACCGCGCCCCCTTCGACGTGGCTGAGGGCGAGTCGGAGATCGTCGCCGGTTTCCACGTGGAGTATTCGGGCACGGCGTTTGCGCTGTTCTTCCTGGCGGAGTACGCGAACATGATCCTGATCGCCGCGCTGGCCGTGATCATGTTCATGGGGGGATGGTACTCGCCGTTCCACGGGCTGCCGGTACTGGGCCCGATGTTCGACTGGGTACCGGGAATCGTCTGGTTCGTCCTCAAGATGACGATCTTCCTTTACCTGTATCTGGCCTTCCGGGCCACCTTCCCGCGCTACCGCTATGACCAGATCATGCGCCTGGGCTGGAAGGTGCTGATACCGGTGACCGTGGTCTGGCTGGTGGTTCTGGCGTTGATGATCCTCGCCGGCCTCGGGCCCTGGTTCAACTGATAGGTGTCGCCGATGAGTGCTGCTAGCGACTTTGTCCGCACGTTCTTCCTCACGGAGCTGCTCCGCGGGTTGAAGTTGACCGGGCGCAATCTGTTCAAGCGCAAGGTGACCATCCAGTACCCGGAGGAACGGGCGCCCCAGTCCCCGCGTTTCCGGGGGCGCCACGCCTTGCGCCGCTATCCCAATGGCGAGGAGCGCTGCATCGCCTGCAAGCTCTGCGAGGCGGTTTGCCCGGCGCTGGCGATCACTATCGAATCGGAGCCGCGGGAGGACGGGCAGCGCCGGACCACGCGCTATGACATCGACCTGTTCAAGTGCATCTACTGCGGCTTCTGCGAGGAATCATGTCCGGTGGACTCGATCGTGGAGACGCGGGTGTTCGAGTACCACATGGAAGATCGCGAGGAGCGCGTGGTCACCAAGCAGCAGTTGCTGGTCTTCGGTGACGAATACGAGAAGCAGTTGGCGGCCGACCGGGCCATGGACGCGCCCTACCGCTAGGGCATCGACGAGGCAGACGCAGAGACAGGGGCCGACGCAGTGATAGAACAGCTGATTTTCTACGTGTTTGCTCTGGTGTTGCTGTTTTCAGCCACCATGGTGATCACGGTCCGCAACCCGGTGCATGCCGCCTTGTTCCTGGTGCTGGCCTTCTTCAACAGCGCCGTGCTCTGGGTCATGGCGGGAGCCGAGTTCCTTGGCATCGTGCTGGTGCTCGTGTACGTGGGCGCGGTGATGGTGCTGTTCCTTTTCGTTGTGATGATGCTGGATCTGAACCTGAGCCAGTTGCGCGAAGGCTTCATGAAGCACTTTTACATCGGGGTGCCCTTCGCCGTGGTCATGGCAGTGCAGATGCTGCTGGTGGTGGGCTCCGGGCTGTTCGCCCCCGAGACCCTGCCCGAGGCGCGCATGCCCATTCCCGAGGATGTCGGAAACACGGCCTTGCTCGGTAGCGTGCTGTACACGGTGTACGTGTATCCCTTTGAGCTGGCGGCCGTCATCCTGCTGGTGGCGATCATCGCGGCCATCATGCTGACACTGCGCCGCCGGGAGGGAACCCGCCACCAGGATCCGGGCAAGCAGGTGCGCGTGCGCAAGGCCGACCGCCTGCGCGTGGTGAATATCCCGTCCGCCCGCCGTCAGTCGGAACAGGAATAGAACGATGATCGAGCTATCAGACTATCTGGTGCTGGGCGCCATACTGTTCGCCCTGGGCATGGCAGGCATTTTCCTGAACCGGAAAAACGCCATCGTCTTGCTCATGTCCATCGAGTTGATCCTGCTGGCGGTCAACTTCAACTTCATCGGTTTCTCGACGTTCATGGGCGACCTGGCGGGCCAGGTGTTCGTGTTCTTCATTCTTACCGTGGCCGCGGCAGAATCCGCCATCGGTCTCGCCATCATGGTGACGCTGTTCCGTAACCGGGGCACCATCAACGTGGGCGATCTGGACAGCATGAAGGGCTGACATTCATGGAGAATCTCTTACTCATCATCGTCCTCGCACCGCTGGCTGGCGCCATCATCGCCGGGTTTTTCGGCGGCACCATCGGGCGTGCCGGCGCGCACTGGGTGACCAGCCTGTCGGTGGCCCTCTCCTGTCTGCTGTCCTTCCATGTGTTGCTGGGGCTGATCAGCGGCGACCGGCAGCCTTTTGACGGCACCGTGTACAACTGGATGGTGGCCGGCGGAATCCAGTTCCAGGTGGGGTTCCTGGTGGACCGCCTGACCGCCATGATGATGGTGGTGGTGACCTTCGTCTCGTTGATGGTGCACATCTACACCATCGGCTACATGGCCGACGAGGAACATAACTGGCCCAAGGACAGTCTGGCGGGCGTCAACGCCTATCAGCGTTTCTTCAGCTACATCGCGTTGTTCACCTTCGCGATGCTGATGCTGGTGATGTCCAACAACTTCCTCCAGTTGTTCTTCGCCTGGGAGGCCGTGGGCCTGGTTTCCTACCTGCTGATCGGCTTCTGGATGAACCGGCCCACCGCCGTGTTCGCCAATCTCAAGGCCTTTCTGGTCAACCGGGTGGGCGATTTCGGATTCCTGCTGGGGATCGGCGTGGTGCTGCTGTTCTACGGCAGTCTGAACTACAGTGAGGTGTTCGCCACCGCCGCCGCCAACCCGGACCTCACCATGTCAATTTTCGGCGGTGCCGAGTGGCAGGTGGCCACCGTGGCCGGCATTCTCCTGTTCATCGGCGCCATGGGGAAATCCGCCCAGGTCCCGCTGCATGTCTGGCTGCCGGATTCCATGGAAGGCCCGACGCCGATCTCCGCCCTGATCCATGCCGCCACCATGGTCACCGCCGGCATCTTCATGGTGGCCCGGATGTCGCCCATTTATGAGCTGTCCGCGGTGGCACTGAGTTTCATTCTGGTGATCGGTGCGATCACCGCGCTTTTCATGGGGCTGGTGGGCCTGGTCCAGAACGACATCAAGCGCGTGGTGGCCTATTCCACGCTGTCGCAGTTGGGCTACATGGTGGTGGCCCTGGGCGTGTCGGCCTACGCCGCCGGCGTCTACCACCTGATGACCCATGCCTTCTTCAAGGCACTGCTGTTCCTGGGCGCCGGTTCGGTGATCATCGCCATGCACCACAAACAGGACATGCGCGAGATGGGCGGACTGAAGAAGTACATGCCGGTGACGTACTGGACCATGCTGATCGGCACCTTGGCGCTGATCGGCTTCCCGGCCTTTTCCGGCTACTTCTCCAAGGATGGCATCATCCTCGCCGTGGCCGAATCCCAGCGCGCCGGAGCCACCTTCGCATACCTGTGTGTGCTGGCCGGGGTCTTCGTAACCGCCCTGTACAGTTTCCGCCTGCTGTTCCTCGTCTTCCATGGGGAGGGGCGCATGGACCGGCACACCCGGGAGCACCTGCACGAGAGCCCGTTGGTGGTCACGATACCCCTCATCCTGCTGGCCATTCCCTCGGTCCTGATCGGCCTGGTCACGGTCATGCCGATGGTGCTGGGGGACTGGTTCGGGGACGCGATCTTCGTCAGCCAGGCCAATGATGTGCTGGCGGCCGTGGCGGCGAAGTACGACAGTGCCTGGGGGCTCGTGGCGCATGGCTTCGTCAGCCTGCCGCTCTATCTGGCCGCCGCCGGCTTCCTGACCGCCTGGTACCTGTACGTGATACGCCCCGATCTGCCCGATCAACTGCGGCAGCGGTTCGCGCTCGCGTACACGATTCTCGAGAAGAAGTACTGGTTCGACGAACTTCATCTGAATGTGTTCGCGGGCATCGGGCGGGCACTGGGGCGCTTCTTCTGGAAAGTGACCGATGTGGGGCTGATCGACGGCTTGCTGGTCAACGGCACCGCACGGACGATCGGGCGGGTAGCGGCCGGGCTGCGCCGGGTACAGACCGGCTTTCTGTTCCACTACGCCTTCGTGATGATCATCGGCCTGCTGGTGATGCTGACCTGGTTCGTCTTCGGCGCCCGGTAGCAGGTCCTGCAAGACGGAACCGTGGGCCGGGCTGGTTGCGGAGCAGCCCGGTGACAAAGTCTGACTGCTGGTAAGGAAGTAAGGGATGTTGGAATCCTCCTGGCCTTTGTTGAGCCTGCTGATCTGGATGCCGATACTCGGCGGTGTGCTGATACTGTTGCTGGGGGATCAGCAACAGGCACTGGGCCGGTTGATTGCACTGGGTGTCAGCCTGGCGACCTTCCTGTTCAGCCTGCTGCTGATCACCGGGTTCGAGGCAGGCACGGCAGCCATGCAGTTCGTGGAGCTCCGCCCCTGGGTGGAGGCGCTGGGCGTCAACTACCATCTGGGCGTGGACGGCATTTCCATGCCGCTGGTGGTGCTGACCACGTTTTCCACCGTGCTGGTGGTGATCGCGGGCTGGAACCGGATTGCCTACAGACCGGGCCTCTACATGGCCTGCTTCCTGATCATGGAAGGCATTGTGGTGGGCGTCTTCAGCGCCCTGGACGCGATTCTGTTCTACGTGTTCTGGGAAGCCGTGCTGGTTCCGATGTTCCTGATCATCGGGATCTGGGGCGGTCAGAACCGCATCTATGCCACCATCAAGTTTTTCCTCTACACCTTCATCGGCTCCGTACTGATGCTGGTGGCGCTGATCTACCTGCAGTTCCAGGCGGGCAGCTTCGGCATCCTGGACATGTACGGCCTGAATCTGCCGCTGAGCGTTCAGGTATGGCTGTTCATCGCCTTCCTGCTGGCCTTTGCCATCAAGGTGCCCATGTGGCCGGTGCATACCTGGCTGCCGGACGCCCACGTGCAGGCGCCCACCGGCGGCTCGGTCATTCTGGCGGCCATCATGCTCAAGATCGGCGGCTACGGTTTCGTCCGCTTCAGCCTGCCCATCACGCCCGGGGCCAGCCTGGAACTGGACTGGCTGATGATCCTGCTGTCCCTGGTGGCCGTGGTGTACATCGGCCTGGTGGCGATGATGCAGGAGGACATGAAGAAGCTGATCGCCTATTCCTCCATCGCCCACATGGGCTTCGTCACCCTCGGTTTCTTCATTGTCTTCCAGGTGGTGGTCAATGCCGGCGAATCCGGGGCACTGCTGGCCTTGGGTGGCGGCATGGTGCAGATGATTTCCCACGGTTTCATTTCCGCGGCCATGTTCCTTTGCGTGGGCGTGCTCTATGACCGCATGCATACCCGCATGATCAGCGAATACGGAGGGGTGACGCATCGCATGCCCGTCTTCGCCGGCCTGTTCGTGCTGTTTGCCATGGCCAATGCCGGGCTGCCGGGTACCTCCGGGTTCGTGGGCGAGTTCATGGTGATTCTGGCAGCGTTCCAGGCCAACTT
This sequence comes from Ectothiorhodospiraceae bacterium, assembly GCA_020831885.1. Classification (GTDB taxonomy): domain Bacteria; phylum Pseudomonadota; class Gammaproteobacteria; order Nitrococcales; family Aquisalimonadaceae; genus LSCE01. The sequence goes on from JAFIFU010000015.1 coordinate 57,108, forward strand.
CTGGTACGCCTTCTTTGCCGGGTTGACCCTGATTCTCGGGGCCGCCTACACCTTGTGGATGGTGAAGCGGGTCATGTACGGGCCGGTAGGCAACGAGAAGGTGGGTGCCCTGAAGGACGTGGATGGCCGGGAGAAGCTGGTACTGGGCGTCCTTGCCGTGGCAGTGCTTTGGCTCGGCCTGTATCCGGGCCCGCTGATCGAGATCATGGAGCCGTCGCTGGAAGGGCTTCTTCAGCACGTGGTGGCCGGCAGCGGCCTGAACTGACGCGGATTGTGATGGGGCGCGCCCTGGGCGCGCGCTGAGTTCAGAGGAAACTGTATGACCAACGAAGCGTTCGAGACGCCGAACCTGCTGCTCGCGCTGCCGGAGATCTGGTTGCTGGCCATGGCCTGCGTCGTGCTGGTGGTGGATCTGTTCAGCAATGACCGGGACCACGGGCCGGCGTTCTGGCTGACCCAGGTGACACTGCTCGGTGGCATCATCATCACGGTCAGTACCCAGTGGGGTGTGGACGCAACTACTTTCAGCGGCACCTACGTCGCGGATTCACTGGGCGCTTTGCTGAAGATCGGTATCCTGGTGCTCGCCTTCCTGGGGTTCGCCTACTCCCGCGACTACATGCGCGATCGCGGAATCCTCAAGGGCGAATACTACATGCTGGGCCTGTTCGCCGTGCTTGGGATGATGGTCACCGTCTCGGCCGGTAACCTGCTCAGCCTGTACCTGGGTGTGGAGCTGATGTCGCTGTCGCTCTATGCGCTGGTTGCCATTGATCGGGATTCCTCCCGCGCCTCGGAAGCGGCGATGAAGTACTTCGTGCTGGGGGCACTGGCTTCCGGCATGCTGCTCTACGGGATGTCCATGCTGTATGGCGTCACCGGTACGCTGGATCTGGGCGAGATCACCGCCGCGGCGGCTGAGCTGGACGATCGCCGGTTCCTGTTCCTGTTCGGACTGGTCTTCATGATGGTAGGGGTTGCCTTCAAGTTCGGCGCAGTCCCGTTCCACATGTGGGTGCCGGACGTCTATCATGGTGCCCCCACGCCCGTGACACTGATGATAGCCACGGCTTCCAAGGTGGCCGCTGTGGGTCTGTTCCTCCGGTTGATCGGTGAAGGGCTGCTGCCGCTACTGGAGAGCTGGCAGCATATGGTGGTGCTGCTGGCGGTGCTGTCGCTGTTGATCGGTAACACGGTGGCGCTGGTGCAGACCAATATCAAGCGGATGCTGGCCTATTCCACGTTCAACCACGTGGGGTTCATTCTCATGGGTTTCGTTGCGGGCACGCCGGAAGGTTATGCGGCCTCGGTGTTCTATGCCTTGACGTATGCGTTCACGGTGGCGGCCACCTTTGGCGTCGTTCTGCTTCTGGCCCGCAAGGGGTTCGAGGCTGATCATATCACCGACCTCAAGGGCCTCAACGACCGAAGCCCGCTGTTTGCCTTCGTCGTGCTGATCCTGATGATTTCCCTGACGGGTATTCCCGGTACCGTCGGGTTCTATGCCAAGTGGATGGTGCTGAAGTCCGTGGTTGAGGCCGGGTTCGTCTGGCTGGCGGTCCTGGCGGTGATCGGAGCCGTGGTGGGGGCGTTCTACTATCTGCGGCTGGTGCGTTACTGCTATTTCGACAAGGCCGAAGGGGAAGGGCCTCAGCCCACCGGGTCCGGCGGCTTCCAGGCGGTACTTGCGGCCAACGGCCTGCTGGTGCTGGTGGCCGGTATTTTCCCGGGGACCCTGGTGGCCGTTTGTCTGGCGGCGTTCCTGTAGACGATGTCCGTGACTGCCGGCTTCATACTGCTTCTGGTGGCGGCCCTGGTGGCCGCCAATCTGCCGTGGCTGACAGAGCGGGTGCTGTTCGTGCTGCCAGCGCCGGCCCAGGGCAAGCGGGAATGGGTACGGCTGCTGGAGTGGGCGCTGATGTACCTGGTCATCGGCGCTCTGGCGGTGGGTATCGAATACCGTGTCACCGGCGGTGTCTACGCCCAGGAATGGGAGTTCTACGTCACCACCCTGTGCCTGTTCCTGGTCTTCGCCTTGCCCGGTTTCATCTATCATCACGACCTCCGCCGGCTGCTGAAAAAGCGTCGGTGAACCGGGAACAACCGCCGGAGATGGGAAGCCGTCCCCGCCCGGCGCGTTGCCGGACAGCGACGCGCTCTTGCATTTCACTGTGGGGGTCGTTAACATGCGCAGCGTCGATTGCGGGGTGGAGCAGTCTGGTAGCTCGTCGGGCTCATAACCCGAAGGTCGCAGGTTCAAATCCTGCCCCCGCTACCACCTTGAGAAAGGGCCGCTTGCGGCCTTTTTTTGTAGCTGGAACAAGCCGCTCCCTGGCTGGGGCGTGCAGACCAGGGCAACGCCGGCATGCATCTGCGCATGTGTCCGCTATAATGGAGCGTTGCCGCTGGATGAAGGATGGGTCAGGGATTCACTGGCCCATTTTTGTTTCTGCGGAGTACGTATGGAACGATTTGTCCGGCAGCTCAACGAGCTGTTTCAGCCCGTGCTGGACGCCATGGGTTACGAACTGGTTGGTGTGGAATACAAGCCCGGCCGGCGAGAGGGCCTGCTGAGGGTCTACATCGATACTGCAGACGGTGTGACGCTGGAAGACTGTGAACGCGTCAGCCACCAGCTCAGTGGGCTGCTGGACGTCGAGGATCCGATCCGCGGCCAGTACCGCCTCGAGATATCCTCGCCGGGTCTTGACCGTCCCCTGTTCACTCCGGAGCACTACCAGCGGTTCGCAGGGCAGCAGGTCCGTGTCCGGCTCCGGGAATTGTGGGAGGGGCGGCGGAAGTTGCAAGGGGAACTGCTGGGCTTCCAGGACGGTCGCATCCTCCTGCGCGAGAACGGTATGGAGTACGCGGTGCCGTCGGAGTTGGTCGATCGGGCGAATCTGATACCGGACATCTGAACAGTCAACCTGGTGATGCGCATTGCGCCGGGATGTGGAGTTGAAAGCATGAGCAAAGAGGTCCTGCTGGTCGTCGAGGCCATTTCCAATGAAAAGGGTGTCGACAAGGAGGTGATTGTCGAGGCCATCGAGGCGGCGCTGGCGTCGGCGACCAAGAAACGTTCAGCCGGTGAGATCGATGTGCGCGTCGCCGTGGATCGGCAGACCGGTGACTACGATACGTTCCGGCGCTGGCACGTGGTGGAGGACGACGCCGAGATTGAGTTGCCCGATCAGGAGATCCCGCTGTCCGAGGCGCGCAAGCAGCGGCCCGACGCACAGGTCGGGGATATTATCGAGGAGCCCATGGAATCGGTGGCCTTCGGCCGGATCGCGGCCCAGACCGCCAAACAGGTCATCGTCCAGAAGGTCCGTGAGGCCGAACGTGCCAAGGTGGTGGCGGCCTATCAGGGTCGGGTGGGAGAACTGGTCACGGGTACGGTGAAGAAGGTTGACCGCGGCGGGTTGATTCTGGATCTGGGCAATAACGCCGAGGCCATCATCCCCCGGGAGTACACGATTCCCCGCGAAGCGTTCCGTCCCATGGACCGGGTGCGTGGTTACCTGAAAGAGGTGCGGTCGGATGCGCGCGGGCCGCAATTGGTGGTCTCCCGTACGGCGCCGGAGTTTCTGATCGAGCTGTTCAAGCTGGAGGTGCCCGAGGTGGGCCAAGAGCTGATCGATATCCTGGGCGCGGCCCGTGATCCGGGCATGCGGGCCAAGATCGCGGTACGCTCCAACGATCCGCGTATTGACCCGGTTGGCGCCTGTGTGGGCATGCGTGGCTCACGGGTACAGGCGGTGTCCAACGAGTTGTCCGGGGAGCGGGTGGATATCATCCTCTGGGACGATAATCCCGCCCAGTTCGTGATCAATGCCATGGCGCCCGCGGAGGTGGAGTCCATTGTTGTCGACGAGGACTCCCACAGCATGGATATCGCCGTGGGCGAGGAGCAGCTCTCACAGGCCATCGGCCGCGGCGGACAGAACGTGCGACTGGCCAGCGAGCTGACCGGCTGGGAACTGAACGTGATGACTGCGGAAGAGGCGGAGGCGAAGAACCAGGCCGAAGCCGAACGCATCACGAATCTGTTCATCGATGCTCTGGGCGTTGATGAGGAAGTGGCGGGCATTCTGGTGCAGGAAGGGTTCTCCACTCTGGAAGAGGTGGCGTACGTGCCCGCCTCCGAGATGCTGGACATTGAGGAATTCGACGAGGACATCGTCGAGGAGTTGCGCTCCCGGGCGCGCGACGCCTTGCTGACGCAGATGATCGCCACGGAAGAACAGCTGGGTGACGCAAAACCCGCCGATGATCTGTTGGGCATGGAAGGCATGGATGACGAACTGGCCTACCAACTGGCGGGGGCCGGAGTCGTCACCATGGAAGATCTGGCGGAACAGGCGGTGGATGATGTGGTGGATGCCACCGGTATCGATGCGGAGCGTGCGGCGGCGTTGATCATGAAGGCGCGGGAACCGTGGTTCGCGGAGCAGGATGAGCAGCAGGAGTCCTGAGCGGGTAGCCAGGTGTAACCACCTGGCCGGACAGGTGATGCCCTCCGGGGCTTGCCGTTGAAAATTCAGGATTCGGGGAGAAGTGCATGTCGGAAGTTACAGTCAAGCAATTTGCAGAAGCGGTGGGAACCCCGGTTGAGCGCCTGTTGACCCAGCTCAAGGAAGCCGGGGTGGATATCCGCGATGCCGACGCCGTGCTGTCGGACGAGGACAAGGCAACCCTGCTGGCGTATCTGCGCAAGTCCCATGGCCGCGAAGGTGGCGCAAGTGATGTGGCGGAACCCCGCAAGATCACGTTGCGACGCAAGAGTGTCAGCCAGATCAAACTTGGGGGTACCGCCGGTGGGCGTGGTTCCCGTGGCGGAGGCACGCCGGCGCGCACGGTCAACGTGGAGGTCCGTAAAAAGCGCACCTACGTGAAACGCAGCGTGGTCGAGGCGGAGAAGGAGCGCCAGGAAGCCGAGCAGCTGGAGCTCCAGCGGCAGGAGGAGACCGCCCGTCAGGCGGAACAGGCGCAGCAGGAGATGGTGGAGCAGGGGCAGGCCGAGCCCGTGGCGGAGCAGACGGAGGCGCCGGCGGCGCCGGCGGCGCCGGGCCAGGAGCCGCCCCCGGCCGCGCCGGGCGCGGCCGGGGCCGCCGCGC
>JAFIFU010000127.1 GCA_020831885.1 Ectothiorhodospiraceae bacterium
GGTTGGTCCGAGGGCGGCAGCGTGGTGTCCATGGATCCCAGCTACAGCTTCACGGTCACCGGTCCGCGGACGCTGATGGCGGGCTTCGACCGCGATACCTACCAGATCACCGTGAGCAGTACCGACGGTGGATCGGCCAGCGGCGGCGGTGTATTCGAATTCGGCGAATCGGTGACGGTGGTGGCGCAACCGGATACCGGTCGGGATTTCATCGCCTGGTCGGAAGAGGGTGTCGATGTCTCCACCAGCGCGACCTATACCTTTACCGCCGAGCGTTCACGCAGCCTCGTGGCCCGGTTTATTGGCACGCAGCACACGGTAACGGTTTCGGCCGGCGAAGGCGGTGCTGTCAGCGGTGGCGGTGAGTTCGACTTCGGCACCAACGTCACCGTGGTGGCGACCCCCCAGGAGGGGTTTAGCTTCGAGCGCTGGACCGAGTCGGGGGGCGCGCTGGATGCCGGTCGGCAGTACAGTTTTTTGCTGGACCGTGATCGGCACCTTACCGCGCATTTCAGTTTCAATGACTATACCGTTACCGGCGTTGCCGGAGAGGGTGGCGTGCTGACGCCGGAAACACAGGTTGTCGATCACGGAGAGCGTGCGGAACTGGCGATAACACCGGAGGACGGCTATGACCTGAAGTCCATCTCCGGCTGTGACGGGGCACGAAACGGCAACACGTATATCACTTCCCCGGTCACCGGGAGTTGCACGGTGACCGCCACCTTCGGCATGGCGCCGCCGGAGTTTCAACCGGCCGAACCCGAACGGCTCGAAATTGACGCCACCGGCTTGTTCACGCCACTACCCGAGGATGTCGCGCCCAAGGCGGTTGACTGGGAAGGTAAGGAGCTGGAGGTGACCCTGGTCGAGGAAAAGGAAATGTTCCGCCCCGGCGCGCATACATTGACCTGGCAGACCGTTGACGCGCGTGGCGTGGAGGCCACCGTGGAGCAGACCCTGTACGTTTGGCCGATAGTGTCGGTGGGGCGGGACGTGACTCTCGGCTTCCAGGAGGGCAGTACGAGCGCCTTGCGGATTTTATTGAACGGTCCCTCGCCGGAATACCCCTTTGAAGTTGCCTATCACGTCGGCGGGACTGCGCGGATCGGGCAGGATCATGACCTCGATTCGGGAACCGTCACGTTCAACTCGGGGGAACAGCAACAGGAGGTGCGGTTCAGTGTGCTCCGCACACCGTCGGCGGGAGTCGTTGAACACGACATTCTCATTGAGCTGGATGATGAGGTGAATCGAGGGTCGAGGCGTCTCATGTCGGTCCGTCTGCTGCCGACGAACCTGGCCCCAACCGTGGTGCTGCGAAGCGAACAGGACGGCGAGAATCGCTCCATGGTCGTGCGTCGTGGCGGGGAGATTCGGGTACGTGCCGGAATCACAGACCCCAATCCGCACGACACCCACACCGTTGAATGGCACATCCCAACGGGTACCCTGCTGCGCCATGACGAGGGCGGGGTGGCTGCAGTACTCTCCGCAGCGGCATTCACACCGGGTGTACACGAAATACGGGTGGTGGTTACCGATAGTGGATCTCCCCCCTTGTCCACTGAGGCAAGCCTGCTGCTGTCGGTACGTGAAGACATGCCGGAATTGCCGGAGGGGGCCGGGAGTATCGACGAGTCCGGGCTGCCGGATCACCCGGCTTACAAGCCGGTGGAGCGCAACGTGCTACCGGAACGGGGCGGGGAGCTGGAACAATACCTCATGGAGGCGGACTCCGGCTTGCAACTGAGATTGGGTGCTTACGCCGCGCTGACCGGTCGCTTCCAGGCCCAGTTGGATGATGAGGTGCTCCGGATGCTGCCGCCGGACAGCGTGACCAATGTCGGAGGCATCTTCGACTTCGAGGTGCGCGATATTCCCGCGGTGGGCGAGAGCGTGAACGTGGTGATTCCCCAGCCGGTGCCCGTTCCCCAACACGCGGTTTATCGCAAGTATGACCCGCAGGCCGGGGAGTGGCGGAGCTTCGTCGAGGATCTCAACAACGTGGTGGCTTCGGCACCGGGCAAGGAGGGCTATTGCCCGCCCCCCGGCAGCAGCGATTATCGTCCTGGACTGGCGGAAGGTGACTGGTGCGTGCAACTGACCATCCAGGATGGTGGACCCAACGATGCGGATGGCAGAGCCAACGGCGTCGTGGTGGACCCGGGCGGCGTCGGTACACTGAATGTGGCCGAGGCCAGTGGCCGTAGCGGGGGCGGTGGGGCCTTTGGGCCGTGGATGCTGGTTGCTCTGTTGTTGCTCCTGTTGATGCGGTTTTCCGCAGCGAGGCGTGTGGTGCTGGTGGCCATGGTGCTGATGTTGCCTGCCCATGTCTCCGCCGATAGCCCTTGGTACCTCGGCGGTTCAGTTGCTCATGTGGTGGGGGACAGGAACGCGGCGGACGTTAGCCAGCGCCTGCAGGACCAGGGTCACGATGTCGATGTCACCGTTCGGAATCGGAGCAGGACCGGCTGGCGGGTGTTCGCCGGATACAGTGTGCGGTCATTCTTGGATCTGGAGCTTGGATACGTCGACCTGGGGGAGGTGCGCACGCGCTATGACGGCGTCATAGCGGATCCGGACGATTTCTTGGATGCCGCCACGCGGGTTCAACCGGCCGGGGGCCATGGGGTGGATTTGACGATGATCGGGCACCTTCGGGTGGATGACGGTATCTCCTTCTTCGCCCGCGGTGGCCTGCTGCGCTGGAGCAACACCTATCGCGTCCGTGCCGATGGGGAATCCGTCAGACGTCGGGTCACCGGCATCGATCCGGTCATCGGACTCGGCACCGAACTCCGCCCGTGGTCGGAGGCATCACACCCGGTGATGCAGCGCCTGTCGACCCGTCTGGAAGGTATTCGTTATCGGGTCGACGGCCAGAATCTGTACAGTGCCATGCTGAGCCTGTCCTTCAGGCTGCCCTGATGCGGATCACGGACCGCGACGCTTAACCATCCCCCGGCTTAACCATCCCCCGGGTCCGGCCCGTCGGAAACCCCGTAGGTCGGAAGCGGCGCGCCAGCGCCGATCTCCGACAGCCATACCCCGCGGGCAGGCCCCAGCCGCGTAGGTCGGAAGCCCTGCGCAGCAGGGATCTCCGACAATCGCCCACCAGCCCCCCGCTTGCACAACCACAACACCCTGCCGCTCAGGGCGATGCGGTACGCTAGAATCCCCTGTTCCTCACCAACAAGGAGACCGTATGCATGGATGCCTACCCGGAAATCCTTCACCACGGCGGCGCCGACGGGGTGACCGGAAGCTGTCACCGCCTGCAGGTGGCGGCGGACCGCGCCCTGCTGGTGGATTGCGGCATTTTCCAGGGCCAGGATGCCGAGCACCTGGATAATCTGGAACAGCACACTGTGCGCTTCCCCGTGGACGATGTGCTGGCCCTGATCGTCACCCATGTGCATATCGACCACATCGGCCGGCTCCCGTATCTGCTGGCCGCCGGCTATCAAGGGCCCATTCTGTGCTCGGTGCCCTCCGCCCGGCTGCTGCCGCTGGTGATCGAGGACGCACTCAAGGTAGGATTCACCCGGGACGCCGCCCTGATTCAGCGCTTCCTGCAGGAAGTGGACAGCCGGCTGGTGCCGCTGGACTTCAACACCTGGCACACGGTGGCGGATGACGCCCGGCACCGCATCCGCGTCAAGCTCAAGCGCGCCGGTCACATCCTGGGGTCGGCCTACGTGGAAGTGGATACGCTGGACCACACTGCCGGACAACGCCAGCGCACCGTGTTCAGCGGCGACCTGGGTGCCCCCCATGCCCCGCTGCTGCCGGCGCCCAAACCCCCGTACCGTGCCGATGTGCTGGTACTGGAAACCACCTATGGCGATCGGCGCCACGAAGACCGGACCAGCCGCCGCAACCGCCTGAAGGCGGCCATCGATCGGGCTCTGGGCAACGGCGGTACCGTGATCATCCCCGCCTTCAGCATCGGCCGCACGCAGGAACTGTTGTACGAACTGGAGGGGCTCATCCACCGGGCGCGGGACAAGCGCTGGCGGGATCTGGAGATCATCGTGGATTCGCCGCTTGCGGCCCGCTTCACCCAGGTGTACCGGGAGCTGAAACCCTGGTGGGATGCCGAGGCCCACCGGCGCTTGCGCACCGGCCGCCACCCGCTCAGTTTCGACAACCTCTACACCGTGGACAGCCACGAAGAGCACGAACAGACCGTGGACTACCTGGCCCGCACCGGCCGCCCCGCGGTGGTGCTGGCCGCCAGCGGCATGGCCGCCGGCGGGCGGGTGGTGAACTACCTCAAGCGCATGCTGGGGGATGAACGCCACTGCGTGCTGTTCACCGGCTACCAGGCGGCGGGAACCCCTGGGCGCGTCATTCAGCAATACGGCCCCGGGGGCGGCTGGGTGGAACTGGACGGCGAGCGCGTCACCATCCGCGCCCGGGTGGAAACCGTGGGCGGCTACTCCGCCCATGCGGATCAGCGCGACCTGCTGAACTTCATCCGCCGCATGCGTCACCCGCCCCGGGAAGTGCGCCTGGTACACGGCGAGCCCGTCGTACAGGCAGCCTTCCGCGAGCGGCTGCAAGCCTGGGCCACCGACGCCGGCCACCCCCTCACCGTCACCCTGGCCACCCCCACCCCTGTTTTATCGTAGGTCGGAAGCCCTGCGCAGCAGGGATCTCCGACGTTAACGCCACGGAAACCTCATGACGTCGGTGATCCGCGCTGCGCGCGGCTACCGACCTACGGTTCCGGGTCGTGTGCGTTGGACAGCGCGTCGGTCGGAAGCCCCGCGCAGCGGGGATTTCCGACATCAACAACCCGCTTTCAACCGGCAACGGCCACCCCTTCAGGCCGCCCGGAGTGGGCGCGCCTTCTCAATCCGCGCGCGCCGTTTCTCGTCGTGGGTGGCCTCCCAGAGATCCATCTTCTGTTGCAGGTTCAACCAGAATTGAGGGGAATTGCCGAAAACGCGCGCAAGCATCAATGCCGTATCCGCGGTAATGGCCCGCTTGTTCCGGCATAACTCGTTAACCAGGCGGGGATGCACGCCCATCTGCCGGGCTAGCTGGGTTTGATTCAGGCCCAAAGGCTCCAAAAACTCGTGGTTCAATATTTCCCCCACCGTCGTGGGCTTGCGACTGGTCTGCATCATGGCAATCACCTGTAGCTGTGAGGGTCCAGATACACCTCATGAGCCTTGTCGCCGTCCCACGTAAAGATGAGACGGTACTGCTTGTTTACTCGAATCGAGCATTTGCCAGCCAGATTCCCTTGCAGGTGCTCGAAGCGGTTCCCCGGAGGGGCCCGCAGATCGCTCTCGCTGGTCGCGGCATCGATAATATCCAGCTTCCGGGTGAGTGCCCCTGTAATCGCGGGTGGAATTCGCTTGTTACCCGTTCCCTTCAGGTAAAAGGCGGCAAGCCAAGAATCACGAAAGCTCCCTATCATCAATGCCTCCTTGCGTTTATTACATTATACCGCCGTGCGGTATAATCAGCAATCCGCACTCACCGCTATCCCATCTTCCAAGGCGCTGTGTCATGATGTCCCATCATGGGAACGCTAAAAGCCATCGTCGGCCTCCTGGTCATGCCGGTACCGGTTGCCCTGCTGCTTCTGCTGCTGGGCGTGATCGCCTTGCTGTTCCGCCGCCGGAAAACCGCTGTCAGCCTGCTGACCCTCGCCCCCTTGGTGGTGGTGACCGCCGCCTGGGGCCCGGTGGCGGACCGGCTGCTGGGCCCGCTGGAACACGCGCATCAACCGCTCGATGCCCTGTCACCGAATGCGGATATCGCCGCCGTTGTGGTGCTCGGAGCCGGCTACTCCCCGAATTTGCCCCTGCCCGTGACCTCCCGCCTGAACGACAGCGCCATGGTGCGCCTGGCCGAAGGCATCCGCCTTTATCGGCAACTGGACGACGTACCGCTGCTCGTCTCCGGCGGTTCCCGGGTGGGTCTGGAGCCTTCCGCCGCCGGCTATGCCGAAGCCGCCCGGGCCCTGGGCGTGCCGGACGAGGACATCCTGGTGCTGGACTGGCCCCTGGATACCGCCCAGGAAGCCCGCGGCACCCTGGAGCTGCTGGGGGAGGGGGCGTCTGTCGTGCTGGTCACCTCCGCCTCGCACATGACACGCTCCCTGCGCCACTTCCGGCAGGTGGGCCTGAACCCCATGCCGGCCCCCACCCGCCACAAGGCAGGCATCCCCACGCCCGACAGCTTCGCCTACTGGGTGCCCAGCGCCACCAACCTGCGCAAGACCGAACGTGCCCTTTACGAGTACATGGGTCTCCAGGCCGTCCGGTTCGATCACCGGGGCCGGTGAGCACCGCACCGACGAGGCCGCCAGCTCGCGTTACTGCCCCATCCATCCTGTCATCCCGCACATGACCGGGCACCGCACTGCGCGTCACGGTGCCTGCGAAGGCCTCACCCATATTGGGTACAAGCCCGCAGTTTTTTACTTTTATATGAAGGAAGTACGACAACGACCTTGAAGCACCCGTGATGGTGATGCACAATTCATGGAAACGGTGAGATTGTGCAACGCACAAATGAAGTGACAACGGATCCTGCACGCCGCGCAAAGCGCATCTGGCATGGAAAGCCCTCCCGAAAACGTCTTTTGAGATAGACAGCCAACCCTGCCGCACCGTGTTGTGGCCAGGGAGCGCTTTTGTCTATCGGGTGTTGGCCAATGGGGAGCCGCAAGCCTCAGGGCGGTAGCGTGTCTGGCGCGCCATTGCCGAACGGACGATCATGACAGAGACGCAGTCGCCGCAGTGCACCGTCATCGTGCCGGTTTACGAGCAATGGCATCTGGTGCCCCGGCTGCTGGAAAAGCTCCGTGAACAGACCCTGGCACAACAGGCGTTCGAAGTGCTGTTGGTGGATAATGGTTCAAGCGAGTTCACGCCCCCGCAGGACCTCCCGACCAATACTCGGGTGCTGCGGTGCTTTACCCCGGGCTCCTACGCAGCCCGTAACCACGCCGCGGAACAGGCGCGGGGCCAGTGGCTGGTTTTCACCGATGCCGATTGTCTGCCGGCGGCGGATTGGCTGGAGCACCTCATGAACCACGCCGCGAAGGATAGTCAGGCAAACACGCTGCTGGCCGGTGGAGTCAGAATGATCCCGAGCAGCACCCAGCCCACGGCGTACGAAATGTACGACCTGGTCAAGGGCATCCCCCAGGCCAGGTACGTTTCCCAGGGTTACGCCGCCACCGCCAACCTGGCCCTGCCTGCCGCCCTGTTCCGTGCCCTTGGCGGATTCGACGCCCAACGCTACTCCGGTGGCGATGCGGATTTCTGCCGCCGGGCGGTGAGCCAGGGAGCCGAACTGCGGTACGTGCCGGAAGTAGTGGTGGACCACCCCGCCCGCACCCAGTGGCGGCAACTGGCCACCAAAGCCCGGCGGGTGAAGGGGGGCCAGCTCACCGCCGGCAGCGCACGGCAGCGGCTGGTCTGGCTTCTGCGCACCTTCACGCCGCCCCTACGGGCCTTCTGGCAATTCCTCCGCGCCCGCCATGTGCCAGTACGCTACCGGGTTACCGCGGTGGCCGTGCAGATGCGGATATGGGGGGTGGAGATTCTGGAGGTGTTCCGATTGGTGTTTGCGTTTACGCCGGAGCGACGATGAAAGCCGTTGAATTAACGGAAGCGTCTAAGTCCAGAGTTCAGAATACTCATAGCAGGAGATTCCAGTGAATCGTGCAGCCATTATCGGTCAAGCACCGCATGGTACCACCATGGGCGAAAGGCGGTCCAATTACCTCGTGCTTGTCAATCTGTCATCCTTGTCGGAGGAAGATTGGCTTACTGCATTACGCGAGGCAGGTCAGCCGTGGCATCATTCGGCTGTAGCCAGCGTGCAGGAAGCGGCAGCATTATTGGAGACGAAACCAGAAGCGTATCTCCTAGTCGTCTATGATGCTCCGGAAGATGAGATATGCAAGGGTATCGAGATGGGACAGCTTCCATCGCAGGCCTTGGCCAACTGGAAGAACCCGATCGAAGGATTGTTGGATATTTATGACCTATATTACAACCGAATGACTTTGGCCAAATCAGAATTGGTTTTACGCTACCCAAGACATCTAATGGAGTGTTTAAGCAATCGTAGCGGGATCAACCTTGGCAGCATTGACTTTGAAGGGCTGAGGGAAAGCAGCAATCAACTGAATCAGAATGGTTTCCAGCAATTATTTTGCCGATTGCTCGCACTGAATGCGTTGCAAGATGAGTCAGCGAGAAATACCGTGAACAGGCTGGAAGCCTGTTCATTGCCCGTGGAGAAAGCAAGCTCATTTATGGGGCAGCTTGACGATCTTTGTTTGGGCTTTAAATCAATGGAATTTTATAACAGTTCATTGGGTGAAGATATTCTTTCTTTGCGAGATGATGAGACTGATTTTGATCGGATTTGTCGAGAAAATGAACTTTTGATAGAGAGCTTGCATAAAGCTCAAGAGGAGCTTGAATTCTTTCTTCTTAAAGACAAGCAAACCCAAAGAAACATTGATAATGAAAAGAATAATACCAACAAAGAAAACGAAAAACTTAAGCGCGAAATTGAACGAAAAAACGCGAAACTACACGAGTTCTCAAACAAGAACAAGAACCTAGCTTCTAAGTTGGATGCGATGCGCCGTTCCAAGTCATGGCGTCTTACGGCGCCACTCCGTGCTATGACGCGTGTACTTCGAGGCCAAGCATAGGAGGAAGCCGGTGGTGGAGAAAGAACTGGTCTCAGCTTGGGAGAACGTCGATGGAACGATTCTGCACATCGGTGCTGGGGAATGTAGTGAGCTTGAAGCCTATCAGCGCACGGAGGCCCAGCGGATCGTGTTGGTGGAGCCGCGACCGGAAGCAGTACGCGTGCTTCGGGACCGCACGGCCGGGAACGAGCGGATTGAGATTGTTGAAACGGCGGTTGGGAGGAAAAGCGGTTCCAAACCTCTTTACTACTTTAATATTCCGCAGTTGGCTAGTCTTAATTCTATCAAAGAGCCGCCCGAGCGATGGCCTGGGCTGCAAGTAGTTGAAAAGCGGAATGTGAGCGTTACTGATCTGCCGCAATTACTGAAATCATTGTCTCTAGATTCGAAAAGAGGCAACTGGCTCATAATTGAGGCACACGGAGAAGAGGAAAGTCTTTTACAGGCGCTGGCGCTGTCAGGGTTGCCTCAGCTGTTTTCCTATGTTTCTTTGCATATTGTCCCGAATAATTCCGACTTCAGTAGAACGGTTTCTATGCTCCGTAGGGAGCTGGAGAGCGCAGGTTATCGCCTTGAACATACAGCGACTCAACTTGGAGTCGTACTGCATAGCCGGGCAGATGAGCGGTGGCTTGAAAGCAAGGATCTTTTGAAGAAACTTACGGCTCTTGATCAAGAACAGAAGAATGCGAGTACTGATTTAAGTAATGCCTTAAAAAAAATATTGAAGGCGCAAGAAAATATTAGCGAGAAACTGTCGGAGGCTGGGTCGTTTGCTCGATGTCGAGAAAAAATTCAATCTCAAACTAAAAAGGATATATTGAGTGGCGTAAAGCAAATAGAAGCATATCTTGGTATCCAGTCATTTTTCAATGACTGGAAACAGGTGCCAAGTATGCACGGCTGGCCTGTGAGCCCAGATTTCGGTCTATATTTGATCCGCATAATTGAAAAAAAGAATTATGATTTGATAATCGAGTTCGGGTCTGGCTCATCGACAGTGTTGATCGCTGAAGCTATAAGTAAGATTAAATCGAGCTTGATGGATTCCACTTTTCCGACTCAGGTCGCTTTTGAGCATTTAGAAGAATTCTATAATAAGACAAGGAGTCAGCTTAAGGAAAGCGGACATGAAAAATCGGTTCAATTGGAGCTTTCGCCGCTTGCGGAATTTATCGATGATAAGGGTAACTCGTACAGCTATTATAGCTGTGAAAAAGTATTGTTTGATGTCTTCAATTCAATCGTTGACCCTTTCCCAAAAATACTGGTTGTTGTTGACGGGCCGCCAGGCAGTACAGGCAGGCATGCTCGCTTCCCAGCGTTGCCAGTTGTGTTGAGGAAAGTTAAAACCGGAACTATTGATGTGCTCCTCGACGATTTTGCTCGAAAGGAAGAGGATGAAGTTGTCGGTATGTGGGAAGAGTACATAAAGAACTCAAATTTTGATTATGAGCGAATCGATTTGGACTTTGAGAAAGGCGGTTGCATGTTGCGTATTTCAGCAATGTAGGTCTTGCATTATTGCAGTCTATGTTTTGCGCTTAGGCTATCGAAATTTGGTTATCCTTGTGTATGTTAGGGGCACGGTATGAGCTTAGTGATTGAAGCCCAGGAAGCATTCAATGCTAATGATTATGAGAGAGCGTATGATCTCTACTATGAGGCCGGTCGAAAGTACGGAATGGAGCTTTTTAGAGGAAATATAGAAATCTGTCTTTCTAGGATGAGAAACGATGACTCAGCTGGGTTTCAGGAAAAAAACACTCACTTTCTTAATGAGATTTTTGATCGAATTTACTTGGTAAACCTGTTTTCTTCTGTAGAAGATCGATTGAAGTCGATATTAAATTTACGACGCAAAAATATTGATTATGAACTCGTCAGGGCTACAAATGGATACGAGGGGCGGGTGCGAGAAGAATATAAGAAATATTTAAAGAAAGGACTCGGCAATCTTGAGAAATTCTCTTCCTATAACCACTTGGAACAGAGCCGGGGGAAAAAATTTATAGAGTCCCCTGGTGCTATTGGTTATATACTCACTTACCTTAGAATAATTCGGGATGCAAAGAAAAAAGAGCACGAAAAAATCCTAATACTAGAGGATGATCTTTTGTTCTGTAGAAATTTCGATCAACGCGCCGAAAAGTTTTTTGAGTCCATAGGAGCAGACTGGAAGGTCGTTCAGTTGGGGGCATCCCAATATAGTTGGAAGAATGTTGACGAGGTTGATGCGGTTAAAAAAGGCTACTACCGTCCTCGAAGATTGGATACATGTGGGTCTTTTGCAATCGGCCTTGATAAGAGCATATATGAGGAACTTTCAGAGCTAGTGAGTTTTTTGGAGGCTCCTTTTGATCATTTGCCGTTAGGTGAAATATACGAGAAATATTTCGGTCATTGTTTTGTCGCCTATCCGAATGTTGTGATGCCTGACGTAGGAAATAGTGAAATAAGAGAGTCTAGGTGTCAGTACAGACATGGAGAGAGGATGCGTTGGAGGGTTGATGAGTACGATTATCCGGCATCAAAGCCTAGTGTCGCCATTCTGCTTAAATCTAAAGAAAATGCACGTTATCTGAGTTCTTTTTCAATGGAATTTGAAAGGCCGTTTAATTTGCGTATCTATTTTAATTCAAAAGACGGTTTACGGCCTGTTCATAACAAAGAAATATTTGACCTTCCCGGCAATGATGTTTTTGTTGATTTTGATGAACGTTTACGTATTCCACCAGCGGATTTTATCGCCACGATGCGGGAAGATAAAGCGCTAACGGAGGCGGATATTGTTCATTATATAGAGTTTAAATGTGGATTGCGAAAGGTAAATAGAACGCCTATTGAGGAGTTGCGTATTGAGGTGCAAGAAAGACGGAAAGATAGGGTTTCCGTCATTGTTCCGACCTATATGAGGCCGAGGAATCTTCAAAATACAATTTTATCGGTTGCGCAGCAAGACTATAAAGATATTGAGCTTATCATAGTTAATGATACTGGTCTAAATCAAAGCAATGAATCCATTGAGGAAACAAGAGAAATCGTTCAATTTTGCGCAAAATACCATTCAAACATTGTCATCAAACTCATAGAGCACAAGGTAAACAGAAACGGTGCCGCCGCCAGAAACACCGGGATTATGAATGCTACTGGCGAATACATTTGTTTTCTAGATGATGATGATATATTCCTACCGGGAAGGTTGAGAAGATCGGTCGCAAGTTTAGAAGAGCAAGGGGGTGGTATCTTTCAGGCGGTTTACTGCGGCTATTTGGGGTGGAATTCGAAGGAACATGATTTAAGTAGGTATATTGAGGGTGACCTAACTAGGTTCTTATTGTTGTTGGAGCATGGGCGGCATTATCTTCATACTAGTACGGCTACATACCGACGGTCGGCGATAGATGCATTGGGAGGGTTTGATGAGACTTACCAGAGACATCAAGATCTCGAGATGAATATTAGATATTTTTCTAGCTTTAAGATGAAGTGCCTAAAAGAGCCGTTGGTTCACTTGAAGCCCGAAGTACCGACTATTGATAACAAAATATATGGTAAAAAACTTCTTGGCTTAAAGAGAAAGTTTGTTTCAGAGTTTTTGCCTTATTGTCGGCGTATTGAAGTTGATGAGCGGGAGCTTTACCGGGCTCACTTGAAAGAATTAAAGCGCTACGTGACGGATAAAAATGATCTTGTTTCTGGGTTGAGCGATAGCTTTGTCGGTAGCGCTGCTATATATCTTGATTCTAATTAGAGCATTAATAAGTTGCCATTTTTTGAAAGACCTCTATTGTCTGACAAGGGATCGTTTCCCTATCCATGTGTTTGCTAATCAATGATCTCGGTCCTAACCCGGCGGATAAGCCAGTTCCCTGGCGGTCGCGTTGTACCGCCCTGCAAAGGCCGGAACCGTGAAACCGTTATCAAGATCAATGGAGGCTCCGTTGGCCCCCGCTTGCGACCGCTGGACTCTTCGGGAAGCGTTCCGAATGCTGCGCGTAGTGCCGCATGTCGTTTGGAATAAGCGGGAGTCACACGGCCTTCGGAGACAGCCGCCACGGAATGTGTCAACCTTTTTCCGACAGTGAGGCATCGTATTGCTAATTAATGTTCTCGGTGGTGACCGGCGGATACGCCAGTTCCCCGGCAGTGGTACTGGTCCGCATGTCAGCAACTTGGACCGTGAGGCCGTCATCCGGGTTGATGCAGACACGCTCGGGCGGCCGGCTTGCCACCCCTACGTGTCAACCTGCCTGCCGACAGTGACCCAGGAGAAACGTGTATAACGTA
>JAFIFU010000081.1 GCA_020831885.1 Ectothiorhodospiraceae bacterium
GCGCCTTGCCCCCGAACACGCTGCAAAGCCAGAGCACCATGGGAATAGATCAGTGCTTCCTTAAGGCTTGGTCAGCTTTCAGAGACGATTGCTCTGTCTCCGTGGTTGTCCGCGTCGCGGTGGGCTGCATCGTTCGTCAGTCATGTAGCGCACCCCCCCCCTTTCTCGCGCGTCACCCCATCGGCCCGGCGCCAATTTTTCCGAAGTGTGCAGGTAGCCCGCCGTCAGATTTCTGGCGATGGGTATCCCATGTCGGGATAAACTGTGTTCTGCTTCTCGGATTGATGGCGGATTATGTGCCCAAACGGGTGGCACGCTTATTGCCTTGATCATTGTCAATACCGGTTGACGGAGTTTTCTCAATGCCGCGCCTCACGGTAACGGAGACAGAAAGTCCAGCCCAGGATGTGCGTGTTGCGCCACTGGCAGCGGAATCCGGAATCGTTTCCAGCGTCAGTTGGCGGTTGCTGTCCAGCGTGGTCGGTGAGCTGGAGCTGGATGTGCTGATGCAGCGGTTTCTCGAGACCCTGCGTGACCAGGTGCCCTTCGATGGCGGGTGTTACCGTCAGCCGGCACTCGGAGTGGAGGTCACCCTTGGTGTGTCCGGTCGTCATCGGTTGCATTACCGGTTGACCCTCCCGGACGCCACCCTGGGGGAGTTGGAGCTCACGCGTGGTCGGCGGTTCCGGAAGGACGAGCTGGCGGCGGTGGAAGAGGCTTTGGGGCTGGTTATTCACCCGCTGCGCGCCGCTAACGCGCATGGTCTGATGCAGAGGCGTCTGCGGGAGGATCACCTGACCGGCCTGTTGAACCGCAAGGCACTGGATGATGATCTGGCCCGGGAGTTGGGGATGGTACAGCGCTACGGTGACGACATGTCCATCGTGATGCTGGACCTGGACGACTTCAAGCGGGTGAATGACGTGGCGGGGCACGCCGCCGGGGATGCCTTGCTCCGGGAAACAGCCCGGGTGCTGCGGGATGCGGTCCGCGGAACGGATCGTGTGTTCCGGTATGCCGGCGACGAGTTCGTGCTGCTGTTGACGAAGACCGCTATCGATCCTGCGCGGGTTATTGCCGAACGTGTCCGGGAGCGGGTGGATGCTATCCGAGTCGAGGTTGACGGCGGCACGGTGAGTACCACGGTAAGTGTCGGAGTCGCCCAGGCTTGGCCCGGTGAGCAGCCGGCCAGGCTCTTGCAGCGGGTGGATCAGGCTCTGTACCGCGCCAAAGGTCAGGGGCGTAACCACGTCCACTGGGATGCAGAACCGAAGCACTGAGACATGGCTTGACCTCCTGACCTCCATTCTTGCCGCCTTGTCAGCGCGCCGGACCCACACCGCAGAGCGCCATGAGAATCGATCAGCGCCTTCCGGAACCCAGTCCTGACCTCGGCGCAAGCCCGGCGCGCAGACGTCCTGCGGACTTCCCTGATAAGATGGTTTATGAATAAAGTAATGTTTGCATGCCTGGAGGAGGTTTTATGCAGCTGATTGATTTTTTTGATGTGGTTGCAAGACGGTATCCCCAGCGTACCGCGTTTGTTCAACCCGATGGGACAGCGTTTTCGTTCATGGAGGCCGCCGAGGTCAGTAGAAGGCTTGCAGTGGCCATCGAGAAAATGGGCACGAAGCAGGATTGCAAGATTTCCGTTTACAGCCCCAATGATGCCCGCGCGTTTTTCGCGATGCTGGCCATATTCCGGGCCGGCCGGGTCTGGGTTCCGTTGAATGCGAGAAATACGGTCGAAGACAATGTTGCATTCATAGAAACGGTGGATGTCGAGCTGCTGTTTTATCACAGTGCTTTCGAGGACGAGGTTCGCAGGATCCGCGAAGCGGTGCCGGGAATCCGTGGTTTCGTATGCCTGGATCAGGAGGGGGGCTTCGGCCCGTCCGTGGACGCCTTGATCGCTGACGCCGAGGGTGATGTGGCTGACATGCCGGCTGATCCGGAACGCCCATGCGCCATTCTCGCCACCGGGGGTACGACCGGGCGCAGCAAAGGCGCGGTCTGGACGAATCAGGTCTGGGAAACACTGATCGCGAATT
Organism: Ectothiorhodospiraceae bacterium; assembly: GCA_020831885.1. Classification (GTDB taxonomy): domain Bacteria; phylum Pseudomonadota; class Gammaproteobacteria; order Nitrococcales; family Aquisalimonadaceae; genus LSCE01. Next base: position 2,052 of record JAFIFU010000081.1, read on the forward strand.
TCTGGACATCCGTTCCTTTTGTGGAGCACCCGGTGCACTTGTGTGTTGCGCCAATGACCCACGCGGCCGGAGTGCTGGCCCTGATGCTCATGCCCCGTGGGCCGACCAACATCATTCTCGACAAGGCGGATCCGGTCAGGATACTTGAGGCCATACAGCAGTACCGGGTGACGCATCTCTATTTGCCGCCAACGTTGCTGTATATGCTGCTTGCCAGCCCCAAACTCCGGGACTATGACGCAAGCTCGCTTCAGTGTTTGCTGATATCCGCGGCGCCGGTGTCGTCGGAGAAGCTCAGGGAGGCGGTCGCGGCCTTTGGCCCGGTGGTGTGCCAGGCTTTCGGCCAGGCAGAGGCACCGTTCTTTCTCACGTTCCTTTCCACAGAGGATCATCGGAGGGCGATTGAGAATCCCGACATAGGCCACCTGCTACGCAGTTGTGGCCGGCCCACGATGTTCAGCAAAGTTGCGATCATGGGGGAGGACGGCAGGTTGCTGGGGCCCGGAGAGGTGGGCGAGATCGTTGCCCAGGGAAACATCGTAAGCCCAGGGTATTACAACAATCCGGAAGCAACTGCCGAGGTGTCCGCGTTTGGATGGCACCACACCGGCGATCTCGGTTATAGGGATGAAAATGATTATGTTTTTATCGTGGATCGAAAAAAGGACATGATAATTACCGGTGGTTTTAATGTGTATTCCACGGAAGTGGAGCAGGTCATACTCTCTCACAGCGCTGTTCAGGATTGCGCGGTCATCGGTGTGCCTGACGAAAAATGGGGGGAGGCCATTAAAGCCGTCGTTGAACTCAAGCCCGGGAGTTCCGCAGGCCCGGAGGATATTATTTCCCATTGTCGTGACAGACTTGGGGGGGTAAAAACCCCAAAGTCCATTGAAGTCTGGGATGACTTGCCCCGGAGTCCGGTCGGGAAAGTGCTCAAGAGAAGGATCCGTGAACGCTTCTGGGCGGATGGTGATCGGAAGGTGTGATCGCGACTGCCAATTGTTCCGCCCCGGGCATGGGAGCACCCTCGTGGCGATCGGAGCCCCGGCTAACCGACATGATTGTTTCAGTCAACGTTATTGATCGTTTCGATCATTGGACAAGCATCTGGAGGGGCATAGCCTTTTGAAGGACGAGGTCAACCTCGCCGAAGCCGGACGCCCGGGTGGTGATCGCTCGGACAAGGCACTGAACACCATGGCCGGTATCGCCGGCCTGGCCTTCGTCAAGGTTTGGCATGGGTCGTTCAGGTCGCACGTTGCTGACGGCAAAATCAAAGGCAGTCCGGACTCTATAAATTGAAGTGGAGGAGCGTCTTATGAAATCCTTACGAAAGCTGGCCGTTCTGGCGGCCGCGGGTGTCTGTGGTGTCGCACTTCTGGCCAACAGTGCCTCTGCGCGGACCATCAGCTATGCACTGGGCATCCCCCCGAGTTCCGATACGGTCAGGGCGGCGGAGGTCTTCGCTGAGGCCCTCGAGGAGTACTCCGGGGGGGAGCTCAAAGCCCGCCTGTTTCCGCTCTCCTTGCTGAACGCCGCCGAGACGTCCGCCGGGGTGCGGGATGGCATCGCCGATGCCGGCTACCTCCTGACGGCGTATTTCCCGGGCGAGTATCCCCACACCAACCTGATCAATGACACGTCCATGCAGCTCAACCTGTTCGAGGATCTGGATGGGTGGGTGGCGGCCATGGCTTATGTGGGTGCCAAGAGTGAGTTGCTGTTCCAGCACTGCCCGGAATGCAACGCGGAGTATGCCGCGCAGAACCAGGTATTCACAGGCGCCGCAGCCAGTTCGGTTTACGGCCTTCTCTGCACCACACCGATCAAATCCGTGGCGGACGTGCGGGGTAAGCGGCTGCGTGTGGCCGGTTCCCACTGGTCGCGCTGGTCGTCCCACTTCGGCGCCCAGTCCCTTTCCCTGACCTACAACGAGATCTACGAGGCCCTTGCCCAGGGCGTTATCGACTGCACCATTCAGTCCGCGCCGGAGCTGAAGAACATCCGGCTCGTGGAGCAGGCAACGTACGTCAATATGGATGTGCCCGGTGGCGTTTACTCCGGAGTCAACTCCGTGAGTCTCAACCGCGATGTCTGGGCAAGTCTGACCGAGGATCAGCGGCGGGCTTTCCTGCGTGCGACCGCGGTTATGAGTGCGGAACACACCATCGGCTACCTCGCCATCGAAGAGGAAATGCTGGAGGAGGTGAGGAGCCGGGGGAATCAGGTGATTTCCGCCGAGCCTGAGCTGATCGAGGCTACCCGTGAGTTCACGGAAAAGGACCTGCAAACGGCTCTGGAGGTCTACGCTGATCGACACAATGTCGTTCGGGGGGAGGAGATCCTGGAGCAGTTCGGCGAACTCCTGGAAAAATGGATTCAACTGGTGGATGGCGTGGACAACCCCCAGGACCTGGCCCAGATCTACTGGGATGAGGTGTTCTCCAAGGTGGATGTGAGCAGTCACGGATTGTGATCCGGCCCAGTTCCGGCCTGCGGCAGTATCCACTGCCCAGGCCGGATCCCCGGTTTCCGGTTCAACCCTGTTCCGGAAGCTCCGTAAGCCCCTTTTTTCTCATAATAAGAAGCTCTCCTTCGGTTCCATGAGTCTGAACGTGTCTTAATCTTTTTTTTGGAGGAGTTCCGCTGTGTACTGCACACAACCAATCCGGCGCGCTGCGAGAGTGAGCCCGGATAAGTTAGCGACTGTTTTCGGTAAGCGTGAACGTTCTTTTCTCGAATTCCAGGATCGCGTTGCCCGCCGGGCGGCTTCCTTGAAAAGCGTTGGGGTCCAGGAAGGGGATCGTGTGGCCATTCTGGCCCTGAATTCCGACAATTACTTTGAGTGCTTTTTCTCCGTCCCTTGGGCTGGCGCCGTGGTGGTGCCTCTGAATATCCGTTGGTCTGTCGCTGAGAATGTCTATTCTCTGGAGGACTCGGGAAGCACAGTCCTGCTGGTGGACGACGCTTTTCTTGATACGGCGAATGAGATCCGCCAGAAAACGGATCAGATTCAGCATTACGTCTACATTGGTGATGGCGAAACCCCGGATGGAATGCTGAATCAGGAAGAGATGCTGAAGCAGGCGTCCCCGTTGGATGACGCCATGCGTGGCTATGAAGACCTGTTTGGTATTTTTTATACCGGTGGTACCACGGGTTTTCCGAAGGGGGTAATGATCTCCCACCGGAACCTATACAGTAGTTCTCTGGCCGCGATGGCAAGCCTGGATATGACCCAGGGCGAGACGCGTTATCTGCATGCGGCGCCCATGTTTCATCTGGCAGACGGTATGGCATCCATGGCCAATACGATTGCCGGAAATACCCATGTGTTCATTGCCGCATTCCAACCGGAGGCTGTCACTAAGGCCATTCAGGCGCATCAGGTGACGGATGTTCTTCTTGTCCCGACCATGATCTCGATGATCGTTCAAAGCGGAGCGTTGGACAACAGCGATGTCAGCGCGCTGCGAAAGGTCATTTATGGTGCATCACCCATGCAGGAGGGTTTGTTGCGCAAGGCGCTGGAGAAATTGCCCGGTGTGGATTTCTATCAGGCCTACGGGCAAACCGAGCTCGCTCCGCTGGCAACGGTTCTCCGACCGGAGTATCACGTCTTTGAAGGGGCGCTGGCAGGCAAGCACCGGTCCGCGGGACAGCCTTGCTATATCGTGGATCTGAAGGTTGTGGATCCCGACGGGGTGGAGCTGCCGTCAGGTGAAGTGGGGCAGGTGCTGGTGCGTGGACCGAACGCGATGATGGGGTATTGGAACCGGCCGGAGCAAACGGCGGAAGCCCTCGTCGATGGTTGGGTTTGCACGGGGGATGCCGGCTACCTGGATGCGGATGGTTTCCTGTTCGTGGTTGACCGGGTCAAGGACATGATCATCTCCGGGGGAGAAAATGTGTTTTCCGCCGAAGTGGAGAGCGCCATTTCCCGCCATCCCAAGGTCAATGAAGTGGCTGTCATCGGCATACCAAGCCCGGAGTGGGGTGAGTCTGTTCATGCCATCGTCCGGATCAAGGAAGGTGAATCGGTGACAGAGCAGGAGATCATTGATTTCTGCCATGAGCTGATCGCGGGATACAAGTGTCCCCGCAGCGTGGAGTTCCGGGAAGAACCGTTTCCCATGACCGGCGCGGGGAAGCTCCGGAAAATGGATTTGAGGAAAAAATACTGGGAAGGGAAGGGGAGACAGGTTAACTGAGCCCGCTGAGGAAGCGCTGATCGATTCCTACGCGCCGTTCTCCGCAGGACCCATTCCTTGGGGGGTCACGGCGCACGCTCGCGGATAAACCAGAAGAGTTGATTGAGATGAAAGAGAGTGATTATGAGACGATTCGGTGGCGGCGGGACGGCCGCGTGCTCACGCTGATCATGAATCGGCCGGATAGCTACAATGCGGTGAATGCGCGTATGCACACCGAGTTGGCCACGGTTTTCCGTGACGCGGAAGCGGATCCCGACTCCGATGTGATCGTCCTCACCGGGGATGGCAAGGCATTCTGTGCTGGGGGTGACGTTTCCTGGATGCAGGACGCGATTGATAGACCGGAAAGTTTTGAGCAAACCTGCGTCGAGGCCAAGCAGATAATCTACGCCATGCTTGACTGCGAGAAACCGTTGATTGCCCGGATTAACGGTCATGCGATGGGGCTGGGCTGCACACTGGCCTTGTTCTGTGACGTCACTTTCATGTCACGTGGGGCAAAAATCGGAGACCCTCATGTGCTAATGGGGATGGTCGCCGGTGACGGCGGCGCGATTATCTGGCCCGCTCTGCTCGGACCCCAGCGTGCCAAGGAATTCCTGATGACGGGGGACGCACTGACCGCGGATCAAGCGGCTGACATGGGGCTCATCAATCACGCGGTGGATCCCGAGCAACTGGATGACCGGGTCTATGGTTTCGCGAATCGCCTGGCAGGCGGTGCACTCCAGTCGATACGGTGGACAAAGGTCAGCGTGAACATTTACCTGAAGCAGATTGCCCACTCGGTCATGGATACATCCATTGCCTACGAAGCGCTGACCAACAGGAGTGCAGACCATCAAGAGGCGGTTAACGCCTTTCGGGAGAAACGTAAACCCGTGTTTATCGGGCGGTGATCGTGGCCCGCCTGCTTGCCACGTTTAAAGGACTGAGGAAAATCCGACCGTGAGCCTCCTGGGGGGAATGCGGGTTATCGTGACCGGCGCGGCCGGAGGCATTGGCTCGGAGACGGCGCTGCGGCTGGGACAAGCCGGCGCACGGGTGTTTCTGGCCGATCTATCGTCCGAGTGGCCAGAGCACCTGCGGCATGGCCAGGGAATCGCCGGTTTCGCTGTCGGGGATCTGACCGACGAGAACGCTGTCGCTTCCCTGTTCGCGGAAGCGGATCGGGTGCTCGGTGGTGTGGACGGATTGGTCAATAACGCCGGGGCGACGGAGTCGCCGGGCGGGACTGCGCGGCAGAGTCTGGCCGATTGGTCCCACACCATGGACAGTAATCTCAAGGCCACCTATCTGGCGTCGCGGCAGGCGGCCAGAGTCATGCGCAGCGGTGCAATCGTGAACGTTGCGTCGGTTGCAGGGCTCTGCGCCTTCCCGGCATCCAATGCGTATTCCGTCAGCAAGGCGGGCATCGTCATGCTGACGAAGACCCTGGCTCTGGATCTGGCCCGAAAGCGTATTCGCGTGAATGCGGTGGCTCCGGGAATCATCGATGCTCCGATGGCTTACGCCATGGCCTCCGACGCCTCGGCCCAGCACCAGTTGGTGCGGCGTATCCCCATGGGCCGGTTCGGAAATTCTGATGAGGTTGCGGACGTGATCAAGTTCCTCCTGTCCAAGGATGCCCGGTATGTGACCGGTGCTGTCATCCCGGTGGATGGTGGCTGGACGGCATTCGGGGGTGCCGGGGACGCGAGTCGCGTTTGATGAAACAATCACGCCTTCAAGGAGGGTGGACGTCATGATCGAAGGAGAAACCGAAACCCCTGCCGTGACCTATGAGGCCATGAATGGTGTTGGATACCTGACCCTTTCCAGACCCGCCCGGTTGAATGCGATAGATGCTGAGATGGCAGTCGCCTTGTTGGCGGCCTATCGGGAGGCGGTGGCGGACAACGGAACATGCGTGATCGTGATCCGCGGTCTCGGCAAGTCTTTTTGTGCAGGTGGGGACTTGAGCTATTTTCGTCAGTTCGGAGATCGCACTGACGCCATGATCGACACCCTGCTGCCCTACCTGCATGAGATGCTTGAAGACATGGAGTTGACCGACAAGGCGGTTGTCTTGTCGGTTCACGGTGCGGTGGCCGGAGCAGGAATGTCACTGTCCTTCATGGGTGATTTCTGTGTCGCGGAGGCGGGCACCCGTTTTGTGCCCGCCTACCCGGCCATTGGTGTGACGCCGGACGCGGGCGGAACGGCAGGTCTGGTACGCGCCGTGGGTATACGCAATGCGATGAAACTCCTGTTGGCCGGGGATGCGTTTGACGTGGACACGGCACATACGCTCGGGTTGGTCACAAAGATCGCCCCCCAGGGAGAATTGCAGACTGCCACGGCCCGTTTCGCCGAACGCTTGGCAGGTCTGGGCTCCGAGGTATTCGCGGAAACGCGACGGCTGCTTCGGGAAGCAGGGGGCGCAACCCGCCGTGAACAGTTGGATCGGGAAATGGATGCATTGAAGGCCCGGATGCGCTCGCCCCAGTTTCACGCGAAGCTCGCTTCGCTTGGTAAGGGCAGGCGGTAGATAGTCTGCCCTGAACAACTCACTCGTGTCACGTTTCATTAGTTTTTTCACAGTATCGGCTAACGTATCCGAGGATCTGGTCCGCGGTTTTACTCCAGATGAAGGGCTCGGGGTCGGTGTTGTAGGTCACGAGGTGGGCGCTGATGGCCTGCTCGAGTTTGGCGGTGCTACCGTGCGTGCCGCGGCGTATCTGCTTCTCGGTGATCAGGGCCAACCAGCGCTCCATCAGGTTTAGCCAGGAGGCGCTCGCGGGCGTGAAGTGCAGGTGAAAGCGGGGCTACTTCACTAGCCAGTTATCGATCAACGCCGTTTGGTGGGTGCTGTAGTCGTCCAGCACCAAGTGGATGTCGAGTGCGGTGGGCAGCCGGCGCTCAATGGCCTGGAGGAACTTCTTGAATTCGCTGGAGCGGTGGCGGCGGTGGCACTGTCCGAAGACCTCCCTGGGAGCGGTATGCAAACTGGCGAACAACGAGGTGGTGCCATGGCGTACGTAATCGTGGGTGCGCCGCTGCGGCAACCCGGGGCGAAGCGGCAGTCCCGGCTGAGTGCGATCCAGTGCCTGGATCTGGGATTTCTCGTCCACGCACAAGGCCACCGCACGCTCCGGGGGATTGAGATGGAGTCCGACGATGTTGTCAACACAATCTGACTTTGTCCATTGTGGAAGGTGGAGGTGCGGACAGTATCAGCCGGTGCTGACAGATGTCGCACACCTTCCCAATGAACAGCAGGTCCCGGGAGAGCTTGAAGGTCTCCGTGCGGTGCGGCTGCAAGGCAAATGCCCGCCAGATCCGGTGGAATCGCCTCAAGCGTCTTGACGATCAACCGCCCGACGGCTTCATCGCTGATCCTGCGCGGTGCCCCGGGACGGGGCTCATCGAGCAGCCCATCGCAGCCATCGTGCAGGAAGCGTCGGTGCCTTTTCCCGACGTTCTCGCGCGTTGTTCCCAGCTCCTTCGCCACCGCCACATCGCTCTTGCCCTCAGCGCAACGCAACATGACGCGCGTACGCCGTGCCAAGGCCTGTCCGGTTTTCGATCGCCGCACCCAGCGCTCAAGCTCCGCACGTTGCTCACCCGAGAGCTCCGGAGTCACTCGTGTGTAGTGGTTCGCCATCCTCGATCCTTCCCACGAGCACCATGCCCACCAAGAGCGGCATGCCGGCAATTCACTAACTGTGAAAGAATTGATGAAACAATACACTAGCCTCTGATGAGTCGTAGAAGGTTTGGGATTCTTGAGGCTTGGAATGATCAGTTTTGATAAACTAGCGATGGTTCCTTATCAATCACCACCACCCTTGGTGCGGCTGGCCGGGCGAATCGACTGGCAGTGTCCGAGGAAGAATGGACGGTTGACAAGTTGTACGGTTGCGCGATCCGGCATCTGACAAGGTTTGCCCGGTAGCACGGCGTGGAACTGAGGCAGAGCTCCGGGGCCAAGGCGCCGAGAGACTCGGCGGCTGAAGATGCACTCGGGATGTGTCTGCCGGGACTTGGATTGAAAGCTCGCTGCTCATCCGCACGCTGTGCAAATGGCCTTCCGGTAGCCATTTGGCGAGTTGCGGTACTCAAGAGCATGGGAGCAAGGAGATGCTTCTCTCCTGGCGTGCAGCGGGAGTGGAGGTCATCGGCAAGTGAAGTGATGGGCCCCAGGATTCCCGGAGTGCTCCAGAAGGCGGTGATCAGCGGACGTTTACGCGGTGAATGCCACTCTGACTCGTTATGCTCCGCAGGCGCCACGGGAGTGAATTCGCCGGCAAGGTCTGGCCGGTGGGCGCGTGAAAATGGTGTGGAATTCGAATTCTCACGCCGCGAGACACCAACGACGGATAACGCTATGGTCGTGAGCTTCAATGGCCGCCCGCGGCAAGAGTGTCGGAACGCACACTGGTTCGAAACCCTTGAGTAGGCAAAGCGCGAGATCGAGATCTGGAGAACGGACTACGATGACAGTCGGCCTCGCCAGGCCCTTGCGAAGCGTACCCCGGCAGAGTTCGCCCGCTTGGAAGGGCTGAGAGGTATGTCACCCATATCAGAATTGATGGAGACTAATTCTGCAACTGGCTGATAGTTCTCAAGCACTTCACCAGAGGCTGGAATCCAGGAATCAGTGGTCCAATAAAGTCAGACAGGTCAATAGGATATTAGTTTATTGAGTCTGAAAACATAACAGAGGGGTAGTCGATGGATTTTCGACAAATTCAGTATTTCATTTGCTTGTATGAAGAAAAAAGCGTCACACGGGCCGCCAATAATTTGGGGGTGGTGCAGTCCGCGCTGAGCATGCAGATTGCCAAAATGGAGAGGGAGTTCGACCTCAAGTTGTTTGACCGCACTTCTCGAGGTGTAGAGCCGACGGCTGAAGGGACTAGCTTTTATCAACTTCTCCTACCGGTGATGCGCGAGCTTGAGGCTGTGCGCCAGAGCATGTTGGACCTCAGCGGCCATATTGCCGGGACCGTCCGCGTGGGTATGGTGCCGTCTCTGACTGGAAGCATTGCGCCTCAGGTGCTTGCGCCATTCGCGCAGCAGCACCCCGACGTCCACATCCAATTGCTGGAATCGTACAGCGCCCCGTTGGTCGAATGGGTGGACGCCGGTGTGCTTGATTTCGCAGTTGTCATTGACCCTGGTCGTCAGCCTGGGCTCGAGACGGAAAAGCTCGCCTCGGAGCCGCTGATGCTGGTGACATCTGTGGATCTAGGCGCGGTGCCGCCTGGCCCATGCGATTTGAGCACCCTAACCAAGCTGAAGCTGGTCCTTCCAACCAGTCGTCAGGGCCTGCGAGGGTTGATAGACAGTAATCTCGCGCGAGCGGGGTTGACGGTAAAACCACGCCTGGAAATTGATGCCCTTGGTCCTACGCTGGAACTTGTTCGCTCCAAGCAATGGGCAACCATCCTGCCTTCGGTGGCGGTTTTTCAGGGTGTACTCGACGGAGTTTACCAGATCAATCCGATAGTCCGGCCCACATTAAGCCGGGATCTTGTTGTTGTCTCCCATCGGCGTCGGCCGCTCGGGCTGGCCGGAAGAAATATGTGCGAAGCGATTCAAGTCGCCGTGACTGAGGTCATCGAGAAAGCGGACCTCTGGCTCAAAGACGCCTTGGAAACCGAGGTTCGGCAGTCATAGCCGTAACTGGTTGATTCTCCGTGTGCGCGACGGCGATATTTGCGCTACACCACGGTTTGAAGTGAACGCCTGGCGATGGACCAGGTGGGCGACGAGAATTGACAGCAGGCCGACAGGTGATGGGAGATGAGGCCATGCCCAAGTGTCGAGCCTACAGCATTGCGTTCAAGCCACAGATGGCACGGGAGTATTTGGGAGGTGAGACGCTGCACGGTCTCGCCCGCCGGTGTCGCCTTCCCCGAAAATTGGTCCATTGAAAACTGGAGGTCTCCGGGCAAGCTAAGCCCAAGGAGGCTCAGATGCGTAAGAGCGGGTTTACAGAGAGTCAGATCGTCCAGACGCTGAAACAGGTCGAAGGCGGCCGCAAGGTGAAGGATGTCTCCCGGGAACTTGGCATTTCCGAGGCGACGTACTACCAGTGGAAATCGAAGTACGGGGGGATGGAAGCGGCCGATATTCGGCACCTCAAAGAGCTTGAGGAGGAGAATGCCCGGCTCAAGCGGATGTACGCCGACTTGGCGTTGGAGAACACGGCGCTCAAGGACGCCATCACAAGAAGGCTCTGAGCCCGGACGGCAAGCGCCGTGTCGTTGATGCAGGATCATGGCATGAGCAAGCGCCGGGCGTGTGAGGCTGCCGCGAAAGCCCGGTCGGTGGTGCGTTATCGGAGGGAGCCGGATCGGGGTCAACAGGTCATTGCGGTGTTCCAGGAGCTGGTAGAACGCTTTCCAGGGCGTGGCTTCGGCAAGCTCTTCAAGCTGATCCGGCGTCGTGGTCTGGTGTGGAATCACAAGCGGGTCTGAGGGGTTTACAGCGCGTTGAAGCTGAGACCTGCGCCGCAGAGGCAGAAAACGCCTGCCCCACCGGCCGCGCGCTAGCCATATTGGGGGCAGCGAGTACCTTGAACGCCTGCTGGTCTGCGGATTTCATG
>JAFIFU010000082.1 GCA_020831885.1 Ectothiorhodospiraceae bacterium
CTTGACAAGGACCACGGCCATTGCCTGCGAACGCCGCCTTGTCAGCGCGCTCGAAGGGCTCCGCAGAGCACCGTGCGAACAGATCAGTGCTTCCTGAACGCTGGCTACTGATTATTCGGCGATGATCCAGTCGTCATTCCACGCATCATGGGCCTTCAGGAAGTTGGCCAGGCCGGGGTGAACGGGAATGTCCGGGTTGGCCGCAACGCCCGCCGCCTGGGTGCCCACAAAATCACTGGCCAGCGGACGGAAGCCCGGGTCGCCTTCCACCAGGGTGTCCACGTTCTCGTGGAGAATGTTCAGCACCCGCTCCAGCAGGTCCGCGTCCATGTCCGGGCGGACGTTGTAAGCGAAGTAGATGGGCACCCCCCAGATGTGGTCCACACCCAGGTCCTGACTGAAGGCGTCCGCCGGGTTCACCTGTTGCGGTACCAGGCCGGCGGCCTCCAGCCGGGCCCGCTCCTCGTCGCTGGGGTTGATGGCGGTCAGGTCCGCGCGCAGTTCCGCTTCCCGCCAGTAGGTGGGAAGGGAGACACCGGCGGTGGTATACCCGGCGGAGCCCACGATGGTGCCGGCCTCGAACGCATCAGCCACGGTGGCGCTGTCGATTTCCACGTGATTGAACTCGTATCCCAATGCGTCGAAGATCCGGCGCATGTTCAGCCAGTTCATGAATCCGGCCGGGGTGAAAAACACCGGTTGCCCGTCGAAATCGGCCCAGGAATCGAAGCGATCGGCGATGCTGGACGGCGCCAGCATGAAGGTTTCCATGGGGTAGACGTACAGGGTGTGCACCAGCCTGCCGGCGCGTGGTGTGTAGTTGTCGTAGGGGCGTTCTCCGTCATACAGGCTGCGCATGCCCACATCGGCTGTGTAGGCGAACTCGCCGTCACCGTCCATCACGGTGCGCATGGCGCCGGATGTGGATGGGTAAGGCTGGACGACCAGGGCGTAGTCCCGCCCGAGATGCCGCTGCAGCACATCGGAAATCACACTGCCCACGGCATAACCGTATGAGCCCACGCTGGACGTGGCGAAGCGCAAGACCTCCCGCGCCTCCGCCTGCTGGACGGCGGCCAGGGCGCTGGCCACGGCAATGCTGGCAACCGCCAGCAGACTGAACATGCGTTGCCTGATCTGAAACATGTCTCTCCTCCGGATTTGTGTTGTTCTTAGAACTTCAACTTAGCACCAGGTGGTCCCGGTCTCTACAGACGGTGCATGCTGTCGGATCACGTACAGGCGACCGGCACCGAGGGAGGAAGCACCATGTCCGGAATCCGGCGGACACGATGGGAGGCCCCTTTTCATTGGCGTCTTCAGACGACGGTGCGGGAGGGGCTTACCCCCTGGTTGCGGGCGATTGAGGAGAAGGAACCGGCGGTGGGGGCATTCGTGGATATGCTCCCCGGGCAGGCGCTGGAGCGGGCCGACGCGCTGGATGCCCTGGAATCGGCCCGGCGGGGACCGCTGCAGGGTTTACCGATTGCGGTCAAGGAGATCATCGATGTGGCGGGCGCTTTGTGCCCCCTGGGCGCCCCTTCGCTGCACCCGGGGCGCCGTCCTGCCACCACGGCCGCACTGGTGCGAATGCTGGGCGAGGCCGGCGCCGTGGTTACCGGGATCACGGTTTCCACGGAATATGCCATCGCCGCCGCCGGCAAGACCCGCAACCCCCATGCGCCGGACCGGACGCCCGGCGGATCATCCAGCGGATCCGCGGCCGCCGTGGCGGCCGGTATGGTCCCGTTCGCTTTGGGCTCCCAGACCATCGGATCCATCATTCGCCCGGCAGCCTACTGCGGCGTGGTGGGATTCAAGCCCACATTCGGCGTGCTGAGTACCGATGGGATGCTGATACTGTCACCGGCCCTGGATCATGCCGGCTTTATCGCCCGCAGCGTTGCGCTCATCCGGCAGGTCATGGCAGTGATGACGGGGATGGCACGGGAGCCGATGCCATTCCGCGTGCGCCCGGTGGCGCCCTGGTTCGCCGAGCCCTGCGAGCCGCCGGTGCGGGATGCCTTGGCCGATGCGGCAGTGTGCTTCCGCACCGGGGGACTGCTGGGCGCGCCGTTCGCCGTTCCAGAGGCTGTCCGGCTGGCTGAGGCGGGTATCGTGGAAACCCTGTTGAACCACGATCTGGCCCACCGTCACGGTGCGACCCTGCGAGGAGGCTGGGAACGGGTTTCCGACGCCCTGAAAGCACTGGTGGAGGCGGGCGAGCGGATCGGCCAGTCTGCCTACCAGGCAGCCGTGACCGGGCAGCGCGACATCACTGACACTCTGCACAGCGGCCTGCAGCCCGGGGACGTACTGTTGGCGCCTGCTACCACAGGTGTTGCCCCCCTGTTCGCGGAAGGTAGGGGTGAACGGGCCCCCCAGCGTTTGTGGACCCTGGCCGGGATGCCGGCGGTGACGGTCCCGGTGAGGTGGGAGCAGGGTTTGCCGGTGGGAGTCCAGCTCGTCGGTCGCCGCGACCAGGATGTCGTGGTGCTCAACGCGGCCGCCTGGCTTGAGCGGACCCTGGCCCGGCAGGGCGGGACAAGCGGGGGCACGTGCGATCGGTGAGATAGGCGGATCAGGTGCCGATCCGTTTTCACGCGGATGGCGTGCCGCTTGCGGACTCAGGAGGAAATGGTGCCGACGAAGCGGGGGGGGGGGGGGGGGAAGGGGGCCCCCCTAGGGGGGGGCCCGCCTGCGGCGGCCACCCCGTTGTTACTGCGAAGTTCTCAGCAGGTAAAACCTACTTCAGGCTGATGGTGGTGTTCACGCCGGCGGCGACCTCGTCCTCGCCGAACCAGCGAGCGGTGACGGTCTTGGTCTGGGTGTAGAACAGGATCACCTGCTTTCCGTAAGGGCCCAGATCGCCGAGCTTGGAAGCCCGCGAGCCGGAGAAGGAGAAGTGCGGCACGGGCACCGGGATGGGCACGTTGATCCCCACCTGACCCACGTCGATATTCTCCTGGAACCGGTGCGCCGCCGCCCCCAGTTGGGTGAAAATGGCCGTCCCGTTGCCGTTCGGGTTTGCGTTGATGATGTCGATGGCCTCTTCCAGGGTCTCGGCATGCATCACGCACAGCACCGGACCGAAGATCTCCTGCTGGTAGATCGTCATGTCCGCGGTGACGCCATTGAAGATGGTCGGGCCCACGAAATTGCCTTCCTCATAGCCGGGAACCGTCGGGTTGCGGCCGTCCAGCACCAGTTCGGCGCCTTCCTCCGCGCCTTTCTGGATCAGCCCGTTCACCCGTTCCAGGGCGGCGCGGGAGATCAGCGGTCCCACATCCGTACCCGGCTCGGAGCCCGCGCTCACCTTGAGCTGCTTCGCTTTCTCGGCCAGTTCCTGCACCCAGTTGCGGGCCTCGCCCACCATCACGGCCACGGAAACCGCCATGCAGCGCTGACCGGCGGCGCCGAAGGCCGAGCCGGCCAGTGCATTCAGGGTCTGTTCCTTGTTGGCATCCGGCATGACCACGGCGTGGTTCTTGGCACCCATCATGCACTGCACGCGCTTGCCGGCCTGGGAGGCCCGGTTGTACACGTGCGTGCCCACGGGGGTGGAGCCGACGAAGGAAACCGCCTTGATGTCCTTGTGGTCGCAGATGGCGTTCACCACATCCGGCCCGCCGTGCACCACATTCAGCACGCCCGCGGGAATGCCCGCCTCCAACGCCAGTTCGGCCAGACGCATGGTCACCATCGGATCCTGCTCCGAGGGTTTGAGCACGAAGGTGTTGCCGGTGGCGATGGCCATGGGGAACATCCACAGGGGAATCATGGCCGGGAAGTTGAACGGGGTGATACCGGCACACACGCCCAGCGGCTGCAACAGGGTGTAGGTGTCCACCCCGCCGGCCACATTGTTGGCCAGATCCCCCAGTTGGAGGTTGCCGATGGAGGCGGCGTGTTCCACCACTTCCAGGCCACGGAACACGTCGCCTTCGGCATCGGCCAGGGTCTTGCCCTGTTCGGCGGTGAGGAGGGCGGCCAGTTCCTGCATGTTCTCCCGGATCAACTGCTGGTACTTCAGAAAGATCCGGGCGCGGGGGCCGATGGGCGTCTTGCGCCAGGTCTTGAAAGCGTCCCGGGCGCTGGCCACGGCGGCCTCGACTTCCTCGGCGGTGGCGAACGGGACCCGGGCCAGTACTTCCTGGGTCGCCGGGTTGATCACGTTCCGCCACTCACTGGTCCTGGATTCAACGAACTCGCCGTTGATCAGCAGCTTGACGGTGGGTATATCAGCGGTGCTCATGTTCCTCTCCTCCTGGAGCGTCTGTCGCTACCTGATTTCGGCCATGCAATCATGGATCGTGAGACAATAGCAGTGCATTTTTGAGTAGAACAATAGGCTGATTCGCAACTCTGGTCTGCATTTTTCCACGAGGTGAGCCGATGGACTGGGACAACCTGCGGTTTTTCCTGGAGCTGAGCCGGGCGGGTCGCCTTACCACGGCCGCGCGGCGCCTGGGAGTGGACCATACCACGGTGTCGCGCCGGATACAGGCGCTGGAAAAGCAGATGGGCGTGCAGTTGTTCCTGCGCAGCACCGCCGGGTACGCCCTCACCGAGGCCGGCCGCAATCTGTTGCCTCAGGTGGAGCTCATGGAGAGCGCCAGCGTCCGTATCGAACAGGCGCTGCCGGCCCCCGGCGACCAGCTCTCCGGCCAGGTGCGCATCGGCGTGCCCGAGGGCTACGGCACGATCATGCTGGCGAATCAGCTCACGGAACTGAGTCTGCGCTATCCGCACCTGGGAATCGAACTGCTGGCACTGCCGCGGGCTGTGCGTTTGTCGCGGCACGAGGCGGATATCGTCATCACGCTGGAGCGGCCGGAGCGGGGTCCTTTCATCATCACCCGCCTCACCGATTATGTGCTGCGACTTTACGCCGGCCGGGATTACCTGGCGCGCCACGGCCCCATCACCAGCCGCGATCAGCTCGCCGAACACCGCTTTGTCAGCTATGTGGATGATCTGGTTTTCAGTCGCGAGCTGCTGTTTCTGGACGAAATCGCCGGCTCCGGGGACGTGGGCCTGCGCAGTACCAGCCTGCTCGCCCAGCAGGAGGCGGTTGCCGCCGGGGCGGGGCTTTGCATTCTGCCCGCGTTCACCGCCGACGTGGATCAGCGCCTGAGCGTTGTGCTGCCGGAGGATATCCGCTTCGTGCGCACTTTCTGGATGCTGATGCGCACGGAACTGAAGGATATCGCCCGTATGCGCATCACCTGGGATTACCTGCGGGAGATGGCTGAGACCAGCCGGGCCCGTATGCTCGCGGAACCGGAGCGGCAGGAAACGGTTCAGCGCTGAGCCTGAGCCGCGGCTGGTTGTGCCGGAACCCGGTTCACAGCGGTGTGGGCATGTGTGCCGGCGGGATGATATTTTTGAACGATTGGTAAATTAAGGAACCGATCAGCGCTTCCTTAATCGGAGCCCCGGGTGGCCTCCGACCCGGGATCCCGGGGCCTGTCCTGGCTGAACGCCGTCAGGGCGGGTTTCGCGATGTCCGCCGGCAGTCCCGGAGCCGGGTTCGTGGACAGACCCCTGGCGATCATGGCGCTGACGCCGTCCGCGATCTGATGTCCTGTCCAGGCGCCATCGGGTCTGTACCACCTGGCAACCCAGTGCATGGAACCCACCAGCACGAACGTGGCCAGTTTCGGGTCGCTGCTGATGATCGATCCGTCTTTGATGCCCTCGGCAACGAGGTCGCGCAGTTGGTGCTCAACCGCCCGGCTTCCCGACAGGATTTCCGCTGCATGCTCCGGCTTCAGTGCGCCGCTTTCCTGAAGAATCATGCAGGCGGTCTGGGATTCCGTGATCGCCGCGATGAAGTGGTAGACCACCAGCCGGACCTTCTCCAAACCTGTCTGACCTTCATCCATTGCCCGGGCCAGGGAATCCCGGGCGGCCTGTAGCGAAATGGTGTGCAGGCGGTACAGCAGATCCTGTTTGTCGGCGACGTAGTAGTACAGCGCAGCCTTTGTCACCCCCAGCTCCGCGGCGAGATCGGCCAGTGAGGTGCCGTGAAAGCCACGGGAATTGAAGTGGCGTGCCGCGGTCTCGTAGAGCTGCTTCAGGTCCACGCTTCGGCGCCTTCCCGGCCCTTTCTTTGTGAGCTGCTGTTCTGCCATCAGCGTCTCCGGATCCCGATCCGCGCATCCGGACGCATGCCGAGCGCATGAATCTGGCAAGTGGTTTGTGTATTTTCTAACATTCGGTTAATTATGTTCATATGCTGTCCGGTGCTCAAGCGCGCGAGACAAGCGGTAAGGAAGCGGTCACCAAGCCGCCACAGACTGTCTGGAGGAGCGTGGCCAATGATGGGTCTCATGATGTCGTCGCCGTTGACGGTGACATCGATTCTGCGGCATGCATGCCGGTTTCATCCCCATGCGGAGATCGTATCCAGACGGCTGGATGGCTCGATTCACCGCTATACCTATGCGGAATTCGGCCGGCGGGTCCACCGGCTTGCCAACGCGCTGGCGCGCCTTGGCGTCAGACCGGGCGATCGTGTTGGCACCCTGGCCTGGAACAGTTATCGTCATTTGGAGATCTATTATGCCGTCTCCTGCATGGGGGCGGTTTGTCATACCATCAATCCCCGTCTGTTCCAGGACCAGATCGCCTTCATCGTCGATGATGCCCAGGACAGCGTGCTGCTGTTCGACACCAGCTTCACCGGAATCGTGGATGAGCTGGCGCCGCGGGTGACCAGCGTGGATCACTACGTGGCACTGTGTGACCAGGAGAGCCTTCCCCAGAGCGCCGCGCCCGGTCTGCTGGCCTACGAAAGCCTCATTGCCGACGAACCGGAGACGTTCCCATGGCCGGCGCTGGACGAGAACGCGGCAAGCGCTCTCTGCTACACCTCGGGAACCACCGGAAATCCCAAGGGTGTCCTCTACAGCCACCGTTCCACGGTGGTTCACGCATTGGCCGTCAGTGGGGGCGACTGGCTGTGCATCCGGGCCAGGGACGCGATTCTCCCGGTGGTTCCCATGTTCCATGCCGGGGCCTGGGGCATCCCCTATGCCGGGCTCATGAACGGCGCCAAGCTGGTGTTTCCCGGCCATGCCATGGACGGCGCCAGTCTGCATGCGCTGATGGAAGGCGAGGAGGCCACGATGATCGCCGGGGTCCCGACGGTCTGGATGGAGCTACTGCGTCATCTACGTGAGACCGGTGGCCGTCTGGACAGCGTGGAGCGGATGATGGTCGGCGGCTCCGCGTGCCCGCCAGCGATGATCCGTACTTTCGAGGAAGACTATGACATCCGGGTGATGCACGGTTGGGGCATGACCGAGATGAGCCCCGTCGGCACGCTGGGGAGCCTCAAGTTCCACGAGGTGCGCCTCCCCGCCGAGGAACGCTACGCCATCCAGTCCAAACAGGGGCGTCCGCTCTACGGAGTGGAGCTGCGGATCGTGGATGAGCATGGTCAACCGCTGCCCCATGACGGGCAGACCACGGGCATGCTACAGGTGCGGGGCCCCTGGGTGGTGGGCAGCTATTACAAGAACGCCTCGCCGCATGCGTTCACCGAGGACGGCTGGTTCGACACCGGCGACATGGCCAGTGTGGATGGGGAGGGCTACCTGCGGATCACTGATCGTACCAAGGACGTGATCAAGTCCGGTGGTGAGTGGATCAGCTCCATCGACATCGAGAACATCGCGGTTGCGCATCCGGATGTTGCCGAGGCCGCCTGTATCGCCGTCCCCCACGAGAAATGGGCCGAACGGCCACTTCTTGTGGTCACGCCGCAACCCGGAAAACAGATCGACAAGCGGCAACTGCTGGCCTTCTACGAGGGCAGGGTCGCCCGCTGGTGGATTCCCAACGACGTGGTCGTTGTGGAGGAACTGCCCCATACGGCCACCGGCAAGTTGTCCAAGCGCTCCCTGCGGGAGCGTTTCAAGAACCACCGGTGGCCTGATTCGGGCGGCGGGTGATGCATGGCGCCGGTGATGTCCGGGCGCGCGCCCTGCCGGAGCAGGCGCCATGGTGAGGATTCCGCGGCATGTGCTTCGCCGCAGGAACGTGGCCTCGTCACGCCGAACAGGGGCGTTCCCGAAGAGGAAGCGAGGCTGGCTGCAGCAACAAGAGGAAATCGAGGAGGAGAAATCCATGCACGTCAAATCGGTAGCGAAGCGGCTGGCTCGCACGGCTGTGATTGGAACCGCGACGGCCGGGCTGTTGGCGGCCGGCGCGAGTACGTCCCTTGCCCAGGAGCGGGTGCGCTGGCAGGTTCCGCTGGCGGCGCCATCCGGACTGGTGGGCATCAGCACGCCGATCAAGTACCTCAGCGAATCCTTGGGTGAGGCCTCCGGGGGCAATATCACCCTGCGCTATTACGAACCGGGGGAGCTGATTCCCCCGTTCGAGATCATGGATGCCGTTTCCGAAGGGCGTTACCCCGCCGGCTATACCTGGATCGGCTATGACCAGGGCAGCATTCCCGCGCTGCCGCTGTTCTCCGGCCCGCCCTTTGGCATGGAGCCTCCGGCCTATATGGCCTGGCACTATTTCGGGGGTGGCCATGAACTCCTGAAGGAAATCTACGAGCCCTACAACATCGAGCCGCTGCTGTGCGGCATGGTGGGCCCGGAGGCGGCTGGCTGGTTCGCCGAGCCGCTGGAATCCCTGGATCAGATCGACGGGCTGCGTATCCGCTTCGCCGGCATCGGCGGCCGGGTGATGGAACGCCTCGGCGCTTCGGTCACCATGATTCCGGGCGGTGAGCTTTATCAGGCCATGGAGCGCGGGACCATCGACGCACTGGAGTTCTCCTCGCCGGCGGTGGATCGCATCCTGGGTCTGCATGAAATCGTGCAGAACTATGTCCTGCCGGGTTGGCACCAGACCTTCACCGCGGTCCACCTGCTGGTCAACAAGGATGTCTGGGACGGACTGGATGCCCGGACCCGGGCGATGATGGACATGGGTTGCCGGGCCGCGACGTTGTACGGCTATTCGGAAAGTGAAATCGAGAACGCGAAGGCGCTGCGGGATTTCGAGGCCGAAGGCGTGAACGCGCAGGTGTTGCCGGACGACGTATTGCAGGAGCTGCGTCGGGTCACCAACGAAGTGCAGGCGGAGATTGCCGGCGAGGACGAGATGTTCCGCCGGGTGCTGGAGAGTCAGCAGGCGTTCATGGAGCTCCATGGCACCTGGCACTACAAGGGCCATCTGCCGCGCTCCTACTACGCACCGCAGGGTGACTGAAGCAGGTCCCTGCATGGAATCGCCGGGGGCTTGCCCCCGGCGTTTTCTGTTTTCGGCGGGATGCCGAGGCAAGGGAAACGCTGATCGACTCCCCGGCGTCCGCTTTCCGTGCGGCGCCGTCTTCGGGCATGATGAGTGCCGTGATGGGTTCAAGCCGGGGTGGCCCCTTGCCGGATTTTTCCTCCATACAGGCCGTGGCCTTTGATCTGGACGGCACGCTGGTCCAGTCCTCCCTGGATTTCCAGGCGATCCGCCAGGAGCTCGGGTTTCCCCGCGACCGGGGCTTGTTGGAGCATATCGCCACCCTGGGCGACGGGGCGGCTGCGACGGAAGCCCATGCCGTGATCCAGCGGCATGAGTTGGCCGCCGCGGCCGAGGCGGCCTGGATGCCCGGAGCGGTGGAGTTGCTGGATGCCATTCGGGATGCCGGGCTGCCCACGGCCATTCTGACCCGTAATACCCGTCTTGCCGTGGATGTCATGCGGGAGACGCTGGGTATTCCCGTACCGCTGATCCTGACCCGGGAGGACTGCCGACCCAAGCCGGATCCGGACGGCCTGCTGCGCATCGGCCGTCATTACGGGGTCCGGCCCGGGCGCATGGTCTACGTGGGAGACTTCATCTACGATCTGCAGACAGCCCGGGCGGCGGGATCCGTGGCCTGTCTGTATCGCAATGGGGAGAACGCGCGTTTCGCATCCCAGGCACACTGGGTCATCAATCATCTGGGCGAGTTGACCCACGCCCTGTCCGCATGGATGGAGCGGTCATGCGGCGGTTAGGCGTGGTGGCGGAACTCTGGCGTTATCCGGTGAAATCCATGGGCGGTGAGCCTTGTGATCAACTCCGTTTGGAGGAGCGGGGCGCGGTGGGTGATCGTGTCCATGCGGTGCGGGATGACCAGGGCAGGCTGGGCAGTGGCAAGCACACCCGCCGGTTCACCCGCTTGGACGGGTTGCTGGATTTCACGGCCATGCTGACCGATGGCATCCCGGCAGTACGCTGCCCGGACGGGCGTGTGCTCAAAGCGGATGACCCCGAACTGCACGGGCTGCTGTCAGCCCGGTTCGGACGGCCCATGACCGTGATGCCGGAGCGGGAGGGCTCCCATATGGATGCGGCCCCGCTGCATCTGCTCACCACGGCCGCGCTACAATGGCTTGAAACCCCGGACGGGAGGGAACTGGCGGATGTCCGGCGCTTCCGGCCCAATGTCCTGGTGCGTGCGGAGGGGGACCAACCGGTGGAGCATGACTGGCCGGGATACCGCCTTCGCATCGGGGACGTTGTCGAACTGCTGGTGGTGGGTACCACGGAGCGCTGTCGCATGGTGACGCTGGCCCAGGGCGGTTTGCCGGAGGCCCCGGGGCTGCTCAGGCGTATCGCCCGGGATGCGGACTTGCAACTGGGTGTTTATGCCGACGTGCTGATGCCGGGGGAGGTCCGGACCGGCGATGCGGTGTACGTCCTGGACTAGTGTCCCGTAACAGGCATTCGTTGTCCTTGTGAGCCAGGGACTTGCCGCGTCGACTCAGGCATCCGTCGGCTCGGCGGCCGTGCTTTCATCGAACTGCAGTGCGGCCAGCCGGGCATACAGCGGGCTGGAGCGCAACAATTCCGCGTGGGTGCCAATGGTCTGGATGCGACCCTTGTCCAGCACCGCGATCCGGTCTGCCGCCAGTACCGTGGCCAGGCGGTGGGCGATGACGATGCTGGTGCGATCCCGCATCAGCCGTTCCAGGGCCTGCTGAACCCGGTGCTCACTTTCTGCGTCCAGG
The DNA here is from genome assembly GCA_020831885.1 of Ectothiorhodospiraceae bacterium. Classification (GTDB taxonomy): domain Bacteria; phylum Pseudomonadota; class Gammaproteobacteria; order Nitrococcales; family Aquisalimonadaceae; genus LSCE01. Next base: position 11,013 of record JAFIFU010000082.1, read on the forward strand.
CTGCTGGTTGCCTCGTCGAGCAACAGGAGCGCTGGATTGCGGAGTATGGCCCGGGCGATGGCGATGCGTTGTCGCTGGCCTCCGGAGAGCTGAACGCCGCCGGGGCCCAGCGGCGTGGAAAAGCCCTGGGGCAAGTGCTCCAGGAACTCCCGGCAGCTCGCGGCCTCGGCAGCCGCACGGACGTCCTCGTCACCGGCATCGGGACGACCATAGCGGATGTTGTACCAGGCGTCGCCGGTGAACAGGGCCGGTTCCTGGGCCACCACCCCGATCCGCTGCCGGAGATCGGCGGGATCCACGTCCCGGAGATCCACCCCATCGAACAGGATGCGTCCCGAGCCGGGATCGTAGAAACGCAGGAGCAAGGCCAGCAGCGTGCTCTTCCCGCTGCCGGATGGGCCCACCAGTGCCAGCCGTTCACCGGGGTGGATATGCAGACTGACGCCTTCCAGCGCCGGTTGGAGGGGCCGTGACGGATACGCGAAGCTGACCTGTTCGATCCGTACCTCGCCCCGTGCCGGGTCCGGCAGTGGCCTTGGGTCGGCGGGCGGCTGGATGACAGGTCGGGTCTGGAGCAGTTCCAGAAGGCGTTCGGTGGCGCCTACGGCCCGCAGCAGTTCCCCCATGACTTCGGAAATGGTGCCCACGGCAGCGGCGGCCAGCACCGCATAGAAGACGAAGGCCGACAGTTCGCCCGCCGTCAGTCGCCCGGCCAGCACATCATGGCCACCCTGCCAGAGGATGATCCCCACCGCACCGAAAGCAAGCAGCATGACCATTCCGGTCAACCAGGCCCGCTGCCGCACCCGTCGCTCCGCCGTGGCGAAGGCCTCGTTCACGTGGTTGGCGAATCGCTTCCGGTCTTCCGGTTCGTGGCCGAAGGCCTGCACCGTGCGGATGGCATGCAGGCTCTCTCCGGCGTAGCTGCCCACGTCGGCGATGCGGTCCTGGCTCGAGCGGGACAGGCGTCGCACACGACGCCCGAAGACCAGAATGGGGATCAGCACCACCGGCATACCCGCCAGAACCAGGGCGGTCAGCTTGGGCGAGGTGACGAACAGCATGACCAGCGCGCCCAGCAACAGCAGGGCGTTACGCACGGCCATGGAAAACGACGATCCCAGGATGCTCTGGAGCAGCGTTGTGTCCGTGGTGAGGCGGGACTGGATCTCGCCGACCCCATTGAGTTCGAAAAAGGCCGGCTCCAGATTCAGCACGTGATCGAACACGGCCCGCCGCAGATCCGCTGCCACCCGTTCCCCGATCCAGGAAACCAGATAGAACCGCACGGCCGTAGCCACCGCCATCACGCCCACAATAACCAGCATGATCAGCAGCATGCGGTTGAGGGCCGCGGCGTCCTCGGACAGAAACCCCTGGTCCACGACCAGGCGCAGGCCCTGGCCCACGGCCAGCACACCGCCAGCGGCGATCAACAGGGCCGCCATCGCCGCCAGTACCCGCCAGCGGTAGGGCATGACGAAGCGTATCAGGTGGCGCAGCTCGCCCAGCCGAGCCGCCGCGGCGGGCCCGCCTAGCGTGGTGGTTTTCACTGTCACGGAATCTCCGGCCATTGACAACGGCTACCCGCGTTACCAGCGGTACTTGTCGAACAGCTCCGGATGCGCCCAGTCACGGGGGTGAAGGAAGCACTGATCGATTCCCCTGGCGCTCTGCGGAGCCATTCGAGCGCGCTGACAAGGCGGCGTTCGCAGGCAATGGCCGTGGTCCTTGTCAAG
>JAFIFU010000016.1 GCA_020831885.1 Ectothiorhodospiraceae bacterium
GAGTGGAGCGTCATCAACTGCACGCAGTCCTCCCAGTCATCCGCCTGCCCCTCACCGGCCTCCAGGGCCGCATGGGCAAGAAAGGCGGTGAGGGCATCCATCTCCGTCTCATCGGTCTGCAGCCATTCCTGCTCGAACCCCCGTGCCGCGCTCACCAGTTCATCCAGGTTCTCCAGCCGGGATTCACCCCGCTCGTCGCGGTCTTTCTCGAACAGCGCCCGCAGTCCGGAATGCCGGATGACGGTATCGAAGGCCTCCGCCATGGGCTGCTCGGCCACCGCTTCGTCCATGGCGTCGATCAGGGCCAGAAACCGCGTGACGGCGTTGGCGGCGCGCCCGGGCAACAGCCGCCCGTCCAGCGCCGTGAGGGCCGCCTGCCAGAGGCTGAAGCCACCGGCACGCGCCTGCTCCCGGAGGATATCCAGCGTCTTGCCGCCGATACCCCGGGCCGGCGTGTTCACCACCCGTTCAAACGAGGCGTCATCGTGCCGATTGCTGAGCAGTCGCATGTACGCCAGGGCGTCCTTGATCTCGGCCCGTTCAAAGAAGCGCAGGCCGCCATAGACCCGGTAGGGGATGGAATGCGCCAGCAGGGCCTCCTCGAACACCCGGGATTGGGCGTTGGACCGGTACAACACGGCGAAATCGGACCGGCTGAACCCCTGCTGCAGATTTTCGTTGATCCGGTCCACCACGAAACGGGCTTCGTCCAGCTCGTTGAAGGCGGCATACAGGGCGATGGGCTCACCGTCGGCGCCCTCGGTCCAGAGGTTCTTGCCCATACGCCCGCTGTTACGGGCGATCAGCGCGTTGGCGGCATTCAGAATCGTCCCGGTGGAGCGGTAGTTCTGCTCCAGCCGCAGAACGCAGGTATCCGGATAATCCTCGGAGAAGCGTCGGAGGTTCTCCACCCGGGCCCCACGCCAGCCGTAGATGGACTGGTCATCGTCCCCCACCACGAACAGATCGCAATCCGGGCCGGCCAGCATGCGCAGCCAGTTGTACTGGATGCCGTTGGTGTCCTGGAACTCATCCACCAGGATGTGGCGGAACTGGCTGCGGTAATGGTCGCGGATCGCGGCATTGTCCCGGAGCAGCTCGAAGCTGCGCAACAGCAGCTCGGCGAAATCCACCTGTCCTCCCCGCTGGCAGGCCTCGTCGTAGGCACGATAGATGCGCACCATACGCTCCGTGTAGGGGTCCAATCCGTCACCGAGATCATCGGGGCGGAGACCGTCATCCTTGCGGCTGTTGATGAAGCCCTGTACCTGTTTTACGGGCCAGCGGGCCTCATCCACCTCCAGCAGCCGCATCACGCGCCGGATCAGCCGCTTCTGATCCTCCGAGTCCAGAATCTGGAAGCCTTCCTGCAGACCCGCATCACGCCAGTGACGGCGCAACAGCCGGTGCGACAGCCCATGGAAGGTTCCCGTCCACATGCCGGCGGCGGAAATCCCCAGCAGGCGTTCGATGCGCCCGCGCATTTCGGCGGCGGCCTTGTTGGTGAAGGTCACGGCCATCAGTGTGTAAGGGGAGGCCCCCTCCACCCGGTTCAGCCATGCGGCCCGGTGCACCAGCACGCGGGTCTTGCCGCTGCCGGCGCCGGCCAGCACCAGATGCCGCCCCACCGGCGCGGACACCGCCTGGCGCTGGGCATCGTTCAGGGGATCGAGGATATCCGAGACGTCCATGCCCGGGAGTTTACCATGCACTCAGCCCGCGCACGGCCTCCAGCGACCGGACCATTTCCCCCAGTGCCTTCACCGTGGCCTCCCGCGCTGAGCCTTTGCGCCAGAGGATGGCGATATGCCGCTTCGGCTGCGGTTCCGTGAACCGCAGGAGCCGTATCGCGCCGGCATTCGCCAGCCCGGCCCCGGCCTGTGCCGCCAGTTCCGGCAAGAGGGTGACTCCGGCGCCGGAAGCAACCATCTGGCGCAGTGTCTCCAGGCTGGTGGCGCGGAATTCCCGCTCGTCGCCGGCCCCCACCAGTTTGCAGATCTCCAGCGCCTGATCGCGCAGGCAATGCCCTTCCTCCAGCAGCAGCACACGCTCCGCGGCCAGGCGCTCCAGCGATACGGCCTGGCCGGCATCCAGTTCATGTTCCCGGGGCACGGCCAGGAGAAACGGCTCATCGTAGAGGGGCAACTGGGCGAAACCCTCCGCTCCCTCCACCGGCACGGCCAGAATGGCCGCATCCAGTTCCCCGCGACGCAGCCGTTCCAGGCAGGGTGCCGTCTGTTGCTCGTAGAGCAGCGGGCGCAGCCGGGACAGATGCTCGCGCATGGCGGGGACCAGATGGGGAAGCAGGTAAGGCCCCACGGTTGGAATCAGGCCCAGGCGGAAATCGCCGGAGAACGGATCGGAAGCCGCACGCGCCACTTCCACGATATCGTCAGCGGTGTTGAGAATGTACCGGGCCCGCTGGGCCACCTCTGCACCGATGGGTGTCAGCATCACCTGGCGGCTGGTGCGCTCCACCAACTGGACGCCGAGAAACTCCTCCAGCTTCTTCAATTGCGCGCTGAGGGTCGGCTGACTGACGAAACAGGCTTCGGCCGCACGGCCGAAATGGCGGTGATCGGCCACAGCGACCAGATAGCGGAGATCCCGAAGATTCATTCCCAATGCTCCCGAAATCCGTAGGCGGGCACACCGCCGGTCCGCTGCTGCCGACCATCCGGCGGGCAACCGCAGCGACAGGCTTTCGTCGGTGATGTCAGTGTAATAGCCTACCAGATGATTCGCAGGCATCATCCTGATACGCCCGGGCGCCTGACAGCAACACTCCGCCCCCGGTGCGGAGCAAGGGAACCCTGATTACGGCCGTGGAAACGCGCGTGGTGAAGGACGCAAGCAATGCCCGGGTGACACCGGACAAAGTCTCCGTGGTCATCGTGGATGACGCCAGGGTGACGCTGGAGATTCTGCGGCGGACGCTGAAACAGGCGGGTTACGAGGACGTTCGCATCGCATCCAGCGGCCACGAGGCACTGACGCTGCTGGAGGAGCGTAGCGCCAACCTGCTCCTGGTGGACTGGTTGATGCCCGGAATGGACGGATTGGAACTGACCCGCCGGGTACGGAAACAGGATGAGGCGAACAATCGCTACACCTACATCGTGCTGCTGACGGGGCGCGAAGGCAGTGATTCCCTGTCCACGGCCTTTGCCGGCGGTGTGGACGATTTCCTGAACAAGTCGCCGGACAATACCGAGCTGCTGCTGCGGCTGCACGCGGCCGGTCGGGTTTCGGCACTTCAGAACGCCTTGTTGCAGGCGAACCGGGAGCTGCGCGAACTCAATCACCAGTTGGCCACGCAGAACAGTTTCGATCTGCTCACCGGGCTGGGCAACCGGGATTACCTGGAGCGGACGCTGGATCGACTGCTCCGCTACGTGGAATCCCGCGGCGGCCTGGCCGGCATCGCGATGGTGGCCCTGCGGCGTCCGGACGCCTTACGCCGCACCCACGGCGACCGGGCGGTGGAAGCCGTTGACACCATTGCCGCCGCGCGCTTGCAGCAGGCGGTCCGCCCCATGGACACCCTGGGCAGACTGGAGCCGGGGCAATTCGGGCTACTCATGCACGTGGACAATGAAGATGAATGCCACCCCAACGCGTTCAAACGGCTGTACGATGCACTTAACCTGAGGGCCTACAAGACTCCGGATGGCTTCGTCAATGCAGGCTTCAACGTCGCCATCGCCTGCCTCCGGGCATCCCAGGCGGCAAGCCAGCCGACCCCCGAAACGGTCCTGGAACGGGTTGCGGAGGCCTTACCGGAATCGGAGGCCATCGGGCGGGTGGCATTGGCCCGCTGGCCTGGGTAACTCGACGGAGGGGCGCCCCCGGGACTACAAAACCGCGGTGTAGAATTCCACGCGGTTGCGGCCGTTGCTCTTGGCGTCGTAAAGGGCCCGGTCCGCGGCCCGCACCATGTCCAGGGGGCTCTCGCATTCCATGATATCCGCGGCCACGCCCACCGAGGTCGTGACCTGGAACTGGCGGCCGTCCTCGCTGCAGTACACCTGTTCCGCCACTGCGATCCGCAGCCGTTCGAAGACGGCACGCGCGGCATCACGATCGGTCCCCGGCAAAAGCACGACGAATTCCTCGCCGCCATAGCGGGCCACGAAATCAGCGGGCCGCAGGTGGGCACGGAGTATTTCCGCGATTCGCGTCAGCACCTGATCGCCGATCACATGGCCGTGGATATCGTTGACTTCCTTGAAGTGATCCAGGTCGAGAAAGCCCAGGGACAGCGATTGCCCCTTTTTCCGGGCAAGGCTGAATTCCTCATCCAGACGCTCATCCAGATACCGGCGGTTGTAAAGTCCCGTCAGCGCATCCCGCTGGGCATGCTCCCGTAGCAGCCGGGTGCTTTCCTCAGCCTTCGTGGCGCGCCGCTGCTGATCCGCAACCTCCTGCAATAAGGCCAGGTTCCTGGCTGCCAGGATTTCCCGGGCCTGATCCAGGATACCGGTGGCCCGCTTGGCAGAGAGGATCTCCGTCTCGAACAAGCGTTCCACTTCGGGAACATCGGCGGACACCGCTTCCAGCATGCCCTGCACGCCGTTTCTGTCCATGCCCAGCATGCCTGCCGCATCACCGGCCAGCAGCTCGGTCTCGGCCTCCGGATCGGACCCGCTGAAGATATCGGCCAGACGGCCCGCTATCCTCACGCAGGCAACGAAGTCCGAATCGATGCCGGCGTCCGGTGGGAGGTCACCGCATTGGTGGCTGCCAATGGCCACCAGCGGCAGGTATTCCGGCAACCCCCAGCGCTGCATCAACCAGGCACCGGCCTCCCCATGGTCACAACCCAGCGTCTGGCGCTCCCGCTCCAGGAGCACACAGTGGGACGGGGTATCGGCCAGCAGCGCCCCATAACGGTCGCCAAGCGCCACTTCCAGCGCCAGGATGCCGATATCCTGCAGAAGTCCGGCCAGAAACAGTTCTTCAAGATCCCAGCGCCCCATCATCCGGCCCACCTGCCGTCCGGCAATGGCGGCCAGCAGGCCGCGCCGCCAGACGTAACCGACGATTTGCTTGGAGCGGGCCTGGTGGCGCATGGTATCGGCCAGGGAAAAACTCAGGGCCAGCGTCATGGCCGCGTTGAGGCCCAGCACGGATAAGGCCTGCAACAGGTTGTTGGACTGCCGCCCACGGGCATAGACCGGGGAATTGCTCACACGCAGAATGCGGCTGGACAGCGCTGCGTCCTTGGCGACGGTTTCCGACAACTCGGAAAAATCCACCTCCCGCTGCCTGCCCAATTGCACGACACGCATGGCCACGGCGGACATCGTTGGAAGGTTCGGACAGTACTCCAGCGCTTCCTGGATTTCCGCAGGCAGATTCTGTGTCGTCAATGCATCCATAATTCGTTAGGACCTACACCGAACGGCTTGAGTAAACGAACGCCGCTGTCCGCCGGATGGAGAAAATACCCCCGTCTCCGGGATCCCATGACTTGGGTCAGGATACGGCACACTGCCGCGAGCCGCCAGCAGCACGTGCCCATGACCGCGGGTATCCAGCGGCGTTTCTGTCCCATGAACAGAGCCGGTGTCCCGTAATACACGTTCGTTGTCTTTTTGAGCGGGGGAGCCGCCGCGGAGCGCCACTGGAACAGATCGGCGCTTCCCTAGAATCGGTAACGCAGCCCGAGGGTCAGAAAGTTGGAACCGCCGGTCACCCCGTAGAGGCCGAACGCCCCGGAACGGTGATGCAGACGCCCGACCAGGCCCACCCGATCATGCGCAGGCGGGCGGAACTCCAGTTCCGCATGCATGTAATGCAGGAGCCGGCGGGTGGGTTCTTCCAGGGCCGGCCGCTGGGAGGCGAAGGACACGCCCTGGCCGAAGGAAACGCTGGTGTCCAGGTAACGATCCCAGGGGAAACGCATCCAGCGCACGGCCACCGCGCCATTGGTCTCCCACAGAGACTGCCGGCCCCAGTGCCGGTAGCCCTGGACTTCCGCTTCCCAGCGGATGGCAGGCCCCCAGGCGCCCAGCTCCCGTGCCACCACGCCGCCTCCCATGTAGGAGGCCCGCAGGTCGCCTCCGTCCAGCACCAGGATATCCAGAAAGCGGCTGTGGTCGTACTGACCCACCAGGGCCGTCACCGACCAGGGCCGGGACGCCCCATGGGCCGGCTCCGCTGTCGCAACCCCCGGCACAATGGCGAGCAGAACCATCAAGGCGCATGGCACGGTATGGCAATGCAACCACGGCATTCCGGTACTCCGCGATCGGTTCCCATGGCGCAGGGCAACAGCACCTCCCGGTTCACGGATCGCGGTCAAGACCAAGATCGAATTCCACCAGGACATGGTCGGGGATAAAGTCGGTATCGGCCAATTCTCCGGTCCCCACATCGTAATCCAGGCGGCTTATCGTGGCAGCGCCCTCCAGCCGCCACCCGTCCGCGACCTCCTCCAGCCGGAACCGCCCTTCCTCCTGCCGCGTGGCCCCCCGCAGTCGCAACTCGCCCGAGATCCGGTAGGCGTCGCCATCCGGTTCGATGGATCGTGTACGCCATTCCGCTGTCGGATAGCGGTCCACATCGAAGCCCTCCGGTTCCTGAATGCCCATGTCCAGATCCCGGTTACCGGTGGCCACCGAGGTGAGGTCCACGGTCACGCGGATCTCCCCCTGCTCGGGCACGCCGGACTCCATGCAGTACACCGCCTGAAAGCGCCCGATCCGCCCGATGAACTCGGAACGCTCGATGCGGAAATGGAACCGAATGGCTCCGTTGTCAGCTGTACCCCGATAACAGACCGGATCGGCGGCCGGCTGGATGGTCTCACCGGCGGCCAGGGGAAGGACCAACAGGCCCGCGAGCAGTGTTATCGGTCCCATGATCGCCCTCACCACGGTAACATCCGCCGCATCACGGCATCCCTCTTCACGAAGTGGTGGCGCAACGCCGCCAAGCCGTGGGCCACCACAAGGGCGGCCAGCAGCCAGGCAAGCAGCCGGTGGACCCATTGCAGACCATCCATCAGGGCCTGGTCCTGCCCAACGGGGTCCGGAAGATGAATCAGGCCGAACCAACTGGCCCCGTATCCGGCGGCGGAGGACATGGCCCAGCCCGCCAGCGGTATGATCAGCAACAGCACGTAAAGCATGCCGTGGATGATGCCGGCGGCACGCCGCTCCCAGGCCGGCATTCCGGCAGGCAGGGGTGGCGGCGGATTGAAGTACCGCCAGACCAGCCGTAGCACCACCAGCGCAAGAATGGTCAGGCCGACGGACTTATGCTGATTCACCAGGTCGAAACGCTCCCGCCCGAACCCCAGTTGCTGGATACGCCAGGCCCAGATGAACTGCAGCAATACCAGCCCCGCCACCACCCAGTGGAAGGCCTGGCTGATCAGACCGTAGGCCTGTTCACTGTTTCGCAGGGGAATGCGCATGGCTGACCTGTCGGGTATGCTGACCTCTTCCTTCCCGCGTACGCCGGGGACCACCGGGGTGGATGCCATGAAGCCCGTCAGCACCCTTCTCCCATTCCTGATTTTGGTCCTGCTCCTGACCGCCTGCCAGGGGCCGCCCCGCCAGCCGGGGGAACCCGGCCTGGATGCCCGGCCTCCCGCATCCCCACTACCGGAAACACCGCCGCCCGGTCAGTGGTTCCAGGTGGACGGCACCCGCTCGGAAATCCGGATCATCACCTACCCGGAGGGGCGCCTGGGGCACACCCATGTGATCGGCGGTCAGGCGTTGAGCGGCGAATTCGTCATACCGGAAAACCACCATGACCTCTGGCTGTCCCTGGTGATCCGGGTGGATGCCCTGGCGGTGGACGAGCCGGCATGGCGGACGGATGAAGGCCTGGACCCGGACATGACTGAGCGGGCGATATCCGGCACCCGGGAAAACATGCGCTCGCCCCGTGTGCTGAACGCCCGGGAGTTTCCGGTGATCCGGATTCGCGCGGCGGAGGCGAGCGGACCGCCATGGCAATCCGACGTTCCAGCCCACATCACACTGGCCGGAGAAACACGGGAAGTCATGGTTCCGGTCTCCTTGCATCGCTCCGGCCCGGCGTTGGAGGCCACCGGCCGGTTCCGGATCCGGCAGACAAGCTTCGGCATCGAACCCTTTTCCGCCCTGGGCGGCGTACTCCGTGTGGCCGACGAGGTGTTGATCCGCTTCCGCATTCACGCGCGGACGGACGGGCCCCCATAAGCATAGCGTGCCAGGGAACGGGCGCCGGGCGGCGCCGATCACGGTGAATCCCGGCGGCCGGCCGTCGCCACCATGGGCGCGATCAGCCGCTCCACCAGCGGCATCGCCACGTTCAGATCCTCGTGGTAGAGCATATGCCCCGCGCCGGGCACCGGCACCAGTTCCCGGTTGGGTAACCGTGACCAGCGCAAGAACCAGCGGACAGCCCAGGTCGGCACCAGGGCGTCCTCGGTGCCATGCACCACCACCAACGGGCAGATCTGCCGGCCGCGAAGCCGGGGGTTGTGGCGGAACAGACTCCCAACGGCGCGGTTGCTCAACCGCCAGGCAGCCCTGGGATCGGCTTCCTCCTGGATGTAACGCTGCAGAACCGGATCCCTGGTCATGTTCCTGAACTCATGCGCTAACCTGGCGGTGCGCATGGACCCGCTGGGATTCCGCTCCAGGAGCCGTCCGCGTATCCGGAATGAGAGCAGCCGGCCGGGAATGACGAAGTTGTGCGCGACGGCCAGGTCCGCCGGAATCCCCCGAAAGACCGCGAAGCCGGTGAGCAGGCCGCCCAGGCTGGATCCGGCCAGGATGACCGGCAAGCCGAACGTGGCGCGGGCATAGTCGACGACACATTGGGTGGCATCCAGGGCTTCTTCCACGGTGCAGTCACCGGTATCCCCGTCGGAATAGCCATGTCCCGGCCTGTCGATTGCCAGCATATGGTAGCCGGCCCGGGCCAGCCGGACCCCAAGAGCGCAATAGAAACGGGCGTAGGAACCGGCGCCCGGCTGGAAGACCACGACGGCCCGGGCATGTGGTGCCCGGTGGAGTTCCACGTGCAGGCGCTTTCCCGCAAGGCGCAGCCAGACCGACTCGATGCCTGACAGCATGTCATCAACGCCGCACGGCAGCACGGTCTGCAGCAGCTCGCTGCCGCGGAGATAGGCCAGCAATTGCGGTGTCGTCTCACAGGGGCTCTGCATCGGTCGTTGCCGCCGTGTACCGGAACGAATTGGGAAAGCATCGTGTTGCTGATGCCCCGCCTTAGCCGGAGTTTAGTGCACCGTCACCGGGTGCGTCGCTGATAACCCTGATAAACCGGCGGCAGGAGTCGATACCCGATTGTGCCCATTATCGCGTCAGGCTTCCGGCGGCCAAACGCTCCCCCGGACGGCACCGATTCAGGCATACACCCCCAGCAACGCCCGCGCTGGTGAGAACAACGGCCCAGACAGACAGCGTGGTCGAGGAAACGCCTAGAAGCGGTGAATGGGGCAGGGCCAGCAACAGGCCGCCACCCAGCAGGAACCCGCGTACCGGCCACGCCGACCAGGCCGGCGTCGCCGTCAGCGGGCCGGCGAACGGCAGATAGCCCTGCAGACCCGCTGCGACAACGAAAATCCCGCTGATCGCGAACGCCAGAGCGACCAGCACCTCCGGCACCGTACCCTCCAGTATCAGCGCCGGTTCCATGATGAAGAAGAACGGGATGAAGTAGATGATGCTGCCCAACCGCATGGATTCCAGCGCCGTGGGCATGGGACGCGCACCCGCCACGGAGGCAGCGGCAAACGCACCCAGCGCCACCGGGGGCGTGATGAAACTCAGCATGGCCCAATACAGGATAAAGAGATGAACCCCCAGCGGGTTGAGACCAACGGTGACCAGCGCCGGGGCCAGGGCGATGGCAAGAAAAATGTAGGCCGCCGTCGTGGTCATTCCGATGCCGAGCACGAAACTGGTCACCGCCCCCATCAGGATTAGCACGCGCACATCCCCGCCGGCCAGGTGCAGCAGATCGTTGGCGAGGGTGCTTGCCATGCCTGAGACGGCAAGCCCCCCCATGATCAGCCCGATACCCGCCATGATGCCCGCCAGTTCGGCGAACAGTGCGCCGCAGGCGCGCAGGAACTCCACACAATCCCTCCAGGACCAGCGGGAGACGGATCGGATCTGGTTCACCACCAGCAGCAGGGCGGTGGCGTAATAGGGGGCTTGCGCCTCACGCTGCAGGACCAGGAGCATCCAGACAAGCAGTACGAACACCGCCAGATAATGCCATCCATCGGCGAATGTCCTGGTCAGGGTAGGCAACTGCTCCTTGGGCAGGCCCTTCAGTCCGGTCCGTGCGGCGTAGTAGTCCAGTTGAACGAACAGGCCGAAGAAGTACAGCGCGGAGGGCAGAATCGCCGCCATCACGATATGGCTGTACGGAACCTCCAGAAAAGTGGCCATCACGAAGGCGGTGGCTCCCATGACCGGTGGCATGAGCACCCCGCCGGTGGATGCACAGGTTTCCACGCCGCCGGCATAACGCGGGCTGAATCCAACCCGGCGCATGGCGGGAATGGTGAGGCTGCCCGTGGTTAACACATTGGTCACGACGCTGCCTGACATGGACCCCATCAGGCCGCTGGAGAAGATGGCCACTTTCGCTGGTCCACCGCGAACATGGCCCAGAAGCGCGAAGGCCAGGTTGATGAAAAAGCGGCCCCCGCCGGTTTTCTGCAATGCGACGCCGAAAATCAGAAAACCGAAGACCAGGTTCGCGAAAGCCTGCAGCGGTATGCCCAGCAGGCTTTCCGTGCTGTTGGCGTGAAAGATCGCCACCAGGTCCACGGGCGTGGATGCGGCGGCCATGGCGTCCGGCAACCGATGTGCCCAGACCGGAAACAGGGACGCCGCCAACACCAGGAGAAACACGGGCCAGCCACCGGCGCGACGGGTGGCTTCCAGGCAGAGCCCCCACAGCAGATAGCTCAGGTACACGACGTGCTCGGGGGCGAGATACTCCCAACCCTCACGGAGGGCGCGTTCGCTGTTGGCGAAAAAAAATATCAGCACGCCCGCCGTCGCCAGCGCCAGCAGGCCGTCATACCAGGGAATGCGGGCCGCCCCTTCCCGCTTCCGGCCGCGTAGGTCGAAGGCGATGAACACCAGTGGCAGTACCGTTGCCAGGAGCAGGTAATAGTACTGGGTGCTGAGTAGCGGCTGGAAATAGCGCCCGCCCAGGTTGAACACCTGGTAGGTCGCCAGGGACGCCGACACCACCGCGGCGACACAAAGCAGTACGGTGAGCAAACCCGGAGCGCGGAAGGGTCGCTGTTCGTTCATGGCAGGGTTTCCTTCGGAGCCCGACGCGGACAATGCGGCGCGCGACGTCGGGCTTGATCGGCATGTTACCAGCGGGACATACCCGGATACCCGGGCGGTGTTCCCCCGATCGTCCCGGAGCGATCAGAAGCCGGCATCCTGCAGGGCTTGCTCCCGAGCCTGGGGCCATTTCGCCATCAACGCGTCCGTTCCGGCAACCCGCTCCCGCAGGCCTTCCCATGCGTTCTGAAGAACCTGTTGCCTCTCCAGCATGCGCTGGTTGTGCGCCTCGTCTTCCTGGCTCCAGACGCCACGCTCCCGGTAGTAACGCACCGCCCCGGCGTGAATGGGCAGCGTTTGTTGGAGGTTGTGGTTATCCAGGTTGTAACCCCGGGCCCCGGGCGCCATGTCCTTGAAGGTATCGTAGGTCTCGAAGATAAACCGCGTCAGATGGTATGCCTCGTCATCATCATGATCCAGATACGTGATGAGGACCGGGAGCGGATAACTGCCCCCATGCCACGGAGCGTCTTCACTGATGCCTGCACCGCGCGTCAGGGTGATCGGCTCGTAGTAGGGCAACACCTGCTGGGCCTGATCCCAGCCGGCGGGTTCGTCGGCATCAAGGTGAAGCCAGCGCATGCCCCGCGGGCTGGATTCGGCCCGCGCCGCCAGCGGTGAGGCCGACACCATGAAAATGGCATCCACATCGTTGGACGTGAATCCGTCAAAGGTCGCGGTATAACTGGAGTACTCCACCCGGGTCACGTCATCCCATCCGAGGCCGCCGAACGCCAGATTGGCCTCTGTCACGGAGTTGATCCCGGTCTGGCCACTGATGTAGGAGACGCGCTTGCCCGCCAGATCCCGCGGGTGCTGGATATCCGAGTCCGCCGCCACGATGACGCCGAAACCCACCACGCCCTGCGCGGCCAGCAGTATGCCCACCGGTTGGGGGCCCCAATTGGGTTCGTTGAAATCCTCCAGCCCTTCCTGTGCGTAGTAAATCGACATTCCCGTCAGGGTGTAGTCGGCGCGGCCTTGGCGCACGGGAAGCAAACGGGCGACGTCGCTGCGAGAGGGCAGGACCCGCAGGGTGCTGCTGCCGTTTTCGCGGAGCAGATTACCGATGGCATTGGCCTGCGCATTCAATGAGGTGCCGGTTTCGTAGGTGGTCCAGACCAGGGTCCGGGGCAACTCCACGTTCTCCACTGCCAGGGTGTTGCCGGCAACGCCCAATGTCAGGGCCGCCGTCAAGGACACCCCCCATAGTTGGTGTTTGGCACTCATTCGAGATCTCCTCCGCTTGATGTGTGGACAAGCTCCGGCGCGGGGCTGCGGTCTGCCCCCGGTGTGTCCGTGTGCTCATGGGCTAACGATCATGCTTGCCAAGGACTTCCGTCAGCACTTCGTCCGTGTGCTCCCCGAGCAACGGCGCCGGCCGGGCCGTCGGACGCGGCGCTGCGCTGAAGCGCAGTGGAAGCGGCATCTCCACGTAGTCGCCTTCAGTGGGATGGGTACGCCGTTGAAACAGGCCCGTCGCCCATAGGTGCGGATCATCCCGGACGGATTCGAAGTCAACGACGGGCATTGCGGGGATCTGGGCTTGACGCAACATCACCAACCATTCGGCTGTTGTGTGACGCGGCGTCTTCTCTCCGATCCGCCGGTAAAGCAGCGTCATGTTCGCGCGCCGCTGTTCCGGAGAGCTGAACCGGGGATCCTCTGTCAGCTCCAGGCTATCCAGGAGTTCCAGCATCGTCAGCCAGACGTCATCCGTATAGGGCACGATGCTGATATACCCGTCCGCGGTGGGGAACGGCTGCCGGTTGGGATCGGTCTGCCGGAAGTAGCCGAATTCCCCGGCCGGCGGCTCGAAGGCATGCCCCCACAGGTGCTCCTGAAGCAGAAACTGGGTGAATGCCTCGAACATGGGAACTTCCACGTGCTGGCCTTCGCCGGTGCGAAGCCGATGGATGACCGCGGCCAGCACAGCCTGACTGGCATAGAGTCCGGCCACCTTGTCGGCGATCGTGGAAGGAACGTACCGGGGGCGCTCGTCGCCATGGTAGCGTCCCATGAGCGAGGTCAGTCCACTGGCGGCCTGGATCACGTCGTCGTAAGCCTGGAGACCCGAATACGGTCCCCCGGAACCGAACCCCACGCAGTGGACGTAGATCAGGTCCGGTTTGAGCGTGCTAACCTGCTCGAAGCCGAAGCCCAGCCGCGTGATCGCCTGCTCCCGAACGTTGTGGATGAACACGTCCGCACTGCGCAGGAGCCGGTTCATGGCATCGCGATCGTCCGCCTTCTTGAGGTCGAGGACCACCGAGCGCTTCCCGCGGTTGATGGTGAAGAAACCCGGCCCCATCAGGGGAGTGCGCGCCGGCTTTCCGGGGATGCGGAACTGGTCGCCACGTGGGGGTTCCACCTTGACCACGTCCGCGCCCATGTCAGAAAGCATCTGCGTGCAATAGGGGCCGAAGACCACAGAGGTCATGTCGATGATGCGGACACCGTCCAGCAACGCGGGCTTGCTCATCAATCACTCCTTCGGGCCCTTCCCGTTACCGGCGAGGCTGCATGGAAGTGGCGGCCGGTCATACCCATGGCGGAACGTTAGCAGGCACGAAAATCGGACGTCCAAGACGTATTTGCGACGATCTATACGGTTTTCGAATAGATGCTTATGTCGCCTTACAATGACAACGGACATCACACGGGATCACGAGTACTGACCATGACCATCAACCCGGTTTGGATCCGCAGATTCGTGGTGGTTGCGGAGGAGCGATCCTTCAGCGCCGCGGCCGCTCGCCTGCGCGTGGCCCAGCCATGGCTTTCGGTACAGATCCGCAAGCTCGAGAAGGAGCTCGGATTTCCTCTGTTTCGTCGCACCAGCCGGCATGTGGAACTCACCGAGAACGGGCAGGCGCTCTTGCTTGAAGCCAGTGAATTCCTCAAGGCCAGCGAAAACCTGGACGCCGCCATCCGGGCCCTTCAGCACACCCAACAGCAGCAACTCCGCATCGGGATTCCGCCGTACGGTACGTTATTCGGGGTCTACCGGGAGATGGTTGAACGGTTTTCCCGTGCCCATCCGGAAGTCACCGTGGAGGTTGAGTACGGATGGACGCCGCAATTGCTGGAACGTCTGGATCACGGGGGCATCGACCTGGCCTTCGCCTTGGGCGCGGCCCAGAGGGCAGATCTCCTCGTGCAGTCGCTGGCTCCGGTGGAGCGCCTGTTGCTGCTGCCGGAAGACCACATACTGGCCTCCCTTGAGCGCGTCCCGGTGACGGCACTGGCAGACTGCAGGATTGCGGTGTTCCCGCGGGCGCTGAACCCGGGGCTATATGATGAGCTGTACACGCCTTTGCTCCGCCAGGGGGCCACGCCTGTTCCCGTTCCGCATTGGGACCGGAAAGCGCTCCGGAGATACCTGGTGCAGGACGGCTTGCTCTGGATTGGTCTGGGCGACAGCAGACGCGTGGGACACGTGTTCGGCGGCCTTGGTGTCACCGGGCGTGCCCTTGAGGGAGATCTGGACGCGATATCCTTTTCCATCATCCTCCCCCGACGCCGCCACGCGGGGCCGCTCAGGGATTTTGTCCATGTCAATCGGTCAAGATTGCGAGCGCTGATGGACACGGGGTTGGCCGGGTAACGGATTCCGGCCGGACGTTGCTTACTTCGAATTCAGATTGAGACTATTCGCCGCCGCAGAGCGCATTCCTCAAAAAACCAACGACTCCAATATTCCGAACGCATTTCGACACGGTCGAACAATCATTCAAAACAATATACAAATCAGTACATTATAAATTTTTCGCCAAAGCCTCTCGGACTAACTTTCAGCCGGCCCGAGAATCCGGGGACACACCAGAGTGACCACAAAGGGAAGTCGACGCCGTGGTGACCGAGCGGTAATCAACATCCTCTCCAGATTGCACTTGCGGAAATAGGGGATCAGCGCCCTGCTTAACCTACAATTGTCATTGATGGATTTCCGGCTGATATTGATCGCCTATCCATACCTGAGTTTCCGCGCAAGTGCCCGTACCGGAGCCCCGTCGGATTCCAAAATATTCAAGGCATTCATCATCACCTCTACCCTGAGTCCTGTCAGGGGGGCGAGGTTGGTTAGATGCTCGGCGATCAGAACGCCGTTGGCGAGCAGCTTGCGGTGGACCGGATAGCAGAAGCTCTGCGTTCGACGCTTTACGGCCTCGTCGGGCGTTGGCATGTCAACGCCTACCAGTTTGATCTGATGGTCGACTATCCACTGGGCACCGGCTTCGCTGAGAGCGGGGTGGTCATCGTAACCCTCGCTCCCTGCACGCCTGTGTGTCCCGGTATTGAGGAGCAGGATGTCACCGGGTTTCAACAAGCGTTCGGCCGGCATTAGATGTTCCGGGCCAATGAGTCCGTCGCTGTTGACGCTCACGGGAAAAACCAGTCCGGCACCGCACAGCCGACTCAAGGGAATGTCCTGAAACGCTGGCCCATCATTGAAAAAATGGCGCGGGGAATCAACGTGTGTACCGGAATGCACGACCATGCTAATGGCCGTGACATTGATCTGGTGCTCCGGGATGGAATAGACGCGATCCAATACGGGTTCGGGAAAAAAGGGCACCCTGGGGAGGTTTCGGCCGATCGGGTGCGAGAGGTCAAACCACTCCCCTTGCCCCTCTGTATCGGTCCACGTGTCCGGCGCACACCATCCACGCCAACCGACTCCACGAATCACATCAGGTTCGCACATGGTGCAAGCCGTCTTTGCCAAGAAGAGATGAAAATGCATTGAAGTCGCAGCTTTCCATGCTTCTTATCATCGCCAGTAGCTTTTCTGTGCTTTCAGGCTTCATCACTCCGTCGACGTTGTCACGGAACTTGCGCTCCAGCTCCTCGCGGGTTAGCGGGTTCTGGGGATCGCCTTTCGGGTAAAGGAAAGTGGACTCCAACTGCCTGCCATCCTGCATGACAACGATCACCCGTGCCGGGAATTTGTCCGGATAGAGCGGTGACAGCTCAGGGTCGACGGTCACCTCGACCTTATCAAGCAGGCGTAGAACGTCTTGGTCGGTGTATCGCTCCGGTCGAAACTGGCGTTGTGTAATCTCACCATCCACCAAGGCTGCAGCCACACAATACGGCACCGAGAGCCGTGCCGACATGCCATTCCGGACTTCCTTGCTGGAGAAGTGTGATTTCACCGTGGCGTACGTCCGGATTTCAACCGATTCGATCGCCTTGGGGTCAAGCGATTCCCGTGAACGGATATCAAGCGACGCGCCGATTGGTGAATGACTGGCCAGTATGGACGGGTAGGGTTTGAAGCCGTTCTGGAGAATCTCCCAGTCGGTGCCAAGGCCATTGGTCAGTACGTGCGCCTTGGGTTCGTCACTGAACGCTGCGAGGTATCCCTTGGGGTGCCCCAGGATGTCCGGAGGGCTTGTGGCGCCGAGTTGCGTCAGGACAGCTGCGAGTACGCCGTTCAAGCCGGCTTTGCCGGGATGAACGCTCTTGGAGTCATCCCCGGATTCGAAAAAGGCATTCAACCCTGCCGCCTGGGTGCCGGCGAAGCCCAGACAGGTGCAGGTGTCTTCCGCACTGAGGGACAACGCCCTGGCGCTTGCGGCTGCGCTACCAAAGGTTCCGTTGGTGGCGGTTGAATGCCAGCATTTGTAGTGACTTGGCATAACCGCCATCCCCACCCGGGTAGCCACCTCATAGCCCGCTACAAGGGCGACGAGCAGTTCGCGACCGCTGCGGCTTGAGGCCTCTGTACTGGCCAGCGCCGCAGGGACGACAACAGAGCCCACATGGATCAGCGCGCGCTTGTGCGTATCGTCGTTGTCAGCCGCGTTGATGAGAATGCCGTTCGAAAGCGCTGCCAGGGCAGGATGGGCCCTGCCTCCACCGATAACTGTTGAAGGCCCTCCAGCCCCGAACTGCTGTGCGATCTCCGTTGCAATGCCCGCCTTCCGGCGATCTTCCTTGAACGCAGCCATTGCGCAACCAAGCGCATCAAGAAGTACGTCCTTGGCTTTGTCGATCACATTGGGGGGCAGGTCATCGAAGTCGAGTCCCGCAACGAACTCAGCAAGTTCCCTGGTCAGCGACTGTTGCACTCTCTGTCTCCGGTGAACATTTCGAAAGGCGTTCCCGCCGACTATTTCGCGGATCCCCGTAGCGCGACAGTGCCATCCTCTCGGGTTACCCAGAGCAGGGCGCCATCGCCGTCCACTCGGCCTGATGCGGTTACCTCAGTGCCCGAGAAAACAGGTGCCTGTGATCGGTATTCGAACCGGCTGAGCGGGCGCCCAAGATTCTCCTCGGCAAGGCCGAACATCAGCGTTGCGAGCAGAGGGCCATGAACGACAAGGCCTGGATAGCCTTCTTCATTGACGCAGTAGGGGTAGTCATAATGAATCCTGTGACTGTTATACGTGAGAGCCGAGTAGCGAAACAGCAGCAAGGAGTCCGGCTTCCAGTGTGAGCGCCATGTCCATTGTTCTTCAGTCGCGCAGGGCGGAGCCGGCCGAGCGGCTCCGGCTCCGCCTTCTCTGTAGACGATGTCCTGTTCGTCGTCCAGCCGACCTCCGCGGTCTCCCCGCATCTGGTGCCGCACGGTCACGAAAACGAGCTTTCCGCTGCGCCCTTCTTTTACTGCCACGTCGGCGATCGTGGAACGGAGCCGAACATGTTCTCCAACCTGCAACGGGCAACTGACATTGATTCGACTGCCCGCCCACATTCTCTGAGGATCGCCCGGCAGCGCTGGTAGAAACTCCCCTAGGCGCTCGTGCCCGTCCGGGCCGGACGCGACAGCACGGTAGAGCGGTCGGAAGTACAGCCAATGCCAGCATGCGGCAAGCGGTGTCCCGTCTGCGGGGATTTCCGCGCTTCGATCCAGGGCCGCGTTGAAAGCGGCTACGGGCCATGGGTCAATGCGCTCTTCACGATAACGCTCCAACCCCACCCACTGCTTCGGGTCCTGCACGGTTAGTTCCTTTTTCTGGCAACCAGAACGCGTCGATTTGATTCCCTAGCGGGCGCCGGTGATGGCAAGTATGGCTTTGCCGCTCACCTTCCCAGCCCGGACGTCCTCAAGCACGGAAGCGAACTCCTCGAGCGGAGAGACGCGATCGATATGTGGCCTCAGGCCACCGTTTCGGTACAGCTCGTACAGGTGTTCCTGCGCAGCGCGTACCAAACCTGGTGTTCGATCCCGGTAATCGCTCCACTGCAGGCCCAGTACAGCGATGTTCTTGACCAGCAGATAATTGGAACGAATCGCGGGAATCTCTCCCGCTGCGAAGCCGATCACGACAAGCCGCCCGCACCAGGCCAGCGCGCGAAGGCTTGCTTCGAGTATGGATCCGCCGACGGGGTCTACGACGATATCCACACCATGATTGTTTGTGACATCGAATACCTGCTGGCGCAGCAGGTCCCGGATTGGATCGGCCGTGAGGTCGATGATGTGATCGGCTCCATTGGCACGTGCGATTTCCGCCTGCTGTTCGTTGATCACGCCGGCTAATGCTGTCCCGTTCAATGCCTTGACCAACTGTATTGCTGCCAAGCCGACTCCGCCAGCGGCACCATTCACAAGCACGCTGTTCCCTTCTCGGAATCCCGCTCGCTCGAGCAGCGCAAAGTGCGCCGTCTGATAACTTAGCCCGATGGCCGCAGCGTCTGCGAACGGCATCGAATCGGGGATGCGGTAGCAACTGTCCCCCGGCGCGATTACCGCTTCTGAGTACGCACCAAATTCCACCTGTGCGGCGACGCGATCACCGGGCTTGAGGTCTTGTACGGCTGCTCCGACCTTTGCAACCGTGCCGGCGACTTCCTTACCCGGAGAAAACGGCAGCGGCGGTTTGATCTGGTAGCTACCTTCCATGACCAGGATATCCGGAAAGTTCACTTCCGCCGCAGCGCCATGTATCAGGACTTCGTCGGGGCCGGGAGATGACGGCGAGATTTCCTCGACCCGGGCGTTCTCGATCGGGCCGAATTCTCTGACAATCACCGCGCGCATCGGCATGCTGATACCTCGGGTTGATTAGCTGGATGGCTTGGCAACAAGGTCGTTATCCCTGCCCAACGGGGGGTAAGACGCAGACGTTCCGGTTTGCGCGCGGAAAACCGGCGCAAGCGGGACGGGCAAAGCGTCAATCTGTTTGCCGTCATCACTTTCGAGTTGACGGTCAAACAGGCGTCGGCTCTGAAAATGGGGGTTGGCCAGCGCCTCCTGAAGCGTCGCAACGATGCTGCAGCAGACATCAACCCCCTGGAATTTTTCTTGCCAGTAGGCTGCCGGCCTCCGTCGGATGCGCTCTGCGACAGCAGCGATTGCTTCCTTCGGGTTGGCTGTCTCACTGCGATGGGCTTCCGGCAAATCGATCAGCCAACAGAAGTTGTCCCAGAACTTCTGTTCCAGCGGCGCAGCCGCCACAAACCGGTCATCAGCTGTCCGGTAGATCTGGTATCGGGGGGAGCCGCCTGTGACCAACTCATTCCCGGGACGAGGCCATTGATCATGCGCCTTGGCCTCCCCGAGGGCCCAGTACATGAACGGAAACAGGCCATCCGACATGGAGATATCCAGATGATTTCCTTCGCCCGTGCGGTCCCGCTGGTGCAGCGCCAGCAGAATATTCATGACGGCCGGGTATGTGCCTCCGCCGATATCGGCGATCAATGCCGGAGGCGGGATGGGGGCGCCGTCCGCTCCGGCGCTCAGTCCCAACAGGCCGGTTTCGGCGATGTAGTTGAGGTCGTGAGCCGCAACAGCGGCGTTCGGGCCGGACTGTCCATACCCGGTGATGGAGCAGTAGATCAGGCCTGGATTGATCTCACGCAATTGCGGATATCCCAGACCGAGACGATCCATAACCCCGGGCCGAAACTGTTCGATCAGAACATCAGCTTCCCGGAGAAGCGGCATCAGTTGGTTGATGCTTTCCGAATCCTTCAGATCCAGGGCAAGACTCTTCTTGCCACGATTGAGCAGTGCGAAATTCACACTGTCCTGCCCGAACTTCGGGACATAGCTGCGCATTTCGTCCCCGCGCCCCGGGCGCTCGATCTTGATGACGTCGGCACCGGCCTCGGCCAGGATCAGGCTTGCCATCGGCCCAGGTAGCAGAGTGCTGAAATCCAGTACCTTCAGGTCCTCCAGCGGCCTCATGTCGTTCCTCCGTCGCGCTGCCGACGCTGATGCGCTGCTACAGCACGCCTTGCTGGTGCATATGCGCGCCCGCCGTAAACCTCAAACAGGGCCCGCGTCACTTCGTAGTGGTGTTCCAGCCCCGAGCGTTCCAGCAGGCTGATGGGGCCCTCCGGATAGCCGAGCCCAAGCTTGAGCGTCAGATCCAGGTCGTCAGCCGAGGCGAGGCGCTCATCGAGCCGCCGCAACGCCTCGTTGTAATAGGGCCGAACAAGCTGATCGATGATTCGGCCAGCGAAATCTCCACAAACCGCGACATCCAGACCCGCGTTCTCAAACAGCGTTACGGCGGTCCGGATAGCGGATTCGTCAGAGTTCGGCTGCCGCACCAGTTCAACCAGATCTGACGGTGCATCCTCACCGAGCCGGAATCGGGAGAATCCAAGAACGTTCGAACCTTCTTCACCCCGGCTTTCGCCTGTGTGGCCGCCCAGCGTGTCGGTATATAACTCGACCAGGATCACCGCTTTGCTGTCGGTGTCCGGAATGTCGGCCAGCCGTGCTCCTGCGTCCGGGCCCACCAGAACCTGAATGTCCGCATCGTCGCTTGCGCTGGCGAGAAAGGCACTCCCCTCCGGGAATGAACGGCTTGTGCCAGTAGAAATCACGGAATACTGCATGCGCTTAGCCTCCGAACATCGCATCGCGGTCATAGGTGTAGAAGCCTTGGCCGGTTTTCCGGCCCAGGCGCCCGGCGGCAACCATCCGCTTGAGCAACGGAGGACACGCGGCACGCGGATCATTGGTAACGGCATGGAAGGCCTCGCAGAGGCGAATCTGCGTATCGAGGCCAATCATGTCGAGCAATTCGCAGGGCCCCATGGGGTAACCCAGGCCCTTCTTGATTGCGCGGTCCAGATCGGCTGGCTCCGCCACTCCGGACTCGATCAGCCTGATCGCGTCGTTGTTAAACGGCACCAGGAAGTAGTTCAGAATGAACCCCGGCGTATCCTGGGTCTTCACTGGTTGCTGCCCCAATGCTTCGCAGAAGGCCCATGCCGTGTGGAAGGTCTCTTCAGAAGTGTTCAGTCCCGGAGACATTTCCACCAGTTTCATCACCTGGGCAGGTAGGCAGAAGTGCATCCCGACCACGCGGTCATCGCGGTTCGATCCGCCGGCAATCTCGCTGATGGAGAGCGTCGACGTGTTGGAGGCGAAGATAGTGTGTTCCGGGCAGATCTCATCGAGTTGACTCATCAGGTCGTGCTTGACGCCCAGGTCCTCGAAAACGGCCTCGATGACGAGGTCGCACTGTCCCAGCGCCCCCAACTCCGTTGTGTTCTGCATGCGCTGCAGGGCCTGCTCCTTCTGCTCCTCAGTCAGCTTGCCCTTGGTTACCGACCTGGAGAAGAAGCCCTCGGTCTGTTTCCTCGCTTTCGCGAGGGTGTCCTGGTTGAGGTCAAACAGCACAGTGTCGAACCCGGCGCGGGCCACCACGATCGCGATCCCGGCGCCCATGGTGCCGGCGCCGGCGACGCCCACGGTTTTGATCTTGCTCATCGTTTTGCTCCTAACGCTGAAGGAAGCTGCGGCCAATCAACTGGCGGTGAATCTGGTTCGTACCTTCCCAGATCTGGGTAAGCTTGGCGTCACGCATCAGCCGCTCCACCCTGTAATCGCGGCAATAGCCGTATCCGCCATGCAGTTGGACGGCGTCCGTGGTGACGCGCATGGCGAGATCGGACGCACGTTGCTTGGCGATGGAAGCCTCGATGGAGAAATCCTCGGCGCCGGAGTCCACCAGGCGTGCGACATGCCAGAGCCAGTTCTCGCAGAGTGCGAGTTCGGTTGCCAGGTCGGCAACCATGAACTGCACGCCCTGGAACTCGAGGACCTTGCGACCACCTTGTTCGCGTTCGTTGATGTAGGCAACGGCGTCGTCGAAGGCAGCCTTGGCGATCCCCAGGGCTTGGGCAGCGACGCTCGGTCGTGACTTGTTCAGGGATGCAAGCAGGATAGGCAGCCCGTCGCCGGGTTCGCATATCAGGTTTGCCCGCGGAACGCGGCAATTGTCGAAGGAAAGCGTTGCCGTGCTGGAGGCGCGATGCCCCATCTTGTCTTCCTTGCGCAACACCTGCAGGCCAGGCGTGCCCTTCTCGATGATCAGCGCGGAGATCGCCCGCTTGGGGTCATCAATCTCGGACCACTTCCCGAACACCAGATACAGGTCAGCCACGTCGCCGGAAGTGATGAACGTCTTCCCGCCATTGATGACAATGTGGTCGCCGTCGGGAATGAACTGGGTCCGCATGCCCGTCGCATTGGAGCCGGCTGAAGGTTCTGTGATGCACAGGGACGCAAGCCCGCCATCCAGCATGGTTGGCAGAAAGCGTCTGCGTTGTTCCTCGGTTCCGAAGTCGATCAGTGGCTTGATTGCATGGAAATTCGTTGCCCAGATCACCCCGGTGGAGGCGCAAGCCTTGCTGATCTCAATGACGCAATGGAGGTAGGCGGCGTAGGAGAGTCCGGCCCCACCGTGCTCCTCGGGGATGAAGATTCCGTTCAATCCAATGTCGTTGAGCAGGCGTACGTTCTCCCAGGGAAATTCGTTGCGCTCGTCATAGCCTGCTGCACGTGGCTTGAACTCCTTCTCAGCGATCTCAACCACGGTTTTCACGATCTCCGCTTCCTCGGGTGCAAGGGCGTCAAGCGGGCCGATCCGATCAAGCATGTTCATGTGCGCTCCAGTTCAAAGATTGCGGCTACAGGGTGACGCCCTGTCCGCCATCGACGTAGATGGTCTCCCCTGTCAGGAACGGCATGTTCTCGACAAAGACTGCTCCAACGAGTTGACCGATTTCATCTGGTTGGGCGGCCCGCTGAACGGGAATCCGGGAACGCAGGTAACGCTGGAATTTTTCCTGCTCCAGGTATTCCCTGTTCAGATCGGTCGCCACGAACCCTGGCGCCACGTTCACCACGCGAATTCCATCCCGCGCCCACTCCACTGCCAGACAGCGCGACACCGCGCCGACAGCGGCTTTCGAGGCACAGTAGGCGGCATTGCCTGGAACCCCCGAACGGTCGTAGAACGATCCAATGTTGACGATCATTCCGCCCGAGGCTTTCAGGTACGGATAGGCGAGCTGCGAAACCCTGAAGGGGCCGATCACGTTGGTGTGCAGCACCTTGTCGAAGTCCTCGGCCGGGAACTCGGTGCTGGGTCCGTCAAGGTGAATACCCGCGTTGTTCACCAGGCCGTCTATCTGGCCATGTGCCTCTGCGATGGTCGCTAGCGTTTTTTCCATGCCGCTTGCATCGGTGACATCTCCCGCATAGGCATGGATGCGCCCCGCGAAATCGGACGGCACCTGAACGTCTTCAACCCCGTGGCCCTTTCGGCTGATGCAGGCGACCTGGAAACCACGCCCTGCGAGGTTCCGGACAATGGAAGACCCTATGCCGCGGCTGCCACCTGTGACGACTATGCACTTGGATTCATTCATGTCACGCGTCCTTAAAATCCGGTTTCCGCTTTTCCGCGAATGCGCTCATGCCCTCCGCAGCATCCGATGTCTGATAGGCCAGCGTGGAGAGATCCGCCTCTATCCTCAGCCCGTCATGCACGGGCACATCCAGTGCCCGCTGTACAGCTTCTCGTGCAAACCCCAGGGAGAGCAGGCTGAAACCGGAGAACTCCCGGGCGAACGCGACGCCCGCCTGCAGTGGGTCGGCTTCCGGTTCCAGCAACCGGTTGACCAGGCCAACGCGCTCCGCTTCCTCCGGCCTGACGGCGCGTCCGGTCATGATCAGTTCCAACGCTCGTGCCTCCCCAATAAGCCGGGGCAAACGCTGTGTGCCGCCATAGCCGGGAATCAGGCCCAACTTGATCTCGGGTAGCCCGAGCCGCGCATCCGAGGCGGCTACGCGGAAGGTACATGCCATCGCCAGCTCCAGCCCTCCGCCAAAGGCGTAGCCATTAATGATCGCAACCGACGGAATGGGGAGCATCGCCAGTTTCTGAAAAACACGTTGACCGAACTCGGCACCGCGCTTCTGGTCGATCAGCTTCCGGTTCATCAGCTCCTTGATATCAGCGCCAGCGCAGAATGCCTTGCCCCCGGCGCCAATGATCAGCAGTGCACGGGCATCACCTTCGGCGACCCTGTCGAACGCCTGATCCAGATCGCGTAGAATGTCGAAGCTGAGCGCGTTCAGCGCTTCGGGTCGATTCAACCGAAGAACGGCAAATTCGTCGTGGCGTTCGAGCTCAACCGTCATTGTTTGTCTCCTTTCGATTCTTCGGGCTAACCCACCGCACCGGTTCAGGCCGCACGGTTCCGTCACGAACCCAGTCAACGAGACGTCGCTTGAGAATCTTGCCGCTGGCCGTCATGGGGAATTCGTCCAGGCGGATGAAGTACTCTGGCATGTCGTATTTCGATAAGCCCTGTTCGTGCAGGAACTTCAGCATCTCCTGGGATGTGACCTTCTGTCCGTCCAAGGGGAGTACAGCCAGGCAGACCTTTTCACCCAGACGTTCGTCCGCAACCGGAATGGCCGCGACCGCATTGGCGGCGGGGTGACGAATTGCCAGTCCTTCGATGTTCGTCGGGTGAATGTTGTGGCCTCCACGAATGATGAGATCCTTCTTTCGGCCAACGATTTGCAGGCACCCCTTCTCATCCAACTGGCCGAGATCCCCGCTGAGAAACCAGCCATCCCGATTGAAAGAGCGCTCCGTGGCGAACTGGTTGTCGTAGTAGCCCAGCATCAGCAGGGCGCCCCGGCTGCCGATTTCCCCGACTTCGCCAACGCCTAGCCTTTGATCCGGCGCCTCCGCGTCGAATATCGCCACCTCAAATCCTGTACAGGCACGTCCACAGGTGGACACGATGGTGTCGACGTCGTCATCGGGAAGGGTGTACTGGTGCGAGCCGTTCTCGGTCATCCCGTACACGTTCTGGGGGCGGATACCCAATTCCAGAAAACGTTCCGCAACCGAGCGCGGAATGGGGGATCCCGCCATGTAGAAGGTCTTGACGCAGCCAAGACGGTCCACGTTTCGCCGCTTCAACTCCGACAGAATATCCATCGCATGGGTCGGCACCCCCATCACGTAGGTCGCTCGGGTTTCCTCGATACGGTCAACGGGAGACTGGCCTCGCCTTATGTCGTTGATGACCAGCTCGCAGCCGCCGACCATCGCCTGGGACAGCGCAACGGTTCCGATGTGGTGGCTCAGGGGGCTTAGCGTGTAGAGCACCGTGCTGCTGTCCAGCGCCCAGTCCTGAACCATTGCCCGGCCATTAGCAAGCAAGGTGTTGTCGCTGTGCATCACGCCCTTTGGTTCACCAGTAGTACCGGAGGTGAATGCCAGGTACGTGATCTTGTCCGGGTTGGAGTCAGCCGCAGGAAGTCGGGCGGGATCACCAGTGCCGCCGAAGGCCTGGAAACGCAGACCGTGCGGCCCCCGCCCTTCGTCGCCGAGAGCCACGGCACGACGCATGAAGGATAGCTCCTCAGCGACGTCGAAGACGCTGTTGACCGTTGCGTCGGCACCATATCCCGGCTTCGCGAACAGCACTGCGGTCTGCAAACGTTCCAGGCACCGCACGATCTCCGCAACCGTGTGATTCTGGTGCAGCGACGGGTTGGCGACATAGCCGTTCCGGGAGCAGGCAAGAAAGATCACCACCGATTCCACACAGTTGGGAAGCCACACTGATACCCGGTCGCCGGGCTCGACGCCCAGTTCATGCAGGTCGCTGGCCAACTGATCCACCGCGGCGAGTAGCTGTGCATAGCTCAAGCGCCGGCTGCCGTCCTGCACGGCCCAACCATCGGGCTGCTCGGTCGCATGGCGCCGCATCAGGGAGTAGAAGGTGTCCCCCCGCCAGTAGCCGCTGGCGTGGTATTCCGTGGCGACGGCCGGATTATGAAGTGTCAGCAGTGGCTTCATGATAGCCTCTCCAAGATTCAACCCTATTTCCCGAACTTGCTCGCGTCAGGGGTGCGTCGTTCGGCGAAGGCGGCTGAGAGTTCCTGAGATTCTTCGGTCTTCAGATACGTGCGCAGAAGCAGGTCATGCGCCATGCGCGCAAGCCCCCCGACGCCGCCATGGCGGGCATTGAAGGCGGCTTTCAGGGAAGCCAGTGCGAAGCTGCCACGGTCGGCGACAGTCAGAGCGAACTCCGTGGTGGCGTCAGCCAGCTCCGCATCGGGCACGACCTTGTTAATTAGACCGATGTCCAGGGCCTCGGCGGCGGTCAGCTTTGCGTTGGTGAACCACATTTCCTTGGCCTTCTTCTTCCCGATCAGGTCCTCCAGATACCAGGTCCCAAAGCCGGCGTCGAAGCTACCCATCATCGGGCCAACCTGGCGGAAGACCGCGCTTTCCTTGGCGATGGTCATGTCACAGACGACCTGCAGGACGTTTCCGCCACCCACGGCAAAGCCGTTTACGGAGGCGATGACTGGTTTCTGGATGCGTTCGATAGCTTCGTACATTTCCAGCGTGGGCAACACGCCGGCATAGAGCGTCGTGTCCTCCATACCCTCCTTGCGGCCACCGATGCAGAAAAACTTTTCACCGGCTCCGGTCAGGACGACAACCCGGGTACGCGTTTCCCGGCCCACAGTGTCCAGGCAGTGGCGGATCTCCTGGCACATTTCAGGCGTGAACATGTTGCCGTCGTCCGGACGGTTCAGGGTGATCCGGGCGATGGGGCCGTCTTCCTGGTAGATGATGCTGTTGTAATCCATGGAAATCTCCTTGCCTGTGGGGAATTATTCGATGGCGCCTTCGTCTCTCAGTCCGTCGATGTCGTCGGCGCTGTAGCCGAGCTCAGCGAGGATTTCCCGGGTGTGCTCACCCAGGCGGGGAGGGAGGCTCCGAAGCGTCTCGGCACTTCCGTCCAAGTGATACGCGGATCCAACCTGCGGGACTGCCGCGCTTCCGTCGCGTACAGAATAGAAAAGCCCCCGTTCCATCAGATGATGGTCGGCGACGACTTCGTCCAACCTGTTGATGGGTCCGGCGGGAATCCCTGCGTCACGAAAGCGGGTGAGCCAGTATTCGCGCGGCTTCTCGATAAGAATGTCCTGAATGCGGGAAACGATGGCCGCCCTGGCCTGGCGGCGTTTCGCATTTGTCGCCGTGTCTTTCTTTTCTCCCAGCTCCGGCTGCCCGACCGTGTGCCAGAAGCGTTTCCAGATGCTGTCGTTGCCGAGGCCCAGTGTCAGCGGGAGATCGGCAGTATCGAATGCCTGATAGATGGCGATGACGCTGTCGCGTCCGCCGCTGCGTCGCGGCACTTCCCCGGATCCGAGGTACGACATGATGCGCGGCGCAAGAAACCGGGTCATGCTGCCGACCAGCGACACGTCAACCTTGTGGCCCTTGCCGGTGCGCGCGGTGTCAAAAATGGCCCCAAGCGTGGCGATTGCCGCATCCGACGCGGCAATCATGTCGGCGGCTGGCGCGCCGATCTTCTGCGGCTCCCCGTCGGCTTCTCCCGTGAGGTCCATGATGCCGCTGTAGCCTTCGGCTATCAGGTCGTAGCACGTCCAGTCCGCGCGCTCTCCTGTCAGACCGAAGCCGGTAATGGAGACATAGATAAGCTTCGGGTTGATCTTCGACAGCGTATCGTAGTCGATCCTCAGCTTCTTCTGTGTGCGGAGAACGTTGTTCAGCACCACGACGTCGGCCTTGGCAATGAGCTTTTCCAGGACCTCCCGGCCCGGCTCGGTGGTGAAGTCCAGGGCAATGCTTTTCTTGTTCCTGTTGACGCTGAGAAACCACAATGACTCGCCGTCCAGCTCCGGCGGAAGCCAGTGTCGGGCATCATCGCCCCCGCCCGTGCGCTCCACCTTGATCACGTCCGCTCCCATATCAGCGAGCAGCATTGCTGCGAAGGGTCCCGCAATAGAAGTGGTCAGATCGACCACGCGCACGCCCCGCAGCCATTGAATACCTTCACCACACTGTCGTTGCGGGAGTTTCTCAAAAGGCAGCATCAACCGTATCCCCAAGCCAATTCGACACACATCTCCAGCTGAAGCAAACGGCGTGCCTATTCATGTTTTGTTTGGTTTGTCACATGGTTATATGCGGGTCACTTTCACCGTGTACCGTCGACTGTTGCTTGGGCGGGCACCGGTGTGTAGTTTGCATGGACACCCGTAAACAGATAGCGTCCTATGCATGTGCCGATCGTCTCGGCTGACTTGGACGTACAGGATGCTGCTTATGGAACCGAACCCGTCCAGGGAGAAGCAATCCATGCAAAACGACAGGGCAGATTGCGGTGTCCTTGTGTTGCGTGATGATGGCGAAGTCATCTTTCGCGCCGGGGTAGCCCATGACGACCTAATGCTAGAGCGCCTGCGTCACCTCGGGAGCGAGCCGTTCCGGCGCATCCTGCCGGTGTCCAGCGGCGATGCCAGCTATGTGGCGCTGTCCCGGCCTATCGATTCCCGGACGACCCTGATTCTGGTTCTGCCAAGCGAACGGGCAGATGAACTGGTGGATTTTTTGGCAACTGTGGACTTCGCGCCCGACATCCTGAACAAGCTCCTTGCCAGCCCTTTTGACGGGATGACGGTGGTTGATTCGAAAGGCCGCATCGCCTTCCTGAGCCCCGTTCATGAACGCTTTTTCGGCCTGAAGCCAGGGGAGGCGCGAGGCCGTCACGTCACCGAGGTTATCGAGAACACCCGATTACACACGGTAGTGGCAACCGGTCAGGCAGAGATCGGTCAGGTCCAGCACATGCACGGAACAACCAGGATCGTGACACGGACACCGGTTCTCAGGGATGGCAAGGTCATTGGCGCCATCGGACGCATCATGTTCAAGGGGCCTGAGCAGCTCATTGCCATGAGTCGAGAACTGAGCGCACTAAAGAACGAAGTGGAGTTCTACAAGCGCGAAGCACGGTTGCTGCGGAATCGAACATACGGGATCGACGATATCATCGGTGACAGTAAGGCCGTTCGGAAACTCAAATCCGATATGGCGCGAGTGGCCAGAATGGACGTGCCTGTCCTCCTGCTCGGCGAAAGCGGAACCGGGAAGGAGCTGGTCGCACACGGCATACATCGGCTGAGCATGCGGCGCGAGAAGTCCATGGTGATGGTGAACGCCAGCGCGTTACCGGAAAACCTGGTCGAGAGCGAACTGTTCGGCTACGAACCAGGAGCATTCACCGGTGCACAGAAGAAGGGGCGACGCGGGAAATTTGAGGCGGCCAATGACAGCTCGCTTTTTCTGGATGAGATCGGAGACATGCCGCTTGACGTCCAGGTGAAGCTGCTGCGTGTTCTGCAGGACGGTTCCTTCGAGCGAATCGGAGGTGATCATCCGCGCCATTCGGATTTCCGCCTTATTACGGCAACGAACCGCGATATCAGCAGCATGATCGATGGTGAGCAGTTCCGTCTCGACCTCTACTATCGGATCAGTGGGGTCACCCTTCGGTTGCCCCCGTTGCGGGAACGAGTCGAGGACATCCCGGCGCTGGTGCAACACTTTGTGCGGTCCTTCGTTACCCGGCAGGGGAGTTCGGTAAGTCGCATCGACCCTAAAGTCTACCGGTATCTTCAGCGCAGACCCTGGCCGGGCAATATCAGGCAGTTGCTGCATGAAGTCGAGCGGGCAATGATCTTCTGCGACAGCAACGAACTCACGGTGGAAGACTTCAGGCCCAGCGAAATCTTTCAGGAGCCGGCACCCACGGATACCGATCCCCAACAAGGAGAAACGCTCAAGGACACATTGGAGCGGGTCGAGTTGTCCGCCATCATGGAAGCTATGGCTAGGCACGACGGGAACAAGAAAAAAGTCGCGGAAGAGTTGGGAATATCCCGCTCCTATCTCTACAAGCGCCTTGAGCAATTGGAAAGCCGCTGAACGCTTCTATCTGGAGGCGTTCAGCGGAAGTGTCACGGCGGCATCCACTCAGGTGTCGCCTTCGACGACAGAATTGATGCCGTCTCTCTTTAGTACCGCCTTGCTTTTCAGGAGTTTGTCTGCCGGACCAGGAATGGCCCGGTCTGTGCATGTTTGCTTGACAAAGCAAGGAGGTGGCTTGATGAAATCCGTGTTCGGAATCTGGTACGACGTCGGGACGAATCGCGAAAGAAGCCTGGACAACTGGTATCTTCGTCGGGAGATCCCGGATGCATTGACATCTTCGAAGCTCCTGTCCATCCGCCGGTATATGGCACTTTCGGACGGGCCTCGATTCCTAACACTTTATGAGTATGACTCGGCAGACGCGGTACGCCCTGAAGCCCTTCTCCAGCGTTTGCTTTCGGCTACGGACCCTTCTACGCAGCGAGCTTGCCGAGCACGGCCGGTTTCGGCACTCGGGGGAGCGCAGCAACTCTGCCTCGGATCCGGGGTTGGAGGTGTCGCAATGACGCTTCGTATACGTTTAGGTGATCTGCAGGAACTCGATGATCTCTCACACATCCTGTCGGAGCAGGTTCTCCAGCTACCCGGAATTCTGGGTGCGCGTGTCTGGCACGACATCGACAAAGGACCGGAAGCGGCAGTGTTGGTGGAGGGGACTACGCCCGGAGCGCTTGCTCTCGCCCTTAACTGCTGCGCGACGGATCCCTCCAGCCAGATGCAGCCGGAATCGACGCCTCGGACGGCGTACCGCCTTCTGCATATCGTGGACACCTCCACGCGCGGGATAAGCGCGCAGGCTTACTAACCGTCCAACGGGGGGTGGGTTCACGGGGCTCTCTGCCCGAGTTCGCGGCACTGCATCCTACCTGCCAGCGACTCATTCGCAAGCGAAGAGTGTTCTCGAGAAGGACACTTATGCCTGTCAGCAAAGGCCGCCAGCACCTCTTCTTGTTTGTAAGAAAATGATTAACAACGTTTTTTTATGGTTGGCACAGACTTCGCATCAGTGCCCGTGCTGGTCTTCCAGGCCACAGATGACGCAAAGCTAGACGATCTCGATGGAGGAGAATCAAATGTCTTCAATCTCGCGTGTTGGTACTTCAGTCCTCGCCGCAGCAGCGGTTGGGTTGGCTTCTGCGTCTGTAAGCGCAGACGGCATCAGCGGCGACGTCGTTCGAATCGGGGCGATGGTCGATATGTCCGGTGTGTACTCCGCCAACGGGGGCCCTGGTGCCGTCGTGGCCGTGGAAATGGCGATCGACGACTTCGGTGGGGAAGTCCTCGGAAAACCGATTGAGTTGCTGTCCGCCGACTATCAGAACAGGGTGAGCGTGGCACAGGCAACCGCCCGTCGCTGGTTCGACGAACGCGACGTGGACATGATCATCGAGTCCACAGATTCTGCCTCGGCATTGGCCCTGTTTGATCTGGGCAATGACCGGGAGCGGATCACCATCGCCGCCGGTAGTGCAACGACCCGCATGACTGGAGACGGGTGCTCGCGTTACGGCATCCATTATGTGTATGACACATTTGCGCTTGCCACGGGCACTGGCAATGCGATCGTGCAGGAAGGGAATACCGAATGGTACTTCATCACCGCCGATTATGCGTTCGGTCATTCCCTCGAACAAGATACCGAGAACATCGTGCTTGCCAGCGGCGGCAACGTTCTGGGCAAGTCGCGCCACCCCCTGGGCTCGACGGATTACGCGTCGTATCTGCTCCAGGCTCAGGCGTCCGGAGCACAGGTGGTCGGTCTCGCCAACGCCGGCAACGACTTTAGCACCGCGGTGGAACAGGCCCACGAGTTCGGGATTACCGCCGGTGGGCAGATTCTGGCCGGCATGCTCGTGTTCCTGACCGACATCAACGCCCTCGGCGTCGACGTAGCTCAAGGCATGCAGTTCACCACCGGTTTCTACTGGGACTACGACGACGAAACCCGCGCATTCTCCGAGCGCTTCTATGAACGCCACGGTGCGATGCCGACGATGATCCAGGCCGGCGCCTATTCCGCAACCATGCATTATCTGCAGGCAATTGAGGCGACCGGTACGGACAATGCGGACGCCGTGATGGAGTATCTGCGCTCCAATCCGATCGAGGACTTCTTCTCGCGGAACGGCTATCTGCGGGCGGATGGTCGGATGGTACACGACATGTACCTGGCCGAGATCAAGAGCCCTGCCGAGTCTGAGTCGACCTGGGACATGGTTCGCATAATTCGCGAAATTCCCGGTGACGAAGCTTTCCGTCCGCTGGAGGACGGAAACTGCCAATACGTGAACTCCGGTAGCTAAGTTCTGGCATTGGAGGCGGCGCCCGGTCGCCTCCAAGGCCGGCCCGTCGATGAGAGGCAATGGATCGTGGAAAACAACTACGTGATCGAGACGCGCGGCCTCACCAAGGAGTTCATGGGGTTTCGGGCTGTGGAGGACATCAACCTCAAGGTCCGTCGCGACACTATTCATGCGATGATCGGCCCGAATGGCGCAGGCAAGAGCACCGTATTCAACCTGATTACCAAGTTTCATCAGCCCACTGCGGGCCAGATCATCTTCAAGGGTGAGGACATCACGCGCGATCGCCCCGCGGCGCTTGCACGCAAGGGCCTGGTCCGTTCCTTCCAGATTTCGGCAGTTTTCCCGGAAATGACGGTTCTGGAAAACGTGCGCATGGCGCGCATGCGAAAGGAAGGCAAGCCATACCAGTTCTGGAGATCACTCACGACACTTCATCCACTCAATGACGCATGTCTTGAGCTGATCGACCAGGTTGGGCTCTCCGAATATGCCCATGTCTCGGCCGCCGCGCTGCCTTACGGGCGAAAGCGCGCCCTTGAGCTGGCCACAACTCTGGCTCTCGAGCCTGAAGTCATGCTGCTGGACGAACCTATGGCCGGCCTCGGATCAGAAGATATCAAGAGGATCAGCGCTCTTATCCGGCGCGTGGCCCAGGGTCGCACAGTGCTCATGGTGGAACACAACATGGGTGTCATCGCCGACCTCTCCGACGTGATCTCCGTCCTGCAACGAGGCCGTGTTCTGGTGGAAGGGGATTACGAGACCGTCTCGAAAGATCCGAGGGTCATCGAAGCCTATGTCGGGACAGGCGGGGACTAATGGGGATTGAACTCATGACTGATCAATTGCTTCGCGTTGAGAACCTGCATGCAAGATACGGCGAATCCAAGGTCCTGCACGGCTTGTCCTTCTCCGTCGATCGAGGAGAAGTTGTTACGTTGCTTGGACGGAATGGTGCTGGAAAAACATCTACCTTGCGCGCTCTGATGGGTATCCTCCCCACGCGTGACGGAAGCATCTTGTTTGACGGAAAAGAAATCATAGGGCTTCCGTCGAACCGGATTGCACGCCTCGGCATGGGCTATGTGCCCGAAGAACGGGGAATATTCGGGTCTCTTACAGTTGCCGAAAATCTTGTGCTGCCGCCGGTGGTGCGGTCTGGGGCGATGTCTCTGGACGAGATCTACACGCTATTTCCGAACATCAAGGAGCGGAGCAAAAGCAGGGGAACGCATCTGTCCGGAGGGGAGCAGCAGATGCTTGCCATGGCCCGGATACTGCGCACTGGCGCGCATTTCCTACTGCTTGACGAACCGACCGAAGGACTCGCTCCAATCATCGTCCACGCCATTGCCGACGTGATCAAGGCCTTGAAGGCACGAGGTGCAACGATCCTGCTCGTAGAACAGAACTTCCGATTTGCGAGCACCGTGGCCGACCGGCATTACGTCGTCGAAGACGGTCGTATCATCGACCAGCTTGCGAACGACGAAATTAAAATGAACCCGGAGAAAATCGAGTCGTATCTCGGCATTGAGGTGGAACACCGCAGGAAGGAGGCCAGCCATGGGTGAGATTTTCGGAATGCCCGTGCAGGTGCTTATGGGGCAGCTCGCCATCGGGCTCATAAATGGCTCCTTCTATGCACTCCTGAGTCTCGGACTCGCCATCATTTTCGGGTTGCTCAATGTCATCAACTTTGCCCATGGCGCCCAGTACATGCTTGGTGCATTTGTCGCCTGGATGTTGCTCCATTATCTCGGCATTGGTTACTGGCCCGCCCTTCTGCTCGCACCACTAATCGTTGGGGCAATCGGGATCCTGATGGAGCGTTTCATGATTCGGAAGCTCTATCATGTGGATCATGTCTATGGGCTGCTGCTGACATTCGGCATTGCACTGATTTTGCAAGGTTTGTTCCTCAACATGTTCGGGGTCTCCGGGCAGCGGTATCCGACGCCCGACGCTCTTCGCGGCATGGTCGACCTGGGCTTCATGTTTCTGCCGATCTACAGGGGCTGGGTCATTGTCGCATCGCTTGCGGTTTGCCTGCTGACCTGGTTCATCATCGAGAAAACCAAACTTGGGGCCTATCTGCGCGCAGCGACGGAAAACCCCGAACTGGTCAGGGCTTTCGGCATCAACGTTCCGGTACTGATCACGCTGACCTACGGCGCGGGGGTCGCGTTGGCCGCATTTGCCGGCGTCATGGCCGCACCCGTGTATCAGGTATCCCCGATCATGGGTGCCGAGATCATCATTGTCGTGTTCGCGGTCGTCGTCATCGGCGGCATGGGATCACTGCTCGGGGCAATCGTCGCAGGCTTCGGGCTCGGGCTCGTCGAAGGCCTTACCCGGGTTTTCTACCCGGAAGCATCGAGCGTCGTCATTTTCCTGGTTATGGCCATCGTGCTGCTGCTCAAGCCTTCGGGCTTGTTCGGCCAGGCGCGATAAGGGGGGCCCATGATGCGCATTGCCTTGTTTGTCGCTCTCGTAATCCTGGCAATCATTGCACCATTTTTTGTCTATCCCGTCTTCCTGATGAAGGTGTTTGTTTTCGCGCTTTTCGCGAGTGCATTTAATTTGCTACTCGGATACGCGGGGCTTCTGTCATTTGGTCACGCTGCGTTCTTCGGAACTGGCAGTTATATAACCGCACACGCCTTGAAGGTCTGGGGCTTCCCTTTCGAAATGGGGCTATTGGCTGGAGTGGTGGCATCCACGGCCCTGGGGGTGCTCTTCGGCCTGATCGCGGTGAGGCGACTTGGCATCTATTTCGCCATGATCACCCTCGCCCTGGCCCAGATGATGTATTTTGTCTACCTGCAGGCCCCCTTCACCGGCGGCGAAGACGGTATCCAGTCCGTTCCTCGCGGAACGCTGCTTGGCCTCGTCGATCTTCGCAGCGACCTGAATCTCTACTATGTGGTGCTCGCGATCTCCTTGGCCGGAATCTTTTGTATCTATCGGATCGTCAAATCCCCGTTTGGGCAGGTTCTGCGCTCCATCGGCCAGAACCCCGATCGTTCCGTTTCCCTGGGGTATTCAATTAGCACCTACAAGCTCGCCGTCTATATCATGTCGGCGGCCTTCTCCGGGCTGGCGGGCGCGCTTCTGGTTGTGGTCTTCCAGTTGGCGAGCCTGGATGAGGTGAACTGGCACATGTCGGGCGAGGTGGTTCTCATGACACTGGTTGGTGGCGTAGGCACGCTTCTGGGGCCTATTGTCGGCGCTGCCGTTATCGTCACGCTGCAGAACTACCTGGCAGAAGTCGGTCAGTGGGTTCTGGTCATTCAGGGCAGCATTTTCGTGATTATTGTCCTCGCGTTCCGGAAGGGAATCGTCGGCGAGCTTTCGGATCCCGAAAGCTGGCTGCGGACCACGCTGCGGCGCGTGGGCATGAGGTCACCGGGGCCCGGCCCGTCGGCACGCCCGGGTGAGGCGGTGGATCTGGGTCAGGCACGACAACCAGTACGCTCCGGAGATTGAGGGAGGGCCTCTCGTCCATCGCCGGGGGCACTATTGCCCGGTGCCCCCGGCGATGGACGAGAGGCCGCATCCTCAGACCCTTTGCCGCAGGCTCATCACGTAACGTGGCCGTCCGGCCCCAAATCCGGCCAGCACAGCAACCAGCGACATGGCGACAATCAAGCCCGCGGTAGCGTGCCAACCTCCGGTCCACTCCCGGAGCAAGCCTGCGAATAACGGTCCAAATGCCGCGATCGTATAGCCAACGCCTTGGGCCATCCCCGAGAGTTCAGCAGCGGTTTCCCCATCAGGCGACCGAATTACGATCAATGCCAGCGCTATGGCAAAAGCCCCCCCCTGGCCAAGCCCCAAAACCGCGGCCCACATCCACATCGTAGCCAGCGGTGCATACATGAACCCGAGTATTCCGCTGCTAAGCAGCAGGATGACCAGGGCGGAAATTCCCCCTTGTTCGTGGCGCCGCGCGGCAAGCAACGGGGCTGTCAGCGCGGTACTGAGCTGAATCAGCACCGCTGTACCCACGACGGCGCCAGCAGTTACCGGGTCCGTGCCGCGTTCACGAAGAATAGGCGCAAGCCAGGCAAAGACGATATATGCGAGCGAGGACTGCAGGCCCATGTACAGTGTGACCTGCCATGCCAGGAGGTCGCCACGTAACGCAAGCAGACGCCGCCGACGTCCCGGCGCTTGGCTTGCAGCACCAATAGCCGGTGCGCGCGTCTGCGGCAGCCAGACCAGTAGAGCAACCAGGGCCGGCAATGCCCACCACGCAAGCGCTTCGGACCAGCTTCCCAGCCATTTGGCAAGGGGAACGGTCAGACCAGCGGCTCCAGCGGCACCAGCACTGAGCGCCATTGTGTACATGCCGGTCATCAGACTGGTGTTCCGGGGAAAATGGTGTTTCACCAGCCCGGGGAGCAGAACACCGGCCACTCCCAAACCGGCGCCGCCGGCGAGCGTGCCCAAGAGTAGCCATTCGTACCGCGGAACGCCTCGCAATGCGACGCCCACGGCGGTCAGGGCAAGAGCCATGGCAACCGCACGCTCGATACCGAACGCCCTGGACAGACGGGGAGCGACGAAACCGAAAACCCCCAAGCACAGAATGGGTGCCATGGTAAGCACGCTGGCGGCGTCCGAGCCAATACCCGTGTCCTTCATCAACTCAGGCATCACCGGACCGATACTCGCAAGCATTGGCCGCAAGTTCAGCGCAATGAGCAATAGCGACACCATCAGTAGCAGTCTGCGTTTCACATCTCCGCTCATGAGGGCTATTCACGGGACCGTTCAGTGCTGGCCGGCTGACGTCAACGCCTCGAACCGTCAGGCTCAACGTCGTCACCGAGGGCCGTGACGGTAGCATGATGTCACAATGTCGTATATCGTCAGATTGTCATACAATATACGTTAGTAACATTTCTGCTGTCATGGTCAGAGAGTTGAAGATCGAGCGAGATCAGCTTTCCTTGAGATGTCGTGTCGCTGACGCACTTCGTGCGGAGATTGCGTCGGGGCGGCTTACGCCGAACACCCGTCTGATAGAGCAGAAGCTGTGCACCGCTCTCGGTGTAAGCCGAACCGTACTCAGGGAAGCGCTTCGCCAGTTGGAGGCCGAAGGAGTCGTGGAAATCGTTCCCCATCGGGGCGCGATGGTTGCCTCGCCCGGCCCCGCGGAGGCGATGCACATCTACGAGGTTCGCGAAGCGCTGGAATCTCTTGCTGCGCGGAGCTTCTGTGACAATTCAACGACCGGCGCCATTGAAGAACTGAGGCAGGTTCTGGAGGTGCTTGAGCGAGTTCCCAGCAACACTTCTGTCGAAGCCAATGTGCTGGCCCTCAAGGAGCGCTTCTATCGCATCCTGCTTGATGGATGTGGCAACCCGGTCATTCGCGAAACACTTGATCGGCTGAACAACCGCATCAGCTACCTGCGCTCAATGTCCATGCGCCAGCCGGGGCGTCTTGCGGAAACGATCAGGGAACTGCAGGGGCTCGTGGACGCACTGGCGCGCCGTGACGCCCATGGCGCTTCCGTTGCCGCGGGGCAACATGTCAGAAATGCGGCCCGCAACGCCCTGCAGACATTGCAATCAATGCAACAACCGCAGAGCCCACTTGACAGGAAGGAGTCAAATTCCGATGGCTAGCGAACTGTTTGATAAAGGCCTTGAAATCCGTCGTGCGGTACTTGGGGAATCGTATGTGAATGAATCGCTCAAGAACGCGGATGATTTCACAATGCCGCTCCAGGAATTGGTCACCGAGTATTGCTGGGGTGCGGTCTGGGGACGGGAGACACTGCCGCGGGAGACGCGGAGTATTATCAACCTGGCAATGATCACCGCTCTCAACCGTCCGCACGAACTGAAACTGCATATCCGAGGCGCTCTGAACAATGGATTGAGCCGTGAGCAGATCCGCGAAGTCCTGCTACAGACAGCCATCTATTGCGGTGTTCCCGCCGCCATCGACAGTTTTCGCGCAGCGCGGGAAGTGTTCGCCGAGTTGGATGGGGCGGAGAAGTAGCCATGCGTGATCAAGACATCCTGGTTGGATTCGTGGGCCTGGGAAATATGGGCTGGCCTATGGCCAGAAACCTGGCGACAGGTGGTATTCGGCTCGTGGTTGCCGATGCGAAAGATGGCGTTGCGGAAGCGTTTGCTGCAGAAACGGGCGCCATCCCTGCCGCTTCACTCCAGGAACTCGCGCATGCGGCGGCCGTTATCATACTGATGCTCCCGAATGGCGATATCGTCAGAGAGGTGCTTCTCGGCGATAACGGGATAGCGCCCCACACAAACACCGGGAACCTGGTAATCGACATGAGCTCCTGTGATCCGGTGGGGACGCAAGAAATTGGCAAGGCTCTGGCCGAACACGGCGTCGAGATGCTCGACGCACCGGTGTCCGGGGGAGTAAAGCGCGCCGTGACGGGAGAACTGGCCATCATGATCGGCGGAGAGCAGGGGTTGTACGAACGCGTGAAGCCACTGCTGGACCTGATGGGCAACAAGGTATTTCGAGCGGGGCCGCTCGGCGCGGGGCATGCCATCAAGGCCCTCAACAATTACGTTTCCGCTGCAGGTCTGGTCGCGGCCGCCGACGCCGTTCGCATCGCCGCCCGGTTCGGGATCGCACCGGGCGACGCCATTGACATACTCAACGCGTCCAGTGGACGCAACAACAGTACGGAAGTGAAATTCCACCAATTTATTCTATCGGAGACATACAACTCCGGTTTCAGTTTGTCACTGATGGCCAAGGATATCGGCATTGCCTTGGAAATGGCGAAGGAGAAGGGAAGCTTCGCGCCTCTCCTCACGCAATGCTTGAATCTCTGGCGTGAAGCGGGTGACCACCTTCCTCCCGACACGGACCACACAGGGATCTTCAAGTACCTGCAGGAACGGGACGGGTCCGGCGTCCGATAAAGCCGGCACAACTGATGAATGCGACATCACGGGAGGGTAGTCATGGTCCCCGAAACCTACGAGGTGTTTGCTCTCAAATATGCAACCGTTTCACGACGGTCTTCCGAGAACTTCATAGGCGGTGATCCGCATGACCATGCGACCAGCATGGACTATTTCGTATGGCTGATCCGCTCGCCCGACCGAACCATTCTTGTGGACACGGGTTTCAATGAGGATGCGGCCCGGAGAAGGAAACGGGAGCTTCTACGTTGCCCGATCGAATCCCTGACCCTGCTCGGCGTTAATCGTGAAGAGGTGCAGGATGTGGTTCTGACCCATCTGCACTACGATCACGCCGGCAACTGCGATCTGCTACCGAAGGCGCAGTTCTATCTCCAGGACAGTGAACTCCAGTACGCAACTGGGGCTTCGATGCGCCACTCCCTGTTGCGTGCCGCATATCAGGTGGAGGATGTACTCGGCATAGTGCGGGCGGTCTATGAGGAACGCGTCACCTGTGTGAACGGTGAACATGAACTCACTCCGGGGGTTACCCTTCATCGGGTTGGTGGTCACACGGCGGGGCTTCAAATCGTGCGTGTCCGGACGCGGAAAGGCTGGATGGTTCTGGCCTCAGATGCGACGCATTTCTATGCAAATTATCAGAACCAGACCCCATTCCCTATCGTGCATCATGTGGGCGAGATGCTGGATGCATATGAGACATTGAACGCGCTTGTAGATAATGCGGAGCTGATCGTCCCTGGGCATGACCCGCTTGTGATGGAGAATTTTGACGCTCCATCACCGGACTTGAAGGGCATTGTGGCGCAACTCGCTTGAGAACATGCCGATACACGCCCCCATAACTATCCGACGACAATAACTCTGGCCGGCCCGGCGACAACTATTCTGGCCGGTTGCCACTAAGCTAGGCCGCCTTTCCATGAGACCCACAAGGGGCGGGGATGGCGGTCACGAAGCAACAGGTCAGAGTCTTCATGGCACACCGAGCGGGCGGCAAGACCCAGTCGACGGCTGCAGCAAAAGCGGGTATCTCCGAGCGAACGGGCCGGCGGATCGATGCAGGCAATCCGGTTGGCGGCGCCAAGGCACGCCATTGGCGCACACGTGCGGACCCGTTTGCCGCGGTCTGGGGCGAAGTCGCTGAACAACTGCATGCCACGCCCGACCTGCAGGCCATTACGTTGTTGGAGTGGCTGCAGGGACGCTTCCCTGGCGAGTATCCCGATAGCCTGTTGCGGACCCTGCAGCGACGGGTGAAAGCGTGGCGTGCCCGGTACGGGCCCGATAAGGAAGTCATGTTCCCGCAGCGCCATGCGCCGGGAGAGCGTGCGCTATCGGATTTCACCGTGCTCAAGGAGATGACGGTGACCGTGCGCGGAGAGATCCTTGCGCATCGCCTCTACCACTTCCGTCTGGCCTACAGCGGCTGGTGCCATGCGCGGGTCATCCTGGGCGGCGAGAGCTACACGGCGCTGGCCGAGAGCCTGGCGGAAGCGCTGGAGCACCTCGGAGGCGTGCCGGTGGAGCACCGCACGGACAGCCTCTCGGCGGCATTCAGAAACCTCGACGCCCAGGCCCAGCGGGACATCACGGCGCGTTACCAGGCGCTGTGCGCCCACTACGGCATGCGCCCGAGTCGGAATAATCCGGGGCGTGGCCACGAGAACGGCAGCGTCGAGTCCCCGCACGGACATCTCAAGCGTCGGATCCGGCAGCGGCTGAAACTGCGCGGATCGACGGACTTTGACAGTCTGGCGGCCTACCGGACGTTCATCGACGAGGTCGTCGCCAGCATCAATCGCCGCAACGCCTCGCGCATCGCCGCCGAGCGGACGGTGCTGGCCCCCTTGCCCTGTCAGCGCGGGGCGGACTATACCGAGGCCCTTGTGCGGGTGACGACATCGAGCACGTTCACGTACTCCCGGGTGCTGTACTCGGTGCCCGCACGCCTGATCGGCGAGCGGTTGCGCGTCCATGCCTACGACGATCGACTCGTTCTCCACCATGGCGGCCAGGAGCTGCTGACGCTGTCCCGCGTCCACACGGTCCCCGGTGGTGGTCGGCGGCGCAGCATTGACTATCGCCACGTCATTGCCTGGCTCGTTCGCAAGCCGCGGGCGCTGGCCGCTCTCGCCTTCCGGGACGACCTGCTGCCCGACGACAACTGGCGCAGCATCTACCGTCGACTGGGTGCCTTACTGAGCACCGAGGATACCTGCAAGCGCGTGGTCGGAGCCCTGAAGCTGGCCGCCGACCACGACTGCGCCCAGGCCCTCGGCGCCGATTGGCAAGCGGCGCTGCAGCGCGGGCACTGCCCCACGCTTGCCGAACTGCAGACCCGCTTCGCGCCGCGAAGCGCCACTCGATCGCTTCCCGTCCTTCAATCCCGTCAGCACCCGCTGGCCGACTACGACTGCCTGCTCAAGGAGGCTTCCTATGGCTAACGCCGCAACACTCCCCCTACTGCTGCGCCAGCTTCGCCT
The DNA here is from genome assembly GCA_020831885.1 of Ectothiorhodospiraceae bacterium. Classification (GTDB taxonomy): domain Bacteria; phylum Pseudomonadota; class Gammaproteobacteria; order Nitrococcales; family Aquisalimonadaceae; genus LSCE01. Next base: position 42,107 of record JAFIFU010000016.1, read on the forward strand.
GCCCACCATGGCCGAGTGCTGCGCGGAGGTGACCGAGCGATCCACTGCCCACGGCTGGAGCGTCGCCGAGACTCTGGCGACACTCTGCGAGTATGAACTCGCCGAACGCGAGCGCCGGCGCCTGGAGCGGCACCTCAAGGAAGCCCGTTTGCCACCCGGAAAAACACTGGAGACGTTTGATTTCAAGACCATCGGCGGCGCCGACCGTAATCAGCTCAGTGCCCTGGCGTGTGATACCGGCTGGGTCGATCAGGCGCGCAACCTGCTGCTGTTCGGCCCCTCTGGCGTTGGCAAAAGCCACCTTGCCGCAGCGATCAGCTACGCTCTCATCGAGCAGGGTCTGCGCGTGCGCTACTACGCGGCCTCCGCGCTTGTTCAGGAATTGCAGTCGGCAAAACAGGCGCTTCGGTTGTCCGATGCGCTCTCGAAGCTCGACAAGTACCGCCTCCTGGTCATCGACGACATCGGCTACGTGAAACGCAGCGAAGCCGAGACCTCGGTGCTCTTCGAACTCATCGCCCACCGCTACGAGGCCGGCAGCTTGCTGATCACTTCCAATCAGCCTTTCAGCGCTTGGGACAATGTCTTCCCGGACGACATGATGGCCGTCGCCGCCATCGACCGGCTGATCCACCACGCGCACGTCGTCGAGCTCAGCGGCGAGAGCTACAGAAAACGGGCGCACACCGCGCAGCGCAAGAAGGACGAGGCTGTCGCAGCAGCCTAAACGACAATTACCGCCGACCGGCCAAAATAATTGTCGTCCAACCGGCCAGAGTAGTTGACGTTAGATACCCATAACGCCTCGGCACTCGGTCTTGACGGTACCGGAGCCTCCTTTTATCTGCGTTGGAGACCCTTGAATGAGCCCGCTGTTTGCGCCATTGGCGCTGCAATCGCTGGAACTGTCCAATCGGATTGTAATTGCTCCGATGTGCCAATACTCAGCCGAGGATGGTTGCGCCACGGACTGGCATCTTATTCACCTCGGCCAGCTCGCGATTTCCGGGGCCGGCATGCTCATTCTCGAGGCCACAGCAGTGTCGCCCGAAGGGCGGATCACGCACGCTGATCTCGGCCTGTACTGCGAGACGACGATGATGGCGCTTGGCCGTGTCCTCGATGGCGTCCGCAAATATTCCGATACCCCACTTGCCATCCAGCTTGGGCATGCCGGACGCAAAGCTTCGAGCCGCGCACCATGGGATGGCGGTAGTCTGATTCCGCCGGCTAAGGGTGGTTGGCAGCCCGTGGCCCCGTCTGCGGTGCCACACTCCCCAGGTGAATCGCCACCAGTAGGGCTGGATGCTGACAGCTTGGCGAGGATCCGGGCGGATTTTGCGTCCGCTGCGCAGCGCGCCGTCAGTCTGGGCCTGCAAGCTATCGAGTTGCACATGGCCCACGGCTACCTGTTGCACCAGTTCCTCTCACCGCTAGCGAATAAGCGCGCTGATTGCTACGGCGGTAGTTTGGAGAATCGCATGCGCTTTCCGCTTGAGGTGCTTGATGCCGTGAGCGAAGCGGTATCGGCCAAGGTTCCCGTCGGCGTGCGCATCTCAGGTACCGACTGGGCAGAAGGTGGTCTGAATATCAATGAGAGCGTTCAATTCGGCCGGGTACTGGAGCAGCGGGGGGTGGCCTGGATCCATGTTTCAAGTGGGGGAGTGTCACCGAAACAGAGCATACCGGTTGCTCCCGGGTACCAAGTGCCGCTAGCGACCCAGGTACGGAAGGCGGTTGATATTCCGGTGATAGCTGTGGGCCTGATTACTGACCCCGGGCATGCGGAACGCATCGTTGCAAGTGGACAGGCTGATCTGGTCGCGCTGGCTCGGGGGGTGCTCTACAATCCACGCTGGCCCTGGCATGCAGCGGCCCATCTCGGTGGACAGGTGCGAGCCCCTCGCCAGTACTGGCGATGCCAACCGGAGGGCCAGAAAGAGTTGTTCGGTCGAACGTACACGGGACAGCGCTGAGAAAATCCATCCAGTTGCGCGGCGACAACCACCAAACGCCATGGGGTCAGGAAACCCGAGGTTCGACACCTCAGGCCAGTCTGGCGCGGAGTCAGCCCCGAGGCCTTCGGGCTGGCCTCAAAATGAGGGCCCGGGGTGTCCATCGGAGTGGGGGAAGTCCAGGGGTGGCCACCGTCGCCTTCGCCGGCTGTTACGCCGCCTCCTCGTGATTCAATTGGTTCATAACAGGCTGGGTTGGTGCCTTCTCCATCACCGGAGCGAGGCTCTCCAGGCTCAGGTACCGCCGACTGACCTGCCATTCATCGTTTTTCTCCAGCAGCAGAACGGTCCTGGTACTGGATTCGCGTAAGCTCATGGTGATTTCCTGTCGTGATGAGCAACTATTTGCGGGTTTCCCGTGCCGGCCATCCTGTTGATGGCTCAGTCGCCTGAACCCACCCCCACTCGTCGAACAACACGTAGAGTGCTGGGATCACCAGGAGTACCAGCACGGTAGCGCTGAGCAGTCCGAACACCACCGAAATCACCAGCGGCTTGATGGCCGCCGCCTGTGTACTGGTTTCAGCCAGCAGCGGGAGTAAACCGGCAATGGTCGTCGTCGACGAAATCAGGATGGGGCGCAGCCGGTCGCGGCTGGCCTGGGCGGCGGCTGCCACGGCATCCAGCCCGCTCTCGCGATGGGTCTTGATGAAATGGATCAGCAGGATGGCGTTGTTGACCACGATGCCGGCCAGGGAGGCCGCGCCGATCAGCGAGGGCATGGAGAGGTAGTAGCCCATGAGCACATGCCCCCAGATGGCGCCAATGAAGGCCAGCGGGATCGACAACATGACGATGAGCGGTTCGACGTAGCTGCGGAACTGGAAGGAGAGGATCACGAAGATACCCACCAGCCCGATGAGCAGACCGCGGCCGATGGAGCCGCCGGTTTCAGCCGAGCGGGCCACTTGTCCCTCAAAGGTGAGCTCCACCTCGGGATGACGCTCCCGGAACTCGCTCAGCCAGCCACTGCCGACGAGATCGTCGACGATGGCCTGGCCGCTGGCTTGGCTCGCATCCACATTGGCTTCCACGGTGACGGTACGCCGCCCGTCAATGCGGGTGATGCGCGCCCATTCGCGCCGCTCCTCGGTATCTGCGACCACCTCTAACGGCACCCGGCGACCGTCCGGCAGGGCAATGGTCAGATCGGCCAGGTCGTCGAGGGAAGTCCTGTCCGCTTCGGCCAGGCGAATCAACATCTGGATCTCCTGCTCGCCGATGCGCAGGGTATCCGCAATCTCGCCTAGCAATGCCGCACGCAGCTGGCCGGCCACCTCTTCGGCGGTGAGGCTAAGGCCGTGGGCGCCCTCGGCCATCGAGAAGGTCAGCTGGGGTTTGCCCAGGCGCAGGTCATCGATGACGTTGTAAACGGCTGCATAATCCTCGAGATGAGCGCCCAGCTCCAGCGCCGCCTCCTTCATGGACTCCAGGTTCTCTCCGGCCAGGCGTACCGCCACCGGCACGCCGGCGGGGCCGAAACCGGGCTCCTGGATAATCAATCGCTGAAGCCCCTCGATCTCACCAATGCCCTCACGCCAGGCGGCGGTCAACTCGTCCAGGGTTACCCGGCGGCGCTCGGCGGTCAGCAGATCGACAACGACGGTGGCCACATGGGGACCGGCTTCCCGAGCGCTGGGATTGTGGTTGAAGCGCACCTGAATCGCCTCGACCAGAGGGGCACCGCCCGGCTGCTCAGGCGAGTAGTGCGTATCGAGTTCGCGCATCGCCGCCTCGACCCGCTCGGCCACCGCCTCGGTAGATGCCAGGGGCGTACCCTGCGGCATCAGGATGCGGGCCTCCAGTACATCGCCATCGATATCCGGCATCGCCTCACTGCCCACATGCCCCCCGGCCATGAAGCCGAAGGAGCTCAACATAATGGCGAAAACAACTCCCAGCACCGCATGGCGAAATCGTATCGCCCGATCGGCCAGCCGCCCGACTGCCTCGCTGAACCTGTCAAAATGCCGTTCGAAGGCGGCACGGAAGCGCGAGTCGTGCCCAGTGGTGAGCCGCCCCACGCTGCCCTTAAGATGATGGGGCAATATCCAGAATGCTTCGATGAGGCTCGCTGCCAGTGCCGCGATCAGCACCACCGGCAGCACCTGAAGCACCGCGCCCAGTTCGCCGGCCAGGAAGGAGAGTGGGGCGAATACCGCCACCGTGGTAAGAAACGACGAAAGCACGCCGGGCAACACCTGGCGGGTGCCCGCCACCACCGCTTCCACAGATGAGGCACCCTTTAAGGCGTGGACGGCAATGCTGTCGGTAATCACGATGGCATCATCCATGACGATGCCGATGGACATCAGCAGCGCAACCAAGGTGATCATGTTCATCGACAGCCCCGTCAGGGCCATGACGATGAATGCGCCCATGAAGGCGGCCGGCAGCCCCAGCACCGCCCACAGCGCCAGCCGCGGGCGGAAGAAGAGGCTCATCATCAGCACTACCAGCACCAGCCCCATCAGGCCGTTGTTCACTAGCATCTGCAGGCGGTCGCGGACGATACTGGTCGCATCCTGGGTCAGCGTCAGTGAGACACCACCGTCGAAGCGACGACGCTCCGCCTCGAGCAGTGTGTCAAGACGCTCCTTGACTGTCAGGGCGTCGTCGCGCAGCGCCTTGCTCACCTCCAGCACCAGCGCCGGTTCGCCGTTGAAGTGGATTCGCTCCTCGGTGTGCTCGCCAGTCTCGGTGATGGTGGCCAGTTCCCCCAGCGTCAGCTCGCCGCCTCCGGCGTCGGAGACCACAACCAGGTTGGCCAGCCCGGCCGGCGAACGACGCTGGTCGGTGAAGCGCAGCAGGATATCGCGGCCAGCGGTCTCCAGGGTGCCCAGCGGCAGATCGAGACTCTGACCGGTCACCCGGCGTGCCAGTTCCCGCGCGGAGAGACCGTGCTGCCCCAGCACCTCGCGGGGGACTTCCACCTGCCACTGGCGTTGAGACATGCCGTGAATCGCCACCTCCGCCACGCCGGGCAGCGTCATGATGCGCTCTTCCAAACGCAGGGCGTAGGCCTCGAGATGGTGCATCGGCATGTCGCCGGAGACGGCGACCGCTGCCACCAGGTCACTGCGGTGAAGCTCCCTCACCACGGGGGCGTCGGCACGGTCCGGCAGCTCGGTGATGGCGCCGACCTCGGTGTCGATCTCATTGAGGAAACGAATGGCATCGCCCCCGGCGGACATGGTTGCCGTGGCACTGGCCAGATTGTCCTGGGCCACACAACTGAACTCATCAAGAGATTCCACGCTCTTCACGGCATCGTGCAGGCGCCGACACACGGCGTCTTCCACGTCAGCAGCACTCGCCCCGCGATAGACCACCTCCACGGATACTTCCACCGGACGATAATCGGGGAAGGTTTCACGCTTGAGGTGGGGTGCGGCGAACAGCCCGGCGGCCAGCAGCAGTATCAGTAGCAGATTGGCAGCGGTGGGGTGGACAGCAAACCAGCGAATCATCGCCGTTCTCCCGGCGTTACATCGCCGAGAGCCCGGGCGGCCAGGCGTGCCTCGAGGGCTTCATCCCGACGCACGGAGAGCGCCATACCTTCAATGGCAGGCTGCAGATCGTCGACTACCACCCGCTCGCCAGAAGCCAGACCTGCCTCGATCACTGCCAGGCCTCCCTGCTGGAAGGCTACGGACACCGGGCGTCGCACCAGCCGATCCTGCTCGTCGGCAAGATACAGCTCGCCCTGATGGAGTGCCGACACAGGGACGATGATTCGCGCCTCGGGACTGGGTGCCGACAGGCGCACTCGGGTATACATGTCGCGCTGTAAGGGAGGGTGGTCGGGGGGCCGCGCATCGCGCCAGGGCTCCTCAACCCTTACCACTACTCGCACCGCGCGGGTGACTGGGTCGAGGCCGCTGGCCACGCGTACCACCTGGCCCGTCCAGCCCACACCGGGTGCCCCAACCAGCTCCAGCTCTGCATCGATCGAGTCAAGGTCGATGCGCTCGCTCAGATCCAGGGTGCCGGGCTTGAGGTCCGTCGGCGCCACATTGCCTAGGAGGCGTCGCACCATACTGAAGGGAAGACGTGCCTCCACCTCGGCAGCAGCCAGGCTATCCGCCTCAAACAGCCGCTGGCCCACGCCTACGAACTGGTGCAGCTCTACGTCCACCTCACCCAGACGTAGGCCATAGGGCGCTACGAAACGGGTATCCGCCAGATCGCGATGCGTCTGGGCCAAGCGCACCGATGCCCGTTCCCGCTGGGCTCCGAGAATGTCGCGCCGAGCCGGCAGCAGGGCCAGAGTGTTCTCCAGCGACGTCACCGCCTGACGCTGCCCCAGGGTACTGCGCCGCTGAGCATCGCGCTGGGAAGCCGAAACCGCCCCGCTGGCCGCCAGACGCTCGATGCGCGACAGCTCCTGTGCGGCGAGGTCGAGTGCCTGGCGCTCCAGGTCCAGCAAGCGTCGGGTATTGGCCTCCTCTGCCTCCAGCTGAGCCAGCTCGCCGGCCAGGCTGGCCAGCTCCGCCTCCGCCTCGGCGATGGCGAGTTCATAGCGACTCGGGTCGAGAGCCAGCAGCAGTGTGCCTTCGGGGAGCAGGGCACCGCTCTCAAGTGCTGGATGGCGCTCCACCACCCTGCCAGAGACATTGGCCACGGCCTGCCAGGTCTCGGCGGGGCGCGCTACACCGTGGCCGCGGGCCTCAAGGCGAAACGCCATCGGCTGCGCCTCAATCACCACCACCGCCATGGGGACAGGCGGCGAGTCACTACGCTCTGGGGTCTGGCGATTGACCACGAAGAAGACGAGCAGCGCCACACCAATGGCCAGGCCAATGACAACCACCAACACACGCCCCAGGCGTTGCACCAGGCCTGTCATGGGTGTGCCTCTTGCTGATTCTGAATGCCATGACAGTAAAGGTGGAACGCACCCTGGGCCTGTTCGGCCACATGGTCCATATTGCCGATGATCAGCGACTGCATGACGAGGCCTTGGATGGTACCAATGAACAGCGTGGCCGCCGCCTCGATATCCAAGTCCCGGCGCAGTTCGCCAGCCTCCTGCGCCTCGATCAGCAAGCTCCCGATGCGCTCACGGTAGCGAAACAGCAGTGAGCGAACCATACGTCTGGCCGGCGTCGGCCGGGCGTGCTGCAGCTGACCCATCATCAGCCGGGGCACACCCGGGTGCTCGACAATAAAAGTGATATGCGCATGAAACATCGCTTCCAGCGCCGCCAGCGGGGTATCCGCAGAGGCAGCGGCTTTATCCAGCCGCTTCATCACCCGTTCGGCCACCCTGCTGATTACGGCCTCCCAGATAGCGTCCTTGCTGGGAAAGTGGCGGAACAGCGCACCTTGTGTAACTCGCATGTGTTTGGCGATGCTACCGGTGGTGATGTTGGCCGGGTCGTCCTGCGCGCTCAAATCGATGACCGTATCGACAGTCCGCTCCCGACGCTCTTCGGCGGTTAGATTGCGCTTCTGTCTCATGACAAGCCCTCAAGATAGTAATTGATTACTATCTTGAGCTGCCCTAATGCACAATGCAACCAGCTTTTGACTGAGAGAAAACAAGGTGTGTAAACCCACCATGGCAGGCCGAGCCGACGAAGGCCATCCCTGTGTCGCGGGCAACATCAAGCAACGCCCGAACGCTAACCGAGGGGAATGACACGTTCAGGGTATTGTCTTGGGCTGGCACGCCTCGGCGTGCCCATGGAGGCGTAGATCGAGGATGTCAGCGCTGAGACGCTGTTGTAATTGGTCGCGGCGATCGCGCAGCGTGATGTCGTTGGGGGGCGGACGGGCGATTTGCTCGCGGAGCATCGGGGAACAGGGGGAAAGGCGCTACTCGGAGAGAGGCTTGCGCAGCAGCGTTCTTCGCGGGGCACTTGCTTGACAGCATTGGTACACCCTGGCGTCAGTGTTGGTCTCGATCGTTAACGAGCGCTGACGACGACTTTGTCTCAAACCATTCAAAAAAACGGATCAATTGTTCAAATCAGTTCGAATTGTTTCAAACTGAATTCGAAGGATACACAATGGAACCCATTCCGGGATCGCCTTACTCCACCGTGACGGACTTGGCCAGGTTCCGCGGCTTGTCCACGTCAGTGCCCTTGAGCACGGCCACGTGGTAGGCCAGGAGTTGAAGCGGGACGGTATAGACCACCGGTGCGAGTACATCGCCCACCCGGGGCACACGGGCCACGGTCAGGCCGGGTGAATCTTCCAGCGGCGTATCCGCATCGGCGAAGACAAAGAGCTGGCCGCCGCGGGCCTGAACCTCCTGCAGATTGGACTTGAGCTTTTCCAGCAAGGCGTCGTTGGGGGCCACCGCGACCACCGGCATCTCGCCGTCCACCAGGGCCAGTGGGCCATGCTTGAGCTCACCGGCCGGGTAGGCCTCGGCATGGATGTAGGAGATCTCCTTCAGCTTGAGCGCGCCTTCCAGGGCCACGGGGAACTGCACGCCACGCCCCAGAAACAGGGCGTGCTGCTTGTCGGCGAATTGCTGCGAGAGCTGTTCCACCTCGGGCTCCATGCGCAGAACCCGGTCCACACAGGCAGGCAGATCGTGCAGGGCCTGGACCAGCTCCCGTTCCTGCTGGGAATCCACGCCGTGCCGGCGTCCCAGAGCAATCACCAGCAACAACAATCCCACCAGTTGCGTGGTGAACGCCTTGGTGGATGCCACGCCGATCTCGGGGCCGGCGCGGGTCATGAGCACCAGATCGGATTCCCGCACCAGGGAGCTCTCGGGCACATTGCAGATGGCCAGGCTGGCCAGATATTCCGGCCGCTTTCGGCTTTCACGCAGCGCGGCCAGGGTATCGGCCGTCTCGCCGGATTGGGAAACGGTCACCAGCAGCGTATCGGGCTGCACCGCGGCACGCCGATAACGGTATTCGCTGGCGACCTCCACGCGGCAGGGGATACCGGCCAGTTCCTCGAACCAGTAAGACGCCACCATGCCGGCATGGTAGCTGGTGCCGCAGGCGATGATCTGGACTTGCCGGACACGGTCGAAAATCGGGGTGGCATCAGCCCCGAACACTTCCGGGAGCACCCGGTCCCGGGACAGTCGGCCTTCCAGGGTCTCCGCCAGGACCCGGGGCTGCTCGTGAATCTCCTTGAGCATGTAATGCCGGTACTGACCCTTGTCCGCCGCACTGGCGGTGAGTTCGGAGCGTTTCAGCGGCCGCTCCACAACGCGGCCATCCGCATCATAGATGCGCAGGGTGTCCCGGGTGAGCAGGGCGATATCCCCCTCCTCCAGGAAGATGAACTGCTGCGTGACAGGGAGTAGGGCGGAAACGTCGGAGGCGATGAAGTGTTCACCAATGCCCACGCCAATCACCAGCGGGCTGCCGCTGCGGGCCGCCACCAGCCGGTCCGGCTCGTCACGGCACACCACGCCCAGGGCGTATGCCCCTTCCAGCACACCCACCGAGTGGCGCACCGCCTGCAGCAGATCGTCACCCCGCGCCAACTGCCGGTGAATGTGGTTGACCACCACTTCGGTATCGGTTTCCGAATCGAACACGTAGCCGTCGGCCTGTAATTCACGGCGCAGTGGTTCGTAGTTCTCGATGATGCCGTTATGGACCAGGGCAACCTGATCCCGGGAGATGTGCGGATGTGCGTTGTTGTCCGTGGGTCTGCCATGGGTGGCCCAGCGGGTGTGGGCGATGCCCGTCTGACCGTTCAGGGGTTCCGTCTGCAGCATCTCGGCCAGGCGCTCCACTTTTCCCGCGGCCCGACGGCGCTGGATGCGCGTGTCCTGATCGATGATCGCCATACCCGCGGAGTCATAGCCCCGGTATTCCAGTCGGCGCAACCCTTCCAGGAGGATGCGGCTCACATCCCGTTCCGCGACGGCCCCCACGATTCCGCACATGGCCGATCTCCCTCCCGGTGCTACAGGCGGCCGAGCTTGGCCGGAACCATCAGGATCGAGCGCGTGGCATTGCGGACCACAGCCTGGGCCGTGCTGCCCAGGAGCAGTTCTCGAACCGGGCTACGACCGCGCTTCCCCAGCACGATCATGGTACAGCCTTCTTCTTCCGCCACCCGGGCGATGGTGCGGGACGCCAGGCCCTGCTCCACCCGTGTCACCGGCTCCGGCCCGCCACTGGCTTTTTCCGCCAGCCGCTGGAGCTTCTCCCGGGCCTGCCGCACAGCGTGCTCGCTGCCCAGTTCCTCCGCTTCCTCGTCTTCCACCACGTGAACAAACACCAGCTTGGTGGCCTGCTTACCCAGCTCCAGCGCCATGGTTTCGGCCTCGGCGGCGTGGACCGAGAAATCGGTGGCCAGCAGCACCTTGTCGAACCCCCGGGCACTGACCTTGCGGATCTCCGCTTCGATCGGCTCCAGCAGGACGGGAGTGGTGGTCTTGCGCACCAGTTGCAGAACGGTGGAACCGCGCATGAACTCGCGGAAATAGTGTTCCCCCCGGGAGCCGATCAGGATCAGTCCGGCGCCGCGGGCGCGGGCGATGGTGGACAGCTCATGGGCGGGCTGACCGGTACGGAGTTCGATATTCACCTTGAAGCCGGCGCGCTGGAGTTCCGTCTTCTCCTCCTCCAGGCGATTCTGGGCGGCGGTGCGATGCTCTTCGCTCTGCTGGGCGGTGTCATGAGCGCGCAGCACGTCCACCAGTGTGAGCTCGCGGGCTCCGCGATCCTTGAGCTCCTTCAGGCTCTCGAACAGCGGCGCACTGGCCGAAGAGAAATGGGCGGCAATCACTACGTGCTCGAACATGACCAACTCCTGTCTGTAGGGTGCGATCCTGTCGCCGGTCCGGCGGTCAGGACACCGGTTGCTCCCAGCATGATTGGGCGGAAACCCGGGCGAGTCAATCAGCGACGACGCCGGCTCCAGCCCGGAATGTTCTTCTGCGGTACACGGCTCACCACCAGGCTGTCCGGCTCGCTGTCCCGGGTCACCGTGGTCCCCGCGCCCACCACACTGTTGCGGCCAACGGTGACCGGAGCGACCAACTGTGTATCGGAACCGATAAATGCGCCATCCTCGATTATGGTGCGGTGCTTGTTGACGCCGTCGTAGTTGCAGGTAATGGTTCCGGCACCGATGTTGACGCCGGCTCCGAGTTCGGCATCGCCGATATAGCTCAGGTGATTCACCTTGCTGCCGGCGCCGATGCGCGCCTTCTTCACTTCCACGAAGTTGCCGACACGTGCGCCTGCGGCCAGTACGGCTCCTGGCCGAAGCCTGGCAAAGGGGCCCACGATGCAGTCCTCTTCCACCTGGGCCTGTTCCAGAACGCTGTGGGCTTCCACAGTGACACCGGCACCCAGTGTGGAGTCGCGAATCACGCAGTTGGGGCCGATCCGGACACCGTCGCCCAGCTCCACGCGGCCTTCGAACACACAGTTCACGTCGATCACCACGTCAAGGCCGCAGGTCATCTCCCCCCGCAGATCGAATCGGGCGGGATCCAGCAGCGTGACCCCCGCCGCCATGAGCCTGTTGGCCTCACGCTGTTGCCACGCCCGCTCCAGGCCGGCGAGTTGCTCCCGATTGTTCACCCCGGACACTTCAATGGGATCGGCCGCGCTCACCGCAGTCACGGTAACAGCGTCCTCCACTGCCCGGGCGACCACGTCCGTGAGGTAGTACTCGCCCTGCGCGTTGTGGTTATCACAGCGCTTGAGCCAGGCGTGGAGCAAATGGGCAGGAGCGGCCAGCAGACCGGTGTTGATCTCCCGAATGGCAAGCTGCCCGGCATCAGCGTCCTTCTGTTCCACGATTTCCTGAACGTTGCCTGCCCCGTCCCGCACGATGCGGCCATAGCCCGCCGGGTCGTCCAGAACCGTGGTGAGGATGCCGAGGCCCTCACTTCCGGCCGCCAGGAGTGGCCGCAGCGTCGCCGCCCGCACCAGCGGAACATCCCCGTACAGCACGAGAACCACGGCCTTGTCCGGGATGGCGGGCAAGGCCTGCATGACCGCATGCCCGGTGCCGAGCTGCTCCGCCTGCGGCACCCAGCTCAGTCCGTCGCCGTCGAGTTGTTCGCGAACCCGTTCCCCTCCATGACCGTACACCACGTGGATTCGGGTACTCCCCAGTTCCCGCGCCGTGTTCAGTACATGAGCCAGCATCGGACACCCGGCAATGGGATGCAGGACTTTCGGAAGGCGGGAACGCATGCGGGTGCCCTGACCTGCGGCGAGTATGACAGTGTGCAGTTCCATGGGTGCCTTCATATCAGCGAATTGCCACACGACAAGGCCGCCGACCCGACCAGGCGGAGACGGCGGCCATGGCGATGCCAGCAGACATGGATTCCGCCGCCGGCTACTTGTTTCCGCGGTGCTTGCGCAGACTCTGCAGAGCCCGGAGCTGGGCGGCCGCGGCGGCCAGCTCTGCCTGGGCCTTGGCGTAGTCCATCTCGCCGGTGCGGTTGCGGATCGCCTCCTCGGCGCGGCGCTTGGCTTCCTCGGCGGCGGCCTCGTCGATATCCTTGGCGCGGACCGCCGTGTCGGCAAGGATGGTCACCACCTTGGGCTGCACCTCGATCATGCCGCCGGAGACGAAAAAGTACTGCTCTTCGCCCCCGGGGCGACGCACACGGACTTCACCCGGCTGCAGACGGGCCAGCAGAGGCGCGTGCCGGGGCATGATGCCCAACTCGCCCTCGGTGGCGCGGGCAACGACGAACTCCACCTCTCCGGAGAAGAGTTCCTCTTCCGCGCTGACGATGTCCAATTGCATGGTACTGGCCATAAGGCACCCTATCCGCTGCGGTTACAGGTTCTGCGCCTTCTCGACGGCTTCCTCGATGGTGCCGACCATGTAGAAGGCCTGCTCCGGGAGGTGGTCGTACTCGCCGTCGACGATGCCCTTGAAGCCGCGGATCGTGTCTTTCAGGGATACGTATTTGCCGGGAGCACCGGTGAACACTTCCGCCACGAAGAACGGCTGGGACAGGAAGCGCTGGATCTTCCGCGCGCGGGCCACGGTGAGCTTGTCTTCCTCGGACAGTTCGTCCATACCAAGGATGGCGATGATGTCCTTCAGTTCCTTGTAGCGCTGGAGTGTGCCCTGCACGGCGCGGGCAACGTTGTAGTGCTCCTCGCCGATGACCAGCGGATCCAGCTGACGGCTGGTGGAATCCAGCGGATCCACGGCCGGATAAATCCCCAGAGCGGCGATATCCCGGGACAGCACCACAGTGGCGTCCAGGTGGGCGAAGGTGGTGGCCGGAGACGGGTCAGTGAGGTCGTCCGCGGGCACGTACACGGCCTGGATGGAGGTGATGGAGCCGGTCTTGGTGGAGGTGATGCGTTCCTGCAGCACACCCATTTCCTGGGCCAGCGTGGGCTGATAGCCCACCGCCGACGGCATGCGGCCGAGGAGCGCGGACACTTCGGTACCGGCCAGGGTGTAACGGTAGATGTTATCCACGAACAGCAGCACGTCGCGGCCTTCGTCCCGGAAGTACTCCGCCATGGTGAGGCCGGTCAGGGCAACCCGCAGGCGGTTACCGGGGGGCTCGTTCATCTGGCCGTAGACCAGGGCCACCTTGTCCAGCACGTTGGAGTCCTTCATTTCGTGGTAGAAGTCGTTCCCTTCCCGGGTCCGCTCCCCCACGCCCGCGAACACCGAGTAGCCGCTGTGCTCGATGGCGATGTTGCGGATCAGCTCCATCATGTTCACGGTCTTGCCCACTCCGGCGCCGCCGAACAGACCGACCTTGCCGCCCTTGGCGAACGGACAGATCAGGTCGATCACCTTGATGCCGGTCTCCAGCAGTTCCTGGCTGGCCGCCTGGTCCTCGTAGCTTGGGGACGGGCGGTGAATGGCCCATTCCTCTTCGTGGCCGATCTCGCCGGCCTCGTCGATGGGACGCCCCAGCACATCCATGATGCGGCCCAGGGTCTTCTGACCGACGGGGACGGAAATGGCCTTGCCGCTGTTGGCGACACCCAGGCCACGCTTCAGGCCGTCGGTGCTCCCCATGGCGATACAGCGCACCACACCGTCACCGATCTGCTGCTGCACCTCCAGCACCAGTTCAGCGTCATCGACGGTCAGGGCATCGTAGACCCTGGGCACACCATCGCGGGGAAATTCCACGTCCACCACGGCGCCGATGATCTGGACAATCTTTCCTGAGCTCATACCCCAGTTCCTCTCGAATCAATGCTTGAAAACGGCACAGGCGCCCCGTTCGATCGGGCGCGGCAACCAGCTGCGGATCACACCGCCGCCGCCCCGGAGACGATTTCCGTCAGCTCCGTGGTGATCGCCGCCTGCCGCGCCTTGTTGTAGACCAGCTGCAATTCGTCAATCAGCGACTCGGCGTTGTCGGAGGCGCTCTTCATGGCAACCATCCGCGCCGCCTGCTCACTGGCGATATTGTCCACCACGGCCTGGTACACCAGGGACTCCACGTAACGCTCCAGCAGGTGGTCCAGCACCTCGGCCGCGTCCGGCTCATAGATGTAGTCCCAGCCATGCTCCGGTGCACCCGGCTCTGCCGGATCGTCCACCGGAGGCAGGGGCAGCAGGGTGTCGAACCGCGGCTGCTGGGTCATGGTGTTCACGAAACGGTTGTAGACCAGGATCAACTGATCCAGACTGCCGTCCCGGTAGGCATCCAGCATCACCTTGATGGTGCCCAGCAGATCGGAAATGTGCGGGGTATCACCCAGGTGCGTGGCCTGCGCAACCATGTTGGTCTTCAGCCGGGACATGAACTGTACGCCCTTGTTGCCGATGGCGCAGACATCCACCTCGATGTTCCGCTCCTCGCACTCCCGGAGCTTCGGCAGGAGCTGCCGGAACAGGTTGCTGTTCAGGCCGCCGCAGAGCCCGCGGTCCGAGGTCACCAGAATGAAGCCGACCCGCTTGACTTCGCGCTCCACCAGGAACGGATGCCGGTACTCCGGATCCGCTTTGGCCAGGTGGCCGATCACCGTGCGGATCTTGTCGGAGTAAGGGCGGGCAGCCTGCATCCGCTGCTGCGCGGAGCGCATCTTGGACGCTGCCACCATTTCCATGGCGCTGGTGATCTTCTGCGTGCTTTGCACGCTCTTGATCTTGGTGCGGATCTCTTTTGCGCCGGCCATCGGACTACCTCTTCCGGTTTACCAGGAGCCCTGGGACTTGAACTCATCGACCAGCTTCCGAAGCTGACCCTCGATATCGTCGTTGAAGTCGCCGGTCTCGTTGATCTTCTGGGCAAGCTCGGCGTAGTTGCTGTTCAGGTGCTTGTGTAACCCCGCTTCGAACGGCCCGACCTTTTCCAGTTCCAGATCGTCCAGATAGCCCTCGTTGGCAGCGAACAGCGACACCGCGGTTTCCGCAATGGAAAGCGGGGAATACTGTTTCTGCTTCATGAGCTCGGTCACGCGCTGACCACGCTCCAACTGCTTCCGGGTGGCTTCGTCCAGATCGGAAGCGAACTGGGAAAAAGCCGCCAGCTCCCGGTACTGGGCCAGGGCCAGCCGGATGCCGCCGCCGAGCTTCTTGATGACCTTCGTCTGTGCGGCGCCGCCCACCCGGGACACCGAGATACCGGCGTTGATGGCCGGCCGGATACCGGCGTTGAACAGGTCGGTTTCCAGGAAGATCTGGCCGTCGGTGATGGAGATCACGTTGGTCGGCACGAAAGCGGACACGTCACCGGCCTGGGTCTCGATGATGGGAAGCGCCGTCAGGGAACCGGTCTTGCCCTTCACCTCGCCGTTGGTGATCTTCTCCACATACTCGGCGTTGATCCGGGCCGCCCGTTCCAGCAGCCGGGAGTGAAGGTAGAAAACGTCACCGGGGTAGGCTTCACGCCCGGGAGGACGACGCAGCAACAGGGACACCTGACGGTAGGCCCAGGCCTGCTTGGTCAGGTCATCGTAGACAATAAGCGCGTCTTCGCCGCGATCGCGGAAATACTCGCCCATGGCACAGCCGGCGTAGGGCGCGATGAACTGCATGGCGGCGGACTCGGAGGCGCCGGCCGCCACCACGATGGTGTGCTCCATCGCACCGTGCTCTTCCAGCTTGCGTACCACGTTGGCAATGGAGGAGGCTTTCTGACCCACCGCCACGTAGATGCACTTAACGCCGCTACCCTTCTGGTTGATGATGGTGTCGATCGCGACGGCCGTCTTCCCGGTCTGGCGGTCACCGATGATCAGCTCACGCTGCCCGCGCCCGATGGGAACCATGGAGTCGATGGCCTTGAGCCCGGTCTGCACCGGCTGATCCACCGATTGACGGGCGATAACGCCGGGAGCCACCTTTTCCACCGGCGAGGTGGCCTGGGCCTCGATCGCGCCCTTGCCGTCGATGGGGTTGCCCAGGGCATCCACAACGCGCCCCAGCAGGGCTTCGCCCACCGGAACCTCGAGGATGCGGCCGGTGCATTTGACCGGGTCACCTTCGGAGATGTGCAGGTAGTCACCCAACACCACCACACCGACGGAGTCCCGCTCCAGGTTCAGCGCCATGCCAAAGGTGTCGTTGGGAAATTCGAGCATTTCCCCCTGCATGACGTCGGCCAGCCCGGCGACGCGGACGATACCGTCCTGAACGGAGACGGCCGTCCCCTCGTTGCGGGCTTCGGCCACCGCATCGAACTTCTCGATGCGCTGCTTGATAAGATCGCTGATTTCCGAAGCTTTGAGTTGCATAGGAGTCGTCCCCTTAGCGGTTCAGGCTGGAGGCCAGCCGCTTGAGGCGGCCACGCACCGAACCATCGATAACCAAATCCCCTGCGCGAATCACTGCGCCGCCCAGCAGGCTCTCGTCGATTTCCGACTCAAGCTCCACCTTGCGCTGCAGCCGCTTGCCCAGTGCCTGGGCGAGATCGGCGCGGACCTTGTCTTCCACCGGGTGGGCGGAAATGAGGCGGGCCTTCAGCGTGCCTTCTTCCGTGGCCCGCAGCGACTCGTACTGCCGAACCATGTCTGGCAGCGCGATCAGGCGCCTGTTCTCCGCCAGCAGGCGCAACAGGTTCCTGCCGGCGTCGTCCAGCCGGTCACCGCAGATATCCAGAAACAGCGCTTCCAACTGCTGCCCGGAGAAGCGGGGGCTGGCGAGCAGGGTCTGCATCTGCTCATCCGCGGCCACCTGACCGAGAAATTGCAGCATTTCGGACCATTCGGCCAGCCGGCCTTGTTCCCGGGCCAGCTTGAATACCGCTTGCGCGTAGGGCCGTGCGATGGTTTGAAAATCCGCCATCGGTATCCGCCTTTTAGAGTTGCTTGGCCAGGTCGTTCAACAGGTCATTATGCGCCTTGGCGTCCACTTCACGGCCCAGCACCTTGGTGGCACCGGTCACGGCAAGCGTGACAACCTGCTCGCGCAGCTCCTGCTTGGCCTGGTTCAGCTCCTGTTCAATCTGCGCCTGGGCCTGGGCCAGTTGACGCTCGCCTTCCTTTCTGGCGGCTTCACGCGCCTCGTCGATGAGCTGGTTGGCCCGCTTGTTGGCCTGATCCAGGATCTCGTTGGCCTTCTGTCGGGCTTCCTTCAGAAGCTCGCCCTTCTCAGACTCCGCCTGCTCCAGATCCTTGCGGCCGCGTTCGGCAGCCGCCAGGCCTTCAGCGATCTTTTCCTGGCGCGAACGCATGGCCTGTGAAACGGGCGGCCATACGAACTTCATGGTGAACCAGACGAATATCGCGAATGCGATCATCTGGCCCAAGAGCGTGGCATTGATCTCCATGCCATCACCTCCCGTGCCGGTTACAGTGGGTTGCCGTGGTCAGACGGTTATGCGCCGGCAGCGGCGGTCACAGCACCCACAAACGGGTTCGCGAAGGTGAACAGCAGCGCGATGGCCACACCGATCATGGACACGGCGTCGAGCAGACCGGCAAGCAGGAACATACGGCCCTGCAGCATCGGGGCCAGTTCGGGCTGACGGGCAATGCTTTCCAGGAATTTGCCGCCCATGATGGCAAAGCCCAGGGCAGTCCCAGCGGCGCCGGCGGCGAGGATGACGGCAACGGCGATGACGGTCATGCCTTGCACTTGGGCAATCAGGCTAGCGAGTTCCATTACGTACCTCCGAGTGGTGTCGTTAAGTCACGGTGATTCAGAAAAATCAAAGCTAGTGGTGTTCCGCGGCCATGCTCAGATAGACCAGGGACAGCATCATGAAGATGAATGCCTGCAACGGAATCACCAGGATGTGGAAAATGGCCCAGATGGTCGCCAGGATCACCTGCCCGACGAGCAGGAAGATCCCGCCCAGGCTGGTGAAGACTTCAAACAGACCGTAGCTCAGCGTGAGCGTGGCGATCAGGATGAAGATCAGTTCCGCCGCATACAGGTTGCCGAACAGTCGCAGCGACAGGGAAAGGGGCTTGGCCAGCGTCTCGACGATGTTCAGCGCGAAGTTGAACCAGGACAGCGACCAGTGGTTGAACGGATGGAAGAACAGTTCGTGCAGGTAGCCCTTGCCGCCCTTGTACATGATGCTGTAGATGATGATCAGCGCCAGCACTGAAAGCGACAGGCCGAAGGTGATGTTCATGTTCACCGTGGGCAGGATCTTGAAGTAGTCCCAGCCCAGGGCGTGCATGGTCTCCGGCGCCAGATCGATGGGCACTAGATCCATCAGGTTCATCAGGAAGACCCAGCAGAAGATGGTCAGCGCCAGCGGAGCCACCATGCGGTTCTTCTGGGGAAACGTATCCTTGACGAAGCCCTCGACCACTTCCACCGACATTTCCACGAAGTTCTGCAACCCCCCGGGAACGCCCTCCGTGGCCTTGCGGGCGGCCATCCAGAAAACCCAGCAGAACAGCGCCCCCAGCAGAAAGGCGACGATCAGGGAGTCGGCATGAATTGCCCAGAAGCCGTCGCCGACCTTCCAGTTGGTGAGATGGTGATTGATGTAGTACGAAATGCTTTGATTTTCTTCCGCCATCGTC